>NZ_MDGQ01000005.1:654375-1308750 GCF_001747105.1 Roseivirga misakiensis | reverse complement strand
TCTTGAACTCGAACGGCAATGGCTCCTACAATCGACGCTCTCACATCTGTGGCATCAAAGTTCTTACCGTAGAACTCCCGTACAGTTTTTACAACCGCTTCTCTCAAGGCTGCTTGGTGTGTTCCACCTTGGGTGGTGTACTGACCATTTACAAAGGAGTAATAGTCTTCTCCGTATTGGTTGGTATGCGAAAGTGCTATCTCAATATCGTCCCCGATGAGCTGAATGATCGGGTAACGAAGGTTATCCTCATCGGTTTTTCGAGATAATAGATCGTAAAGCCCTCGTTCTGAATGGTATTTCTCGCCGTTGAAGTTTATCGTCAACCCAGCATTTAGAAAGCAATAGTTCCAAATCAAATCGTCTAAATATTGGGGAATGAAGTGGTAGTTTTTGAAAACGGTCTCATCTGGGCGAAAAACGATTTGGGTACCATTTCTTCCACTTGAAGTAGTCTCTTTTGCGTCGTTTGTAATTTCTCCTCGTTGAAATTCCGCGACTTTGGTCATACCATCCCGATAGGATTGTACCTTGAAGTAGTTCGACAGGGCATTTACGGCTTTGGTACCTACACCATTTAAACCGACGGATTTTTGAAAAGCTCCTGAGTCATATTTCCCCCCTGTATTGATTTTAGATACGCAGTCTACCACTTTACCAAGTGGAATTCCTCGGCCGTAATCTCTGACTTCTACTTTGTGTTCGGAAACTTTCACATCGATGGTCTTTCCATAACCCATCATGTGTTCATCGATACTATTATCGATCACTTCCTTTACTAAAACATAAATACCATCATCTTGAGCAGACCCGTCGCCGAGTTTCCCGATATACATGCCGGGTCTAAGTCTAATATGCTCTTTCCAATCGAGGGACCGAATACTATCTTCGGTGTAATTCGCTGCTTGTTTCGCCATTCAAAAATTCTACTACCAATGTGAGCGGATATTTGTACTCATTAGTACAAAATGAAAGGGGAATTTATAACTAAAATTCTACAAATGCACGCTTGTTTTGATCCACAAAACCAGAAAATGCATTACGGTCTGATTATGAGAAACTTGATCAGTTTCTACGCTTGCCAAGGATGGCTGCTAGGTAGAAAAACCATATTAGGATTAAAAGTGGTCCTAGGTAAACATAGAACCCCATTGTCTTGATATTATAGTCTGCAGACATGTTCATCAATCCAAGGAAAACGAGTATCAGGCTAAGGAACAAATTCAGTACGCCTGCAAAGCCTTTTACCCAGTTAATGATATCTGTTTTAAGCGATCTATTCCGCAAGCCTGTACCATCCTCGGTAGTTGAGATTTTCTTTAAGGTTTTCACAAACCAAACGCAGATTACATTAATGAAAAGAAAGATGATAATTGCACCAAAAAAGTAAGTGTCTTTACTAGCTGTGCCGAGTACGTCTCCCGCTGGATCGAATCTATAATTTACTTGGCTTGCCAAAAAAGCATAGGACCAAATAAGGGCTCCGGTAAACAGGGCTATCGTCACATTTCTAAAAAAACCAATAAACTTCTCCATGCTACTGTCGTTCTGCTGCGCGAAGATAATTAATAGAACGGATTTCTATTTATCCCTGCGGGAATAGCTTATCAAAAATCAATTCTCATTTTTTTATAAGTTAGTAGGATGAATCTCAATCCAACTGTAATTGCTATCCCAGTATACTTCTTACTTATTGGAATTGAGCTCATTGTCCACCGCATAAAAGCCACAAAGTCTTATCGTTTAAATGATGCCATTACCAATATTAATTGCGGGGTCACTTCACAGGTTACGGGTGCATTTCTGCGTGTTTTTAGCATTGGACTTTACACGCTTTTCTATGATCACTACAGACTAACCACGATTACTGAAAACGTATTTACATGGCTTATCGCCTTTATACTATATGATTTCTTCTATTACTGGGCACACCGAATGAGTCACCAAGTAAACTTGTTTTGGGGAGGTCATAGTGTACATCATCAGAGCGAGGAATATAATCTTTCGGTAGCCTTACGGCAGAGCTCAACGCAAATCATTTGGACCTCAATTTTCTATATCCCGATGGCTTTGATAGGGATAAATCCTTTGGTACTGATATCTGTTTCTGGATTTAACTTGTTATACCAATTTTGGATTCATACCGAATCGATCGATAAACTCCCGAAATGGTTTGAGGCTGTTTTCAATACACCTTCGCACCATAGAGTGCACCATGCACGAAACCCCAAATACATCGATAAGAATCATGCTGGGACTTTCATCATTTGGGATCGTATGTTTGGCACTTTTAGGGAAGAAGAGGAAAGGCCCACTTATGGTATCACTAAAAACCTGGATAGCTGGAATCCTGTTTGGGCCAACTTTGCTCATTATGCTGATATGGTCAAAGACATTCGCCAGATGCCGAAATTCTCTGATAAAGTGAAATATCTCTTCCAAAAGCCTGGTTGGCTACCAGAATCTATGGGAGGTTACCGGGCACCTTATGACGTAGACAAAACCACTTACAGGAAGTATGACCTACGCGCCGTTTGGGCCATGAACGCCTATGTTTTTGGTCAATACCTGCTTTTGCTAGTAGGTACGGCACTCTTCCTTTTTGGGATGGAACGCTTTGACGAGAACTTAATCGAAAAATCGGCGATGGCCATGCTCATCATTATCTCGACCGTTAGCTTCGGTGCTCTATTTGAGAATCGGCGTTGGGCTATAAGCTTGGAGATTTCAAGGTTAATGCTCATTCCAATATCTCTATCCTACTTTATCATGGACTTGTCGCCCGACATTTGGTTTATTAGTGGCGCTTTATTGTACATCTTTGGGTCACTATTTTGGTTACTCAAAGTGCGGGCTGTACCTTCGGCAAAAATAGACTAATCCAGCATGAAGAAGTTCGGTTATTTGGGAATGGTTGTGGTTCTTTTAGCAGTGACAGGTTGCGCAAAAAAAGACACTTTAGGAGACTTTGATACTGCCAAATGGCAAGAAGATATTAATGGTTGTCAAGCTGTGAGGGCTGAAATGATAGACGATTTGATCGAAGTAAAAAAAGACCTTCTGGGGCTTTACCAAAAGTCGATCATTAAGCTGCTCGGTCAGCCTGAAGAACAAGAATTATCAGACCGAAGCCAGACTTATTATTCTTACTATATAGATCCAGCGCCAAGCTGCGAAAACGGTATTGAAAACCCTAGAATATTAGAGATTAGGTTTACTTCGCTAGGAATTGCTAATGAGGTGAACATCAAATAATTACAACTAACGATTTAGTAGAAAATACGGCCTTAACGACTCCTAGCGGTATATAATTTTTACTAACCTATTTTTATTAAAATATTCTTTCTCTAGACCAAAAAAAATATCTAACTTAAACGATGTCAGTAAAAACGCTGACCTCCTTTATTGGCTCATGTGCAATCGTTTTATCAAAACCATAATTTGGGCCATGTAACGGTAAAATTAGCTTAGGTTAGTTTTAGTTTTATAGGTAGTTTAGTCGAAGGTTAGTCACTCCTCATGCTAACCTTCTGCTTTTTTAAGCCTCACCTCATTACTGAGTATTTCTATCTCCCCTGCCTTATACAATCCGCCGAGAATTTTCTTGTAATTCTTTTTGCTCATACCGAATTCCGCTTTGATTTCCTCTGGTAAGCTTTTGTCTCCTAGGGCTAGCACCCCGCCTGCTTCTCGTATACGATCTAACACTACGCTGCTCATGTCCTTTACAGCTTCATAGCCTTGCTTCTGCAAAGCCAAATCAATCTTGCCATCTGGGCGCATTAACTTGACATAAGCCTTTCGGCTATCGCCAATTTGAATATCGTCAAAGATTTCATTGGCATAAATTAAGCCTTGGCATTTTCCATTGATTACTGCTTTATAACCTAACTCTGTTCTTTGCCAAATTTGAGCGTCAACCTCTTCTCCTTCTTCAAACCCAGAGCAAGCAATACTCAAAAAAGCCGATATTTTACTTGACCCGATCATTCGGTTCGTTTTATGATCAATCAGAAGTTTCACCAAATAGGTTCTCCCTTCCACCATGTCCACCGCTTGTTCTTTGTTCGGGACAAAAAGGTCCTTTTCCAAATCGATATCTAAAAAGGCACCGAAATTTGTAACTTGCTTCACTTTTAGTCCCACAATATCGCCCACTTGACCCAAAGGCATTCTAGTGACGGCAATAGGTCTACTTCTATGGTCGGTGTAAACAAAAACTTCTATACCATCTCCGATCTCGTAATCTTCTGGTAAATACTTCGCTGGAATGAGAATCTCATCTTCTTCATTTACGCCATCATTGAGGTAACATCCGAATTCCACGGCTCTACCAATTTTCAACGTTTGAATTTTTCCTATCTCGATCATTTATCTCTGAATCTCTATTCGTAACTTATTATGGAACGCACACAAAGGTATGATTAAAAAAATCAGACATACTTGTAATGACAAGTTTTGGAATATTCTACTACTCACTTTTATCTGGCTTGTCATAGAGAAGCCAGGAATTAAAGCGCAATCAGTAAAATTCTATGCGGCGTCCGAAAGCTTTAATGCTGAAAAACGAGGTGATGACAGGTTTAGAATAGTTTTCTATAATGTTGAAAACCTCTTCGATTATTTCAATGATTCAACAACTTTGGACGAGGAGTTTCTTCCACGCGGCGGACGTTTCTGGACCAAGGAGCGCTATTTGAAGAAACAAGCTGACTTAGCCAAGACATTGATAGCGATTGGTGGTTGGGAACCTCCTGCCCTCATAGGATTGGGTGAGGTTGAAAATCGATACGTTTTGAATTCTTTGGTTGGGTTTACGGCCTTGAAACCAATCGGCTATGAAATCATTCATCAAGATTCTGAAGACAGGCGCGGTATTGATGTGGCGGCTATTTACAGGCCAGATAAGTTCAAACTGATCGACTACCAATATTACCAAATCAGATTTCCTTTCGATGAGTCTAGCAGGACTAGAGATATTCTTCATGTAGTCGGCGAATTACCAAACCGCGATACGCTGCATTATTTTGTGAACCACTGGCCTTCAAAGTTTGGTGGGGAGTTTGAAACGAAACCCAAACGCCTGTTTACGGCCCAGTTTTTAAAACATAAAGTTGACTCAACATTAAACCTAAATCCCAACCACTTAATCGTGATTACAGGAGACTTTAATGACGAACCTGATGCAGAAAGTCTTTTAAATGGACTAGAAACTTCACTCGACCCTGCCACTAAAGATCCGAATACACTTTACAACCTGATGTATGAAATGATGTATTTAATTGGTACCCACAGTTTCGAAAATAAATGGTCCATCATCGATCATTTTGTAGTAAACGGCCGCTTAAAGAATGGCAATTCTACCACAAGGATCTTTAGAAACTCCGCACAGATATTCGATATGCCATTTCTGATTATGGAAGGTGCAACGGGTACGACGCGTCCTTTTAGAACCTACCAAGGGCCGAAATATGTGGGTGGCTTCAGTGACCATTTACCAATCCTACTGGATTTGGTGTTGAAATAAAGACCATTTTAGTAAATTTCAGATATGTCTAGAAGAAGAGACCGTAAACCATTGGGCCGTTGGATTGGCGAAGCGATACTGATTTTTTTAAGTGTTTTTGGTGCCTTTTATTTTGATGGCATTAAAGATAAGCGGGCGCAAGAACGAAATTACCTAAGAAGCCTAAAAGGGTTTCATGCTGATTTACTGGAAAACCAAGGCAAGTTTAACTACGAGCTTAATAGCGTTTTTGACCCTGAAACAGGTCAGGGATACATCACTGGACATATTCAAAAACTATCGGTCATTGACTCTTTGATGCAGGTTGCCAACAGAACCAACGGAGACGCTTTAATGGGTTTGATTAATGACAATGCTGTGATTGGTTTGACACCATGGGTTTTTATTTCTCCACAGTACGAAAAGCTCAATAGTCAATATTATGCCTCCATTAAAAATGATACCCTCAAATCGAGGATTCAGATGCACTTTAGAAATAATCAGAGCCGGATTCAACGAAAAATGATGATTAACGAGCTCGTCGAGGAGTTTTATGACATTGAAGATCAGCTCAACAAAAGGGTTGGCGGCACACCTGCCAATCGGGCTGTTTTGTACAGTAATGTGGCTATTAATAAGATCAATCGCCTTATGGATGGTTACTTTGCTTTGAAAAACATAACTGAGGCAAATAAAGGAAGTGACAGCCTTCTAATCGTTCAAGTAGTGCACGAATTATCACTCTGGGGTGAGCAATAATGCCTAATTTATAGCATTCCCTTTTTTAGTTTTCTGACTATTTTCAGGTCAGTATAGGGTCCATTAATAATGGCGGAACTATGGTACTCCAAGGCGCCAGTTTCTTTGAGCAGATCTAAATTTTCTGGCCGAAGTCCACCGCCTGGCATAATAATTAAATCGTCTTCGGCCTCTTCTACCAGTTCGCCTAAGGTTTCAATGTTATCACTACAATTGCCTTGACCACCAGCAGTCAATATCCGCTGAACGCCAAGGTCTCTCAGGGTGTCCATTGCTTCAAAGTAATTTGGCACTACATCGAACGCTCGGTGAAAAGTAACATCCATATAGCCGGCTGCATCCATCAAAAGTTCAGTTGCGGACTGATCTATTCGACGATCGGCATGTAAAGCTCCAAACACAACTCCGTGGCATCCAGCTTGGGTACAAAACAAAATGTCTTCTTTCATTACCTCTAACTCCAATTTTGAATAATGGAAATCGCCAGATCTAGGCCTAATCAATACATAAACAGGGATTTCAAGTAATTCCATGGCTAGCTGAATTGTTCCTTTGCTGGGTGTCAAACCGCCAACTGAAAGCTCCATACATAATTCTATTCTATCTGCCCCACCGTTCTGCGCATTCAAGGCAGATTCGATAGAATTGGCACAGACTTCAAGTTTTCTCATTTCGTCCTGTTCAATAAGTTCGAAGCTAAACAATAATTGCCGTTGTTGCTTTTATATTTGCGTTTAGGAAAACTAGAAAAATAAAATGGAGCAAATTTCAGTAATAGGTTCAGGAACAATGGGAAATGGTATCGCCCATGTTTTTGCACAAAATGGATTTAAGGTAAACCTTGTCGATATTTCACAAGATGCACTGGATAGGGCCTTGAAAACAATCGGAAAAAACTTGGATAGAATGGTAGCTAAGGAAAAGATTGATGAAGCCACCAAAACTGCCACTTTAGACAATATTACAACCCACACAGATTTGAAATCGGGTGTGGCTGAGGCCGACTTAGTGGTAGAAGCTGCAACTGAAAATGTAAACATCAAACTCAAAATCTTTGAAGATCTAGAGGCGTTTACCAAACCTTCTTGTATCCTAGCTTCTAACACCTCTTCTATCCCCATTACCAAAATTGGTGCGGTAACAAAAAGACCTGATAAAGTGATTGGTATGCACTTTATGAACCCTGTACCCGTAATGAAGCTGGTAGAAGTAATCCGTGGTTATGCGACTTCTGACGAGGTCACTGCCTTGATTATGGAAACATCTAAGAAATTGGGTAAAGTACCAACCGAAGTGAACGATTACCCAGGCTTTATTGCCAACCGGATTCTGATGCCGATGATCAACGAGGCGATCATTTCTTTACATGAAGGCGTAGCTGGTGTTGAGGAAATTGATACGGTTATGAAACTTGGTATGGCTCACCCAATGGGGCCACTTCAACTAGCTGATTTTATCGGTTTAGATATTTGCCTGTCGATCATGAACGTACTATACGAAGGCTTTGGTAACCCTAAATATGCACCTTGCCCACTATTGGTAAATATGGTGACTGCGGGATACCTTGGAGTAAAATCTGGCGAAGGCTTCTACTCTTGGGGGCACGGTACTAAAGAATTGATTGTCTCAGATCAGTTCAAGAAGTAATCCTTCGGCCTACGATAAACTTAAAGCCACTTCGTTGTAGTTCGAAGTGGCTTTTCTTTGCAACTATTTAAGGTCCAACCGTGTCAATTGTACTATGAAGCAATATATCCCTTACTTTTTCAGCCTTCTTATTGTTCTTACTTTCAACGCATGCGAGGAAGAACAAACCAATCCGGATGAATTCTTACAATTAGATGAGCCTACATACGTCCATTCTATTCCAGGCTGCGACAACACCAATAACCCAGAAATGAACTGTGATGAATGGGTAGAGTTTTTAGTAGGTGGAGAAGTGAATATTCTTGTTGGCGGTGGCGACATCATCCAAAGAATGAGTTTTAAAGAAGAGGATGATAAAGTAACGGTATATAATCAGGCTGGCCTTAGCTCACTCCATCTCGTTTTTACTGTCATCAATTTAGATTCTCTTCAAAGAGATGATGATTCGAGCTATTGGGTCAGAAAAATTAGTCCCTGAGTAAATTCAAGGCTACACTGAAAACCCACTGTCGCTGTCTTGGTATAAATTCTCGGCCTATCAAATTAGTCAGGCTCTCCCCTGTTTTACTTAGGCCCGATTCGTAATTGATATCAATAAAAATACGCTGAAAATCACCCCCAATTCCCCAATGCCACATGAGGTTTGTGCGATTGTATTCATCGGTGACCTTCTCAATTTCATTTAAAAACGATCGTTGGCCAGAAACCAGATTGCTAATTGATGGGCCCATGAAAAGCCGAAGATTGCCAATTCTATAGCCGATACTCAATGGAATTTCTATCGTATTAAACTCAAATTCCGCTAACGGATCGAAGCCAACAATGCCGTCAAAATCATTGAACACCAACTGTGTTTTAATTTTCGAATAAAGCAAATCTGCCTCAACGAAGACTTTGTTTATGTTAACCCTAAAAAAACCACCAAACTGATAGCCTACTTCTGAGCTGGCATCGGAAGTACTGACCAGCTCACTGCTAATGTTCATGCGGGCGCTGACTAATTTGATTTTGGCCCCAGCCTGATAATCAGTTGAATAAGAATAAGTTTGCCCTTGCGCCAAAACTGGGAATAGCGATATAAAAAGGACAAAAACAGCAAAGCTTTTTGGCTTATTCTTCATGCGAGTAGACAATGATCTCTTTAATCAATAAATTTGTCGAAAATATAGGACTAAATAGGCATATGTCATTAGAAACAACATTTGAAAACGCTGTTAAAGCGTCAAAAACGATTTCCGAGCGACCTTCAAATCAGGATTTACTAAAGCTCTACTCGCTCTATAAACAAGCTACCGAAGGAGATAATACCAACGATGCTCCAGGGGGATTCGATTTTAAAGGGATGGCCAAACATAACGCTTGGAACGAATTATCGGGCACCGCTAAGGAGGACGCCATGAGACAGTATATCGACCTTATAGACACTCTAAAATCCCCTTAAGACAAGTTTTCGTATCGAGAAATCGTTTACACTCGTATACTGATGTGAATATTTAAATATTGGGATTTTATTCCCATATTGCGCGCGGTTAAAATAGAATCAAAATATAAATACAACTATGGGATTATTCAGTTTCGGAAAAAAGAAAAAGAAACCAGTCCGACAGTGTGAATTAGAAGGCTCTTTGCTTGAATTTGGCGAGGGATATCTACTTACATCTGCACAAATTATAAAATCAAAGAGGTTTTGGGATAACAAGATGATTGAGCCAGAAACAGTGGCTTATTCTAAAGCACATTTCGAAAAAAATGACGAAATGGGTACCAAAATGAGAACGATGATTTTCCAAAAGTATAGCTCTAAGGATAAACCTTGGCTAGTTGGTGACGGTCAGGTCACTCAATTTGAAATCGATAAAGACAAAGCAAGAGAATACGCTAGAGAATGGTGGAATTCTGATTTTACATTCTCTCCTCCTGAAGTAGGTCCTGCTGATCAAATTCTGGATGAAAAAGAGTTTTCAGAATGGAAAGATTATGCAGTGATGAAAGCTGGAGAAGAGCAATTAAGAAAAATCGGATAATTACTTTAAAATATAGACAAAGCCTTTTCGAATATTCGGGAAGGCTTTTTTTATGCTCTATTGTTCGATAGGAACAATCTGATAGAGTTCCACAGCACGATAATCGCCCACAGCTTTTAACATCCAGCCTTTAGTTGAAATGCTGTTTTTTAATAAACTGAGATATCCAGGCTCTTCGTACCGATCGTTGAGAAATGGTGGATTCACCAATAAATAATCTCCAATTTTCACTTGATCAAAATCCAATTCCACCCACCACTCAAACACGTCGTTACTTTCCTCAAAATCATAAAAGTAAGGATATCCATAGGCCACTAGTCCATCAGCAATGACCTTCTGCCCTTCTGATTCATTAACGAATTCTGTAGTGATCAACTGACTCAGCTCTGAGAAATTCCTATCGTTTGACTTGAAAATCTTGTAAACTGGGATAACTAAAAGCACTGCAACTATGAACCACTTTGCTTTCCCAGAAATAAGTTTTTGAAACAGCTCCTTTTCTGACCAATAGTAAGCCCCTGCCATTAATAAAATTGGAATGACAAACATGATGTGCCGGGTCTCTACCGGCATAGGGCTATAGTATTTCCAGTTGGTACTAATAAACCACCATGAAACGAAGATCAAGATAGCTGATACAGTCCAGAGCTTTTCGGGCTTATCCAAATTCCAATCAGAGCGTTTGATGCTGAAAATGGCAGGGAGGGCAAAACCTAAAGGAATAAAAAAACCACCTCGGAGAAAAGCAAGAAATGGCAGATAAGTCAAGCGCTTAATAAGCTGTGTTGCGTCTTTATCAAAAAATGTCTTGACCGTTGGTTCGTGGTTATCCGAAATGTTATTGAAACGATAGAAAAAGTCACCGAACATTTCTTTGTACCAGAACCCATGAATGAGAAAAAAGAAGAGTAATAAGCTCACCGTGATATACCAATAGCCTTTGTTACGACGTCTCAGAAAATCATTGATGACTAAGTAAACGAACAATGGCCCAACGATAAACATGCTCGTTTTGATGATAAACGCACCGTAAATCAATGCTGCCGTTAAAAGGGCTAGCAATCGGTAATCTCCCTCCCTGCGGTTGACTATATCATAGCAAAACAAGGCGCCAAAAACACCAAGGGCGACAGGCATTTCCGGGAATAAATGGGTCGTAAATGTGATGGTATGATAGTCGACTAATAAGAGAAAGCCTGTCATGAGACCAATCCAATGCCCGTACCTTTCTCCAACCCAGAAGAATAGATTGAGCATAATTAAGCTGCATAAAAACGGATATAACGCTGCTGTATATTCATTTACCCCAAAAACATCGGTAAGCCAAGCCACTGGATAAAGTAGACCTATTCTGCTTGTAAAGTGATTTGTTGTGATTTCAAATGTCCCTTTGTTAATCTGATCTGCAAAGTTGAGGTAAGTGTAATCGTCCCAAAAAGCCAATCCGTCATTGGCCAAATACCATACTATAATTAGCGCTATGTTTAGGAGTAACTGCGCCGTGCGGTAAGTTTTTGGCGATATGTATTTTTTGAAAGTCACCAGAGCGAATATAGCTGATTAACGATTACTGGGTTTGAGAAAAAGTATTTTATGAGGAAGACTCAAAATTAGTCTTCAAAAGTGGCTCTTCTACTTTAATAATTGACTTATCTTGTGGATTGAAGTCATGCAATTATTTTTTCAGCCAGATATTACGCAAGGCGTTAATCAATTAGATACAGAAGAGTCTAGACACGCTATAAAAGTGCTCAGACTTAAAATCGGTGACCAAATCAATATCATTGATGGGAAAGGTACTTTTTACAAAGCTGTAATCTCAAATGATAATTTCCGAAAGTGCGAGTTTAAGATCACTAGCCAGGAACAAACACCTCCAACAAATGGCTATAAGCACATAGCTATTGCACCCACTAAAAATATAGACAGGACAGAGTGGTTTGTTGAAAAAGCCGTTGAAATAGGCATTGATAGAATCTCATTTGTCCTTTGTAAGAATTCTGAGCGTAAGGTGCTCAAAACCGATCGGTTAATGAAAAAGGCGATCAGTGCGATGAAACAATCAATCAAAGCAACACTCCCGGTTATTGATGAAATCGAACCGTTTCAAAAGTTTGTCACTAAACCACATGATGGTGCCAAATTCATTGCTTTTGTTGATTTTGAGAATCCGACGGCCTTAAAGGACCTCGTTACTGGAACTGATTTAGTTCTAGTTGGACCAGAAGGAGACTTTAATTCGGAGGAAGTCGATTTTGCTTTAAAAAACGGTTTTCAGAAAGTCTCATTAGGACAAAGTCGATTGAGAACCGAGACAGCAGGTATAGCCACTGCCCATATTTTAAATTTATTTGCTTAAGATTGTCTTATGGCCCTTAACTATATCTGGATCGGCTTCTTCATTATCGCTTTTGTGGTTGCTTTGATTAGACTGATCTTTTTCGGCGATACTGAGGTGTTTCCACAAATGCTTCAGAGCACTTTCGATATGGCTAAAACGGGTTTCGAGATTTCGATTGGCCTGACGGGTGCACTAACGCTATGGATGGGCATTATGAGAATTGGCGAACGAGGCGGTGTAGTGGCTGTAATGGCACGATTTATTAGTCCGCTATTCACAAAAATATTCCCAGAAGTGCCAAAAGATCACCCAGTTTTTGGACCGATGCTGATGAATTTCTCTATGAATTTCTTGGGCTTAGACAATGCGGCAACGCCACTGGGTCTAAAAACAATGGAAGGGCTGCAAGAGCTAAATCCGGTAAAAGAAACAGCCTCCAATGCCCAAATCATGTTTTTGGTGCTCAATACTTCGGGTCTCACGCTTATTCCAGTGTCCATTATGGCTTATAGGGCTACCGAAGGAGCCGCCAACCCTGCGGATATCTTTATCCCCATTTTGCTTGCCACTTATTTCTCGACCATCGCTGGACTAATTACAGTGTCAATCTTTCAAAAAATCAACCTTTTCAACAAGATCATTTTAGGCTATATCGGTACGCTGACTGTGATCATAGTTGCTGCCCTACTTTATTTTCAGTCTATTCCCCAAGAGCAAGTCACCACAATTTCTAATGTCTTAGCCGCTGTAATTCTAATGTCCATCATTTTGATATTCATTGTAATGGCCGCTAGAAAAAAGGTTAATGTCTATGAAGCCTTAATTGATGGCGGAAAGGATGGATTTAATGTGGCGATCAAGATTATCCCCTATTTAGTGGGCATTTTAGTGGCGATTGGTGTTTTCAGGGCCTCTGGTGCATTGGACTATGTAAATGATGCTTTCAGAGTTTTCTTCGAGTTACTTGGTGTTAATACTGACTTCGTAGATGCATTACCTGTGGCTTGGATGAAACCCTTAAGCGGTTCAGGTGCCCGAGCGGCAATGCTAGAGACCTATACGAATTTTGGTGTTGACTCTTTTCCAGGTAGAGTTGCCAGTGTGTTACAAGGCTCTACAGAAACAACATTCTATGTATTAGCCGTTTATTTTGGCGCAGTAAAGATTAAAAACTCACGATATGCCGCAATGGCAGGTCTTGTAGCTGACTTAGTTGGTGTAATTGCTGCCGTTATCATCTCTTACATCTTCTTCTATTAATTAGCTTCGAACCTTATTCAGAAATCACAGTTATATAGAAAATTAACTCAAACTAAATTTTAAATATGAAACGATCATTTTTTTTAGTAGCACTTACTTTAGCTTTCATTGCGGTAAACGCTCAAGCTCAAAAATTCCCTGGTCTTGACCCGAGTCCAACGGATAAAGTCTTTTACCCTGGTAACGTACCCCTTTCAGATTTGAGAGGTGGTGATTATGTACCTGCTAAAGTCAAATTAGTCTACAGTCGTCCTCAATTAAAAGGAAGAGACATGATGGGTAAAATTGCAAACGGAAAAATGTGGAGAATGGGCGCTAACGAGGCGAATGAGATCACTTTTTACCAAGATGTAACCATTGGAGGTAAAAAAGTAAGCGCTGGTACTTATTCATTATTTGCTATTCCAAGTGCAGACAAATGGACTTTCGTGCTACACTCTAAACTGAACACTTGGGGTAATTTTGCACTTAAAAACAGTACAGAAGTTGCTCGTGTAGATGGCCCAGTAAGTAAATCTGACGATAGCATTGAAGCACTTTCAATGATGTTTAAAGAAGTTGATGGAGGTTTACACCTAATGGTAGGTTGGCAAAACACAATCGCTGAGATGCCGATTATGATGTAATTCAAATACAAAAATCTTTGGGCCCTAATCTGATCATTCAGGTTAGGGCCTTTTTGTTTCCGTTCATCCCAGTATTAAGGTATATGGCAGAAACAGGTTGCATTAATCACTTTCTGGCTCTAAACTTAGGCTACAAATAAATTCGACCATGAAAAAAACAATAGTCTTAGCCATACTCATGGCTTTTTCCTTACCTGCGCTAGCACAGCAGCATAAGGCGAATTTCAAGGCAGCTGAGAAATTCAAATCATCTAATATTAGGAAAATGCTGAAATCCACTCGAGTCTTCCCTCGATGGCTAAAAGACAGCGATAAGTTCTGGTATACCTACACCACCACCAATGGAAAGAACTTTTACATGGTAGATCCTGCCAAAAAGTCTAAAACAAAACTTTTCGATAACCTTGATTTTGCAGCGCAACTTTCTGAATTGACAAGTAAGCCTTGGGATCACCGAAACCTCGATTTAAAAGGCTGGAAGCTAGAGGATGACAATAAGACTTTCACCTTTATGGTGGATAGCATTGACTATCACTTCGATGTAAATTCTAAAATAATCACCAAAGGAGACTCCACTGAAAAAGCCAAAAAGAGAATTAATTGGGCTGGATACTCTCCTGATAGCACCTACATCACTTATGCAAAAAACTATGATTTGTATATGATGCGTGCCGATGATCCTGACTCTACTGAAATTCTTTTAGCCGATGACGGCGAAAGATGGTTCAGCTACGGTTTCGACAGAGGTGATACTACAAAAGACAAGAAATACAGAGCAGCAGTTCGCTGGTTCAAAGATGAGTCTAAGTTCTACGTAACTAGATCTGACTCTAGAAAAGTTAAGGAATTGTTCGTCATAAATGACCTTAGCAACCCAAGACCAGAAGTCGAAATATATAAGTATGCGATGCCTGGTGAGCAAGACGTGCCACAAACACACCTTTCGATTTTCGAGGTTCCGAGTAAGAATAGAATCGATGTAGAGATTGATAAGTACCTTGATCAAACGATCAACACTTACCTACCTGGAAAAACATCCGACAGGCTTTTTGCTACGCGAATGAACAGAACTAGTGATACGTTAGATGTGGTTTCTATTAACACAACTACGGGCGACGTGAAGACACTGTTTACTGATACGAACTATCCATACTTCTACTCGCCAAACACGCAATTATCCATCTTAAACGAAGGTGAAGAGCTAATTTGGTGGTCTGAAAGAAATGGCTGGGGCCAACTTTACCTATATGATGGAATTACTGGTGCTCTAAAAAATAAGATCACTAACAGCGGTTATTTTGTGACAGGTAGAATTCAGCAAGTTGATACAGTGGGTAAGAAAGTCTATTTCGCAGCTCGTGGTCGAGAGCCGGGAATTGACCCATACTATGCCCTTATGTATAAGGCTAACCTAAACGGAACTGGATTTAAGCCGATCAGTACAGAAGCGGCAAACCATTCGATGAATATGTCAGAGTCATCGAAGTACTACGTCGATAATTATTCCGCAACTGACGTGGCACCGAAATCACTATTGAAGGACAGCAATGGAAACGTGATTATGGAACTAGAATCTGCTGATTTATCCCTATTGTACGAAGCTGGTTGGCAAATGCCTGAACGTTTTACAATGAAGGCAGATGATGGGATCACAGATCTATATGGTGTTATGTTCAAACCATTCGATTTTGATTCTACACGTAAGTACCCGATCATTTCCTATGTATACCCTGGTCCTCAAGTGGAGTCTTTTGGCAATGACTTTAGCATCACTTCAGGATACAATACTGCACTTGCTCAACTTGGTTTTATTGTAGTAAGTATGGGACACAGAGGTGGTAGCCCAATGCGAGATAAATATTACCACACTTATGGTTATGAAAACCTTAGAGATTATGCTTTGGCCGATGACAAACGTTCTATAGAAATACTTGCCGATCGCCACGACTTCATTGACATTGATAATGTAGGAATCTTCGGGCATTCTGGAGGCGGATTTATGTCGACTGCGGCTATGCTTATGTATCCAGATTTTTATGACGCAGCTGCGTCTTCTGCTGGTAACCACGACAACAACGTTTACAATAAATGGTGGGGTGAAACACATAATGGTGTGACACGTGTCGATAAGAAGAAAAAGGATAAAGATGGTAACGAGTATACCGAAACTACTTGGAAAGCGAAGGTAAAAACCAACCCATCGATCGCTAAGAACCTAAAAGGGCACTTGTTAATTACGCACGGTACTAGAGATAACAACGTGAACCCAGCAAACAGTTTAAGGCTGGCTAACGAGCTCATGAAAGCAGGTAAGCGTTTTGATTATATGCCAATCCCAGGTGCCAGACATGGCTACGGTAGCAAACGAGATTACTACGAGCAAATGATGTGGTATTTCTTCGCAGAGCACCTACTGGGTGACTACAGAAATAATGTAGACATTAGTCTACCTGACGGAAACTAAGCCTTCCCGTTTTGCAAAGACCGCCTCACTCCTTTTTTAGGTATAAAGTGAGGCGGTTTTTTTGTGCCTTAGAAATTATTGAGCGATGTCGTTCTTATTTTCTCAACGCAACCTTATCTTGTAGTAGTGCATCTAATAGAAAAGGTCAAGTCATGAAAAGGTCACTTATTTACACATGCTTAGTGCTTCTTTCTTCGAGTGTATTTGCTCAAAATCTCGAAGAAGCCATAAAATTTTATAAGAACGGAGATTCAAAATCTGCTAAAGGGATACTGGTCGAGGTAAACTCAAAATCAGAAGATTATGAAAAGGCTCAGTATTACCTAGGAAGAATCGCCTTCGACAATGACGATTATAGCCAGGCGATCGACCACTTTAAAACTGTGATCAAAAAGAACGATCAGAATTCGGATTACTATACTTGGTTAGGCAACGCTTACGGAGTTTATGCACAAAACTCTAGTAGAATTAGACAGGGTATAATCGCCCCCAAGATTAGAAAGAACTACGAAAAAGCAATTGCCATTGATCCACAAAACTTAGACGCTCAAAAAGGCTTAATTGAATATTATACCCAAGCACCAGCTTTTATGGGAGGTAGTTTAGATAAAGCTTTGAATACTGCTCAAACCATTAAGAGCTTTAATGAAAAAGAGGGTTATCTAGCTCTTTCCACCGTATATCAGCGAAAAGAAGAATATGTCAAAGCAGAAGATGCTTTACTCAAATTAGTTGCTCTTGACAATCGCTATAAGACATCGCTTGGAACATTTTACCAAAACCGAGCAATGTATGAGAAGGCCTTTAAGCATTTTGAAGATATGCGTTTAAATGAGCCTGAAAATACAAACGCCATTTATCAATTTGGCAGAACCAGTGCACTGTCAGGGCAACGCACGGAAGAAGGAATAAAAGCCCTCGAAACCTATATGACTTTGCCTATTCAACAAGGAGCACCCTCCTTCGCCGCTGCCAAAATGAGGTTAGGAATGATTTACGAAAAAATCGGTGATAAAGAGAAAGCCAAAGCTTATTACAAATCCTCACTGAGTGATGACCCTAAGATGCAATTGGCCAAACAGGGGTTAAAGCGGGTGAAATAACAAGTTATTTCACCTCAGCAATACATTCTATTTCTACTAAAGCATTTAAGGGCAAACCCGCCACAGCCACGGTTGTTCTAGCTGGCGTATGACCTGCTAGCATTTCACCATAAACTACATTCATCTTATCAAAATTTGCAATGTCGCTCAAATAGACATTACACTTCACGATATCATTAAGCGTCAAACCTTGCGAATCTAATACTGCCGCAAGGTTTCTCATTACCTGCTTTGTTTGGCCTTCAACACAGGTTTTATCAACCTTACCTGTTTCAGGGTTGATTCCAGTTTGACCAGAACAGAAAACCAAATTACCCGTTCGAACAGCGGATACATATGGCCCAAGTGCTTCTGGAGCGCCTTTGGCATTAATCTTTTCCAAGGAATTATTTTACGTTAATCGTGATGGTCTTACTCCATTCTTCACCATAGGACTGGTGGATACCATTGGCAAATTGAAGCGTTAAGGTGTGTTCTCCAGGCGATAAATTAAGTTCCGCTTCTACTTGACCTTTTCCATAATGAATGTGTGTATCGTTTGCGGGTACAGGTACGCCAGTTTTAATAAATGATCCGTCAATGATCATGTGGTGATGGCCCGTTCCTTTTACTACTTCCCCAGCAGGTTGAACTTCCATACCACTAACACCCATTTTCACTAAAACTGGGCTACTTACTTCTTGTCCATCTTCAAGGTTTTCAAAAGAAACGCCCTCTTTTTGACTACAAGACCATGTTGCTGAAACAACAAGTAGGATAACAAAAAGCTTCTTAACTAATCTCATTTTATAATTGCTCTATTAAGGTTGTCGTGCTGAAACAATTTCAGCTGCGATATTCAACAATAACAAGGACAATGCATGAAGGTTTCAATTATTTTCCGTTATCTGACTGACAAATTCCTTTTCTTAAACTGAACTTGTTCAGTAGTTTTGATGTAACATTAGCCTATGAAGAAGCCTAAAAAAGCCAAAGTGACTAGAAGAGACATCATCGAGCTTACGGTGATCGTTTCAATATTCGCTATTATTTACCTGACTGGCGCCCAAGCAGAGGTATTTGGCAAGGTTCAGCAAGTATTTCTCGAAACAGGAATCGTTAGTGCTTCTGAGTTAGACGAAAGCTCTGTTTTCACTGCTGATTTAAACTTCAAAGTAACCGATCGTGATGGTAACATCATCGATGTCAATACGCTGAAAGGCAAAACAATTTTCATGAATATTTGGGCTACATGGTGCCCGCCTTGCGTGGCTGAAATGCCCAATATAAATGGCCTGAAGAAAAAATTAGCAGACTATGATGACATTGTCTTTCTGATGATTTCCGAAGACAGAGAAATGGAAACCGCCATAAAATGGGTTGATAAGAAAGGTTTTGACCTACCTATTCATCAAATGGTCGGCAGGTTACCCAATATGTACGAAACAGGTTATGTTCCTTCTACTTTCGTGATTTCTCCAAAAGGCGAAGTCGTTGTGAGACATACAGGAATGGCTAATTACAATACGCGGCGTTTCCGAAAATTTCTAATCAAGCTTACAGAAGAGGGCGTCCAACGCAACTAACCCATTTCCCCATTTTTAAGACGGGCAAAATAATCTTTAGAAGCAGCCGTCACCTTAGGTGCGAGGAGAATTGCCGATAAAATCGTAGGTATCGCCATCAAAGCGAAACTGCTATCGATGAGCGTAAACACAAAATCAAGCGACGCGACTGCGCCGAGAATAATTGTTCCTATGTAAATGTAGTTGTAAATCTTGCCACGTTTCGCACCCAATAAAAAGGACATACATTTCACCCCATAATATGAGTAAGATAGCAAAGTAGAAACGGCAAAAATCATAATACACAAGCCTAGTAAGTAGCCACCAGCTCCACCAGGAATTGCTTGATTAAAGGCTTCTAGCGTCACTGGAATTCCTTCCACACTTTTACCCAAATAAGGCTCATAAACGCCTGTGCTTAAAATAACCAATGCTGTAAGTGTACAAACTATGAGTGTATCAATAGCTGGTCCTAACATGGCGACAAGACCTTCGCGAACTGGTTCATCTGTTTTTGTATCACCATGAACCATTGGCGCAGTACCAATACCTGCTTCATTAGAAAAAGCCGCTCTTCTGGCACCCTGAATAATAATAGCACCTAATCCTCCACCAAGGATAGCATTACCTGTAAATGCCTCTTCGATAATAGAACCAAATATTCCCGGAATAGCGGCAAAATTTTGGAGCAGAATATAAATTACCAAAACGAAGTAGATAACTACCATCGCTGGTACCAGCTTAGAAGCTACTTTACTTATTTTCTTTATTCCCCCAAAAATCACAGTGGATACCAAAACCATTAAAACAAGGCCAGTGATCATTGAAGCATAAGAGATATTAGCTCCTAAAAACATAAATGAAGATTCGGTATTATAGCCAACCGCTGGACCCAAGATAGTATTAAGGGCAGCTGTGAGTTGATTGGCTTGAAAGATTGGTAAAGCACCTGCAAGCGCAAAAATGCAGAAGAAGACCGCCAAAGGCTTCCACTTTTGACCCAAACCTTCCGTAATCACGTACATTGGTCCACCTCGAACCTCGCCATCAGAATCTTTACCACGGTACATTACAGCGAGTGTACAAGTGAAATATTTTGTGGCAATTCCAAAAAACGCCGATACCCACATCCAGAAAATTGCTCCGGGACCACCTGCGGTAATTGCCACGGCAACACCACTGATATTGCCCATACCAACAGTTGAAGCAATAGCCGTAGATAATGCCTCATAATGACTAATTTGGCCCTCTTTGTCATCCTCATCGTACTTTCCGCGGAGGACATTGATCGCATGACGGAAGTAAAGAAAAGGTGTGAATTTTGAATAGATCATAAAGAATAAGCCCCCACCCATCACTAAAATGAGTAAAGGTATTCCCCAAATCCAATTACTAAAATCTCGAACTGCGGTTTCTATAACTTCCAATGTATTCTCGTTTTAATTCAGCATGCATAATACTGCTTCTGTGAGCACCATACAAACAGAATCATGTAATTGTGCCAATACCCTATGTGGTTAGTAGAGTTTGAGCGCAGAACGGTAAATCATATGACATTCAATTCATTGGAATCTTAAAAATCGATCACTCAAGATCAATGAATACCAGCTGGTAACAGCGAAACCAAAACGGCGAAAATGTTGCTTAACGTAAATTAGGAGTTATCCTTATGTGTTTAAACTCCCATCAATATCATTTCAGCATCAGGTTAAGAGTTTCGTCTTACGCTTCGGAGTCTTACTTCTATTCGTTTCATGCAATAGTGACGAACAACCCAGTAACATGGGGGTTTTCAACGGAGACCTTTTTCTTAATACTCAAGAAGCGATTGACGATTTTGCCAAGCTTGGTTATACAACCATTATAGGCGACGTAAGAATAGGTGCCAATAATGGCATTGAATCAAATATTACATCCATCAACTTGACTGGGTTGACAAGTATTCAAGGCGTTTTAGAAATAGCGAATACTAATCTTGTTGAATTAAACGGGTTAAGTCAGCTTGTTGAAATACAAGGCACACTTTTCATACAAGGCAATCCACTTTTACGAAATCTAGATGGACTGGATAACCTAAGCACCATTGATGCTTTATCGATTGTTGGGAATGCCGAATTACAGAACATCAATACACTTTCGAGACTCAGAAATCTATCGACTCTCATAGTTTCAGATAACCCAAAACTTACTTCTCTACTAGGTTTAGCAAATATCACCGACGTGACCTTGAACCTTACGATAAGTCGAAACCCATTTTTAAGTAGTTTAAGTGGTCTAATGTCGTTAATGACCGTTGGCGGATTATTAGAAATTTCAGAAACAGACATTACTTCACTAACAGGTCTGGAAAACCTCAGGAGCATTAACGAGGCGCTGATTCAGTCAAACAATACCCTTTTAAGCTTGGCAGGATTGACTGGTCTTGAAACGATTACTGGAGAATTAGTCATTCGAAACAATCCATTCCTAGATGATTTCTGTGCATTAAAAGAATTCGTAACGGCAGAAGGTATTGATCTACCAATAAGCATCACCGATAATTCGGACAACCCTACCCTACAGGAAATCATTGATGAAGATTGTGACGGTAATTAGGCTTTCATAATGTCTAAAAATTGTAAATGGCTTTTCTTATAACTAATTATTTAGTTTATTTAGAGCATGAAGAAGAAATCATTGTTCCTCCTCCCATTAATATGCATTTGTTTGGTCCTATTGACCGCACAGTCTAGCGAGCCCTTTTCCAAAGAAATAGAACGAGCTTACGCTCAAATCCAATTTGACATAGACGTTGAAAAAATTCTGGTTGATTTTAAAAATGAGTTGATCGAAAAAGAAATATTAATCGAAGAAGACCTTAACGATCCATCTAACATATATGATAAACTGGCTAAACTTAAGGAGAATGTTGACCCTTTAGCATTTGGTATTCAAGGAGTTATTGATCGTGAGCCTTGGGACAACCTATTGTCTTCAACGGATATTTTATCGCTGAACGAATCAACCCAAACCACGGTAGCACTATTTACATATTATCAGCGCTTTTCCGTCAATCACGCCAAATTCGAACTTCAACTCACCGAAAATCGACTGTTGGAATTCAAAGGAGAAAATGTTCCTATTAACAGTTTAGAGAGTATTCTTTTCGAAGAAATCGACCGCCTAGCTTACCGCAATGTCACCAGCAAAAATGTGCGGATCGTGATCAAAGCTGATCCGAAAACTCCCAATGAATTCGTTACTTTTATTATTGGAAAGCTCCGAAAAATGGATCTGAGGTCTGTTGAATTTCGATAAAGTTAAGACAACGAATATGAAACCCTGAGGAACTTTCGCTTGATTGTAGGTATATAAAATGGTATTGATATGCAGTAAAAAAATGTAACTATAATGCTACATTACGTTATTACAAAGCAAGAACCCTTTAGACTTAAATTACGATATCATGAAAAATAGAATTCTTATCGTTTTACTATCGGCAATTCTCATTACGAGTTGCAATGAAGACGACACCCCCTCTATATTAGTTGATGATGCAAGTATTGGTAGTCAATCAGAACTAGAAGAGTTTGGCGCCAAAGGCTATGGTTCTATAGCAGGGTCATTAATGATTGCTACCTCTGACTACAGTGACCCAATTACAGATCTAAGTCCCCTACAGACGCTGACAAGGGTTGAAGGAAGTTTTCAAATCCTAAAAACTGATATTACCGACCTCACTGGGTTGAACAATCTCGAAGAGGTCAACGGCTTCATGAGTATAGACAATAATACGTCTTTAACGAGTCTTGATGGTTTGAGTGAACTCGTTCGAATTGATCAAAGTTTCTTTTTACGAAACAATACAAACCTTGCAAGTACTATTGGCTTAGCAAAACTAAATGCTGTAGGGTCAAGTCTCACTATATCCGGTAACACGCTCTTACAGGATATTCTTGGCTTTGCTCAAGTAACAGATGTGCCAAACGACTTAGTCGTCACCGGAAATCCTTCTTTGCAAAGTCTTGATGGACTGAATAATATTCATAGCACTGAAACCTTAATGATTGAATTCAATCCATCATTATTGGATATTTCGGCCTTGGTCAACCTTGAATCTGTCTCAACCCTATCCGTTAGGTCTAATATAAATCTGCAAAACCTGAATGGACTACAGGGGATTACAACTACCGAAAATGTCTATCTATTCAGAAATGATAATCTGACAAGCCTGAGCGGACTGAATAATCTATCTACTGTCAGTAGAGATTTCATAATTAGCATAAACAATTCACTTACAGACCTTTCTGGTCTAAACAGCTTGGTTAACATAGGAACCTTGGGAATCGCTGAGAATGCTAATCTAGAAAACGTTAACGGATTAGAGTCGTCTCAAACCATTGAGAGAATTGAGTTACATTTTAACCCAAAATTGACTAACCTCAGAGGATTGCATAACTTAGAAAATTCTAGTGTTCTTAAATTTTTTAGTAATTCGGCACTTTCAGATTTTTGTGATGTCTCTGACCTAGTCAAAAGTGAAGCTTTTACTGGTTTTTTTGATGCTAGAGAGAACGCCTTTAACCCAAGTAGAGAAGATATTGATTCCGGAAGCTGCAGTAACTAAACCTTGCTAAGTTGCCTTGACTGGTATCCGACTTGCATTTGAGACAAGAAAATGCTTTTCAAGGGCAATGATGTCCATTTCGGTAGCTAACTCAAGAAGCTAAATATATTTGAAACAAAGATTTCATTGTTGCATTCGACTGAGCTCCTAATTGCCATCAACGATATATCAAATAAATACCTTCCAAAGAATTATTTGATTTCTGGTATAATTGTTGTCAACCTAAACTGTCAATTATCCAACCAAATAGTTTAAGTTCATATCATGAAAACAACACTTAAATACCTCACCTTCTCTTTGTCTTTGGTTCTAATCTTGAACGGCTGCTCCAACGACGACTCAATACCTACCACAACAGATAATATATTCTTAAGAAGTCAAACAGAAGTAAATGACTTTGGACAAAAAGGTTATGAAGTTATCAAGGGTTCTCTTGCGATAAATTCCATCAGTGCAGACGATCCAATCGTAGACCTGAGCCCATTAAATAGCATAATTTCAGTAGAATCAGTTTTATCAATTAGCGGAAATTCTATCTCTTCTTTGGATGGACTCAATGGACTCAAAGAAGTTTTAGGTGATGTTGAAATTGAAGATAATGATCAATTAGAAAATCTCGATGGTTTATCAGCCTTGGGATCCATAGGAGGTGATTTCACCATCTTAAATAATCAAAAATTGGCAAGTACGAGTGGCCTTGGATCATTGAACGATTTAGGTGGTAGGTTGTCCATTAGCTTCAATCCAGAACTTACAAACCTAAACGGTTTTGAGGGTGTAAATAGCCTGACCTTGTTAAACATTTATAGTAATACCAGACTGGTTAGCTTAAATGGTTTAAATGGGCTGAATGAAGTAGAAATAAGTGTTTTCATCAATCAAAATCCTGCCCTCGAGACTATCTCGGCCCTTTCAAATCTAAATGCCTTAGAGAACCTCGTGATTCAAGCTAACCCTAACCTGAACAATTTGGATGGTCTTCAGGGTATAACCGAACTCAACTTTTTGGATATCACGCTCAACAATAAATTGGTTGACATGACTGGTTTAAATAATCTTAAAAATGTGACTGAATCGTTGGGCATAGGTTTGAATCTAAATCTCCAAAATTTAAATGGACTTGAAAATGTCAATGTTGCCGAAAGCGTAGTGATCTCGTCAAACGAGAATTTGCAGAATTTAGGTGGCTTACAAAACCTCAATGATACCAATAGAATTGTCTTCTTAAAGAACCCTGGGTTAAGCGATTTCTGCGGACTAACAGGTTTATTTAACAATCAAAACTTCAATGGCGAGGTGGACATCAGAGAAAATGCCTTTAACCCGAGTAGAGAGGATATTTTAGCTGGAAATTGTGACAATTAAAGATTGAATATCAGAATCTTAGGCATTGCCGATCAAACAAGAAAGCTGATAAAGAGCTCTAGCACCAACATTGGCATCCCATTCATTACTGCTTGGTGATACTTCGGTAAGGTCTGCCCCTACTATATTTCTACCACTTTTGATGATACATCGAAAGAGGTAATTTATTTGCTCTAATTCGAAACCACCAGGTACTGGCGTTCCCGTATTTGGGCAAAGTTTAGGGTCAAGACCGTCAATATCAAAAGATATATAAACCTGCTGCGGTAGACAATCAACGATTTCCTGACACTGCTTAGCCCAGCTAACGCCTTCATATTCTGCCGTTTTCAAATGCTGATCATAAAACACCCTCACTCTACCTTCACTCGCTTTTACAGCTTGAGATTCCTCTATGCAATAGTCTCTCACGCCCACTTGCACCAGGTGAGTAATAGAATCTTTTAAGAGCACATTATGCATAATACTAGCGTGAGAATACGTAAATCCTTCATAAGCATTCCGCAAATCGGCATGCGCGTCAATCTGTAAGATTCCCATCTGGCCTTCCCGATCAGCACAAGCTTTGATGTGACCTAAAGGTGTGCTATGATCGCCGCCCAAAAGGATGGTCGTTTTGCCTTGTTCATGCCAATATCGAGATTCCTGCTCAACGTAAGTCATGAGCTGCTTGGACTCGCGATTGATTTCAGTCAGAATTTCTTGCATTTCTTGGCGCTGAGTAGCGTCACTGCCATGTTCTAACCAATCGATAAACTTTTCAGCTTTGGGTCTTAATTCCTTTGCCAGTGAATACCATACTTCTGGTATTTCTGCCATAGCAACGCCTATTTTCCAAGCATCAGGAATATCCGGTATTTCGTAATCAATTTGCGAAGAAGCATCTAAAATGGCTTGGGGTGCATTGGCTGCACCACCTCCATAAGACGCAGTTACGTCCCATGGCACTGGAATGATGATCACCTTGGCATTTTCAGTAGTAAATGGAAGTCCAAACAAGCTCCCTTTTACCCCAACACCATTCGGGTCAAAACCATCCATTATGCTCATTGATCTATCATTTGTTTCACGAAGTTAGGTAAAGCAAAGGCCGCAGCATGAATTTGACCATTATAATAGCTCAATGCATTACTTTCCGAAAAGGCTTGACTCTTTGCTGGATCGAATCCATTTAAAGGATGCGCACTTCCTTTCGTACTATACGAAAAAGACCACATACCAGTAGGGTAAGTCGGGATATAGGCCAAATAGCAGTGCACCTTATCCATCCCAAAAATCGATCGGTATACCTGGTAAATCTCTTTGAAAACTTTATTGTTAAACCTAGGGGACTCACTTTGGGTAATCATTATCCCATCGGTAGAAAGAATTCTATACACCTCTTTGTAAAAGTCAACCGAAAACAACCCCTCAGCAGGGCCCACTGGATCAGTAGAATCAACAATTACGACATCAAAAGAGCCGTCAGAGGCTTCGTTGACATATTTTATGCCGTCATCAACAATCAAGTTTAATCTTGGGTCGTCAAGTGCCGAAGCAATACTTGGCAAATGAAGTTTACAAGCCTCAATCACCTTTTCATCAATTTCGACCATCACTACCTCTTCCAATTCCGTGTGTTTTAACACTTCTCTAGCCGTACCACCATCACCACCACCGATTATGAGAACCCTTTTTGGATTCGGATGCGTGAGAATAGGCACATGCGTAATCATTTCATGATAAACGTACTCATCCTTTTCAGTCGTCATGACCATGCCATCCAGCGTGAGCATATTTCCATATGCCTGTGTTTCATAAACCTCTACCCTTTGATAGTCCGACTGCTGATCGTAAAGTTTACCATTATGTTTCATCGAGAGGGCAATTTTATCGTCCCGCTCTGTAAACCAAATATCTCTTGTTCTTATCGGCTCGCCAGCATCAGTGCTCTTCTCGTCTCTCAGTTGCTGAATATCAAAATCCTTTTTTGTGAGCAAGGCGAGTTCACCACGTTTCAACTCTACCGCAGAACCATGTGCCGCTTTAAATGCCTCCTTCAGAAATTGATAAGACACCCAAGGGTCAACTGACTCACCACAGGTGAAAAGATCCACCGATGCATAACCATATTCAGGCCAAGTATGTATAGCCAAATGGCTTTCTTCAATGACTACAACACCAGAAACTCCATAGGGAGAAAAGTGGTGGAAAGTAGAATTAATTATAGTGGCACCAGCTTCCTCTGCTGCACCTTCCATACTCTTTTCAATGTGAGTAACATCGTTTAACGCTTCTGGAGCACAGTCATAATACTCCACAATGATATGTCTACCTAATGACGCCATGCGCCAAAATTAAGATCATTTTTTCGAATGATTCTTTATAGAATTGATAAAATTTTTGAGGCACCTTATCGGCTCATGCCCGGATAGTAGTAATCCTTTTCTATTGCCATATTTGACGAAGTATGTTCCCACTCTTCGGCGTTCAAGGCCAACCAAGCGCAGGTCCCCGGGTAAAAATCTCTGAAATTCATCGTCAGATAGGCATACACATGAGCAATAGCAGGATTATGTGCCACGATCGCCACCGACTTAAATAATGGATCGATTCTTCTTAGAAAGGCCTTCATTAAATTTTCTGTGGCTTCGTAGAGTTCTTCGGCATCCATGATTCTAGGATCATACTCTAGCTGCTCATTCAAAAGCTTACATGTTGTTAGTGTTCGCACAGCTGGGCTTACGTATAAAGCATCTAGCCTGAGTGGCAGACCATTGACATATTCACCTAAAATAGTGCTCTGGCTTCTACCTTTCTTAGTAAGTTTTCGCTGAAAGTCTTTTTCGTCTCCCGAACCAAATCTGGCCTCGGCATGCCGAATCAAAAGGATGTTTTTGACCATTTTCTTGATATTTTGATTGATGATTAGACAACGAGAAATAATCTTTTTTGATATATCCTAAACAAAGTCGTTTACATCTTCATTTGTTTTTTTGAAAGTTTTATGCGCATCTTTGAGCGCTCTGAGTGTTAATAAACAGTATAGTATGCCGAAAAACCTTGTAATAGTTGAGTCCCCTGCCAAAGCAAAAACGATTGAAGGATATCTTGGAAAGGATTTCAAAGTGGTCTCTAGTTACGGCCATATAAGGGATTTGCCAAAGGGTGATAAGGCTATAGACATAGAAAACAACTTCAAACCGACATACGAAGTAACCGCTGATAAAAAAGAGGTAATCAAAGGACTCAAAAAACTCTCGAAAGCAGCAGAAACAATCTACCTAGCGAGTGATGATGACCGCGAAGGAGAAGCCATTAGCTGGCATTTAAAGGAAGCTTTAAAACTAGACCCAGCCCATACAAAACGTATTGTATTCAGAGAAATCACAAAATCAGCGATCCAAGCGGCCATGTCTAGCCCAAGAGATATTGATGTTGATTTAGTAAATGCACAGCAGGCCAGAAGAATCTTAGACAGACTGGTTGGCTATGAGCTTTCCCCTGTACTTTGGAAAAAGATCAAAAGAGGTTTATCTGCCGGACGCGTTCAATCTGTGGCCGTTAGACTAGTGGTTGAGAAGGAACGCGAAATTGACCAATTCGAAGCAAAATCCTTTTTTAAGGTAAGCGCTCTTTTCAATGTTGAAGGCCGAGAGCTCAAGGCAGAAATACCAAAAAGGTTCGATACTCAAGAAGAAGCTAAGGCATTTTTGGATAACTGTGTAAACGCTGAGTTTACTATTCAGAACTTAGAGAAAAAGCCTGCAAAAAGGTCTCCCGCCCCTCCTTTCACAACTTCTACACTTCAACAGGAAGCCAGTAGAAAGTTGGGATACTCCGTTTTGCAAACCATGACGGTTGCCCAGAAACTTTACGAAGCGGGTAAAATCTCATACATGAGAACTGACTCGTTGAATCTTTCTGATGAAGCGATTCAAGGTGCGGTTAAAGAAATCTCGGCTTCTTACGGTGAGGAGTTTGTGAATACCAGAAAGTTCAAAACGAAGTCGAAATCTGCCCAAGAAGCGCACGAAGCCATCAGGCCGACTAACTTTTCGCACCATACTGCTGGAAAGGATTATAATGAGCAACGCCTTTATGAGCTAATCTGGAAAAGAGCAGTTGCATCTCAAATGGCAGATGCACAATTGGAAAAAACTGTTGTTACTATTGATATCTCTGGAAACGAACAGAAACTAGTCGCTCATGGTGAGGTCATCAAATTTGAGGGTTTTCTCAAAGTGTATATTGAATCTACCGACGATGAAGAGCCAAATGAAGAAGCTAAGGGAATGCTTCCCCCTTTAGTGATCGGCCAAGCGCTTTCCTTAGATTTTATCAAAGCGCGTCAAGGATTCTCTAGACCTCCTGCCCGCTACACTGAGGCGAGTTTGGTGAAAAAATTAGAAGAAATGGGTATTGGTAGACCTTCTACTTATGCCCCAACCATTTCTACAGTACAAAAACGAGATTATGTCTCCAAAGAAAATAGAGAAGGTGTAGAAAGGAAATACGCTGAATTGACACTGGAGAATAATGTGGTGAAGGAAGCGGTAAAAACTGAAATAACTGGGGCTGAAAAGGCTAAACTCTTCCCTACCAATATTGCCATGGTGGTGAACGACTTTCTAGTTGAGCACTTCCCAAATGTAATCGATTTCTCTTTCACGGCCCAAGTAGAGGAGCAATTCGACAATATTGCCGATGGTGGTCAGGAGTGGGAACGCATGATCAAAAACTTCTATGGTGGTTTCCATGAAAAAGTAGAAGCTACGGAACAGATTAGCAGAAGCGAAGTCGGTTCTAGTAGAGAAGTTGGTATTGATCCGGAAAGTGGAAAACCTGTAATTGCTCGTTTGGGTAAGTTTGGTCCACTGGTCCAAATCGGGGAATCTGATCCTGACGATCCAGAAAACAAACCGCAATTTGCCAGTCTAAAAGCCGGGCAGTTCATTGAAAACATTACACTCGAAGACGCACTTGAACTATTTAAATTACCACGTCTAGTGGGTAGTTTCCGTGACCAAGAAATTGTCGTGGCGATCGGTAGATTTGGGCCTTACATCAAATTCGATGAAAAATTCGTTTCCTTACCAAAAGAGGCTGATCCTCTGAGTATTACAGAAGAAGAAGCGATCGTTTTGATCAAAGAAAAGGAAGCGGCTGATGCGCCAATTTATGTTTACGACGATAAGCCTGTTCAAAAGGGAAAAGGTCGGTTTGGTCCATTTATTAAGTGGAACAACATGTTCATCAATGTCAACAAAAAGTATGATTGGGATAATCTTTCAGACGCGGACATTGTAGAGCTCATTGAAGATAAAATTCAAAAGGAGAAAGATAAGCTCATCCACCATTGGGAAGCCGAAGGCATTAGAGTCGAAAAAGCCCGTTGGGGACGACATAATGTTATCAAAGGAAAACTAAAGATAGAGCTACCAAAGACAGTCGATGTCACTGATATGACTTTAGAGGAAGCCCAAGCACTTATAGAGAAGAATAAGCCTGCTAAAAAAACGGCTCGTAAGAAGAAATAGCCTCTCAAAAATTTTCAACTTTTCGTAGTTATCGCTGTTCTTAGTACATTACGGTAAGAAATCCCTATGAAAAGAATTGTAATTATCTGCCTGCTAACTTTTGGTGCCTTTTCCTATGGCAAAGCCCAAAATTATAAAGAAGAGGAAGTCCTTTTAGATGTCGAAAATGGATCGCTAGGTGGTGTTGTCACCTACCCCGAAACCCGAAAAAAGACGCCAGTTGTCTTAATTATTCAAGGCTCCGGCCCCACCGATAAAGACGGAAACTCTGCCGTAGTACCTGGCAAAAACAACTCCTTGAAAATGTTGGCTGAAGCATTGGCAGATGCTGGGATTGCTAGTTTAAGATTTGATAAAAGAGGAATGGGACTAAGTCAATCGGCTGCCCTTCCGGAAGCCGATCTCACCTTTGACACCTTTGTGGAAGATGCCAAGACTTGGCTAAACTCTCTATTGAATAATAAGAAGTTTACTAAAGTTGGTGTCATAGGCCACAGCCAAGGCTCTTTAATTGGTATGCTTATTTGTAGAGACGCAGATGTTTCCGCGTTTGCATCACTGGCAGGGCCGTCTCAAAACATTTCTGAGACCATAATGAACCAGATCAAAGCGAATCCTAACAACCCTGAAAGTATCATAAAAGAGGCAGAGAGTATTATGAGTTCTATTCGAAAAGGGGAAAAAGTGGATGATGTCCCTACTTATTTCGCAAGCCTTTTCCGTCCGAGTATTCAGCCATTTATGAGGGCATGGATGAAGTATGATCCGCAATCGACCTTTCAGAAACTGACTATTCCTTCTATCGTGGTTAATGGAACAAGAGATATTCAAGTGACTATGGACGACGCTGCGAGACTGTACAAAGCCAACCCCAAATCTAAGCAGTATATTATAGATGGCATGAACCACGTACTTAAAAACGCACCGGCCGATAGACAACAAAATTTGGCCACCTATGGCGATCCAACTTTACCCTTGAATCCTGATTTTAAGATGTTAGTAGTGAATTTCTTCCAAGAAAGCCTCAAGAATTAATGACCAGAACAGAAGCGAGAGAAATACTTCATTCCATGACTAAAGGCGAGAGTTTACTTCGGCACGCTCGCACGGTAGAATTAGTTATGGAAGCTTATGGAAAGCATTTTAATGAAGACTCCGACGTATGGGCCAATACCGGTCTGTTACATGATGCGGATTATGAAGCTTACCCTGAAAAGCACCCAAACGTAATCGTGGAGATGCTGAAGGAAAAGGGAGAAGAAAAAATGGCGCATGCTATCTCTGCACATTATACTAAGTGGGGTGTTTCGTATGACACACGCTTGGACAAAGCCCTGCTAGCTTGTGATGAATTAACTGGTTTTATCGTGGCTTGTTGCCAAGTTCGGCCAGATGGCATCAACGGCTTGACCCCTAAATCGGTAAAGAAAAAACTAAAGTCGAAAGGTTTCGCGGCGAAAGTGGAGCGCGACGAGATTCAGGCTGGTATTGATTTATTGGGCGTGGATCAAACTGAGCATATTCAGTTTATCATTGATGTATTGGCGGCCAATAAGGAGGAATTAAATATCGCCTGATCCCTTATTAGAAAATTACACTTATTCTACCCCTCACCTTTTCAGAAAAGGGGTTACCATTAAATTCTGCATTATATTCCGCTACGTATGAATAGGTTCCAGGCGGCACCTTTTCTCCTTCGTATTTCCCATCCCATTGTCCATTAATATCCTGAGTACGATAAATCACTACTCCCCATTGATTATAAACGACCAAATTAAAATCGATGGTACAGTTAAAAACAGCACCAAAAGTGTCATTGATTCCATCGTCGTTGGGAGAAAAAGCGGTCGGAAAACGCACCAAGGGTCGAATATTTGTTACTTGAGCCGAAATGGTCAAATCACACCCATTAGCATCTATTATGCTCACTTGGTAGTTTCCTGCGCCAAGTAGGTCCAAGGTATTCTGCGTAGAGGGCGGCCTCATTTCCCAGTGATACATATAAGGTGCTGTGCCACCAGTAACGCTTATGCTGAGCATACCATCTGAAACACCGGGACAGGCCTGTTTTTCCTCGAAGGTAGCCATCAATTCGCTCGGTTCATCAATTATAAAGTTCACGATGGTTTCACAGTCGTTGGCATCTAATATCTGAACCGAATAATTCCCTTCAGGCAATCCGTCAATTTCATTAGAACTGGAAGAAACACCATTACTCCAATTAAACTCAAATGGTCCAGTGCCTCCTGATACATTGGCAATTGCTCGCCCTCTGGCACCATTGCAAACGGCAGGTATTGGTGTAACTGTAGCTTGTAATAAGGATGGTGAGGTAACTGTGACAGACTCTGCCAAAACGCAATTAAGGGCATCTGTAATTGTGAAGTTGTAAGTACCCGCAGCAAGACCATTTAGCCTTGTACCTGTCGATCCATGGTCCCAAACTAAATTGTATGGTGCTAAACCTCCAGTGATACTTATCTGAATTTCGCCATCAGAATCGCCAAAACAACTCACGGGGGTCTCAATGGATGTGAATGATATCGGTTGAAGTACGGTGACGATCAAATCTTCCGAAACACCGTCACACTGGGAATTTACCGTGGTGGTTTCATAAAAACGTAAAGTATGTTGACCAAGTGAACTCCACGTCACGCGAACTTCATTTGTCCCTTGGCCATCTACAATCGCCCCTCCGATCGCTTCCCAAGTGTAACTGGAACCAGTAGACTTTGGTGTCCAATACCGCACCTCTCTAACGTCGTCTGAGCATAATTGACTAGGACCAAAAGGTTCCAGTGGTTCCAACGTTTCATTCAATGATACATCATAAGTGACGGTATCGCTCAAACAGCCATTCGGCGATCGCGCAATCACTTGAACTCTAGGATTTGCATCGGTAACATTCCAATCTACAACAATCTGATTACCAAAGCTTAAACCATCAATTGTCCCACCATCTACAAACCATTCATAGGTGTAACCAGGCAGCGTACCATCAGCCTGAAAAACGATATCTTGAGCACTAGGGCAAATGGAAACAGGCCCCAAAATTCCATCAATGCCGTCGGGTATCACATTGACAGTTCTACTTACAATTAGGTTACTACATTGGCTAGTCTCCTTTGAGGCAATCATGTCGATTGTAAATTCCCCAGCCTCAGCAAAGTGGTGCGTTACTTCATCACCGAACAATACTGTACCATCGCTTATCTCCCACCGAAAACTAGTATATGTATCTTTCAAGATTGGTATATCCGATGTCACCTTTAATGCGATTTCCGAGGCCTCGCAAACTGTTTCATTGACCACATTTAGCTGTTCGTCAATTATCTCTACTACAAAATCTCCCAAGTTGCCGCCTGCGGCGTAGCCAAACGACTCCGAATCACCGAAGCCATATACATGTGCCACCACACCAGTACTGCTAGTCAACCTACGCGGCCCTTGATTTGTCTCAATCGTAGCGTGCGAAAATTCTGGTCTACCAGGAATCGGCTCAAATTGACTCGAAATATCAACCCCGTCGTATTGCACATTTAGGTTGGATGTTTCTGTAACCAGATTAACAAAATAATTGCGCGTCCGATCGCTTGTTACAATCTGAAATTGAATATCTCTGGCAATTTGATTGACCGGACTTAAGACAATCATAAAAGGATCTGCAACATTATTTCCCCGATCAGCAGCATCACAAGCTTTTCCCCTACTTAAATGTAGCACTGAAATCTTCTTATCAGCTGATATGAAAGTAGCCTGAGATGCCAAAAACACCCATCTTTCCCCGCGGTCAAGTATCCTACTTCCGTTGGTTGTTGTCGTAATCCTTGTATTATTTTCAGCAGCCAATATTTGAACTACATCACCACCCGAACGTGTGGCAAAAGGGATAACAGCGTACGCAGTTCCCCAATCACCAGTCGGGTAAAGTTGATGATAAAGATGATCTGCAGATTGACAATCGTCAACCAAGGAGCTTACATGACCAGAAAAAACAGCAATCGGTTTACAAAACACATTCGGATCATTATTTACCACATCCACCGTGGTTCCAGATAAGTTGTCATCTGAGAAAAAGATGATTTGTTCCCCTAAAAAAAGTGTGTCTCGAAAAGCTACGTTTTTTTGGTGAATCACATTTCCATCACCATCAACTAGATCAGCACTTGGATTAATTTCGTAAATGGTGCTATCTGTTGTCGCAACTATCCCTATTTCGTTTTGTGTAAAACCGGGTAGAAATTGATCATTATCATAGGCCTGCACCATATAATTCTCACCCAACGAATTTACTGGTAAAACCAAAGTACCATCTGAAGTAGCGACGTCCTCATTAAAGGCATAGACAGTCACAGGATCGTTTGTTCTTATTCTTATAGCCACACGTTCATTTTCAGAAGTGCCTTCAGCCTCAAACTCATCTGGAATATCTATCCTTTGACTGCCATTTGCCGATATCGTGAAAAAAGTAGAATAGCTCGTGCCCACTATCTCAGCCCGACCTTGGGTGGCGACTTTACTACTTATAATGACTTGATTGATATTTGGATTGGCCGCTGCTCCATTGATCAAAAAGCCAACGTAAAACTCTCTCCCTTCTGTAGTACCAGTTTGGGCCAAACACGAAAATGCTGAGAACCATAAAATGCATAAGGCCATCTTAGCAAATGCACTCAAAGTATTTTTCGATTTCTTAGCCATAGGGAGTACGCTCAAAATACGTCCTAAGTAACAGATTAAGAAGGCTTTCAATCAATTTAACGTCGCTAAAGCTTATTTTTGGTGAGCTTTGTTCAAACATGAAAAAACTAGTAGTACTTACTGGAGCAGGAATCAGTGCTGAAAGTGGCATCAAGACATTTCGCGATGCGGATGGGCTCTGGGAAGGTCACGATGTTATGGAAGTTGCATCGCCAAACGGGTGGTTCAAAAACCCTGGTTTGGTACTCGAGTTTTACAATCAACGCCGAAAACAAGCACTAAGTGCCAAACCTAATGCCGCACATTTTGCCCTTGCAGAACTACAATCCATGTTTGATGTACAAATCATAACGCAAAATGTAGATAACCTACATGAGAAAGCAGGTAGTCGAAATGTTCATCATTTACATGGCCAACTTTTCCAGTCTCGTAGCACAATTGATGAAGAACTAATATACAATATGGACGACTGGCCGCTAAACTTAGGAGACCTTTGCGAAAAGGGAAGTCAATTGCGACCTAACATCGTTTGGTTTGGCGAAGCGGTGCCAATGATGGAGCTTGCAATTGAAATAACTACCCAGGCCGATATTTTTTTAGTCGTTGGAACATCACTTCAAGTGTACCCCGCTGCTGGCTTGATTGACTATGCTCCAGATGATAGTAAAAAGTTCCTAATTGACCCAAAAAAACCGATTTTACCCCTTTCAAGTCAAGTTCATTTTATCCAGAAAAATGCCACCACAGGCATGCAAGAATTCAAAGAATTAGTGCTCGGCTAAAATTTTCTCTTTGATTTTAAGAAAAATTATTCATTGATTTGTGTCATCATGAAGTTATGAGAATTATTACGTTCATATCGACCGACCCCAATATACTGGTCCTGAACGCGTGCTGCTAATCCCACTCGCGCACCTCTCACTTATTCATTTTTTTAGTTTTTTAATTCTCAAGTAATGACACAATTGTCAAGTAATAGATTTATTAGGTTTTGGCAGTACCTTAAAATGGCCATCTCAGGTAAACAAGAAGATTTTACCACTGGAAGCATTCGTAAGGCGATCTTTATGCTCTCCATCCCTATGATTTTAGAAATGTTGATGGAATCGACATTTGCTTTGGTCGATATCATTTTTGTTTCTCGAATTTCAGTCAATGCTGTAGCTACAGTTGGGCTCACGGAATCCGTAATCACCCTACTCTATGCCGTTGCTATTGGGTTAAGTATGGCCGCTACGGCCGTAGTAGCTCGTAGAATCGGAGAAAAGGACAAAGAAGGTGCTGCAAAAGCATCAGTTCAAGCCATATTTTTAGGGGCACTAGTCGCTATAATTCTCGGAATCCTTGGGATAATTTACCCCAAAGAAATACTAGGTCTTATGGGTGGCGAAGCCGCTTTAATTGAAGAGGGCTATGGTTACACAAGGATTTTACTCGGTGGTAACATCACCATTATGATGCTCTTTTTGATCAACGCCATATTTCGTGGTGCGGGAGACGCTTCTGTGGCCATGTGGATGCTTGTTATATCAAACGGACTCAACATTATCCTTGACCCAATTTTTATCTTCGGACTCGGCCCTATTCCCGCTTATGGCGTGGAAGGCGCTGCCATCGCCACTACTATCGGTCGTGGTGTAGCGGTAACAGGTCAGTTTATGATCCTCTTCTTTGGTTGGGGTAGAATAAAAATTGGCGTAAGAGACTTTGTCTTGAATTTAGCCGTCATGTGGAATTTGATCAAAGTATCGCTTGGTGGTATTGGTCAATTCTTAATCGGTACATCTAGCTGGGTTTTCTTAATGAGGATTATGTCTGAATTCGGAAGCGATGTGTTGGCTGGTTACACCATTTCTATCCGTGTTATGATGTTCACCTTAATGCCAGCATGGGGTATGAGCAATGCCGCTGCGACATTAGTCGGACAAAATTTAGGCGCTAAGAAGCCCGATCGTGCTGAAGTTTCGGTCTGGAAAACAGGAAAATACAATGCGATCTTTATGGTGATTATTTCCTTGTTCTACCTATTCTTTGCCGAGTATATCATAGGATTGTTTAGCGATGTAGAAGAAGTAGTACAGAATGGTGCTTTGAGTTTACAAATCATAGCTGCTGGCTATGTATTTTATGCTTATGGTATGGTAGTGACCCAGTCTTTTAATGGTGCTGGAGATACGAAAACACCTACAGTCATTAACTTCTTCTGCTTTTGGGTATTCCAATTACCGTTTGCCTATTTAGCAGCGATAACACTAGATTGGGGACCAATTGGAGTCTTCACGGCGATTACCTTAGCCGAAATACTGATCGCTACTGTATCGATTATTCTATTTAAAAAGGGTAAATGGAAGACCATTCAGGTCTAATCATGTAGGTCAGATGTTAGGGTCGCTTGGTGACTTTAAAGGTTTTCAATTCACTGTTGTTTGAAGCTACCACAAGGTATTCTTCGTTTTGAATTGTAACCACCTCCAAGTCTCTAACATCTGATTTTAAATAAAGGCCTGCCTCTTCTTGACTTAAAACCTCGAAGTTGGCATTGCCCTTATTAATGGCAATTGAGCCCATATTTCCATCATAACGAACGGTTTCGACTTCGGCCCCATAGAAATTACCGGCAGTCACTAAGTCAATCAATCCATCGGCATTGATATCTCTTAGCAATATGTCTTTGACAGCGCCGAACTGTGCCAAATTCGGCAAAGGCTTAAATTCAAAGTCCATAGCGCCGTTATTTACCAATACACCAGAAGCGAAATTATTCACCTCAAGTTTTAAGGATTCTTCAAGCCTTTCCTCAGTATAAATTGCTGTAAGATCGGCATTCGCGAACTTTTCATAGTTGTCGAATTTCTGAAGGATAAAAGGCATCTGTTGCGAACTACATTCTCTTCCTCTTACTGGTAAGAGCTCTTTTCCGTTACTTTTAGAAAGAACAATATCGCCTAAACCATTATCATCAAAATCATTATAAAACAGGTACAAGGGAGACTTTGGCGTAGGATGATACTTATTATTTAGCCCTACATTGCCAAGCACAAAATCAATATCTCCATCATTATCAATATCCGTCGGTACTATTCTATTCCACCACCCTTTTAAGTCATCAAACGGTACTGATGCCGCTTCGAGAGATTCACCATCGTTCATAAAAATCTTCGGTGCGGTCCACTCTCCTACGACGATCAAGTCATCGTGTCCATTACCATCTAAATCAGCGAAGGTTCCATCCACTAACATGTCTGAAGACTCATAGAAATCCGACGAGACTTTTTTGGTAGCGTTTACAAACCTTCCGCCTTCATTCAAATAAATATGGCTTCTTGGTCCTGAAGGATACTTTCCTGGGACATTTCGATTGAGGACTACTAAATCCATATCGCCATCACCATCTAGATCGGAAGGAATAGCTTTACTCCCTGCTAATTGATCATTTGGAAGCGTTTCTTGCGGTGCTTTTGTAAAGTTCCCATCACCGTCATTCAAATAAAGTCTATCTCTCAAAAGCCCATTTTGGTTATTATAGACTTCACCACTACCACTGACCACATACAAATCAAGATCGCTGTCTCCATCTGCATCAAAAAATGTGGAATTCATATCCTCATGTCGCTTATCAGCATTAAAAGTAGCTTGAGATACCGTTTTAAACTTACCGTTGGCTTGTTGCACGTAAAGCGCTGATGCTTGATCCTTTGCTCCTCCTATAAAAACATCGTCGAGTCCGTCTCCATTTACGTCGGCCTTAGACATAAAAGGGCCATGTTCAGATTGCCTATGTGGTAATAGAATTTCGGCTATAAAGTCGTCAAACTCATTTTCTTCATGCTGGAATGAAATAACTGGTTCTTCCGTTTTCGCAAAGTAGGTATTGGCCTCTTTTGTTGGCCTCATATTAGTCAAATCAGCCTTATTATAGTCAATCACTAACTTTTCGGCTAAATTCGGTGATTTCACGACTGACTGCTCGCCAGTTGGCCAAGTGACGACAATCTCTTGAATCTTTTCATCGGTGGGAATAAAAAGACTTGGATCCGAATTCGACAAGTAACCTCTGCTCCCTCTAATTTTTTCAAGCCTTTCACTGCCATCCGCTAAAACTATTCTAAGTGTGGTCCCTAGCGCATTTCTATTACCCTTAGGGCCAATTAACTCAACTTTATTCAGTTTTCGTCCTGTATTTTCTACCGTTAGATTTTTATACAGGGCACTGTTCAAGTCCATATTGTTAGTCACAATCTCTAAATCCCCATCGTTATCGAGATCGGCAAATACTGCCCCATTTGAGTTATAGGCTTTTCTCATACCCCAATCATCATTGGATCGCTCGAATTTTAAAGCGCCTTGATTTTTGAAAATTGGGTTTTGAAGTTTGGCACTTGGCAACAAATCGAGGACTTGCCCTAATTTAAGGTTACCCGATGATGCTAATTTGTCGGTAGCCGTCATAGCATCGTTATCCGTTATGTCTTTGCGAATTCCGTTGGTCACGAAAAGGTCTTTTAAGCCATCTGCATCATAATCACCGAAGAGCGCCGTCCAACTCCAATCTGTTTTAGAGATACCAGATAGCTGAGATACTTCACTAAAATTCCCTTTACCATGATTGTATTGCAAGGTGTTGATCATGTATTGATGCTGATAGCCTTGATCTACCATGGTCCAGAAAACATCATTGCTCATTGAAGCCATTAGTCTTTTTGAGCGTACATGATCTTCAGGTGCCATATCTAGCGTAAATAGGTCTAAATGACCTGTGTTGTCTATATCAGCCCAATCACTTCCCATACTATAGAAAGAGATGTGGTTGAAATGATCGCCAATCGATTCTTTAAAAGTGCCATCTCCGTTGTTGATGTATAAGTAATCTGGCATTAAATAATCATTCGCCACGTAGATATCATCCCATCCATCTTCATTGAAATCACCTAATACAGCACTCAGTCCCCAGGCATTGTTTACTATCCCCGCTTTATCGGAAATGTCTCTATATTTTCCACCATTATTCTCATAGAGCCTGTCTCGTGCATACTTATCGGCTGTTGCATCTACCCGACTCAGCATGTTAATCGTATTCTTATTTTCGAAATCAATTCGGTGGTTGACCTGATACATATCTAAATCGCCATCCCGATCGAAATCAAAGAAATAGGCTTGAACACCGTAACCTGGATCATCTAAACCGTATTTAGCCGCTTGTTCGGTAAACGTTAAATCACCATTGTTTACATAAAGTAGATTGGTTCTATCTGATGCTTTTTCATATCTGCCAGATCTAGAAACGTAGATATCGTCAAAGCCGTCATCGTTAACATCTACAATGGTGACTCCATTTTTCCAGCCTTGCGCAGCCCCTACACCGGCACTATCCGTCAGGTTTTGAAATTTTAATCCGCCTTTATTCAAGAAGAGTTTTGCCCCAAATTGATTGGACACAAAGTATACATCTTCCAAGTCATCATTATTGAAATCTGCGACAGCTAACCCTGAGCCATTATATATGTAGTTGTAGTTGAAAAAATTATGGGTTTCATCTTCTCGAATGGTATTGATGAACCGAATACCAGACAGCGCAAAGGACACTTCGCTAAAAACCGGAGGCTCAGCTTGAGCATCGTTTTCTTTAGGTTTTACTTCCGCGGTTTCGTTCGATCCGCAAGAGAAAAACAGGCAGGTACATAGAATCACGAAAAAAGTAAAAACTAGTCTTTTACAATTTGTTCTGTATACTTGTAACATCGGTCTACACATCACTTCAAATGTCCTATAAAAGCCTCAAGTTAGAGTTTTCAGGTTTAAAAAATGCGCTGATGATGAAAAAAAATGACAGTTATCCTTTCCGTCTTTTCGGGCTGATTATTGGAATATTAATACTGTATACCAGCTGCGATAGTCGTAAGGAACAAGAGGTCCCTCAGAACCGATTGGCCAAGGAAAGTAGCCTCTATTTATTACAACATTCCACAAACCCTGTCGATTGGTACCCTTGGGGCGATGAGGCGTTTGAAAAGGCTAAATCTGAAGACAAACTCGTTGTCATCAGTATTGGATATTATGCTTGTCACTGGTGCCAGGTGATGGAAAAAGAAACCTTTATGGACACGACGGTGGCCAAGCTTATGAATGATAGTTACGTCTCTATAAAAGTTGATCGTGAAGAAAGGCCTGATATTGACCAAGTTTATGCCGATGCAGCTCGAAAAATGACTGGAAGTGCTGGCTGGCCTTTAAACATTATTGCCACATCCGATGGCACACCTTTGTTCGCTGGTACATACTTTGAAAATGAAGATTGGCAGGCGGTACTTCAGCGAGCCGATTACTTGTATCAAGAAAATCCTGAAGAAATTCTCAATCAGGCAGAAAGTATGGCTGCTTCGCTCAAGGAAAAGTCGAGTCTAAAGGGACAAGGAATAGATATTACTTTAGCCGATATTGAAGGGTTGTGGTTAAGCCAAAGTGATACGACCGTTGGTGGAATTAAAGGCACGCAGAAGTTCCCTAACTCGCCTTATTTGTCTGCATTGCTTGATTTCACCTATTATCGACCGAACAAGGACTTGGACAAATTCCTAAAACAGACGTTAGATAATATGGCTTTAGGCGGCATGTTTGATCATCTTAATGGTGGATTTGCCCGATACTCTACCGATAAGGACTGGAAGGTTCCTCACTTTGAAAAGATGCTCTATGACAATGCGCAGCTGATGGCAGTTTATGCCAAGGCGTATCGTAAGTTTAACGACCCTTTTTATCTCTATATCGCCGAAAGCACGGCTAATTGCTTACTGACGGAGTTTAAAAGAGAGAGTGGCGGTTTCTATTCCTCGATTAATGCAGTGAGTAATGAAGTTGAGGGTGGCTATTATACATGGACGCTTTCAGAAATTCAGGAATTTGATGATGCTGCAACCCTAAAACTTTTCAATATCTCAGAAGCTGGCAACTGGGAGAATGGTCAGAATGTACTCTTTGCCAATGGATCGACTAAGCAAGATTATTTGGCTTGGACTAAATCGGATGTCAAAGCAGAAATACTTAGCAAACGATCGAGAAGAACGTCTCCACCCAAGGATAAAAAGATTATCACCAGTTGGAATGCTTTGGCGATTGAAGGCTTTGTTTCGCTTTATCGTGCAACGCAGAACACCGCGTATCTCAATGAAGGCAAGAACCTAGCTACATACCTGACAGGCAATCATTTAAATTCCGATAATAATAGTGTTACTCGAACTGATGGAAGTCTTCAAAATGGCTTTCTTCAGGATTATGCACAGTTATCCGCTAGTCTTATTTCTTTGTATCAAGTGACTTTTAACCTCAACTGGATAGAATCTGCAGAAGCGATAACTGCTGAAATGGTCGAGCGCTTTAATGCTGATAACACTGCTCTTTTCAAACAAAGTTCAGCCAAAGACGATCTGTTTATGGCGAGCTACCCTACCCTAGATTCTGATTTACCCTCAGGAAATGCACAAGCAGCGGAAAACCTTATCCTTTTGGCCGAACTGTTTTATGATACTCGGAGTGAATGGAAAGATAAAGCCGTTGAGATGCTATCTGCAGAAAATAGCGAAATGCAAGTCGCACCGGCCTTTACTGGTAAATGGATTCAATCATTGATTCAGCTGCAAAACCCATCCTATGAGGTGGCGATTTTGGGATCGCAAGCTAGAAACTATCAAGAAGCCCTTGATCTAGGGTTTCGACCCGATATTATTTTCCTTGGTGGTACTGCTGAGGGCAGTGTTCCGTTGTTGGCCAATAAATTAGTTGATGGCAGAACAACTATCTATGTGTGCCAAAATAAGACATGTAAGTTTCCTACAGAAGACGTAGAAGAGGCCTATCGCATGACCTTAGAGCCATTTTGAGTTAATTCTAGGCCCTTTTTTTAAGATTCATACTTAAGTATGAACGGGTTTTCCATAGACATTGGCAGGTTTATGAAACATTTTTCAACCACATAAAAAACGATCATGGAATTTAATGCACAAATACTTATCAATGCTCCAAAAGAAAAAATATGGCCAGTAATCACAAATATTGAGGAAGCGAAGTCACGCATAAGTGCCATTCAAGATATTGAGGTTTTAGAAAAGCCGAATGAAGGATTAATCGGTTTGAAATGGCGTGAAACTAGAATCATGTTCGGTAAATCGGCAATGGAAACCATGTGGATAACTCATGCAGAAGAAAATCATTATTATCAGACCAGAGCAGAAAGTCACGGCTCCATTTATATTTCGAAATTAATGCTAGAAGAGGCTCAAGAGAATGGTACTATTTTGAAAATGAGCTTCAATGGCCAACCACAGACCTTTATGGCCAAATTAATGACTAAAGTGATGGGTCCGCTTTTCAAAAAAGCAACGTTGAAAGCGATCAACCAAGATCTTATTGATATTAAAGCATCTTGTGAGGTATAGTAACTCAAACGAATGGTTTTCAACAGTTTAAATAATACCTTGATCTAGATTCATGAAATAAAAATTAAACCATTTTATGTAATTACCATCTATAGACTCGTTAATTGAATCGTATGAACAAGCACTTGCTGTTTACCATGTTCTGCTGTTACATTTTAGTCGCCTGCAGTAGTAATGATGACGATCCTTCTGTAAATCAAGGAAACGTCACGAGCCCGAATATCCTGTTAATTATTGCCGATGACTTGGGTCTAGACGCCTTAAGTGGTTATTCGGAGGGTAGCATAAAAGCTAACACGCCACATTTGGACCGTTTAAGAAATAGCGGAATCACCTTTAATAACTTCTGGACAAACTCTGTTTGCTCTCCTACCCGTGCGACTATTCTTACGGGCAAGTACGGTTATTCAACAGGTGTAAAATCACCAGGAGATGAAATTTCACCTAATGAGATTTCATTACAGCGCTATATTAATGAAGGTACCGAAAGTAGCTATGCAACCGCTATTGTTGGCAAATGGCACCTTTCCGGAACTAATGGCAATTTGAACCCTGAAGATATGGGCATTGATTATTATGCTGGTTTATATTCAGGCGCAGTCACCGACTATTACAATTGGAGCCTAACGGAAGATGGAGTTGCATCCAGAGAAACTGACTATGTCACAACAAAATTCACTGATTTGGCCATTGACTGGGTAAGTGCCCAAACTAAACCTTGGTTTTTATGGCTAGCATACAACGCGCCTCACTCACCTTTTCACTTGCCTCCTGCAAGCATGCACTCGCAAGGTAATCTTCCAACAGATCAGGCTTCGATAGATGCTAACTCAATTCCTTATTATATGGCTAGCATAGAGGCAATGGATTTTCAAATTGGTCGACTACTAGACAATATTGATGATGATGACTTAACGAATACGGCTGTCATATTTATCGGTGATAACGGGACACCAAATCAAGTCTCACAGTCTCCATATGGTAGAAGAAGAGCTAAAGGAACGATGTATCAAGGTGGCATAAATGTTCCGATGTTTATAAGCGGTTATGGCGTGAACAGAATTGGAAGCGACAATGCACTGATAAATTCAACAGATCTCTTCACTACGATTGCTTCCCTTGCTGGTATTGACGTCGAGACTTACGAGGATAGCAAAAACTTTAGTCCATTGTTAAGTTCCCCCAATGATGTTTTTCGAGGCTTTACTTATGCCGAATTTAATGATGAAACTACTGATGAGTGGACCGTGAGAAACGATCAGTATAAACTTATAGTGAATGGAGATGGTGCAGAAGAACTTTATGATCTATCTACGGATCCTTACGAAGATTCTAACCTTTTAGACAATTCGCTATCAAACGAAGCTCAAAACGCAAAAACAGCACTTGAAGCAGTTTTAAGTCAAATTCGACGTTAAACGATATACTCGATGTCCTAAAAATAAAAAAGGATCAAGAATTGGACATATATCCTAAACTTGATCCTCTACTTAAGACTTATCTTTCTATTTCTTTATTCCTGGTAATCCATTTGGTTTTTCAGAGTGCCAATAGAACTTACCAGCCTTCTTTTTCCTCGGATATTCTTCGTCTAACGTGTTTGCGTTGTAAAGCCTACCATTTTTCATCACATGGCTAATGGAATTTGTATTTCTTATGTTATCCAATGGATTTGCAGTTAAAATTACCAGATCGGCCAGTTTACCAGCCTCAATAGAGCCTAAATCCTTCTCAAGGCCAATTGCCTCAGCACCATGAATAGTCGCCACTTTTAGCGCATTCATTTCCGTCATACCACCTGATGCAACAGACCACAACTCCCAATGAAATCCAAGTCCTTGTAATTGACCGTGGCTTCCTACCCCTGCAAGTCCACCAGCTTCAACAACACTATTTACATCTTTAGCAAGTTTCTGAAATGCATGTTCTTCATCCATAAACCATCCCGGTCGTCTTCTAGATTTCTGTGCTAACTCTTCATAAGGCGTAAAAAACTGCAGTTTTTTGTCGTGGTACGGATTCTCTCTTGAGTAGTAATAGTTCTCTGCCCAAGGACCACCATAGGCCACTAACAATGTCGGCGTATAGGTCATTTTAGAATCGGCCACTGTTTGAGTCACGTCCTTATAGAGTGGGTGTATCGGTAAGGCATGTTCATGACCAGGATAACCATCAATAAGGTTTGTCATATTCAATTTAAAGTCTAAGCCCCCTTCGGTAGTTGGCATAAGTTCTTGTTCTTTAGACGCTTGAATGATCCACTGACGAACCTTTCTATTTCCCGTTAAATACATTTTAATCGTCTTGGTATTATAGTACTCAGAGTACTGCCTTAGGACTTTTTTGGTTTGTTCTAAACTTTTCAGGTTGTACATCCAAAAACCGACACCTGGACCTGTTGAATAAACTCTTGGCCCTAAAATCTCTCCTGTTTCTACCATATCCGCATATGTCAGTACATCTGTCGTTGCAGTTTGCGGGTCTCTAGTAGCGGTTACACCATAAGCTAGATTGGCGGCATAGACCCAAACCTGGTTCTTGTGAATCCCCCAAGCTGGCCACATGTGTGCATGCGTATCTACCATGCCTGGGATGATCGTTTTGCCAGTCATATCGATCACTTTCGCTTTTCTAGGAACCGTTAACGAACCAGACTCTCCAACTGCTTTTATTCTGGCATTTTCAATGAGAATATCCCCGTTTTCAATCACCTGATCTCCATTCATTGTTATGATTCGCGCACCTTTAAGTAAAGCTATTCCATCAGGAATATCCTTCGTAGCGGTTATCTCGATTTTGAATTCATTTGCCTTGTAACCTTCATCCGCTTTCTTCGCCTTGTCAGCCTCCTTTTCTTCTTTTGTTTTTGCTTCCTCTTCAGCCTTCAGCTTCTCTTTCTCTTCCTTAGACATGGCTTTTTCAGCTTTCTCCTTGGCTTTCTTCGCGTTAGTCACGCTATCAGCATAGGCCTTAGCCTCTCCTAAATCATAGATAAAATGTGAGTTCCCGAGAGACCAGTGCACTTTTTTGGCATCGCTGGACCAAGCAGGAAACTCTCCTCCTATGTCAGTTAACTTCCAAGACGGAAACTGCGCCGAAGTTGGATTAGCGACTGATATTGTTGGGGTTTGCCCTAGTTTAGGCACGGTAACCACATAAATGTCATTATTGATCTGTGCCAATGCTTTATCTCCGGCTGGTGCCATCTGAATCCATGTGGCTCTAGATGGCGGATTGTTTTCCTTAGCATCTAAATCCATCGGTAGTATATCAGGTCTGCGACGTCCGATCGCATCATGATGGAAATGATCATCAGCTGGGTTTGAGCCATAAACTGTAATCCCCGTGATGGTTACATGTCTTTTTTCATCCGTTCCATCCCACCTGACGGAACTTAACCCTTGGAAACTACTCAAGTAAATCCTGTCATCACTCGACACAAAGTGTGGATTACTTCTCCCATTTGTTTTCATAATGAAGTTGATATCACCGCCATCAGCAGACATCCAAACTAAGTCTTCCGCCGATCTTGGGGCATTTGGCCCTACCGCGTCCTTCAAGTTTTGTGCACTACCTTTTGTGAAAACAAGCTTTCCATTCTTATGCCAAGCGGGCGTACCGTATATAGCTGATTCCTTTGTGAGCTTTACAGGTCTTGGCCTTCCGTCTACATTAACTTTATAGATACTTCCTCCTTCAGCATCTTCCCAAGTCACGTAAGCCAAAGATTTTCCATCAGGAGACCAAGTAGGCTGTGCCTCTGTCATCTGAGCATCGCTCAATCTATTTGGAGCTCCATCAGGCATTGTCATTACATAAAGGCGATTTAAGGAAGTGAAAGCCAGTTTAGTGCCGTCTGGTGAAGGAACGGCGTCGCGAATCTGCGTAACAATCATGTCCTTATCATCAGAAATCGGATAATCAAACTTCAACCGTGGCCCCATTGCCAATTCCATATCGACATCTAGTGGGATTTCAGTGGCTGCACCTCCTGCGATTGGGATACGATGGATTTTGCCGCCATATGAGGCCAAAAGCTCTTTAGAATCTGGTGTAAAAGTCATAGCCGGCAATACGCCAAGTGGTGCTATAGACTCTTGCTCGTCACGCTGTACAGGATAGGCCAACCATTTCTCATCTCCAGTTTTTAAGTTTCGGCGAATTAAACCCGTCTGATCTTCATATCTCGATCCATAAACCATCCATTGGCCATCTGGTGAGAGCGTTGGAGAAAAAGCAGAACCATAACGAGAGGTTATTGTGGCATTCTGGCCATTTTCGCGATCATAGACCGCAATCTGATATTGCGGCAATTGTGCGTTATAATTCCACGCACCATTTCGTCTTGAATAGTAAATATATCTGCCATCGGGACTAAATGTAGGTTCAATCGTTTTTAACCCACTTGGAGATTTAATGAGCTGGAAACCTCCACCACCATCTTTGTGGTACATGTACAACTTATGTGATCTTCGGCCTCTTGACACCACAATGTATTCTCCATCTGGAGACCACTCGGCTGACTGGAACCATTCATTTTGGCTCTTCGTAATTTGCTTTGTCTCCTCAGTCGCCAACTCCATCGTCCAGATGTTGTCGTTACCACTTCTATCGGAAGAAAAAACGATATGCTTTCCATCGGGGCTAAACCTTGGCTGAGTATCATAGGCCATACCATCTGTAATGCGCGTGGCTTTCCCACCAGCAAATGGCATGGTATAAAGGTCACCCATCATATCAAAAACAATGGTTTTGCCATCAGGACTTATATCTAGCGCTAGCCAAGTACCCTCTTTGGTATTGAATTTAATGGTACGCTCTGCCTTTAGTGGTAAATCCTTGAATTTTTCCTGACCTGTCTCGGTCGTGTCGCCATTTCCATCTTGCCAGGGCGTATAGGAGAAAAGTGAAAAAGAGGTAAAGAAAAAACACAAAAAGGCAATTAAGGCTAGTTTATGAGGACTACGCACCTGATAAACATGATCAAGACTATTCATTGGTTGATAAATTTGGGTTTAAAAAGTCATGTAATTTAATAAAATACTCATTCGTCAAAAGTCGATTTATCCTTATCATTGCAAAAAATCGAATGGCAAAAAAATCAGCTTCCAAACGTAGAGCCTCATCACGAACTCGTTATTCCAAAGGCCGAAGTAGCTCCAAAAAAGGGCTCAATCTTGGAAAATTTACGCTAGGCATGCTGATTCTGATAGTCCTTGGGTATGTAGGGTTAGCGCTGAATGAGGGTAGGCTGGTTCCCAAAGTCTTAGAGGAAATAGAGCTCCCTTCCTTCGATAATGCAGATAAGGCAGTCGAACCGACAACAACCGAAGATTCTACTACATCCACACCTGAAATAGTAGAACAAAGCGAATCAGAGACAATTGACCCTGCCAAGTATGATGACTTTGATTTGTATTTCACAGCTGCTTTCGATTTCATGTGGCCAGCGTATGAAACAGGTCAGGCCATCATAGAGCGACCATATTACACCCTTAGGTATAGTGAACCGCACGAACAAGCGATTTGGGTGGCGTACAAACTGTCAGCAGATAGTTTAAAACAAGAGAAGTTTGAGCGTAAAAATGATTTCAGAAAAGACCCTCGCGTTAGAACTGGATCTGCGACCTTGAGTGACTATAAAGGTTCTGGTTACGATCGTGGTCATCTAGCGCCCGCCGCTGATTTCTCTTATGACGAATTCGCACTTTCACAGTCTTTCTACATGAGTAATATGAGTCCTCAAGTACCAGGTTTTAATCGAGGAATTTGGAAAAACCTTGAAGAGCAGGTAAGAAATTGGGCTTCAGAACACACTGAATTATATGTAATTACGGGTCCGGTATTAAATAATAATTTAAAATCAATAGGTAAGGAAGAAGTTTCTATTCCTGAATATTACTACAAGGTAATACTGGATATTAAAAAACCTGGAATCAAGGCGATTGCCTTTTTACTAAAAAACGAAAAAAGTGCTAGCGATTTAAGCACTCACGTGGTCAGTATAGACAGAATAGAAGAGCTCACTGGACTGGACTTCTTTCCAACTATTCCCGAGGATTTAGAAAATTCATTGGAGATGAGAATTACCAAAGAATTATGGTTTGACTAGTAATCTGAAAGTTAAGCCTGAAGCACAAAAAAAGGGGAGCCAGCTGACTCCCCTTTTTCTATGTTTATCGTTTATTAATTCTCGCGCTCACCTGTGAGTTTCATTTCTAAGCCTTCAGCCTTAAGAGTTCCAGAAATCTCATCCTCATCAAACTCTAGTTCTACTTCAATTGTAGTACCATCAGCATCAACTTCACCTGTCATCGTCATTTCTTCTTCATCAAATGAAATATCTTCCATTTCAACTGTTTCATTGTCGGTGGTGTCTTCCATTGAAACTTCAAAATCGCCATCGTCATCTTTTGAAATAGTGATAATCAATTCGACTGTTTGGCCAGGTACTTCAACTTCTGCGACCCATGTACCACTTGGGTCATAAGCGATCACTTTTGAATTCTCTTTCTTAATCTCTTTAGCCTCGTTCGCTCCATTTGAGTAGGCAGGAACAGAGAGTATTAGGGCCGCAAAAAGTGCTACTCTGCAGGCTATCAATAATTTCTTCATAATAAATTACTTACGTTTCTTGTATGTATGCTGGTTAATTTCAGCTTTAATATATGCATAAAAAAGGGAGTTAAAACACTCCCTCTTTCATATTATTTGAAATAATTTCTTGCTTATTTTTTTCTTTCGGCAGTGATAGAAAGCTCATCTTCTCCGGCATATACCATGCCCTCCATAGAATCACCATCAAATTCGAACTCGAAAGCTACGCTATCACCATTAAGGTCTACAGAAGCTTCCATTACCATTTTCTCGAAGGTAATGTCTTCTAATTCCAAAGTACCATACACATCACTTTCGATCGATACTTCGAATGCACCTTCATCATTCTTAGAGATTGTCATTTCATCCTCTAAGTCACCGTCAGGAGTGCTCACTTTGTAAGTCCACACGCCTACAGGGCTATATTTATCTTGCTTAACTACCTCAATATCGGCAGTTTGTGAGATACTTTGCTGTGTTGGAAATGCCACGGCTGCCAAGAATAAAGCGGCCATTAGTAATGCTTTGGTAGTTGTTGTTAATCTTTTCATTTGAGTTTGAGTTAATAATTAGTTTTCTAATCTGATAAACAGACGCACGCAACGACTGATTAGTTGCTTCGTCGTAGCGTCCAATTTATAAACTCTAATAAAAAGTTCAAAAGGTTAGTCCCAAAGTGGAACACTCTAGTAATTATTTACAGTGCTTTGCCAAGGCTGCTTTAGCATCTTGCGCTCCAAGTGCTAATGCACGATTTAAATCATTACATGCACTGCGCTTCTTATTTTGGACAATCTTGAGCGCACCTCGGTATAAAAACGCCTCAGCATTTTTCTTATCAAAGTCGATCGCCAGGTCATAATTAGCTCTAGCTGCGTCGAAATCAGCCTTTTGGTGAAGTGATCGGCCTTTCAAGAGATATGCCATAGATTCTCTCCCATCTACTTCGATCACTTTATCAAAAAATGCAATTGCTTTGTTGAAATCCTTTTTTCCATACCAATATTGCCCCATACTCAAATTAGCATTCAGGTTATTGATATCTAGATCAAGCACTCGTGTAAAGTCCTTCCTTGCACTTTCCAAATCACCTATCTGCTCATATGCTCTACCGCGGTTGTAAATAGACTTCACATCTTTGGGTTTGGTATCGATATATTCGTTGTAAGCAACTATAGCTTCTTTGTACTTTCCAGCCTTATATAAATTGTCAGCCTCTCTAGTTACGTCGGCACCGCATGCTGTGAACATTAGCAATGCAATCAAGAGACATGTTGACTTTAAATATTTCATTTGAAATTCTCTCCTCAATAAATTCTGCGCAAATGTAGTGTTTTCACCACTATCGCAAAAACATCCTTAGTTAATTAGGATTCATCTTTTATTAACTTCTTTCTACGATCTCTTGTTCAATGAGGTTTGGTATTTACACCGTTGGCAAAATAAGAAAGAGGCCCGAAGGCCTCTTTCCGTGGAGAGGGTGAAAGAACTCCCTCATGCAAATCAAAATTTGCTTCCCAATATCAAAAACTCAAAATCCGATTGATTGGGAGCAACATATTCTCCAAAAAAATAAGACACTGAATATCAGTGCCTTATTGAAATTATCTATGTCGCAAAATTCCCATTTAGGGAATCATGACTCAAAATCTTATACCGCTACATCATTTTCACGCAGCGCATCATTTAGTGATGTCTTCTTATCTGTACTTTCTTTTCTCTTTCCAATAATTAGCGCTGCAGGTACATTATACTCTCCTGCCGGAAACTTTTTGGTGTAGCTTCCTGGAATCACTACCGCACGATCTGGTACATAACCCTTGTATTCTATCGGCTCATCACCCGTTACATCAATGACTTTAGAACTTGCTGTTAAGGTAACATTGGCGCCTAAAACTGCTTCCTTACCAATTTTCACGCCCTCAACTACAATACAGCGAGAACCAATGAACGCACCATCTTCCACAATGACTGGTGCGGCTTGCAAAGGCTCCAAAACACCGCCAATACCTACACCACCGCTTAAATGGACATTTTTACCTATTTGGGCACAACTCCCTACAGTAGCCCAAGTATCCACCATTGTGCCTTCATCTACATAAGCTCCTATATTGACATAAGAAGGCATCATAATGACACCACTACTTACATAAGCACCATACCTGGCGATCGCGTGAGGCACAACTCTAATTCCTTTTTGAGCGTACCCTTTCTTCAACTTCATTTTATCATGAAATTCAAAGGGACCCACTTCTATAGTCTGCATTTTACGAATCGGGAAATAAAGAATTACCGCTTTTTTAATCCATTCATTCACCACCCAACCATCAGCCGTCGGCTCTGCTACTCTTCTTTCTCCTCTATCTAGGTCTTCGATGATGGTTTTAATAGCTAAAATCACTTCTTTATCTTTCAATAAGCTGCGATCTTTCCATGCCCGCTCAATGATATCCCTCAATTCCATAATTGCTTCAATTTTTTTTAACTTAATGTGCACCAATGAAAAAAACCAAATTAGTCATCGCATCCTTGTTGAAACCAATTGATGACACTCGTATGCTGGATAAATTTGGGCTTTCAATCGCTGAAACAAATACATATGATGTTAATATCATAGGCTTTGATTCAAAAAATACAAGAGCGGTCGAGAACATTACTTTTCACCCTTTAAAAAGCTTTACTAGATTAAGTTTTTCCCGTCTTTTAAAGCCTTTTAAAGTATTTAGAATTTACATTAAAGTAAAACCTAAAGTAATTATTGCTAACACACATGAATTACTGATAGTTACATCTTTATACAAAATTTTATTTGGTGGCACTTTTATCTATGATATCAGAGAAAACTATGCAAAGAACATCAGAAACACGGCGGTATTCCCTGCCCCACTAAAACCATTTATTGCGGCGTGGGTAAGGCTCAAAGAATGGATTTCTAAGCCTTTCGTAGATCAATATATTTTGGCAGAGCGAGTCTATTTAAAGCAACTACCCTTTCTTAGTAAACGATCGACAATTATTGAGAACAAATACGTACCGCTTGTTACTTCACGTATAGATGATTCCAAACATCAGTCTGATCGAATATCACTTGTCTTTACAGGAACCATAGCTGATTCAAACGGGGTATTTGAAGCGATTGAGGTTACCAAGAACCTACATCGATTAAACGAGAATATCCGACTCAAAATAGTTGGATATTGTGCTCTAAAACGTGATTTAGTGAGACTGAAGGAGGAAATTAAAGATCTAGACTTTATCTCTTTAAACGGTGGAGACCACCTTGTTCCACATACTGAAATCGTAGAGGCCATTCATCAGGCAGATTTCGGTTTTGTATTTAAAAAGGCCAATAACGGCATGAATGACGAAAAGCTTCTCACAAGACTATTCGAATACACGGCGAATAAGCTACCTATACTTCTCATCAATAATCCTAATTGGATTTCTTTCTGTCAAAGCTTTAACGCAGCAGTCACAATCGACCCCTACAATTTTGTTCCAGAAGAACTTCTTAACCAATTAGAAACTACAGCATTTTATACAACAGGGGATGTTTCAGAGAGTCTCTGGAGTACAGAATCCCCCAAGCTACTGGCTATCCTAGCTGATTAATTAGTCATTTTTAGATTTGTCTAAAAAATTTATTTAATCTTGTTAACTCAATGATATTCAATTGATATGGCTTCACTTTATATGATTTAGCTATATCACATATTTTTTTTAGACTTATCTAAATACTATATTTGATTATTCAACAATGCGTACGTTATGTTTAGCTTTGCAGAGGAAAACTACCTGAAAGCCATATACCACCTTTCTGAAAATGGCCATCACCGAGTCAACACGAATGCCTTGGCCGATGAAATGCAAACTACGGCAGCTTCTGTCAGTGATATGATTGGTAAACTTTCAAAAAAGAAAGTGGTAGACTATCAAAAGTATCGTGGAGTAAAAGTATCTGACAAGGGAAAAGAAGTCGCCCTGAAAGTAATTCGCAAGCACCGCTTGTGGGAAGTGTTTCTTGTCGACAAACTCAAGTTTCATTGGGATGAGGTCCACGAGATCGCCGAGCAATTAGAACATATTAAATCTCCCCTACTCATCAGCCGGCTAGACGAATTCCTTGGTTTCCCAAAACACGATCCGCATGGAGATCCTATTCCTGACGAAAACGGCGTATTCACTACGGTGAAAAAAATCCAGTTGTCTATGCTAGATATCGGTACACCTTGTCAAGTGGTTACGGTAAACGATTCTGGCAACTCTTTCCTAAAGTATTTGGACAAAGTTGGGATTACCATTGGCACTAAAATCAGCATAGATGATAAAAACGACTTTGATGGTTCGATAGACATTACCATTAACCAAAACAAAAGCATAACCATTTCTCAAACGGCAGCAGAAAACATCTTGGTAACTAACCTATGAAAAACGCACTAATCTTATTCATCTGCAGCATATTCCTGCTTTCCTGCGGTAAAGACAGTCAAACTACGAACGGTACAGGTAAACTTGCCGTAGTCGCCACTACCGGCATGATTGCTGACATCGTAAGGAACGTCGGGAAGGACTCTGTAACGGTGACCGCCCTTATGGGGCCAGGTGTTGATCCACATCTTTACAAAGCCACTCAAGGCGATTTAGGTAGACTCAGAAAAGCGGACGTAATATTCTATAACGGCCTTCATTTAGAGGGTAAAATGGGCGAAGTTTTCGAAAAACTCGAACGCATAAAGACAGTCGTACCGATTGCAAGAGCTATTGAAAAATCAAATTTGATAGACAATCCAGTTTTTGAGGGATCATATGACCCACACATCTGGTTTGATGTTAGTCTATGGCTTTCGACCATAAAAGAAGTGACATCAACCCTCAGCAGTGCCGATCCTGAGAGCAAATCCTACTACGAAAAGAATGCTCAGGCATATGAAGAAACACTGGCAGCCTTACACCAATGGGTAATTACAGAAGTTCAGAAAATCCCTGAAGATAAAAGGCTAATGGTAACTGCCCACGATGCTTTTAGCTATTTCGGCAGAGCCTATAACATTGAAGTTCGCGGTCTTCAAGGCATATCGACATTATCGGAATTTGGGCTAAAAGACAGAGTTGACCTTGTCAATTTCATTGTAGAGCGAAAGGTTAAGGCCGTTTTTGTAGAAACTTCGGTCTCCGAAAAGAACATTAACGCTATTGTAGAAGGGTGTAGGCAAAAAGGCCATGAAGTAATGATTGGAGGCAACCTCTTTTCGGATGCTATGGGCGCCGAGGGCACACCGGGCGGTGATTATATCGGCATGGTAAAAACGAATGTAACAACAATAGTAAATGCATTAAAGTAGACTAGGCATTGGGTTATTAGGATTTTGGGTGATTGGGCTATTAGGAGGTTAGTAAAAAGTGTAAGATGAGAGATTTTAAACAACTTGAGGTATGGAAAAGAGGCCATAACATGGCTTTAAGCGTGTTTAAAATGACTTCAGTATTTCCTAGTAATGAAAAGTTTGGGCTGGTGTCTCAAATGAGAAGAAGCTCCCAATCCATACCTACTAACCTAGCTGAGGGATGTGGTAGAGAGAGTCAAAAGGAACTCGTCAGATTTTGCAATATCGGCATGGGTTCAGCCTCTGAATTAGAATATCAGTTACTCCTGATTAAGGACCTAGAATTTATAACAACCGATGAATATGAGCAATCCATTGATGAATTAGTAATTCTAAAGAAGCAGCTAAACGCATTTATCCAATATTTAAAGACCCAAACACCAAATTTCCAATCATGAAACTAGAAGCAAAAGATCCTGTCGTTGAATTTCATGATTTAACGGTGGCATATCAAAAGAAGCCAGTTCTCTGGAATATAGATATGACCTTGCCCAAAGGGGCACTCATTGGCATTATTGGACCAAATGGTGCAGGTAAGTCCACACTCATCAAAGCTGCCATGGGTTTGCTTCCATTAGGATCTGGTTATGTAAAGATGTTTGACCAGCCACTCGATCAAGTGCGGCATAAGGTTAGTTATGTTCCTCAACGAGAAACCGTAGACTGGGACTTCCCTACCTCGGTTTTGGATGTGGTATTGATGGGTAGATACGCTAAACTTGGCCTTTTAACCCGACCACGGAAAGCCGATAAAGAAATGGCCATGAACTGCTTGAGAAAGGTGGGAATGGAAGCCTATACAAGCCGACAAATCTCGCAACTATCAGGAGGGCAACAACAGCGCGTGTTCTTGGCCAGAGCACTGGCACAAGAAGCTGATTTATATTTTATGGATGAACCATTCGCTGGAGTAGATGCCGCCACAGAAGCCGCAATTCTTGCGATTATGCAAGAAATGACCTCAAAAGGCAAAACAGTTGTTGTGGTACATCACGATTTACAATCCGCAGCAGAATTCTTCGACTGGATCATCTTGTTAAACATGCGGCTTGTCGCTTCTGGCCCCATCGACAAGGTTTTTAACAATGAGCTACTGCAAGAAACTTACGGCGGTAAACTAACCGTTTTGGCCGAAGTGGGAGAATTAGTGAGAAAAAGACAAGTACCAAGCCGAGAGAAATATTAGGATGGATACCTTCATAGAATTCTTTTCTTTTAGTGACCCCAGTATCGTTTCTGTGGTAATCGGAGCCGTTTTGTTGACAGCTTCCTCGGCCGTGGTGGGAACCTTCACTTTTCTGAAAAAGAAAGCTTTGGTTGGCGATGCTGTAGCGCATGCTGTTCTTCCGGGTATTTGTCTCGCGTTTATCTTATCAGGTACAAAAAATCCTATTTGGATGATTATTGGAGCATTTATCACAGGTTGGCTGTCGCTCGTTATTATCGATCATATTACTACCAAATCCAAAATCAAAGAAGATACAGCCATCGCGTTGATCCTTTCCGTTTTCTTTGGTGTAGGCATCCTAATGCTCACAAACATTCAACATTCTGGCAACGCCAACCAGACTGGGTTAGATTCCTTTTTATTTGGTAAGGCGGCGGCTTTAGTTGGACAAGATCTCATAATTTTTGCCGTGGTCGCGCTTATTCTAATTGTGACGGTGGCCTTGTTCTTCAAAGAACTCAAACTGATCGCCTTTGACAGTCACTACGCAAAAGCCCTTGGAATTCCAGTTAAGCATCTAGACTTACTCCTAACCTCTCTGACGGTTCTGGCTGTTGTCACTGGGATTCAGGCAGTTGGTGTTGTTTTAATGGCTGCTATGTTGATTACTCCAGCCGCTGCGGCTAGGTTTTGGACCAATGACGTACTTAAAATGACGATGATTGCCGCTATTCTGGGTGGACTTTCTGGTTTATCGGGTGCTTATGTCAGTTTCGTTGCGCCCTCTATGCCTACAGGCCCTTGGATAGTCATCATTATTTCGGTACTCGCGATCGTATCCTTTTTTATCGCACCGAAAAGGGGAATTCTAGCACGATCGGTACAACAAAACAAATTGAAGCAACAAATCCTTGATGAAAACCTACTGAAAGAGCTTTATCATCTGGGTGAAAAAGATGATGACTTTTACCGTGGCAGAACTGTCGAAGCTTTGATCGAGGAGCGTTATTTCCCTAAACAATCACTCAAAATTGGACTTAGGCGTCTAAAAAGACAGGGGTTTCTAAGCCAACGTGACGGCAAATGGTGCTATACCGAGGCTGGTAAACTGAAAGGGCAACGGGTCGTAAAATTGCACAGACTGTGGGAGTTATACCTCTCTAAATACATGAAAATTGCCCCGGATCACGTGCATGAAGATGCCGAAACCATTGAACATATTATTACTCCTGAGATAGAAATGGAATTGGAGCGAATGCTTGAATACCCTGAATTAGACCCACATAAAGAGAAAATACCTTACTAAGGATGATCATTAACTAATCAAAACCAGATGGATGCACTTTATATCATACTCACCTCTTCCCTATTCGCTATAGCTTGCGGATTGTTAGGGTGTTTTCTGGTGCTTAGAAAAATGGCCATGGTGGGCGATGCTATTTCGCATGCCGTCCTTCCGGGCATTGTGATCGCCTTTTTGTTCACAGGCACTAGAGATTCCTTCGAAATGATCATCGGTGCTGGCCTATTGGGTATTTTCAGTACTTTTTTGATCGAATTCTTCCACAAAAGGGCAAAACTCCAAACGGATGCCTCGATCGGCGTCACTTTTACCTCACTTTTCGCCTTGGGTGTTATTCTCATATCAGTTTTTGCAGGTCAAGTAGATTTAGATCAGGAATGCGTGCTTTATGGTGAGATTGCCTACGTGCCGATCGATTTATGGATTACCGATTCTGGGACAAATCTTGGCCCAAGGGCACTCTACATTTCTTCTATCACGCTTATTTTGATCATTCTATTTATACGAATTGGCTTTAAGCAACTTTACATCACCACTTTTGACCCAGCTTTTGCCGCTACCACAGGCGTTTCTGTAGCCTTATGGAATTACCTGCTTATGGGATCGGTTTCTATGACGACTGTGGCAGCCTTTGATTCCGTTGGGGCTATTTTAGTCGTTGCCCTGATGGTTGCCCCACCTGCAACAGCTTATTTACTGACGGACAACTTCAAGAAGATGCTATTGATTACGTCCATCATAGCGATCGTGATAAGCATCTTGGGTTACTATTTAGCGGTAATGCTAGACGGATCGATAGCAGGTGCTGTGGTAACCGTAGCTGGTATAATTTTCGGAATAGTGTATCTATTTTCGCCAAGTAATGGCATTCTCTTTAAGCGGATGGCACAAAAAAGAGAAGCCAAAAACCTAGCGCAAAAAACTGCTTAAAAAAGCTCATCTTCCATTCGATTATACTGCTATGGATTACGCTTTTTGCAGGTGATCTTCCAAAGTGGAAAACTGATTGTTTCATCTTTATCGACCCACTCCCCGATCCAATTGAACCCAGTTTTGCTCATTTCCGAAAATGTAATCCGATAGTTTCCAGGCGTTCCATTTGGTGCTGGTGAATCTCGGTAAAGGACGATTTTATTTTCTTCCTTTTTCAAACCGCCTTCCCAACTTGGCAGCGTAGCAGGTGTGCCCGACGTGGCATAATAATGCACATGCCATCGTGCGCTATCGGCATTATATTGTCTAATACTTCCCGAATGACTGCCATCGGCTTTAATAGTTTCATCTTGCACCGCCATACCATTCATAATGTATTTAAATGTCCAAGTCATGGCAATGGGTTCAGCCCAAGTCTGATCTTGATTTCGACTTGTGGACTGACAATCACATGTTCCAATTAAATCTGCATAATCCTTGATTTGGCTAGGTGCTTTTGGGTTAGGCAAACCGAAAGGGTTCTTCTCACTCACCACATAGGCCGAATAATCTTGTGCGAAAATTATAGTGGAAGCAAAAAATAGAATGATTAAAAATGTATTCCTTCTCAATGTCATAGTATTTGAATTTTGACACAACAAATACCACAATAGAGCAGAAACCAACTGTTTTGCAGTAAGAGAAGGACTTAATGCAGGGAATTAAACTGACCAACTGAAACTATTAAGCCAAATTGAGTTGGTTTCGGAAAGCCTTTACGCGCGATTGTGCGATAGGGAGTTCTGATCCATCACTTAACTTTACCAATGGGTTATTTCCCAATTGATACTCCACAATACAATCCAGGTTAACGATCGCCTTACGATGAACTCTCAAAAATTTAGTGGATGGCAATTTTTGCTCGAAAGCTTTGAGCGAGCTTCTTAGGGTGTGGACAGCTCCCTCGTTATCATGAATTTTGACACAATAATCATCTGCTTCCAACCATTGAATCACATTTTCCGATATCAATCGAATTCGATTTCCAGTTTTCACTTCTATCACCAAAGATTCCTCGCTCAATTGACCTTTTTCAAGTTCTTGATAAAGTGACTCATTGGCCATTTTCAATTCTCCCACTTGCCTTATGGTGACCTCCAGAATATCCCGATTCTTAAAATATTCGACTAATAGAACGAGCATGATCAGTGCTACCAGAATAATCGGTGCTTTATGGAAAAAATAGAACTCAAATACTTCTGGAAAAACTGTCCAAAAATCAGCTTGTACTGCCTGATTAGTCAGCGTTATGAGTGTTAAATTGAGTAATAATGCAACAAATATGGAGATTGATTGAAGGGTTAAATGTTTTCCTCTGTTTTCCTTAATGGGAAAACGGTTTGTCAAAAGCACCAATGGAATAGCGACACCTCCCCAAATGAGCCATCGGTATAGCCCACCTTGCAATACATCCCAAAATCCAAGGTCTGAAGGCACACCATTATTGAAATTATTGGTATAAAAGAGTTGCTGAAACGACTCAAATACGATGAAAATCGCAAAACAAATCAGCGTCAGTAAAAGTGATTGAAAGTGCTTTTTGAGCCAGTTTAAAAAGTTCGCCATAGCATTGGTTTTATATAGCCTACGATAATAAGGAATTTAAGATATCGGAATCATAAGTGACAAAGTTTTCCCCTTATCTTTGCGCCTATGCATGACTTGGCCCATAATGAAGACACAATTATTGCCCTAGCAACGCCTCAAGGCATAGGTGCTATTGGGGTAATTAGGCTTAGTGGTCAATCTTCCATTAGCTTGGTTAATAAAGTATTTAAGGGAAAAGACCTTGAGCGCCAAGAGAGCCATACGATCCATTTTGGGACGATTCGCGATGGTGATAAAATTCTGGATGAGGTTTTAGTGTCGCTTTTTATTGCCCCAAAGTCATTTACCAAGGAAAACGTGGTCGAGATTTCATGTCACGGATCAAATTTCATCATCCGACAGGTTATTCAGGTCTTTATTCGTAAAGGTGCTAGGCCCGCCAAACCCGGGGAATTCACCAAGCGTGCCTTTATGAATGGCCAGTTCGATTTAGCGCAAGCCGAAGCCGTGGCCGACTTGATAAATGCCGATTCTGAAGCAGCCCATCATGCCGCTTTGAATCAAATGCGTGGTGGTTTTTCAGGTGAAATCAAGCATTTGCGTGAAGAACTTATCCATTTCGCCTCCATGATTGAGTTGGAATTGGATTTTGGAGAAGAAGACGTTGAATTTGCGAGTCGCGAAGACTTGAAAAAATTGGTCAACCGCTTACTTGAGGTAATTAACGCCTTGATCCATTCCTTTGATTTAGGTAACGTAATCAAGAATGGCGTACCGACCGTAATCGCTGGAAAACCTAATGCTGGAAAATCCACCCTACTCAATGCCTTACTAAACGAAGAAAAGGCTATAGTTTCGGATATAGCGGGTACGACAAGGGATTTTATTGAAGATGAGTTAATTATTGGTGGCGTAGCCTTCAGGTTTATCGATACGGCGGGTCTTCGTGAAACAAAGGATACCATTGAAGCCATTGGTGTAGAGCGCACGCAGGCTAAAATGAAACAAGCTTCCTTGATCATTTACTTATTTGATTTGGCCGATACTAGTACGGTAGAGATGAACAAAGAAATCAATCGGCTCGAAAATACTGGTGTTCCTTTCCTAAAACTGGGCAATAAATTAGATAAGGTAGATGACACTTTGGTAGAAAGTTTACAGTCGCAACACCCCGATATGCTTTTCCTTTCTGCCAAAGAGCCTGAGCAAGTCGAAATCCTCAAGGAAAGAATTCTTGAACTTGTAAACCTTGACAAATTCAAACGTGGCGATACGGTGGTGACTAATATCCGACATTACGACTCCCTCCTACAAACCAAAAACTCCCTAGAAGCAGTGATCAATGGTATTGATGGATCAGTTACGAACGACTTTGTGGCTATGGACATCCGTCGCGCCCTGCACTATCTTGGCGAAATCACTGGAGAAATCACCACTGATGATTTGCTAGCAAATATTTTCTCGAAGTTTTGTATTGGGAAGTAATGCCTAAGGTAAATTTATTTACCAAATAACGGGTATTTACTCTCTAGGAGGCCCAATAAGCTGCAGTACCTTCTGAAGGTACTCCCCGTAGCGGAGAAGCCATCATTCCCTCTCGATTAAAATCACTATAAATAGTGAATCCAAAGTACCGTAGTTAGTGACAAGCTTCTTTTGGGCAATTAAGACATTTGAGAAAAAGTACTCAAGATGTCTAAAATAATATTCTCTATATGCCTTATTGTTTTCTCTCCCTTGATCCTAGTAGGCAAGTCACAAACTTGCGATTCATGCCAGGTCAGCGTTTCTGACTATTATAAAAACCTAGAAAAGGATCTTAAAAAAAGCCTGAAGTTACTGGAAGACACTAAAAAGGCCTTTGAAACTTATAAAGAAGAACAATCCAAAGAAGTTGATGGACTCTATTACAAACTAGATTCCTTGAGTCAACGTGAGCAATTCAGCTACTTCTATAATTCTCATGTGGGCACAAGATTTCGTCACATGGCATGGCTCGCATTTGCTTTGCCGCTAGGACTTTTAATCGGAGCTTTCTTCTTAGGTAAAAGAATCGCGCCAAACTTCGATTTCAAAAGGGCATTATCAGAGATCAAAATTATCAATAATAAGGACCATGAAATTGAAAGTACCAGTAGGCTCATTGCATTTCTATCCGGAGCCATTGCGATAGTCCTCTCTCTTACAATTATAGTATTTACGCTCTTTATATATCTCACCACGGGTATCATGACAGAATTTGATGTCCTAGTTGACCCCCTACTCGCCTTGGGAATTGGAGTAGTTCCTTACTCCATCAATAGAGTAACTGGCGCATTTAAAAATAACAACACATAACCTTAATAAAACGATGAAAAAGTTAATACCTCTTTTACTCATACTATTCATTTCAATGTCAGTTTTGGCGCAGAGTCCTAAGACTTATATATCCATTAATGGCAGCGACCATGTTGAATACATTGGACAAAAATTTAAACTAAAGCAAGGAGATCAAGTCGAGTTTTTACTCCATGCCAATCCGTTCCTATATGACATAGAGCTAGGTTTGGAATCGATCAAATATGAGTTCGATATTCCTGACATTATACAACAGAATTTCTTTGAAGCTGAAGAAGAAGCTGAGGTTGAAAAAACTCTTATGCAATTGGAATCGCTAGCCACTCGAAATTCAATTAAAGATGAAGTAGTCAAAATAAAAAATGCACTAGGGATCATTTCAAACATTAAATCAGCGGCAACAGCCTTTGACTATATGGTGCAAAATGACAACGTAGATATTGAAGACATTCTTGATCAAAAGCAAGGGATTATTTTCGAGAAATTCAGGTTTAGTTGTAACGAAGCTCAAGACTGTTCACTTTTTATTCTCAACCAACTAAACTCTACTAAGTCGGAATTGAAGAACTCTTTAGAGATTGTCCTCGATCAATTAAACGATAATCTTCAAATTCGAATCTTATCCCACACCCTCGATTTTGACCAGATTGAAGGCCAGATTAAGGAGTTTGTCAAATACTATAGATCTATAACCCCCGATAGATTCTACGTTTCAAAGCGCGTTCAAGATGTAAGAGGCGATGAGTTAAAAATAAAATATAGTCTCAAACCAAAAGAGGGATTGACTATTACTCCCATTTATCCAGAACAGACGGATTCCATCAGCTTTAATGTTAGATCAAATTTCAAAATAAGCTTTAGTTCAGGGATATTCTTAAGTGGATTAAGTGATTACGAGTATACGACACAAGCCTTCACTGATGGTAACAACAACGTGCTTAATCAAATCGCTCTTAAAAATGACAACGACACTGATATTAACCTCGGAGGTTTAATTCATGTACATTCTGATAATGGAGGATTCATAAATCCAACATTAAGTGTCGGTGCTATGATCAACGATAATGAAAATATCCGCTACCTGGTTGGTGGAGGATTAATCTTTGGCAGACAACAGCGCTTGATTCTTAATGGAGGCCTAGCATTTGGTAAAGTCGAACGACTAGCTAGTAATCAATCAATCGGAGATCAAGTAGCAAGTTTTGATGAAGTACAAATTGTCAAACAGTCCAAATCCAGCTTCTTCATTGGGTTTTCATATAACTTCTAAGCGAATCACTATGAGCAGTCTTACACTGAATATTAGGTTTAATGGTGGGATAACGCCTTCGCAAGAACTGATCTTTCAGGAGTCGGCACAACGATGGTCACAGATTATCACTGAAGACCTGCCACTTGTCAAAATTGATAATGAACAAATCAAAGGCATTGTGATTGATGCTAGTGCACATCCTATCGATGGAAAGTCAGGCATTTTGGGTCAAGCCGGTCCGACTCGTTTTAGACCCGATTCCGGTTTACCTGCTAAAGGTATAATGCGATTTGACAGTGCAGACTTAGATCAGTTAGAAGACAATAATCAGTTGTCAAATACCATCATGCATGAAATTGCCCACGTTATAGGATTTGGTACCCTTTGGCAAAAAAAAGGGCTCATCCGTGGAATAGGCAGTGCAAATCCAAGTTTTACAGGAGTTAAAGCTTGTGCTGAAATGGCCACTCTTTTAGGTTTTCAAGCTTCTGTTACAGTTCCTGTGGCTAACACAGGAGGAAGAGGTACTCGAGATGGGCACTGGCGGGAGCATCTTCTTGGTCATGAGCTGATGACAGGTTTCCTAAATGAAGGAAATAATCCAATTAGCAGGTTAACCATAGCTTCTTTCGACGACTTAGGCTACAAAGTAGATTACAGTCAAGCTGATGATTACAATCTCCCCTCTCACCAGGAATTAGCGATGATGGGAATCTTTGCTGATAACGGATCTAAAAGCCATTGCGCTATGTGTGGAATCCATTCTAAGAAATACGAACGTGATGAATTGAATTATGCGTAAATTCTAATACGAAAAACCTAATTAAATGATATACAAATTACCCGATTACAAGTCATTAGAGGTATCTGAAAAGGTTGCTGATTATTTAGGCATAAAACGAAATCTACTGAATACAGATGATATAATTGATTGGAGTAAACAAATCGCCAATCTACCTAAGGTCTGGCAACAAACTAAAGGAGAAGGTATTAAGATAGCAATTCTCGATTCTGGAATAACAGAACATGCAGATTTCGATGGAGCAATCAAAGGTTGCGTCAATTACACCAGAGAACCAGATATGACCGACAATGAAAACCATGGAACTCTAATCGCTGGAATTGTTGGAGCCAGAATCAATAATACGGGGGTGCTGGGGGTCGCGCCAAAATGTGACTTATACATTGCCAAGGTCATGGATGCTAACAAAAATTATGATACAGAACATGTGGTTCAAGGTCTCGAATGGGCTTTAAAAAAGGATGTAGATATTGTTTCGATCAGTTTGGGAATGACAGAATATCATCAAGGCATTCATGACGCGATTAAAGATCTCGTTAGTGCAAATAAGCATGTGATTTGTTCTGCCGGAAATGACAGGAAACTCACTTTTCCAGCGAGCTTGCCTGAGACAATTGCCGTTGGCTCTATCGGGAAATATTTAATTTCAAGAAGTGGCTATCTAGGTTGTGGATTAGACTTTGTCGCTCCAGGCGTTGGACTTTGGTCCATTAATAGGTTTGCAAGACTCCATTACATACAATCAGGCACTTCTTTTGCTGCCCCATTTATAGCCGCTCTTTCAGCATTAATTCTTTCAAAACATAGAAAAACTACAAGCCGAACTGAAGTCAAGGATACCGCAGATTTAAAGGACCACCTTAAAAAAATGTCCCTCGACCTGGGGGGCGTGGGCTGGGATGGCATTTATGGCTATGGATTCCCAGGTCACAAGTCAGTTCAAATTGAATCCGAATTCGTCAGCCTATTAGACCCCAAAGACCTTACTCCTAAAGGGTATAAAAAGCTAATGAAATATTTATCACATACATAACTCTTAATTTATGAGACCTATTAAAACCTATTTATCCTTAGAATATCAAGGGATTGATTCTGCTACACGTAAGGAGGTATTCAAGATTCACGCCTTTTTATATATACCTGAAGGTAGTGGTGTAGAAGTTGTTAGCAACGAAATAATTCGAGACAACCCCAAGATTCAAACCTATGATGAATTGTCAGGTTACCGTAAACAGTGTTCCAAATTTATCATACAACTTAAAAATGGTAATGGACCAACCGGTGTAATACATTTCGAATCACAACCATTTTTAAGAGACCGGGGTATTGATCATGTTTGGGTAAAACCTAAAGGACACAGTACAGCAAACCCCGACGAAGGTGCAGTGGGAAATTATAATGATCCTGATGGCTAATCTTAGAAATTATCTAAATTGATAGGATGACACACATTATTATCCTATCAATTTGTTTGACTTTTAATACAATTGAACAAAGTAATCCGAGTCAGCAAGAGGAAGTTCTAGACTCAATCAATTCACTACATAGCAAAAAGAAATTTAAACAACTCTACGACTATGTGAATGCGGTTGATAAAAGTCAATTTGACCAGAACTCTATCTATAAATATCACTACTGGTACGGTGAATCACGCAGAAGGCAAAGAGAGTACGACAGTGCAAGTTTCTACTTTGAATTGGCCTATAATCAAGCAAAGAGCAAAGACAATTTTGAGTGGCAAACAAACTCATTGGATAGAAGAGGGTCTGTCTTTAGAGCCAGATCAGCATTTGACGCAGCAATAGTAGTTTACCTTAAGAGTCTTGCATTAAAAAATTCTATTGAGGATAAAAACAGAGAATTAATAAAAAGCATTGCCCTTTCACATGAATTCCTAGGGATATCATATGATAGATTATCAAAATTCCCTGAAGCAATTGATCATTATAAAAGTGCCTTGAAATTCGATTCAGCTTCCAATATAAAAAGTAGAAAAGAAGCTATATTAAACAATTTAGGGCTAGCATATTTTAATTGGGCAAAAGAGATAAGAACTAAACCTCATATTTATGGGGTAGAACAGATTTTGGGTAGATCAAACATTATTAAAAACTCACTGAACTGCTTCTATTACTTAAAACGGCAGGAATTAAATACTAATGGTAAAATTGATTTATATCAAAATCTTAGTGCGGTATTCTCTGAACTCGGAAGCCAAGACAGCGTTTATTATTACGCAAATAAGAGCAAAAAACTGATACTCAATTCAGATGCTTCTAGGTTAAAACTACTTACAACTTACAACAGTCTTGGTTTTTATTTTCTAAATCAACAGAAACTTGACTCTGCACGATACTTTTTTAACGAAACAGAGCAAAGAATAAATAACTCAAAGTCCAATCATGATAATCTCAAGATGAGTCTTTACTCAAACCTCGCAATATACCATAAACACCTAAATCAGTATGATAGTGCATACTCGTATTTATCTAATTACTTCATTCTATACAGCAAGAACATAAACGAAAAATCAGAATCTGAAGTAAACGGATTCACGGAGCTTTATCATTCGGAAAATAAAGATAGACAGTTAGCTTCAGAGATGTTTAGCAAACAAACAGCAATAAATGCTAAAAAAAACACTCAAATCATTGCTGGAAGTATTCTTTTTGTGGTGCTCGGAGGTCTGGTATTCTTTATTCAAAGAAACAAGGTTATCAAAGTAGAGTCTAAAAATCTGGTACTCTCTTACGAGCAGAAAGTAGACAAGCTCTTACAGGAGCAGGAGACCAAAGCCTTGGATGCCATGATTGAAGGCCAGGAGAAAGAACGTAAACACCTAGCAGAAGAATTGCATGATCGGTTAGGAAGTGTACTCTCCGCAGCTAAAATGCACTTAGAAGGTGGATACGATAATGGTCTTGCCCCTGAACAATTCGAATCTGTCAATAAAATGCTCAAGCAGGCCATTGACGATACACGCCAAATCTCGCATAACATGTTATCCGGTGTTTTGACAAAATTCGGCTTAGAAGCTGCTTTATACGACTTAAAAGAAAATGTCTCCTCTTTGGATAATTTGAAGGTAACTCTTGAAACCAAAAACTTGGATAAAAGGCTCGATATCGAAAAAGAAGTGCACTTGTATCGTATAGTTCAGGAATTGCTCAGCAATACACTTAGACATGCAAACGCGAATAAATTTGACATCAAACTTCAAAAGGATAATACTGAGCTCTTACTTCATATTACCGATGACGGTAAGGGTATGGATAATATTAATAAAGCCTCCGGTATTGGTTTAAAAAACATAGCATCTCGAGCGAAAAAAATTGGTGCCAAATGGAACCTCACTTCTTCACCTGGTATGGGTATATCTGCTACTATTATCTTACCAATATGAACGAAGGTGTAATTAAGATATTAGTAGCAGATGACCATCAAATGATCATTGATGGCATGAAATTGATGCTAAATGGTTCTGACGGTTTTGAAGTTGTTGGTGAAGCCCTTGACGGGCACGGAGTAATAGAACTCACCAGAGCTCTAGATGAACTAGACTTGGTCATTTTGGATATCAACATGCCTAAAAAAGATGGTATAAGCGTTGCAAAAGAGCTCAAGACCGAATTTCCTGAAGTAAAAATCCTTATTGTTAGCATGTACAACAGGCCGGAGTTTATCAAAAATCTAATTGAAATTGGAGTTGATGGATATCTACTTAAAAACTCAGGAAAGAAAGAACTTCATAAAGCTATTCAGAGTCTAATAAGGAACGAACCTCATTACGGTAAAGAAATCACAAGAACTGTGATTAAAAGCTTCCAGAAAAGCAAAGTCTTCGACAGCCCTTTGGATATAGAAATTTCGGAACGCGAAAAGGAAGTCATTCGATTGATTGCCGAAGGGCTAAATTCTCATGAAATTTCTGAAAAGCTTTTCATAAGCCAACATACAGTAGACTCACATCGCAAAAACATTTTAAATAAGCTAGGTGTAAAAAATTCAGCTGGAGTGATCAGGTTTGGTATTCAAACAGGAATTATAAAAGGATTTGATCTTTAGCCCCAATAACAATAGTCAAAGACTTTCCTTTTATGAATATTCACGGTGCACTACAATAATAAAGAGAAATCACCACTAATGATTTGCTAGCAAATATTTTCTCGAAGTTCTGTATTGGGAAGTAAACACGTTAGCAAATCACCTTTATCAGTCACTGATAACGTTTTTGCAAATGAGATTACAAAGAAGTTCCAAAAACATAAACCTATTAGTCAGACGAAAGCTTACGGCTAGTAATGCTAGAGAATCAATGTAATGCACAAAAAAGTATTATGATTCCGGTATAAATCCAGTGTCAGCAGGATCCTAAAAAAAGAAATCTGTTTTCTCACCATAATCATTTTAATCGTGTCATATTTAGATATGAAGACCCTCCGTCTAGTGACGGTATGATGATTGAATTGTAATCTACAGTACGGCTGATCTACTGCAATAGTGTAGTAAAACTTTTAGCTTAGTAGATTGAATTCATCGATAAAAATCACTTTAAAAAAGATTCATCCATGAAAAGACTTTTTCCAATCTTCTTTATCCTATTCCTTTCAACGGATTTAATCATTGCACAAGATGATAAGCAAAAGCAATTCACGATAACAGCAGGATATGCACAAGGATTTCCGAGTATTGATTTCGAAGATTTTCATGGATTCCATATTGGGGTGAACTACTATAAGGCTAAGGCAAAAGGGATCACATGGGATAGTCAGCTTTCGTTTAATGTTTCAAACGACTATGAAACTCGCTTGGCTATCACTCCGCTTTTTGGTGGAAGGATTTATTTTAACAAACCTGATAATAAGTATCGCTACTTTTTTAATCTCTTAACAGGTCCTGCTCTATTACATTTTAGTGGAGATGATTACATCGAAACCAGATTAGATATAGGCTATGGTGGTGGATTTCATATGGCAACTGAAAACTGGCAAATTGGGATCAGCGCTGAAAGAACCGAATTAATCGTACTCAAGTTGGGGTATCATCTTTAAAAATCCACAGTCATTGAGTTAGGCTAGTTTACTATACAATAGTCTTAATCGTTAGTGTATTGAAAATAATCCAATCCATTGGTGCTCTCCTCTAAACTCTCCCCTCACTAAACATTTTGAATACCCTCTTGAAAACTGAATGATCTATCGCGTGCATTCAGCCTAGATTTTCAATGTTAATTCGGATTTACACTAGTAATTATGCCATTGGCGTTCTATTTTCAACTTAGTATGGCGGAGACAACAAAAATTAGAAAGTGGATGAGGAGGTTGGGCTTGGTATTTAGTCTTTTGATCCTACTTTTTACCATCATTATTGGAATCACATACAATCAGCAAGACCGGCTGATTCAAAAAGCTTTAACGCAGTTAAATCATGATTTCAAAGGTGAATTTAAAATCGAAGGTTCGCACATCTCCCCTTTTGCTAACTTCCCTTATGTATCCATTGACCTAGAAAATGTAGCTGTTTATGAAACTAAAGCGGACAGTAGTGAAGCCCTAGTCCAAATTCAAGATGTTTATGTCGGCTTCGATTTACTTTCGATTATCCGTGGCATCTACGAAATCCATAAAATAAAACTCAGCGATGGTTTTGTTAAGTTCATTCAGCATACGGATGGCACTTTCAATATCACCAACGCACTCTCTGGCGAAATTGAAGAGGAATCAGAAACAACAGATGGGCCTGCGCTGCACCTAAGCCTGGATGCTATTGAATTGAGCAATATTGATGTACTGAAAATCAATGAGTCTACTAACCTTCTGGCGGAAGTATTTATCGAAGAAATCAAATCGAGTGTTTCCACCTCTGATGAGCATATCAAGGCACGGTTTGATAGTAGATTACTCTTTAACCTTGTCCTAGATGGTGATACTTCATTCTTACATGATAAACATTTACAGTTATCTACTGGCGTAGATTACGATTTGACTACTGGGATTTTGGATATTACTCCTTCCGAACTATTAATAGAAAAAGCTGAATTCCTGATGGATGGAATGATAAACGTTAACGATGAAATGAATCTTGACCTGAAATTCAGCGGACAGAAACCGAACTTCGATCTATTTTTAGCTTTCGTTCCTGAAGAGTATAGCCCGCTGCTCAGAAGGTACAACAATGGCGGGAGTGTTTTCTTTGATGCCACAATTAAAGGACCTTCGGCCAATGGTAAAATCCCTCATGTAGAAATAGACTTCGGTTGTGAGGAGGCGTTTATTGAAAATGTAGAAGTAAGTAAAAGTGTGGATGAGCTCTTTTTCAAGGGACACTTCACCACGGGTGAGTTAAACACGCCAGAATCCATGTCCCTTGAGATATCCGATTTTACGGCCCGACCCGAAACGGGTACTTTTCGCGGAGGCGTAAGTATTAAGAATTTCGATTCTCCGGATATTGAGATGAACCTTAACTCTGAGTTTAATCTGGAGTTCTTGGCTGATTTTCTAAATATTCAGAACCTGAGCGATCTAAGTGGTACAGTGGCCCTAGACATGAATTTTCACGACATCGTAGATCTTGATGATCCCTCTAAAGCTATCGAACGGCTTAATGAGAGTTATTTTACAGAGCTGAAAGTAGAAAACTTAAATTTTACCAGTCCGGATTTGAACTTACCATTTAGAGACATCAATATCCACGCTGCTATAGATGGCCACAAAGCTGAAATAGATCAGTTTAACCTGAAGGCTGGCAACTCAGATATTTCCTTATCTGCCAGCATATCAGACTTACCTGCTATTCTTCATCACACGAACCTACCTGTCAACGTTAACCTCAACCTTAATGCTGGGCTGATTGACATTCAAGAACTTACCCGCACCGAAGGCGACTCGTTGGGTATTGATGAACAGATCAAAGACCTTTCCATGAAGTTTCAATTCAACAGTTCGGCAAGAGCCTTTACCGAGTCTCCCCACCTTCCATTAGGCGAGTTTTTTATTAGCGAACTCAATGCCCAACTCACGAACTATCCACACAAGCTACACGACTTTGATGTGGACGTTATTATTGATTCAACGGACTTCAAAGTGATTGATTTTACAGGCATGCTTGATCAAAGTGATTTTCATTTTAATGGTGAGCTGGAAAACTATCACCTCTGGTTCGAAAAAGACCCCAATGGCATCTCAAGCGTGGATTTCGACTTCAACTCATCTCAGATTCAATTAGAAGATCTTTTCTCCTATGGTGGCGAAAACTATGTTCCAGAAGACTATCAGCACGAGACACTTGCTGATCTTAAAATGCACGGCATTAGCAGCATCACATTTAAAAACAAGCTCCAGTCGGTGCAGCTAGATATTGATAAAATTGAGGCTAAGGCCAACGAGCACGATATGCGTCTTGAGAATTTTAATGGAAGCGTATTTGTCGATAGCACATTGCTGGAAGTGAAAAAACTAGGTGGACAATTAGGAAATACGCAGTTAGAAGTAGACTTGACCTACCATTTGGATGATACAGAAACTACTCCACATCAATTTACGCTTAGAAGCCCGAGATTAGATTTTGATCAGCTATTTGCTTATGTCCCACCTTCCGAAAATTCTGATACTTCAGCTATAGACCATGAAGCGGGTTTTAACCTATTCGATCTGCCATTTGCTAACATTGAATTTAATCTGGATGTAGACCATATAAACTACCATAAGTACTTGTTGGATAGCTTTAAACTCGAGGGAAGAATGCAAAAAGATCACTTTATCTATCTCGATACACTTTCTTTACAGGCAGCAGGTGGGCAGATGGATTTGAATGGCTATTTCAATGGTTCTAATCCTGATAAGATTTACTTCAGCCCAAATATGAAACTGAAAAATGTTGACTTGGATAAACTGCTTTTTAAGTTTGACAATTTCGGCCAAGACCAATTGGTTTCTAACAACCTGCACGGCAAATTGAGTGGTTCTCTAAGTGGTCAGATCCATATGCACCCTGATTTAATACCTGCAACAGATGTCTCGGACCTTGAAATTGATGTGGAAGTGTTGAATGGCAGCCTAGTCAACTTCACTCCTTTTCAGGCGCTATCGAGTTTTTTCACTGATAAAAACTTGAACCTTGTGAGATTCGACACGCTAAAAAATACGCTTAGCCTAAAAAATGGCGATTTGATTATCCCTAAAATGAATATCAATACTTCACTCGGATTTTTTGAGATATCGGGTCGTCAAGGGCTGGATTTGAACATGGACTATAATATGCGGATTCCATTGCGAGTAGTGACAAGAGCTGGCTTTCAAAAGCTATTCGGAAGGAAGAATCGAGACAACTCGGACCAGATAGACGAAATTCAGTATAGGAACGATAAAAAGCGCACCAGATTCATTAGCGTTAATATATCAGGCACGGCAGAAGATTATTCCGTCTCTCTGGGTAAACCTAAGAATTGAAGAGGATTGAACGGATGACATAATGGCCAATAATTTTTCCATTTTCCGTATTTCGAAGTAACTGCTACTCAGGAACTCAGTCTATTCAAAGCTGACTCTTTGTATTTTCTGGTAATATTAATCTCGACTGACTGAATATTTACCTTTTCTTTAGTGAATGAGTCTACATACTGCTTATTAACAAGAAATGAACGGTGAATGCGCACGAAATCAGCGGACAGTTCTGCTTCTAAATTAGAAATCGTTGATTTTGAGATGACTACCCTATCGATCGTGTGAACCTTCACATAGTCGCCCAAGCTTTCTATATATTTTACTTCAGATTCCTCTATACGTACTTTCTTGCGATCGCTCACTACCACAAAAGACTTAACCGCCGCCTGCTGTTGTTGTGCCAATAAGCCTTGACTAGTCTTCTTCTGTTCTACAAAATGCCTAAACAGCACACTAAAGCCATGAATAAAAACGATGGCATACAATACCAAGGCCATATTCAAGATATCTGTTACTTCTGGGTTGAGTGAGGTGAATTGATAATCTCCAATGAGCACAAGTGCCAAAATTATCACCCATGTCTCCAAGTAAACAGATACGATCAATAAATAGAAAGCATAGAGGGCAAAGCTTCTGTACTTACCCGTCAACAAATACTTTGGTACTAGATATTGATTGAAAAAAACCGAAGTGCCAAAGATGACAGGAAATAGCAGGAAACAGAAATAAAGGGAGTCACCGATAGTAAACGTGGATTGCGCATATTTCGCCACAAGAAGTGCAAATACCAAGAGCCATAACACCACCAACCGAAGCATTTTCATGACACGATTTTTCTCAATTTTGTTTATCATGTCAATAAATTCAATTGAAAGTCGATGACTGACTGGTTTAGGGTGTTATTTGACATTGTCCGAAAGATAGCCTCAAAACTAAATTTACCTCGATAATTCTGTGACACGATGGTGAAATTATTTTTACAAGGCGAACCACTTTATATGACCGCACTTTCTATGATTCTGGTCTTTATAATCAGTTTTTGCCTGATCGAAATAAAACCCAGACAGATTAGCATAAAAAGGATCACTGTAAACGACCAAAGACTGAAAACAATCAAGTCCCTAGGCCTATTTGCTTTAATTTTCGGATTATTCACACAATTTCTAGGGCTGTATGGTGCGCTTCAGGCTATTGAGATTTGGGGGCAGGTAGAATCGAAGCATCTTTTCGATGGTATCGGTATCTCCTTTATTCCAATGGGTTATGGCCTGATCATTTTTCTTACGAGCAGAATTATCATTTATGGAGTGACTAAACGAATTAGACTCCAAGGATAATTTAATTCATCAACTAGAACCTATATCACATGCAACTGATCGAAGCAGCATTGGCACTTTTTGTGTCTATTCAATTGATTCTACTTTTCATTAAGAAAAAAGACAAACAAGTTTTCGCCTTTATTGGCTTAGGCCTACTGGCTTTTCATTTCATACTTGGCGAAGGCCGTTGGCAGATGGCTTTCATCTACTTGGTTGAGATCATACTGATCATTATTTATCTGAGAAACGTAAAAACGAAAATCGTTTGGCGTGTCGTTGGAACCTTCTTTGCTCTCATTGGAACGGCAGCTTCTGTCATACTTAGTACCACTCTACCTGTTTTCTCGTTGCCAGAAAGCTCCGGACCATACCAAGTCGGACGCTCGGAACTATATATCAAGGTTGATAATAGGCCTGAAACGATCACGGATAATGCTACCGACAAAAGGGAATTAATGATCAATTTATGGTATCCCACCAAAGTAACAGATGCGACCAATGGGAAATACTTACCAGCAGTAGAACGAGAAGGTTTTGCCCTCAAATACGGTCTTCCTGCTGGCGCCTTTTCTTATTTGGACAAAGTTTCAACAAACCATCAAATAAATGCAGAACCTGCCAAGGGCGAATTTCCTGTTCTCATATTTTCGCCTGGATTCTATACGCCTGCATCAGGGTATTTAAGTGTAATAGAGGAATTAGTAAGCCATGGTTTTGTAGTCTTCAATTTGATTACACCGTACGAAACCATGGGAATTGAATACCCTGATGGCCGCAAGGTATACTTTGATCATGCGTTTCATAACGCTAACAGCTGGAATTGGAATGACGAAGTTGCAGAAGCGATGGAAACGTTTCAAAACGCGCCAGATGATCAGACTGCTCGAGAAGCAACACAAATCATTGTGAATAACTACGGCGCTGATATAGTAAAGCGTTGGGCTATGGACATTACCAATTTGATTGACGAGCTTCCAGCACTCAATTCAAACACTTCTTTCCCTTTGGCAGGGAAACTAAACTTGAATCAATTAGCCACTTATGGCCATTCTATTGGCGGTGCAGCCGCTATGGAAGCCGCAATATTTGATGAACGCATAAAAGCGGCCGTCAACCTAGATGGTTCACAATGGGGAAGCCTAATGAACAATCCACTCAATAAACCTGGCGCTTTGATCAGTTCGAGTTTAACCAATGCAATACCTGACGTAAACCCTTTCATCTTCGAAGCCAGTTTGGGAAGCACTTTTTACAACTTGAAACTAGAAAACACAGGACATAGTAATTTCAGTGACATCCCGTACATGGTGAGACTACCCCAATTAAATGAAGCTGGAAGTTTGGCACCTGAAAAAGCAACCTATACTGTAAATAAGTTCTTACTGAATTTCTTTAATAAGCATTTACTCAATGAGAATATAGACCTGAGAAATATTATCGCTAATGATGATTATCTGACAATGAGAAACAAAGACTGATATCGGCTTTCTCAAAGCCTTTTGTTCGCCGTCTTTAAAACGATGATTAATGTAAACTGGGGCTAAGGCCATTCTATCAAGAATGCATCAAGAATCTGAACTTTGACTATCACTAATAATCATCGTTATGAGATCGCTCTTGACCATCTTTTTCTCTTTGATCCTTGCGTTTCAGGGTAATAGCCAGAAAGTACAAGTTCGTTTTAGCAAGAACATTGATTTATTTGCCTATATCGTTCATTTGGGCGATCCAGCTGAAAACGACCCATCCAATAACATTACTAAAAAAATCAATGCTTATCCAGAAGATGGCAAAAACAAAGCCTTATTCCAGATGTTTGAGGTGGCTCAGACTTTAGAGTATAGCTTTTTAATTGAACTCATGTATCGACTCCAAGATTTGCCGTCAACAGGTTCACTAAATGTGCCATCGGGGCTGCTCAAAAAGTACCAATTAAATGCACCAGACGATCAAAAAAAGGTTGAAAAGCTCATAGGTCTGGCTAATCAACTTGCTCAAGAGACGAACTTTCATAAAATCTGGGAAAGTCTGTCCCAAGAAAGAAAAAAAGTAAGATTAGATTTAATCAAAATGAGTCCATCTGACAAGATAATGGCAGAAATGGAGTCATTCTATGGCCAAGAATTCCAAGCATACGAAATCATACCTAGCCTTATGCTATGGACTGGTTCAGCCTTCGGTTTAAAAAATATCGAAGGAACAAAAGCGACCTTTGTATTGGCACCTTTGGAACCCAATTACATTTTCAACAACGACCGTTTCGAAAGTTTGACGATTCATGAATTTGGGCATCCTTTTGTCAATGATGTGGTCGCAAAAAACGAAAATCTAATAGCCCAAACACAGACATTATTTGCCCCTATTCAGTCGGCCATGCAACCACAAGGATATAGCAATTGGCTATCTTGCCTGTATGAGCATTTTGTACGAGCTGGAGAAGTAATTATACCTAAGGTGCAAGGAGACTTAGCAAGAAGTAGCGCTATTCAAGAAAATTACACTAAGAATAGAAGCTTTAAATATTTGCCTTTTATCGTCGACAGACTTCAAGAATATCGATTCACCAAAAAGTTCTCTTACCAAGAATCCGTAGAAAAAACGATGATTGATTTAAAGGACAAATACGTAAACAACTCTAATGGAGATGGTAAGAATTAACTAGTTGCTCAGGCGCATTATTTATGATTTTCGCTGAAAATTGTTAGTTTAAGTGTATGAAACGCACAATTCTCTTAATCACTTCGCTAGTTTTCTTCCTGTTCACGGCGTGTGAAGAAAGCGATACGACTCCCGCAGAAGGCAACATATTCATACTCGGAGGAGACCTTGTTTCCACAAACTTTGCCGATAATTATTATTGGTTAAACGGTAACAAGCGCTTGATTTCAATGGCTGATGAAAACTTTACCGCACTGAATATGGGCGTTAGAAACTCACAATTCTATGCAGTGGGGCAGCGATTCATAAACGGTTCAACGACAATAACCTACTGGAATGGACAATTCAACGATATAGAAAGTCCAACAAATGCTACAGCCAATGGCATTTATTTCGATGGAAATGATATTTATATTCAAGGAAGAATCTCCAACGGACAAATTCGTACCCCCGTTTATTGGAAAAATGGAGTGAGAACGGATTTACCCGCCCCAAATGATGGTGCAAGTTTAATTGAAATGGTCGTCAGTAATGGGACTGTTCATGTAGTCGGGGTTAGCGAATCATCTTCTGGAAGTATGCCAAGAACTCCATATTACTGGTTTAATGGTGAGCTGGAAGAACTGGAAACAAATCAACTAGTCGATATTTATATTCGTGATATGACATTATACGACGGCAACGTATACATATTGGGAGATGGTTACGATAGTCAGAATAATCAGCAAATGCATATTCTCTGGGTAAATGGAGAAGCCAACCTTTACCCAGCTGCAGGTAGGGATCAGCAAGACTTTCAAAGAGCCAGTGCAAACCGCTTGTCAATTGATAATGGAGACATTTACTTCTCGGGAAATTATGAAACCAGCGATCATTCACGATCATATTATTACAAAAATGGAAGTATCATAATGCTTGAAATTGACTCAAATCGGTCTACAAGTGTCAGTGATATTGAAGTAACTAATGGGAACGTCCACCTGATCGGTCACGAGAGCAGCGGACTTTTTACTACTGATAGAACGGCTAAATATTGGCTTAATGGAAGCTCCCAAAACGTTGATATAGCCGATAACAGTTTCTTTTTCAGAATAGGCATTCAGTAACTATTTCAACCTAGGGGGTTGGGTAAATACACGTTGAAGGTATTGTTATAGAAACAAAACATCAACGTTATGAAAACTGTAATCATAGAAACAAAAAATACATTATTAGCCATCACAATCCTTGCCGCTGGTATCGCATTTTTTCAGCTTTTGCATTTAGTTATTGGCTAGTCAACTGATTTAAGTCTATTTATCTTTTTTGAGGTCAAGTTTTAATTGAATATGCTTAGCTTGAGTAGCTTAATTAGAACCAATGAGTGATCAAAACAAGAATAGATTCAGCAAATCAGATATTGCCTCGGCCCTTGCTTTAGTAATGAGTATTGCCGCTTTGGGTATTGGCATTATCGAAGCCAAAATCATGGCCGATCAGCAAGAGATTATGGCCGATCAACAAAGAGTGATGGTAGAACAACAAAAAGGCTCAGTATGGCCATATGTTGCCTTGGAAAATAGCCTAGATTATCAAGCCGATAGCCTGGTCATCAGTTGGATCGCTGAAAATAAAGGAGTTGGACCCGCCATTGTTAATAGCATAGACTTGAAAATTAACGAACAGCCTTACAATACTTTTAACGCCTTACTGGCTCATATGGATAGTGTCATGGGGAATGACAAATACACGCTTACGAAATTTGGCGTAAGTAAGAAAACAGAATCCGTATACGCACCGGGCGAGAAAAAGACCATTTTTCAAATGACGGTTTATGATAGGAATCTGTTTTTCGAGCAAATCGGATACTTCAACCTCACATTGAAATATTGTTCGATCTATGGTGATTGTTGGGGACAAAATGGCTCAAGCCTTGAAAATGAAACTGGTGAATAAAACCTTAAGCTAGTCCGAGTTCATACCATTAATGGTATATAAGAAACAATTCTACTCAACAATCGATCTTAACACCAGTGAATTCTTTTTGCAAAATCGGCTTATTGCTAATAGTGACACTGGGGCTATGCTCCTGTAGCAATAAAGAAATACCAACACCTCCCATTTCCTATTTAGCGCTTGGCGATTCGTATACTATTGGTGAAAGTGTGAATTCGTCTGAAACTTGGCCTATACAATTAATTGATTCCTTAAGAGTTATGGACATCAGCTCAATCCCCCCGAGAATTATCGCCAAAACTGGTTGGCGAACCGACCAATTGAGAGACTCACTAGAAAATGATTTAAGTATTGGTAGCAATTACGATCTAGTCTCATTATTAATCGGTGTAAACAATCAAGTTCAGGGTCAAACAGTAGAGGATTTCGATGTTGAATTTGCAGGGATGTTAGCCAAAGCCATCAGTTATGCTGGAAGTGATCCTGAGCGCGTCATTGTGCTGTCTATTCCCGATTATGGTAAAACTGATTTTGGTCAATACCTTGGTGGAGATAGAATTAGTGCTGAAATCGACTTATATAATGAATCGATCAAGAAAAACTGTCTCTTGCAAGGCGTCGAATTCTTCGATATAACCCCAATATCAAGAGAAGTAGTAAATGATGAATCGCTACTCGCAGATGATAATTTTCATCCCTCAAGAAAGATGTATAGAGAATGGGTTGAACTCATTTTCAGTAAAGTCCACACCACCATACTTTCCAAACGTTAGTTTGAGCGGGATATCCCTTCATCATCTAAACACATATTATTGCTATTCCTAGATATATTTGTTACTTTTTAATCATGAAGAAATACTCGAGTTATTTTTTGGGCTTTTTAGGCTTGATTCTTTTAAGCTGTACACCTGATGACACCGTTCCCACTGATTCGCTATATGTCTTAGGAATAGTTTATGACGAAGAAAACCAAACTAATCAAGTTGCTTACTGGAGCAACGGCGTCCAAACAATTATCCCTAATACTGACAGGGCTATCCCTATCAGTATTGATATAGTTCAAGGCCAACTGACCATTGTTTGGCATAAAACAATTCAACAAGACAACGGGTATTTTGGAGCGTTTCAAGTCTGGACGGAAGATGGAACAATTTCAGATATCAACACAGAATTTACTACTTATCCCTCCGACGCTTTTGAAGCAAATGATGATCTCTATATAGTTGGGCTTGAGCTAATCAACGATCATTCGCCAGCGAAGCCTGTTTATTGGAAAAATGGTGTGAAATCTGAATTAGCAACGATCAAAGCTGAATACGTTCATGAGTTATCGGAAGCTACACTTCACGGTGATGAATTAATTGCTGTTGGCTCTTATCAAAATACCGAAATGTTCATAATACCCGTCGTTTGGGAAGACAACACCGTCAGGGAACTTCCTTTAGGCGATTTTGAAGGAGGGTCAGCCACATCTATTTCCATTGATAATGGCATCACCTATATAGGAGGTTCTGTTTATGACCGTGAAACAGAAAAAGAATACATGGCTATTTGGATAGATGGCGAATTAGAAACAATTGTGAAAGATGATGCATACCGGAGGATTGGAATCTCAAAAATTCGTGTCGTTAACAATGAGAGAGTTTTCACAGGGTGGAAAATTAATTCAAATGGAGATTATGAAGCCTTTTATTATAAAGGAAGTGATAAGGTTGTTCTTGAAAATGACCTTGCAATTCAATATTACCGAATAGATGAATTAGTGTTTGATGGACAAGATATCATTACTCTTGGGCAGTATACGACTGTCAACCATGATCTACCTTTTTACTCATATTCAATTAATGGGGTAAACAGATCACTAAGTGGTACAAGACCTATTTGGATTAACGATGTTCTCATAGCAAGATAATTCTATGGATAAAACGATCACCCTCACCACCATTTCTAATGATGGCAAGGGTAAATCATATTTTGACCAACGCCACTTCCCAACAGATGAAAAAGGTGGCATGTGGTTAACAGACCGAATCAATGCCCTGAATTTTAGACTCCGATCAAGCCTACCTGGGTATAAAACCGAATTCCATGTCGCAGGTGATCCCACGTTGATTATAATTCAACAAGGAACGTTGAGAATCACGCTAAATGATGGCGCGCAAAAAGACTTTGTTTCAGGTGACATGTTCATCGCAGAGGATTTTCTGGATAAAGCGATCAACTTCAATAATGAAATTCACGGTCACAAAGCAGAAGTCATCGGCAAGCAATCCTTAAAGGCAGTACATATTAAACTAAGCGAAATCAGCGCCTAGCTTTTTGTTTCCACATTACCCATTTACGCATGGTATTGATAGCTACATCTTTGCCTAAAGACCCATTAGTTAACATAATTAGCCCGCTGTTTTCGGTGAAATCAAACAAAAAAGCAGACTCCCAACCATCGTTTGAACCTGCGTGACCAACCATCTGGACTGGCCCCATTGGATAGGTCATGTATCCCAAGCCATAGCGCCCTTTAGTAACAGCAAGAGGCTTTTGCATTTTAGATAAAACGTCCTTTGATAAAACCTGCGAACCATTGAAGGTTGCCTTAGCAAATTTGATAAGGTCTTGCAGATTAGTTTGCAATCCCGCCGCAGCCTTTGCCGTGAATCGCTCAAGATAGATTTCATTCCCCGCTTCGTCATAAGGCTTAGCGGATGATTTCAGTACTTTTTTGGTGATTTTGAACGTCGTGTTTGTCATTTTAAGTGGTTTGAAAATCTGGCGTTCCATGTATTTTTCAAAGGGTAACTCGGAAACATCTTCAATCATCAGCTGTAAAATCGAATATCCACCACCAGAGTATTTAAATTGAGTGAGTGGTTCAAGAATAACCTCTACCCTTTCGTCTGCTCTTCGGTCGCCATTAAGTGATGCTACCAGACTTGGCAATTCTTCATCAGGACTATAACCACCGTATCCGTGAACCGATAAACCTGCCGTATGACTTAATAATGCTCTGACAGTAATCTTTTTGTTATCGAACTCAGAGGAAGGGATCTTCCAGCTCTTCAGATAGGTTTCTACTGGTTTATCCAGATCGACTTTACCTCTTTCTACTAAGTGCATCACACCCCAAGCCGTGAACATTTTAGATATTGATCCAATATTAAAACCCGTATTTTCATTGATAGTTGATTGTTTTGAGATATCTGCGAAACCAAAACCACTTTGAAAGACAACTTGACCCTTATCAAATACCGCCATGGCCATTCCAGGCACATTTTTAGAAGCCATTTGTTTAGGCACATCCTCTTTTAGCATTTCAATCAATGCTTCAAAATCCGACTGATCTTGCGCTTGGATTGGAAGGTATGCTGACAGAATTAAAATGAACAAAATTTTACTAAATCGAGAAATTGACATGTTTGAATTTTTAGTGAATAATCACCAAACCTATTCAAAGGGATCACTACACAAATCGATTAGTGTCAAAGACGATCAACCCTATGACGAAACGTCAAATCCCACTTTTATCTCCAGTTCATCATTGAATTTTAAGCGTACGTCATCTTTACCTCGGTATTGGTAATTCTCGATTGTACCAGAGATAGGTAAATGGTAAATTGGTGAGATGGTTAGTTGGGCAAAAAGGTATACGAAACAGATCATTGTTGCCATCATACTCATCGGTTCTGTGTTGGCTATGATCAACTTGAAACCTTTGTATGAACTGGATCGAGATTCAACTTATGAAGATCAGTTCAGGATGGCTCAAGTAGTCTTTATTTTGACCTTACTGTATATTATCACAGAATTCGTTTTCAACCGGTGGAAAGCTTATAAAAGCTTAAAAAACGCCCATAGCGAAGCGCAGTTAGAGTTATTGAAAACAAAGATGGATCCTCATTTCTTCTTTAACACACTCAATAACCTTTATGGATTGGCTATCGAAAAATCAGAAGATACTGGACCAATCATTCTTAAGCTTTCAGAAGTAATGCGCTACAATATTTACGAAGGAGCTAAGGAAAGTGTATCGATCAAAGAGGAAATCAATCACTTAAATCAATACATAGAGATTCATAAGATTAGATATAAAAAGCGGGTGCATATTCAATTAGAGGAAGACATTTATGATGAAGAAGCTCAGGTAGCACCACTTCTGTTTATCAATTTACTAGAAAATGCATTTAAACATGGGGTCGAAAGTTTGACAGACGATGCCTTTATAAAGATCAAATTTAAAACAAGTCCGAATGAGGTATACTTTTCCATAGAAAACAACTATCTACCTGAGCAAAACCATGAAAAACATGGCATTGGACTTTCTAACTTGAAAGAACGATTGAGGCTCACCTACCCCAAACGGCATTCTATTGAAATTCATCAAGCAGAAAACGTATTCCGGGTTGAATTAAAACTATCTATCGCATGATTAACTACTTAATAATTGACGATGAACCGATAGCGCATAGAATCATAGAGGGTTATGCAGATCACCTTTCTATACTTATGAAATTGGGGAATTGCTACAATGCCATGGAGGCGATTAGTGCGCTAAATAGTACCGCTGTTGATTTGATATTTTTAGATATAAACATGCCTCAATTATCTGGTTTTGAAATGCTTAAGACGCTTTCTAAACGACCAAGAGTAATTGTGACAACGGCCTATCAAGAGTTTGCCTTAGAAGGTTATGAGTTGGAAGTTGTAGACTATTTACTCAAGCCATTTTCCTTAGAACGATTCATTAAGGCCATCAATAAGCTAACATTGACTCAAACTTCGGCACCACCTATGCCGGCGAACAATGCAGTAAACGAAAGCATTTACTTGAAAGAAGATAGAAGATTTAGGCAAGTATGGCTGGATGATATCCTCTACGTAGAAGCTTACGGTAACTATTGCAAAGTCTACCTGAAAAATGAGTTATTAATTACTCCAGAGAAAATTTCAGATTTGGAAAAAACACTTCCTTCAACGACATTTTTGCGGACACACAAGTCTTACATTGTGGCAAAAAATCACATTAATGCCATTGAAGGAAATAAAATCAATATTGTTGGCAAGTTTATCCCGATAGGACAAACCTATATGCGCACGATCAAAAATCTTTTGAAAGGCTAAGTAACTTAAATTCTATTAGGTCTTTTTACCTGCATTTTTTCCATCTACCCATCTTCCTGCGCGCACTTCACCTAAGTAAGTAACAGTCTTGCTTCTTTCGTACTGACGGATAGCAAATTCCATATCAGCTTTGGTATCTCTTCTGATTTTAACTCCAGAGCTAGAACCTTTACTTCTTACATCTAAATAAAACCCCTCTTTTAAGGTAGGCGGTTTAGTGGCTGGTCTTCCCTTTTTCTCCATCTATTGTTTTTCTACACTTTAAAAATGAACCTAAGTAAATCCTAGATTCTGAATCCGCAAAAGGTAATAAAAAAAGAGTTTAGATCATCGTCAGAATTGAAAATCTTGAACCATTCATTCATTTTGAACAATTGACGACCATTCCTCCTTTATAAAGCATGACTTTGCTTAAACTTTTAATACTCATGTCGTTTCACCAAGCGCAAACTCCGGAACAGGTTGTTCAGAAGCAACTCGATACTTACAATGCTAGAGACATTGATCGGTTCATGTCGGTGATGGATAAAAACGTAGCGTTATTCAATTTTTCGGATGGTAAACTTTTAGCGCAAGGCGAAAAGGAAGTAAGGGAGTTATATACCAACCTTTTCGAAAAATCACCTAAACTAAACTCCGTACTCAAAAACAGAATTGTGCTTGGTCATCAGGTCATAGATCATGAGCTCATTACCGGGCGAATGGGGAGCCAAGATCTTATAGAGTTGGTAGTTATCTATGAAGTAAAAGATGAACTCATTTATAAAATCACAGTCATGAGAAAAAACGGTTAAAAAGAAGGAATAGACCTTTCTTACCGTAATAATGCCACTTAAATCTTTATTGATTTTTGGCTTAAACCTTTTGGGCTTTTTCGCCTCCCATTCATGTAAGATTCAACTAAAAAACAGCAAATCGCTGAACATTTTATGCAGGAAATGCATTGTACATTTCAGCGAAGCAACAAACCATGGTAAGAAAGATTATTGGAGTCGTTTTAGGGCTCATTTTTTTAGTAGGTGCCGGCTATGTAGCTAAAACACTTATCGATAATAATAAAAGGGTGGTTCGAGAGGTCCCCAAAACTGTTAAAACCGTTTTCACTCAATCCGTTTTAAATACTGAAGTCCCAATAGTGGTAAAAGCAAGTGGCAACTTGGTTGCCTCGCGGAAAATTGAGCTTTTTTCAGAGGTCCAAGGTATTTTCAAAGAAGCTGAACTCCCCTTCAAAGCGGGACAGACTTACCAAAAGGATCAAGTACTGCTAGATATCGATAGTCGAGAGTTCTACACAAGCCTATTAGCGCAACGATCTACCTTATATGATATCATCACGGGTATGATGCCTGATTTGAAGTTTGATTACCCTGAATCATTCCAAAACTGGGAAACATACCTTCAAAACTTTGATTTGAATGAGGACTTGGAAGAACTACCAGAACCAGTTAATGACAAGGAAAAGTATTTTGTAAATGGCCGACAGATAGTCACCACTTATTATAATATCAAGAATTTAGAGGAGCGCTATCGTAAATACCAGATTTCGGCGCCATTTAGCGGTATCCTCACGGAATCCCTTGTAAATCCAGGTACACTGATCAGGTCTGGTCAAAAGTTAGGCGAATTTGTTTCTCTCAATGATTTTGAACTCGAGGTAGATGTAAATCAAGAGTACATCGATATACTTAGAGTAGGCAAAAGAGTAGCGCTTAGTGATCTGAGTGGGACTAACGAATGGCAAGGAGTTGTAAGAAGAGTTAACGGTAGACTTGACCAAAGTACCCAAACTGTTAAGGTATTTATCGGGGTGCAAGGAAATGGCCTTATAGAAGGTATGTACCTAGAAGCAAATATTGCAGCAAGATCGGAAAAGGACGCCCTAGAGATACCAAGGAACTTACTCAACAATGAAACTGAGATTTTTGCTGTAGAAGACGGTAAAATTACGACCAAGGCCGTAAACGCTGTCTATTTCACTGACAAAACAGCTATTGTCAAAGGCCTAGAAGATGGTACTCAAATCATTAGCCGACCATTACCTGGAGCTTATGACGGTATGTTAGTTAAGATTGCACCAGGAGCTAGTAGCGTAGAAAAATAAACCATGAGAAAGCTTATTTCCTACTTTATCAAGTATTCCGTGGCAGTAAACATTCTGATGTTTGCCATCATCGCTTTCGGGATTTTCGGTGTACTAAAAATGAAATCTTCTTTCTTTCCTTTGAATGAATCGAAGATCATCAATGTATCCATTACCTACCCAGGTGCCTCCCCTTTGGAAGTCGAGGAAGGGATCGTATTAAAAATTGAAGACAACTTAAAAGGCGTTGTTGGGATAGACAGAGTGACATCTGTGAGCAATGAAAACGCTGGAACGATATCGGTTGAAATAGAAAAAGGTCAAGATATCGATCTGATGGTACAAGAAGTCAAGAATGCCGTTGATCGTGTACCGTCCTACCCAAGTGGAATGGAACCGTTAGTAGTCAACAAGACAGTCAGTGTTAGGCCGACCGTTTCATTTGCGCTGAGCGGTGATAATATCCCGCTGATTACCCTCAAAGCAATTGCAAGAGAAATAGAAAATGACCTAAGAGGTATAGAAGGAATCTCACAAGTAGCCATCACTGGTTACCCTGCTGAAGAGATCGAAATTGCCGTACGTGAAAAAGACTTGCTTGCTTATAATTTGACTTTCCAAGAGGTGGCTCAAACAGTGGCAAGAGAGAATATTTTGGTTTCTGGTGGTAACATTAAAACAGACATCGAAGAGTATCTTATCAGGGCAAATACCCGCTCCTATTTAGCGAATGAGCTTGATTTTTTGATCGTCCGTGCCGATCCATCGGGTAATGTGATTCGACTAAGAGACATCGCAGATGTACGCGATCGATTTGCAGAAAGTCCCAATGCAAGTTTCTTCAATGGCGATGTTTCAGTAAACATTAGCATAAGTAATACTAATGATGAAGACCTATTATCTACCGCCGAAAACGTTAGAAACTATGCAGAAGAATTCAACCAACGATACACTAATGCAAGGCTAGACATTGTAAACGACACTTCTATAAGTCTTTCGCAAAGAACTTGGTTGTTAATTGAAAACGCAGGAATGGGTGTAGCACTCGTTCTAATATTCTTATCCCTATTCCTAAATACGCGACTTGCATTCTGGGTAGCCATCGGTATACCTGTAGCCTTTTTAGGTATGTTCATATTCGCGCCAGGCATGTCGGTGACCATCAATATCCTGTCATTATTTGGCATGATCATCGTCATTGGTATTCTTGTTGATGACGGAATCGTTATTGCCGAAAACATTTATCAGCATTACGAAAAAGGAAAAAATAGAGTTCAAGCCGCCATCGATGGCACAATGGAAGTTGTTCCTCCGATCGTATCGGCCATTCTGACGACGCTGTTAGCGTTTAGTACATTCTTATTCCTAGATGGTAGAATTGGAGAGTTCTTTGGTGAAGTTTCCATCGTAGTAATTCTAACCCTGTCAGTTTCTCTTGTAGAAGCATTGATCATATTGCCCGCTCACATCGCCCATTCGAGAGCTCTAACGAAAGAAAACCCAGAGAAAAAAGTAGGTGGATTAAATCGTGTTTTTAGCAAACTCAGAGAAGTCAACAAGTTTGGCGATAGAATTATTAGTGTATTAAGAGATCGTATTTACGCTAGATTTCTGCGTTTTGCACTCAATAATAGGTTCCTCACTTTAGCGGTTGCCTTTTCCATCTTAATACTAACCATTGGTGCCATTGGAGGTGGTATGGTAAGAACAACCTTCTTCCCTCAAATTGCCAGTGATCAAGTCAGCATTACGCTCAAGATGCCAGAAGGTACTAGTGTGGATATCACGGATTCAATCCTAACGGTAATTGAAGAAAAAACTTGGGAAGTAAACGAAGATTTCACCGCTCGCCAGACTGATAATAGGCAAGTAATTCAAAATGTAATCAAAAGACTCGGCCCCGGGACAGGAAATGGTTCCTTGAGCATCAATTTACTCCCAGGCGAGTTAAGAGACTTTCCTTCAACGGATATTGGTAATGCTATTAGAAAATCGATGGGGCCTGTTTATGGCGTAGAAGCACTAACTTATGGTGGTGGTCGAAATTTCGGAGGAAGCCCAATCTCAATCTCCCTTCTGGGGAGCAACATTCAAGAACTAAAGTCAGCAAAGGCGGAGCTAAAAACAGCAATGCAAAACAATGCCTTACTCAAGGATATTACAGATAATGATCCCTTGGGCATAAAGGAAATCAACATTGTACTGAAAGAAAAAGCATATCTATTGGGTTTAAATACGCAAGACGTAATGTCTCAGGTTCGTAATGGATTCTTTGGTTTTCAAGCACAAAGATTTCAGAGAGGACAAGACGAAATTCGTGTTTGGGTTCGATATGATGCAGAAAATAGATCGAGTTTGACAAGACTCGATGAAATGAAGATTGCCACACCAGATGGCACAAGAGTACCATTTGCCGAAATCGCTAACTATAGTATAGAAAGAGGCGAAATTTCGATCAACCATTTGAATGGAAGAAGAGAGGTTCAAATACTAGCTGACCTTTCCGATCCATCAGAAAGTGCCCCAGATATTCTTGCTGACATTAAGGAAAATGTCATGCCAGCTATCTTGTCACAATACCCTTCTGTATCAGCACTTTTTGATGGGCAAAAAAGAGAACAAAACAAATTGTTAGCTTCGGTTAATACGGTGGTACCTGTGGTCATCATCCTCATTTATATGACCATTGCCTTTACTTTCAGATCATACGATCAGCCATTATTACTCCTCCTACTCATTCCATTAAGTTTAATTGGGGTTGTTTGGGGCCACTATATCCATGGTTTCCCGATTAACATATTATCATGGTTGGGTATTATAGCACTCATCGGAATTATGGTTAATGATGGATTGGTTCTGATCGGGAAGTTTAATAGCTACCTAAAAGATGGTATGTCATTCGATGTAGCACTTTACGAAGCATCTAAATCTCGTTTTAGAGCAATTTTCTTAACATCACTAACGACGATCGCTGGACTAGCACCGCTAATTTTTGAAACCAGTAGACAAGCGCAATTTCTAATTCCAATGGCAATTTCTATTGCCTATGGCATTGGAGTAGCCACAGTTTTAACGCTTGTGATTCTACCAATCTACTTATCATTGGCTAACAACCTCAAAGTAGGTACGAAATGGCTTGTAAGTGGTCAGAAAGTCCCGAAAGAGCAAGTGGAAAGAGCAATTATTGAATTAAAAACTGAAGTTCATGACTAAGAAGAGCTTGATTATTTTTTGCCTAAGCTTAGGCTTTAGTCTCCAGTTAAGCGCTCAGAATCCTTTATCAAAAGCTGAGGCCATACGACTGGTCATGGAGAATAATTTTGACATTCGTTTATCGGAAAACGACATCAAAATTGCCGAGAACAATACGAGTATTCTCAATACAGGTTACTTGCCAACATTAAATGGTACTGCAGGAATAACCTACAACAGCGAAAGCATTAGCGCAGTATTTAGAAGCGGCGATCCAACAGATATCAACGGAGCAAAATCGGACAATAGAACCGCAAATCTAAACTTGAACTACGTCCTTTTTGATGGTTTTAATAGGAAATATAACCTCGAGCGTAACAAAGAAAACCTCAATATTGCGCAATTAAATGCAAAGGCAACACTTGAGACCACCCTATTCAACCTATTCAATGCTTACTACGATGTAGCCAGAAACCAATTACAAGTAGAAAGCCTGAAAGAAACATTAGAAATATCAAAAGAACGGCTTGTAAGGACTAATTATGGCTTTGAATATGGTCGAAGTACGCGACTGGACGTGTCAAACGCAGAAGTTGATATTAATAATGATAGCATCAATTATTTGAATGCAGTACAAACCCTAGGCAACGCTAAGCGAAATCTAAACTTAGTCCTAGCCAATAGTATTGATGATGACTATGATGTAGACACTACCCTGCTATTCCAAAATAATTTGCAGAGAGAAACTTTAGAAGAAGCATTGAAAACGGGCAATGTTCAATTGGCCTTAGCGCGTTCGGGAATACTTATTTCTGAATACGACGAGCAAATTAATAAAGCGCGATTCTTACCTACTCTAAGTTTAAATGGATCTTATAACTACCGATTGGGAAACAATAACCCTGCTTCATTCTTAATTTCAAGTACCACTAGAGGCGTGTCTTATGGTGCAAATTTATCATGGAATTTGTTTGACGGTGGTGCGTCACAAACAGCCATTAGAAATACTAGAGTCAGTAGAGATTCACAAGAACTTTTATTAGCTCAAACCACCGAGCAAATCAGCCTAAATTTTGAAAATGCGTGGGCAGATTATGAAAATCGAGCTTTTAATGTCCGAGCTCAAATGAATAATCTCAAAACGAATGAATTAAACTTCGAAAGAACAAAGGAACAATTCAAATTGGGAAGAGTGACATCAATTGATTTCAGAACCGCACAAAGCAACTTACTCAATGCACGTATTAGTCTAATTCAAGCCAGATATGATGCAAAACTCGCTGAACTGACACTTTTCCAATTGATCGGTAAGATTCAAGAAGCCAATTTTTAAGGATTAATTGGCTGTTAAACATTTATTAGAGGTTAAGTCTGTGAGTTTTACCAATGGCGCTGATTCTATCATTAGAAACGCCCGTCTCTTTTGCATAATCAGACCAATTGCCAACAATGTTTTTCACCCTGTCCAGATGTTCCTCAGGATTCTTGATGGACTGTTCCTTACCAAATTCGATTAAATCACTTTGTGAAAAATTAGAGCGTTTTCCTTTAATAGTCATTTGATGCGAACTTGTCCATTGTCCGTTAGGGTTGAATGCCCAATTCACGTCATAGGCTGGCGATAGCCTCCATTCCCCTCCTTTTTCAAGCAAGAAAGCTATATTCTTGGTGTGATCATCTTGATTACGAGCAATCACGTTAAATAGCATCCTGATGTATTGTTGCTCAAAATCATGATAAGGCAAGCCCAATTCACGCATATCGGCCATTGCATCTTCATAGCCATACGCCGCTGGTTGCATAAAATCATAATGTGCCATTGCGCATAGCGTCTGCATGTGAACCTTTTCTCCAGTACGCCCACGGTCAAAACGTTTAGTCATAAAATGAGCTCGACCATTTTCTTCTAATAATCTACTGGGCATCATTTCTATACCACAGGCTTTGGCCATTAAATAATAAGCCATTTCAATTCTACCATAACCAACCGGATCACCTAATCCACCAGCATCCACTCCGTCAAACTTTAAGATGTAGTAGGAAAAGTCTTTTGGTAAAAGAAACTGCCCAGATTTAATCTTGTGAGTCTTTTCATTGAGCCCAATAATCGCTTTGGGACGCTGACCACCGGCAGATGTACCAACTCTAATTAAGTCTTTCATGGCTTTTTCCTCATCCTTGCTCAGGTTAAGGTTTAAAGACTGCCTGTCATCTAGCACCTTGTTAGTCAGCGTGAGTAAAGACTCTACTGCTATATCTCGCGTTTGCTTACCAAAAGGAGTACTTGAAGGTTCAAACTCTAAAGCACCCATGCCGCGTACACCAACATAGCTCAATTTTTCAATGGGGTTAATGGATTCAGCTGACCTTCTGTAGGAACTCAGCCAAGAACGAATTACTTGATTTCCAAAAGCATCGGGCAATGAATCAGATAACAAGCCGGGTAATCCACTATAAGTATTAGGATTCAAGTTTGGGAATGAAAAAAGCCGTTCTCCCCGTTGTAAATCCCCTAATGGCATGGTTAAAGGTGCCAAGTCGATACCTTTGCTTACGAAAGATGATGCAAACTCGAAAGAAGCCGCCTGTCGACGTTCGTCCCAAAGAACCGCTCCTACCAGTTCATCCCATATTTTCACCCTGATAACAGCCATTATTATTTCTTCGGTTTACGTACCCTTTTTTGATATTGAGCCTGTTCTTCCATCACCATCATTGGGCTGGGGCCTTGGTCTGGGAGAAATGAGTCAAGCTGATCTAATAACTTTAACGCCCTTAACACCTGAATAAAGATGCTAAGACTTACAGAACGCCCATATTCTATATTCTGGATGGTATTAGTATTTACTCCAGCAATTTCTGCCAGTTCTTTTTGTGTATACCGCTTATTTATCCTTTGCTGTTTAACCCTTTCTCCAAGCACTTCTATAATTGCTTGGTCCGTCATTCTTTTCCAATTCATACCTATATTTTTAGGTTTTAAACTCACAAATCAACCCTAACACCTAAATGTAGGGGTATTATATCGTAAATTCAAATCAACTACACCCATATTTATAGATTTTAAACGTAAAAACACCCCATTACACCTATATTTATAGGTATAATAGGGTGTTCTCAAATTATAATTTAACTTGATTATTTTATAGCAAAATAGACATCTGTTATTAAATCTTCTGGTGATACTTCTTGTGGATCATTCACATAAACCTCAAAAGGATGTATCCCCTTAGCGTGTTTAAACTCTTTGGCTCTCTTCATTGACTCAAGCGTACTCCATGCATTACCAAGGTGCTCATAAGGTCCAACATGCCGCAGTACATACATCTTTGATGCTGGCACTTGTCCAGTAGTTAATCCATTCGATGTACTCACGGCGCCATCTGTTCCAATACACGCAGTGTAATTCACTTGGCCTTTTACCATATCCCATTTATGATAAATACAAAATGCATTGCCAAATGTCACACCTTCATTCCCCTGCATAAAGCCATGAAGCTTACCAAAGTCATTTGCCATTTGCTCACCAATACGATCCATATTACAAGTAGAGTTCACACCAACATAATGTGTCCCTTCAAAACTAGTCTCACCCTTAAATTCAAGTTTAGACTTAACCGCACCATCTTCAGCATATTCTTTTAAGAGGTTAAGCCCTCTTTCATAATCCATACCTACAAACGCCTCCATCATCTTTTTCATCCAAAACATGAAAAAAGGTAGGCTACCAAACATGTACCAAGTCACCTCACATCCGTCGGCGTTAGGCTTAAGTTCAAACCTCACTTTTGCTTGAGATTTCCATGGTGTCAAGAATTCTAGATCATAGTCAATCGACTCATTGGGCACTTCACCCGTGATCGTCATATTACCCTGCCCCGTCCGATTACCTTTCCATTTGTAATACTTTGCGTCTTCTCGAACTGTAACAGAAACACCAGGTTCCATAATTAACCAAGGCGACCATGCAGGCCAGTGGTTAAAATCATTCAGTAAAGGGAAAACTTTTTCGACAGGTGCATTGATCTGCTTTGATCGTTGAATATTGGTTTTTGGCATAGCTTAAAAAATTTTTGACAAATGAAAATAGGTAAATCGAAAGGATTCTAAAAATCGACAATTCACTAACTACCTATATCACAACCCTTTCACGGCAATTCACAAAAACCAAGTCGCTGACTTTAGAAAATTTCTAAACCGAGAAAACCCTGTTCACCAACTTAGATTAGAATAGCTTCATCAAGATTTCTATTTTTGACTTGAATGGAAGCGAAAGCAAACGGACAAATTCTAAAAGAACTGGTAGTTGTAAAAATGCCTTTTGGAAAATACAAAGGGAGAACGCTTTGCGATCTCCCTATATCTTACCTTGAATGGTTTGCGGGAAAGGGTTTCCCTTCTGGAAAGCTCGGCATGCAGATTTCTACCATTTATGAAATAAAATTGAATGGACTAGGCCATTTACTCGAGCCCCTAAAAATGAACCAAAGAAAGTAGGCCTTTACATTGCCGCTCTCACACGCTTTACCATCTCTCCTATCTTATTGGGCTCAAGCCATCGGGTAACAATTACGAGATCGTTCTTCTTATCAACCACAATAAAATTACCTCCAAACCCTGCAGCATAATAGATGGACTCATCTTCTACGTCTTTCCACTTTCTTCTGCCTTTATTTAACCACCATAAGTAACCATAGCTCTGGTTTGCTTCGGAGGAAACTTGAACTTTTTCAACCCATTCTTTCGAAATCAATTGTTTGCCATTCCAGTTACCATCATTAAGAAAAAGCAAGCCAAATCGGGCATGGTCCATGGCACTAATAAAAACGCCTCCTCCAGAGTGTCCTCCTCCCGTGACTGATTGCATTTTAACCCCATCTACGTTAACCCAAGAATTATCATAACCATACCATCTCCAAGTGGTTGAGGCACCGATTGGATCCATAATATGCTCTTTAAGGACTTGAGGCAATGGCTTTCGCCAAACATGTAATAACGAATAGGCCAAAACATTCACTCTCACGTCATTATACTCCATGACAGTTCCTGGCTCAACAGGTTTTTTGAACCTCCAATCATCCAAACCACCGCTTCTTGGAGGGCGATCGGCCCAATCCTGCAACCCAAAAAGTTCGCCTGACCATGCCGAAGACTGATTTAGTAAAGTATGCCAGGTAACCTTACTGTTATGTTCTCCATCAAACGTACCATCCCAAACATAATCACCAGCCTTGTCCATTACATTTCTAATCAACCCCTTGTCGATGGCAAGCCCAGCCGTGGTTGACAAATAACTTTTAGTAACACTATGCGTCATATCTACGCGATCCACATCACCCCACTGTGCTATTATATAACCTCCCTTAAGAATTACGCCAGCAGGGCCACCTCTTTCTCTCATTGGACCTAAAATCTCGTGAAACGGCTCCGACCTAAAACCGATCAACGAAGCGACTCGGGAATCCTTCGAACCTGAATACTCATTTGCTTCCGCATAGGCCACGGCTTCAGACAAGGTCGTTGCATTCACTCCCATTGACTCTGGTGTTCTTGATTCCCAGGTATTCTTAGGAGGGAAATAAGTCTGTGCAAAACCGACATTTGCGTAAATAAATACTAAAAGCAGGATGATTATCGACTGGGATTTTTTCATGAAAATAAGTTTAAAGCGATTTATACACTTCTAAGTGGAAATTCAAGAGAAGCTTTTATGAATGGATAAAAACACGAAAGGAGGCCATGACACCTCCTTTCTTCCTAATCAAAAACATGACTTGACATCACATTTTTAACATCTTTTTCTAAGCAATACGCACAAAGTTAACACACTTACAGTTTGTGTAAAGTTTACCAAACATTATTTATAAAAAAAGAGAGGCAAAATGCCTCCCTTTCTAAAAATCTAGACCTATGATTTCCTAGAAAATATATCTAAGTCCTAATTGCACCTGCCATCTAGACAACAAACTAAAGTCATCTACAAATGTCTCTCTTTGGTTTGTTACAAAAGTGTAAGTCGGTTCCAATGTACTTTGGTTAACCGTAATGGAAATTGGTTGAACGCTCAATGGATTTTGTCTCACGCCCCAATCAGAATTGAGCATGTTACCCACGTTTAGCACATCTAAGGAGAACTGAAGAGTTTTTCCGTTAGGTAAATTATAGTCTTGTAAAACTCTCATATCCCATCGGCCATACCAAGGACTCAAAGCGGCGTTTCTTTCTGCATATTGTCCTCTACGGCTACTCAAATAAGGGTCTTGATTGATGAAGTTATTAAAGGCAGACCTCTGGATTCCTTGTAGAATTGCATCACCAAAGAAATTATAGTCAAATAGTTCATCGGCACGAGGGACATAAATAAGGTCGTTTAAAACCGAGCCATCACCATTGGCATCACCTGCATACGTATAGCTATATCGGCCTCCTTCTGCATATTCTGCAAAAAGTGAGACTGTTGTTTTCCATTTACCACCACCGTACTCAAAGGCTTTATTTGCCGTAGCAACAAATCTATGCCTGTTTCCATAAAGCGATGGGCTCAATGCCGATGTATTGACATTATTTACCGCTGCATTTCTTTCAAAAGCATCGCCTGAAATTTCTGCTTCAATAGAGCTAATATCCTTGGCATCAAGGTAGTTATAGCCAAGAGTGGCATATATACCATTGCTAAATTGTTTCTTGACCTCAATGGTCCAGTTAATACTTCTACCAGTGCTTTCGCTAGTGAATACGTAAGCGTTTTGGCCCACATTTCCGAATGGATCGATGGACTTATCAGTAGGTAAATAATAAGCTCTATTATCCACCCCCGAAAGGAATCCAGTCGGCGTTCTTAAGCCAAAGTTCCTCACCATCATGGCATTGATATCCTTGGTATAGATCAGGTCTGTTGTCACGAACCAACCATCGCCAAATGATCGATCATACCCTATGTTAGTTCTCCATACTTGCGGAAATTGAAAGTCCGGATCGGTAACTGTGTAAAAGAAAAAGTCTGGGTTAGCTACTTGGTTTCCTAACCAAACAAATGGGAAACGGCCGGTGAACAAACCACTTCCTCCCCTTAGTTGAAAAGACTGATCTCCGTTTACATCCCAATTAAACCCAATTCTCGGTGAAATTAACGGTTTGTTTGTAGGCAGTTCGGTGTGGTCGAACTGAACAGGCTCATTATTCTCGTCATAATATATTACGCTTGGTGCATATGAGCCTGTGAAAATACCGTTAGCCGGGTCAAGCAACCCTCCTTTTCTATCTATGTTTTCTTGAATCTTCTCATCAGTATCAAAAAACAATGGCTTGTCGACACGAACTCCATACGTTAAAGTCATGCGATCGTTTAGAGCCCATTTATCTTGCACATAAAAAGCCAACTGACCGACATTCGTTTCGGCCAATGCCCAGCTATTGTTCGCATTATTATCGGCAAAGGTTGTTCTAGCAAAATCTACAATAGGATCTAAACTACCAGCATTTACAAATGCTAAGAAGTCCGCCACACTAGTAAAACCGTTTTCAAAAGTTCCTCCTGGATAGGTGACTCCAAATGGCTCGTAAACACCTAAATTGAATGAATTATCGAATTGAAATTTTTCAAAGGAGGTACCAATCGTGATGGTATGATCTCCTGTATATATCTCGAAATTATCGGTAAACTGAAATACACTCTGGTCTAGTTTATTATTAATCGAGAATGGTTCGTGCCCCGCAATTATGCCTCTTAGTCCAGACTGAAGAATATTAACAACTGGGAATGGCTCACTAAATGGATCTCTAGAGTCTGTAAACTTGGTAAATCCAACTTGCAGTTTGTTAGAATGTTTACTGCTAAATAGTGACCTTAACTCTACTATTCCAGAATGAATTTTATTATTTATTCTATAACCTGAGTTAAAGAATTGAAGTGTTAGTGCATCTGGTCCTCTACGCCCCAAGGCTGAAGGGTGGGCATTTTGCTCTCTAAAGGCGTCTAAGAAGTTGTAAGTCGCAGTAAGTGTATGCTTGTCATTGATATTCCAATCAAGTTTTAAAATGCCTTTTTGATTGTTCGTGTCATGAGTATAGCCTTCAAAAGGTCCGGTTTCATATCCATAGCGCGTTCTCAAAATATCACTAACGGCATTAAGATCGGTAGCAGAAATTCTAGAAACATTATCACCTGTACTGCCAGGTCTCGAAGCTGTAAAATTAGAACCGAGATCTTCTCGTCTTTCTAATTCAAAATTAGCAAAGAAGAACAGTTTATCCTTAATTATCGGGCCGCCAACGCTAAAACCAGCTTGTATTTGATTCAAATCTGGAACAAAAATCTCATCCCCACTCACCTTACTACCCGTAAGGTCTTGATTCCTGTAAAAGGCAAATGCTGTCCCTTTAAACTCGTTTGTACCAGATTTGGTCACCGCATTTACGGCTGCACCAGTAAAACCAGCTTGTGTTACATCATATGGAGCTAGTGATACTTGAATTTGCTCAATGGCGTCCAATGAGATTGGCTGAGCGTTCGACTGGCCACCAGGTGTAGCTGCGTCTAAACCAAAAGGATTGTTAAAAATGGATCCATCTAAAGAAAAGTTATTAAACTGGTCGTTTCTACCGCCGAATGAATTTCCATCTGAAGAAGGTGTTAGTTTGTAAATATCTCCTGCCGATCGACTAATAGTCGGTATTTTGATCAATTGATCGTTCGAAATGACAGTAGCTGCTCCAGTTCGGTCTGGATTAATTTCTGATGATCCAGCGGTTACCACAAGATCGTCTAAAGCCCTTGTATTCTCCTTCATATCAAAATTGACCGCCTGATTTTTTCCCAGCGTTAACATGAAACCCTCTTTTGTCTGGGTATCAAAACCAACAAACGATGCTTCGATTTTATATGGCCCGCCAATTCTAACATTAGGAATATTGTAGCGTCCATTTGTCCTTGTAATGACGCCATATTTGGTTCCCGTCGGTTGATGAACAGCCATAACGGTGGCTCCCGGTAGAGGCTTACCTTGATCATCAACAACAACTCCACTAAAGGATGAAGTAGTGACTTGGGCAAGGATAGGACTTGAAACAACTACCATAAGAGCGCCAAGTGCTATCAAGAATCTTAAGTTTTTTTTCATTTGGGTTTGTTTAATGTGGGTTTGCATAAGAACACCCGTGCATGGATATTAACCTTAACTTAAAGGCAAATTAACACTATAAATAGACTAAATTCGATTGACTAGATTAAACTATCCCGCTTAAAGACGTTTTTAGGTTCGTCTTTTTTGGCAAGAGTAATAATTTTCGATACACGTAATGTTGAAATTCGAGACTACACTGGAACAATTTGATTGGAATATTTGGGGTTATCACTTACCTGTGAGTCAAGAGATCACGGAAAAAATGTCCAGTGAAAAGCACCGCCGGGTGAAATGTGTCTTGAATGGGTCAATAACCGTTTTCTGTGCTTTGATGCCTATTGATAAAGGCAGTTATATTTTAGTGAATAAGACTAATCGGAAAAAGTTAGGCCTTCAACTGGGTGACACTGTTCAAGTCGAATTAGAAAAAGACACTTCGGAATATGGAATACCTATTCCAGAAAGCCTTCTGGTCATGTTGGATCAAGACGAAATAGGCAGTAAGTATTTTCATGCTCTAACACCAGGCAAACAGAGAAGCCTTATCTATTTAGTGAGCAAGGTCAAGAGTGTTGATAAACAGATCAATAAAAGTTTAGCGATTCTAGATCACCTAAAGGATGTCCAAGGAAAACTCGATTTTAAAATGCTAAACGAGAAGATCAAATATTATAACCGATCAAGTGATTTTCTTTAATCGTTTAACCACGCTTTAAAACTAGAGGCTTTTTCTTCAGATACCGTGATAGGCTCCTCGGTCGAAAACTTAGTCTTTACTAATAGCTTACCCTTGAAATACTTCTCCACCGAACCGATAAAATCAATGTGTATCAGATATTGCCGGTTAGCCCTATAAAACAATTTGGGATCAAGCTGCTTGACGGTTTCATCCATCGTTTGGTCTAAAATCAACCTTTCATTGTTAAAAGTGTAGATAAACTGAACCCCACCTTTAATAAAAAAATAAGCTATTTGATCTACCGGAATAGAGATCAACTTGGAGCCTTGTTTCACCAAAAACCTGCTTTTATAGTCCTTTTTCCTCATGTTAATGGAAGATAAAAGGTCTTTCAAGTCCAAAGAATTCTCCTTAGCAAAGATGGATTTAAGTTGATTCAATTTCGCGAGACTTTGGGCAAGTTCTTGAGTCTTAATCGGCTTAAGTAAATAGTCGATACCATTCACCTTAAAAGCTTTAAGCAAATATTCATCAAAGGCAGTGGTGAAGATAACGGGTGCGTTGACCGAAGTTTTTTCGAAAATCTCAAAGCTTAATCCATCACTTAACTGAATATCCATGAAAATAAGGTCAAGATTAATCGACTCATCTAGCCACTCTACAGCGGATTCTACGCTATCCAGTACCTCTAGAATTTCAACGTCTGGTATCAGCTCCTCTAATATTTTTTGCAGCCTTCGGAAAGCTGGGGCTTCATCTTCGATAATTACGACTCTCATGCAAATTCTAACCTTCTTTCAGCCCTATTTTCTACCTCAATTAATGGCAATGAAACAACGAAACTATTCTCATCTTCATGGATACCGATTTCTTCCAACCCAAAGAATGCATAACGGCTCTTAATATTGGCCAGACCAGTCTTAGTCGATTTTTCTATGGCTTTCTTTGGTTGCAGATTATTCCTAACTACCAAGCGCATTTCAGCATCTATATAAACTTCTATATGCAACGGGTTCTTTTTAGAAACTATATTGTGCTTGATCGCATTTTCTACGAGCATTTGAATGCTAAGCGGGGCGACATATTTACGCTCATGTTTGGGGTCTACTTTAAAATTCGCAGAAAGGTTTTCTGGGTAGCGCATCTTAAGCAAATACAAATAGGTTTTAGCAAAATCGAGCTCTTCTTTTAGGGTCACTAGGTCTTTTTCTTTATTCTGAAGTATGTATCGGTAAACATCAGATAGACTATCGGTAAACTTTTGGGCCTTATCTGGATCTTCTGGTATTAATGCTGAAAGTGTATTCAAACTGTTAAAAAGAAAATGCGGACTCATTTGATTTTGAAGCACCTCGAATTGTGTCCTGATTTGCTGATTTTTTAGTGCCTCATTTATCCTAATCGTATTTTTCCACTGTTCGAAGAAATAGACCGCTTCATAAATTAGTCCAACAACTATTCCCGCGATGAGAGAAGGTACGGAATGCAATAGACTATAGTCCGCTGGGTTTGTCACATTGCCCTTTATATACATACTGATCACAAAATCGCCGATCAGTAACAGGCCTATTAGGGATACTGACGCCAGAAACAAACGCTTTGGCGTGTTACTCATTAAAGGAAAACGTCGCCTAAAGTAAAAGAACATCCAGCAGGCACTATTCCAATAAAAGGCAGTATAAAGGAACGATTCGAAGTATTTTTCATAGACTGTCTGATCATCAGCTGCACCAAAGATCAAGGCCATAATGAATGCCAGGATGGGAATACCAATAATTCGTACGTGTACTTCCTTTAATTTCATACCTAAAGTAAAGATAAAGTTTAATCCTAAAGAGGGAGAAAACAACGGAAAAACGTATTCTAGTCACTGAAGCCGGAAATTCTATATCTAAAACCGGAATCCGACACTTAAAGAACCCGAAGACACTTAAAATGTCAAAAAACTGGTGTCAAGTCAATTGTTTCCAGCCTGAACAATATTAGTCTATAGCATGGGTGAACCAGAGCATAGTTTAGGGTAAAAATCAAAAACTATCAACATGAAAAATCACAGCGCTTGGTTCATTTTCTTAATGACTGCTTTATGTTTACAAGGTTATGGCCAGACACAAGTCGTAAAGGGGAAAGTTTACGACGCTAAAAGCGACTTCCCTTTATTTGGAGCAACAATCATTCTAGTTAATTCAGATCCAATTGTAGGTTCGACTACAAATGAAGACGGAAACTTTAGAATTGAGAAAGTACCTATCGGAAGACAAGTATTCTTAGTTAAATACGTAGGGTATAAAACGATCACTTTGCCAAATGTACTTGTCACAGTTGGTAAAGAAGTGGTCCTAGATATCAAGTTAGAGGAGTCGGTAACTTCGCTTGAAGAAGTTGTTGTTACTGCGGATACTGATAAAGACTTACCCCTCAATGAATTAGCCAAAGTATCTGCCAGAACCTTCAACTTAGAGGAAGTGACACGCTTTTCGGGTGGTCGAAATGATATTGCTCGACTAGCCACTACATTTGCGGGCGTGAGTGCACCTGATGACTCACGAAACGATATTGTAGTGCGTGGCAACTCCCCTACGGGTTTGCTCTGGCGCATTGAAGGTATTCCTATCGCTACAACGAATCACTTCGCTACTTTAGGCACTACAGGTGGACCTGTCAATGCATTGAACACAAACCTTTTAAGAACTTCAGACTTTCTTACTGGTGCTTTTCCAGCTGAATATGGAAATGCCAATGCAGCGGTATTCGATGTAAATTTCAGGAATGGCAATACCGATAAAGTCGAGTTTACCGGACAAGTAAGTGCATTCAGTGGCGCCGAAATGATGGTTGAGGGACCACTCAGCAAAGCAAATGAATCTTCATTCTTAGTTTCATATCGGTATGGTATAGCGGGAATTGCGGCAACTGGAACTAGCGCGACTCCTTATTATCAAGACCTGTCCTTTAAGGTAAACCTAGGAAGAACCAAGATTGGTAAAATCGAAGTTTTCGGTTTTGGAGGCAATAGCAACATTGACTTCTTGGGTGATGAGATAGATGAAACAGACTTATTTGCCAACCCTAGTCAGGATGCGTTTGTAGAAAACGAATTAGGGCTCGTTGGTTTAAGTCACACACTTAGGATAGACAAAACAGCTTATTTAAAAACAGTATTCGGCGCCTCGACGAACTACAATCAGTTTCTTCAAGACAACCTCATCAAGAATGGCTCTGGCCAGACAATCAATTCCTACCGAGCCACAAATGTATTCAACAGGGAAAACAGGTTTACTGTAAGTTCTACTTTCAATAAGAAGTTCAGCGCACGGTTTAGTTTACGTGCAGGAATCGTCAATGAGAAATATGACCTTAATCTTTTTACATCTGACCGAGATAATCGCTCTGAAATTCCAGACACGGACAACGATGGCATTCCAGACTTTCTAATTACGACCAGAGATTATCAAGACGGTTTTAACCTAACCCAAACATTTGCGCAAGGCGAATACCGATTTAACGATGACTGGAGTATAACAGCAGGTATTCACAGTCAGTATCACGGCTTTACAGAAGACACTTCGTTTGAACCGAGAGCTGCCGTTAGCTGGCAAGTGAATGCAACTAATCGCTTAAGTTTAGCCTATGGACGACATGCACAAAGTATCCCAGCACCCATATTATTTCTGAGAGAAGACGTCGGAAACAATCAATTCGAGCTAACTAATAGTAATCTTGAATTCGTCACCAGTGATCACTTTGTATTAGCCTACGACTGGAACATTGCGCCTTCTTGGAGATTAAAAGCAGAAACCTACTATCAATCAATATCGAACGTACCAGTGAGCGCTACGCCGAGTAGCTATTCCTTGCTAAATGAAGGAGCCGACTTTGTATTTGACGAAGAGGGATCTCTTGTTAATGAAGGAACCGGCTCGAATATCGGGCTAGAATTAACTTTGGAGAAGTTCTTTTCGAATGACTACTACTTCCTCGCAACTACTTCCATTTTTGATTCGAAATACAAAGGTAGCGATGGCATCGAGCGCAACACGGCTTTCAACAATCAATACGTTTTTAATGCCCTATTCGGCAAAGAATGGAAATTCGGTAAGGACAACCGAAACGCTTGGACCCTAGATTCAAAATTCACCTTGGCTGGTGGAAATCCTTTTACCCCAATTGATATTGATGCCACTAGAGCCAACTCAGGCAGAGAAGTTGGGTTTGAGAACCGAGCATTTTCAGAAAACATCGGTGATTACTACCGTTGGGATTTAAAGTTTGGAGTTAGAATAAATAGCAAAAAGAGAAACATTTCGCACCAGTTCTTCATTGATCTTCAAAACTTAACCAATCGTAAAAACGAGTTTATTCAAAGATACAACGAGGTAACAGACCAAATTAATACCGTAGAGCAAATTGGTTTCTTTCCAGACATCATGTATCGCATACAATTCTAAATTATTGATTAGGCCACTCCCCCTTTATAATGGAGTGGCCTAATATTCTACACAACCTATATTCTGTAATTTATTATTCTGTCTAATAATTATTACGCAATATTTTGTTTTGATCTTATAAATTATATCCGTAATTTCTATGCCCTTTCACCCATTTTTTAGACTTAAAATTTATTCACATGAACTTTACAGGCGTAAAAGCAGCAGAACCCACCAAATCAGTCCACCAATACCGTCCAGTTACTGACTATATGACTTCAGACGTAATCACTTTTAGTCCAGATCAGAGCATTGCCGATGCCATGGACACCTTTCTTGAGTTGAGAATATCAGGTGCTCCAGTAGTCGATCATAACGGAAAAATACTTGGCATTTTATCTGAGATTGACTGTTTAAAAATCTTAGTGGATGAGGCTTATCACAATTTACCTCATGGTCGAATCAACGTCTCAAACTATATGAGTGCTGGGGTTTCTACTGTTCCGATTACTGCAGATGTTTTAGACGTGGCTTCTAAGTTTTTAAGAACGCATTTTAGACGCTTCCCTGTAGTAGACGTAAATGGGAAACTTGTTGGACAAGTGAGCAGAAGAGATATCCTCAAAGCTACCAGAGACATGAAAACATCTACTTGGTAATCATTTAGCTTCAAAATAATAAAGGCAGAAATTCTATATTTCTGCCTTCTAAATATCTAACATTACCATACATCTTTCCATTCTGGGTGTCGCAAAAGTGTAGCTTTAGCAAAAGGACATAATGGAAGTAACTTAATGCCCTTCTTTCGTACAAAGTCCACAGCATATTCCACCAATTGCACGCCTGCCCCTTTACCTCTTAATTTTTCACTTACTTCTGTATGATCAATAATAATTCGCTCTTCGCCAGCTTTAGAGTAGGTCATTTCGGCTAAAATATCGCCATTCTCTTCAATGTAGAAACTCCCTTTGGTTTCACTTTCTTTCTCGAGTATATTGTAATCCATGACATTAAAAACTTCTGTATTCTCAAAGATGATCAAACTCTTGGTTCAAATCAATTGCGTATTGATCTTATCTACGCTCACATTCACAGCCTACAGTCAAAACTTAACTTATGACGCGTATATACGTGGCCATAAAGTTGGGGAAATGGTAGTTTCTAGAGAAGTAAATGACGAAAGCACCAAAATCTCCGTCAAAACGCATATTGAAGCTCATATGCTAGTCAAGATTACAGTGGATTTTGTAAGTGAGTCTACCTATATGGATAACAAACTGATTATTGGTGAAGCAACGTCGCATACTAACGGACATTTGAAGTCATCGGTACACACTGTTTTTAAAGATGGGAAGTATGTCATCAATAAAGATGGAAAAGAATCGTCCCTCCCCTTAGAAAGTATAGTAGGTGCCGATTATTACTATTTTGAAACACCCGTTGGGAAACAGAAGACTTATGCCTTGGCAACAGGCATTATGCTTGATATTGTAAATAATAATGATCAGACGTTTTACTTTGAACATGACGGCAAGAAGGAGTTACATACATTCGCCAATGGCCGATTAAGTGAACTGGAGATCAGTCACAGACTTTATACCGTTACCTTTAAGATTCGCAAGTAGATTAAATGTCTTATTTAAAGGACCTTACAAAACGAACACTTTAAAGCGGAAAATTTTTGAATAAAAATGACGCAAAAAGTTTAGTCTGAAGCTTGCAATTCAAAACAAGCATATTACTTTTGCATCACCTTAAACGAAAGGGACAATAAAAGACATTTTGGAGCGGTAGTTCAGCTGGTTAGAATGCCTGCCTGTCACGCAGGAGGTCGCGGGTTCGAGTCCCGTCCGTTCCGCTTGAAGCCTCAGAGAAATCTGGGGCTTTTTTGTTTGCAAAAGTTCTTCATCATACCTCACCCTGTTTTTCTTCTCACGTGATGCCCACAACAGACAGTAGAATTAGCTAAATCGACCGGAACATTTCGAGTTACTAAAATTATTTTTGGGTGACATGCCCCATTCGAGAAGTCATATCACACCACATGAATACAGTAATAAAATGGAATACTAGTTATCTGCTGACATTAAAATGAACTCTGCTAGAACATGAGATGTAATGCTCCAAATTTTCCTTAAAATTTGTCTTAGCGACATTTAAGGTACTAAAACGAAGGTATGGTCAGGCGCACATAGACTTGGAGTATATATCAAATTAATAACCAATTGGCACACTACAGGTCAATCCGTTAAAATCTAACAAAGGGGACATACCTAGTTTAAACGGACTTACAACTGTTTCTTTGATTGTTTGGTTCGTTACCTATTTGGCATTTAAATGCTAAATCAACCAAAAACCAAAACAAGTGATCTTCAACCTCAATCGCTTTAGCTTTTTCGGTACACTACTTTTCTTGTTCGCATATCAATCCGCAGTCTCTCAAACTGTAGCGGGAAAAGTTGTCCAAGAAAAGACCAGTAAGCCGGTAGCTTTTGCGAATATAAAACTTATAGGCCAGGCTTATAGAAGGACATCATTTGGGGTATCTGCCAATGAAAAAGGTGAGTTCTTTTTAGCAATGAAAACCTTTCCTGTTGAACTTGAGGTAACTGCCGTTGGGTACATTTCAAAAAAGGTGAAGATCGATAAACCAACGACAAATCTGATCATAGAACTTCAACCTGAAGCCATTAAACTAGAGGATTTCGTCGTTTCCGCCGAAAAAGTCACGCAAGAGGAACTAAAATCACCTATTCAAATTGAAAAACTCGACATCTCGGATATCAAAAATACGGCATCATTCAATTTTTATGATGCAGTGATCAACTTGAAAGGTGTCGATGTAGCCACACAAAGTATTATCATAAACTCTGTCAATGCTCGTGGCTTCAACTCCACAACCAATCTTAGGTTCAAGCAATTCACCGATGGCATGGACACTCAAGCTCCTGGCCTAGGTTTTTCACTGTCCAATATAGTTGGGCCAAACAGCCTTGATGTAGAACTCTTAGAACTAATCCCAGGCCCTACTACTTCAAAATATGGCCCGGGTGCCTTTAACGGGGTACTTTTAATGACCACAAAGAATCCTTTCGATTATCAAGGATTGAGCTTTACAGTCAAAGGCGCTACTATTGCATCGGAGGAATTTGACACTAGATTTTTCACCATCGGCAATGAGTTTATTCATGATATATCCGTACGATATGCCAAAGCGATAAATGATAAGGTCGCCTTTAAGATTAATGGATCTAGGTTAGGCGGTGTTGATTTTGTAGCTGACAACTACGACAACATTGGACCTGGTGACTCATTTGAAAGAACCCACTCCTTAAGAAATCAAGGGATTAACGGTGTGAATGTTTATGGTGATGACCGTGCTGCCACAATGGTATTACCCAGATCTTTCAACGGTATAGATTTTGATTCTGCACTGCCTATACCGTCTGAGCGGGACACCGTATATCAGGTAACTCGTCAAGGGTATGAAGAAGGTCAGCTTGTAGATTACGGGGTTGAAAACCTCAAGTTTAACGGGGCACTTCACGTGAAACTTTCGCCGAAAACTGAGCTTGTGGCAGCCTCCTACTACGGACGGGCATCTGCCATGATTACTGGAGATGACAGAATCGCTCTCCGGGATTTCGCTATCTATCAGCACAAATTAGAAGTTACTAATGAGAAGTTCAATATACGGGCCTATACCACAGGCCAAAATTCTGGCGACAGTTACAACGTAGGTAAACTCGGTGAAAGTATCGTAGAAGCAGCCAAACCAAATGAAGATTGGTTCAACCAATATTTTCTACTCAATCGAGCCGGTCGTGGAATCACGGTATCTAGACGGACAGCAGATACAGCTTTTCCAAGAGGAACATTCTTGAACCGATTTGAGGCGGGTACACCAGAATTTGATTCTTTAAGACTCGTCATCATAAACTCTCAAGACCCTGATTTTGGCGCTAAAATTTTTGACCACTCCAAGCTCTATCATTTCGAATCGAGTGCCAAAATTTCAGTTGGTAAAGACTATTTCCAAGATTTCGAAATGGGTATAAATGCCCGTCTTTATGATCCAGAATCTAATGGCACCATCTTTACCGACTCCATTGGCAACGACGTGACTAATTTCGAAGCAGGACTTTTTGTAGAGGCTACTCGAGTAATAAACGATCAACTAGAAGCCACTATCTCTGGTAGAATCGACAAAAACGAAAACTTTAATGTGGTTAGTACTCAGCGACTGTCTCTCGTAAAGGAAATCAAGCCAAATACTTTTTTCAGAGGGTCAATTCAAACTGGTTTGAGAATACCGAACGTAAGAGAGCAATTCTTCAATCAAAACATCGGTGATTTAGTATTAGTAGGCGGATTGGAACCTGTAGTAGATCAATACGACCTCCAAGGAAACGCTTTCCTAATTAGTGCCTTAGATGAGTTTAATAATACCGTTCAAGACATCTCTAATGATGATACCCGCTTTGGATCTGGCCCTTTGAATATAAACGCGATCAGGCTGGAAAACTTAGATATTCTAGAAAGGGGAATCATTAGGGACGATAAATTCAGAGGAATAAAACCCGAAAGAATCACGAGTCTTGAGCTAGGGTACCGAGCGCTTGTTGAAGATAAAAGGTTATTCGAGGTTATCTATTACATCAATCACTACAGGAATTTCATCGGTACTACGCGTGTAGTCAAGCCTAGAACGAGTCCATCAATTGACTTGCAACTTGCCTTAGAGCAAGCGAATAACCCCGGCAGTAGCACTCGATTCTTTGTTAGTGACAATGCTGAAAGTGCCATTATTACTCAAGGACTGGAGCTTGTTTATGACGTAACCAGCGACCAGGGGACCAACTTCGCGATTAACATGACGTTCGCCAACATTCTTCAACAGAATGATGATCCGTTAACTCCGGGTTTTAACACACCTCCATTTAAGCTAAATATGACCTTGGGAAATGATAAAATGAGTGAACGCTTAGGCGCTCAGATTTCATGGAGATTTCGATCGGCTTTTGAATGGGAAAGTTCTTTTGCCGATGGGACTGTACCTGGCTTTAATACGCTCGATTTTCAGTTCACTTACAGCCTGCCAAAAATCAAATCGAAAGTTCGTTTTGGTGGCAATAATGTGCTTAACAACCAGCAGTTTAATAGTTTCGGAAGCCCCGAAATTACTTCATATTACTACCTATCGTTTACTTATGGACAACGCTAAAAGAACCATATACACACACATACCTATTAGTGCGAGGAGATTTTTTCTCCTTGCACTATCTTTTATGTTGATCAGTTCGTGCAATTACGAATTCCCAATAGTACCTGAAGATGAGCTTCCTACTTTTGAGACTGCAGACTTATCGAATGTAGTATTTATTGGTTCATCGGCATTTAGTGGTATCACTGATGGTGTTTTGGTTCCGAACACATCCCTTCGTTCCATTCCGCAAATCTTCATGAATAACCTGTTAAAGAATGATTTATCTATTGACCTTTCTGCCACAAGCGATAACCAAATTGGTTTTAATATCTATGAAAACAGCGACTTAATGGGCGATATGGGGCCTTATAGAATTCAATATGCGTCAAGCGCAGACACCACCTTTATTCAAAAACCTATTGAGGGAGAAACACATAGTTATTTACCCGAAAATGATTCTTTGCGAAACTTCTCATTTCCACAAGCTCAGTTACTAGATTTTACTGAAAATAATCGGTCCGAAAACCCTTTTCTAGCCGATTACTTCAACAACTCAAACAATTCCATCCTAGATCAAATTATTGACGAGTCTCCCTCCTTCTTTGTGATCGATTTAGGTTTCGAAGGACTCATGGGGTATGCTTTTAATGGTGCCGAAGGCGATGAAAGCAGCACTAATTTGATGCAATCGGCTTATGAAGATGTGCTAGACCCTGCCCTTTTCGAGCAAAAGCTCTCAGAAATGACCGATGCTTTGCTAGCGAATAACAGTGAAGCCAAAGGTGTCCTTTTCAATATACCTTCCTTTCTTAACTACCCTTTCTTTAATATGTCGGACTATGACATAACACCCTATATCTGCACTCCAAACACTTTGAATATCGCATGCGCTCCTAAGGCATCCTATAATACAGCCAAAACGGCTTCTGTAGAGTTCAATCGCAAACAAACAGAATTCTACTTGGCCAACCCGCAAATCCCGTTCGCTGAACGGCGATTAGGGATCCATTTCGACCTAGATTCTCCTTTTACTTGGGGCGTTATTGTCGAAGACAATGATTTACCAGATGTAATTTATCAGGGAGAACCACTTCCAAGAGTACGTCAAATGTTTAGGGACGAAATTATTTTCTACCGAAACGAATACAAACTCGGTGATTCAAAAGGTCATTTACCAACAAATGCCTTAACAGAAAGAGATTATTTAAAAGTAGAGGACATAGAGCGTATTGAAGCCCAAATTCAAGCATATAACCAAGCGATCGCTAGTGTGGTATCCCAATCAGATGGCAGACTTGTCTTGTTTGACTATAATGCCTATTTCGACGTACTTTTTAGCGGTTTGGATAATTTCCTAGACTTAGCTGCCGATGGGGAATTATTGGAAGGAGCCCCTTTCCTACCGATTCTTGGAAGATTTGGGATTTTTTCGGCAGATGGAATCAACCTAAATCCTCGAGGAAATGCGTTAATCACGAATCAGTTAATTGAGACGATAAATGAGGGTTTTGGTGGTAACCTCAAAAAAGTGAACCCAAATGATTTTGCAGGAACGCAATCCATATTATCGGGTAATTAAACCCCTAAAAGCGAACCATTCTGATGCGAAGAAATAATCAAAGAACAAATTACCTCTTTGAAGCATCCTTTTAATTTTTAATGGACTCTTTAGACAAAGTCTAAAATTCAGTAATCATCAAAAATGACTTCGAAGACCCTTAGCTCCTCCTTTTACAGATATAAATCAAAATCCAAAAGCTTAAGTATACGCCTATTTAAGTTCTTCAAATGGCGCTGGATTAGCATTCTCTTGCTTGGTATAACAGCTAATACACTAGTCAACGTAATCTTTGATTACAAATACCAACGGTCTTTGGTATCGATCAGTCTTGAAGAATATATAAATGCCATAATTGCCGCTTTTATATTGTTGGAAGGTACCCGTTGGATTAGTAAAAAACTAGATCAACGTATTCCTTGGAAGTCAGGCATCTTAAAAAGGTTAGGATGGCAATTGGTATTAGAAATGGCATTTCTAATGCTCTTGCTGAACATTCTTGTAATCGGGGTTACCTACCTATTCTATGGTGGATTTTACAAGATAGATGAGCTTATGGTCATCAACCTTAGCATGATTTCGATGACACTCGTATTCTCCATGATTGATATCGGAATCTTCTTTTATCACGACTGGAAACATTCTCATAAAGCCAACAATGAAGATCCAATTCAACTTAAAAAACCAATAAAAATATCTCTAGGTAAATCAAGTCACATTGTGAAACAAGAGAACATTCGAACCGTGACAAGTGAATCAGGGTCTATTTTAATCAAGACTGAAGAAGGACGGAACTTAATCTACTCCGATTCTTTAGACACACTAATGAAGCAGCTCGATCCTGATTCCTTCTTTAGAGCTAATAGACAAACCATAATCAGTCACTCGGTAGTAAAGAGTACTAGGTCTTTAGAATACGGTAAGGTCGAAGTCACAATGCTTGACAGTAAGCACCAAACAAAGACAACCATTATCAGCAGAACAAAGGCAGCACAGTTTCGAAAGTGGCTAAAGCTTCAAATTGCCTAATAATAAGTTACTTGTACTTTTTGCCATTCAGAAACTTCCCAATAAAAGTTCTTCTGACCAAATAATGATAACTAGCAAAACATACTCCGCTCGTTAGCATTATTACGATGAGAAATTTAATAAAGGCTGGAACGGCGAGTTGAGCAATTAATCCTGCAAAGAGGGTAACGAGTGGTAAGTGGACTAAATAAACCCAATAAGAAGCGTCCGATATATATCGCATTTTATAGGAATACCGACTGGCGTACCTGATAAACAAACCAATGATACCAAACACAAAGAACCATATGATTATGGCATTTATAGCACCATAAAGGACATCACTAACATATGGCCTAAAAAAGAACCTAAGAGAGAATATGACTACAGCTAAAATAGTAAACAACCAGTCGTACTTCATGTAGGAATAAAGAACATTCATTGATTTAAAAAGTGCCCAGCCCAAAGCATAAAACATACTATAGGCCACCAAGACAGGGACATTGGGAATAAACGATAATGATGTCGTAATCCAGGTATCCCACATCCATACAAGCATTAGAAAAGTCAGTACGGAAAAGACGGTCGTGAAGACTAACCGCCTATTCATTAGCCAATCAATCGTCAGGGCTAACCTATTGGCGAATTTTGGCAGCTTCTTTAAGAATATGGCAATGAACAGTGCAAATAGTGTGATAATTACTAGGTAATAAAGAAACCACAAATGATAGGTAATACTAGGTAAAAAACTGTAAGTGGACATGACACTTGCCACTTTCACATCGAAAATTGTTGATGTGTATCTCCAAACTGAAATGATTATCGGGTGAATCAATAACAAGAATACAATGAAAGGAAATAGAATTCTTGATACTCTATTTTTTAACATCGCTTGAGGCCCTTTTTCAAAATAAAGCAATGCACCAAAGAATCCAGCGATCATAAAGAATATTGGCATTCTGAAGATATGAATGATGCCAAAAATGAAATTCATAGACCTATGGCTTGAAGTAGGGTCTTTTGGCCAATATGGATCATCTCCAAGACTATATATTTCTGTTGTATGGAGTATCACTCCGAGTAGCATCATGATTGCCCTTAATGCATCCATTGCGTGTAGCCTTTGAGCCTTCAGAGTTGTGTGGATCATATCTCTTTGTTTAATAAACCTTTTAATTGAATCAATAGGATTTACTAAGAAACGAGAGCTAGCGGATGCTTAATAGCCATTATTCTGATTATGCGCTGAACTGCTATCTATTTATTCCTGAAATGACAGATCATATAGTTTCAAGCTAAACCAGGTCAATTTCCAATATGAACGACATATAATTGAACCACTATGTCGTGAGAATTTTCAAATAGCAGTTCAGTCGTTTTTTGTAAGCACTTCATCATCTTCCGAACTAAAAGCTTATCCGAGCTAGCCTATTTTTCAACTTATTGAAGGCGAGTTCAAGTATTTAACAAACCTTTTTATTCATGAAAATGCTAAATCCAACGAAAGCAAAGTTCTCGATCATATTATTACTGATATTCATTTTGGGCTGTGGGTCATCCGAGTCTAAAAAAGAAAGCAACAATGAATCATTCGACCCTATTGGAGAATGGGAATATAAAGTTACTACTGATGTGAGTTATGGCGTGATTACTATATCAGAACAAGGCAACAGTTACGCAGCATCTATGACCACCGAAGTATTTGGGACATTGGAGCTAATGAACCTTAGTTTAGAAGGCACAACACTGACTGGTGATTTAAATGTTGGCGGTACTCCGGCAACGATCAAGTGTGAATTTGATGGAAATGAATTCACAGGTTTAGTATCGGCAGGAGAAACGAAATTTCCGATGGTAGGTCATAGGGCCAATTAATATCTCGTGAGTAATTGACCTTATAACAAATAGCGTTTTGATCAACATGGGTTCTTGAGTATAATGCAAGCCAATCATCACTGATCAATTGCTATGAAAAAAAGTATCCTCCTTCTACTGATCTTTGTTTATGCATGTGGACCAGGCGAACCCAAGACGGTAATAGCCCCGTGGGTGCCTTACGACCAGGCCGATATCATAGCGGCCAATGCGGAACACCGATCGTCACGAATGCGCTACAAAAGGGTACAATCTACCTTCAAGGATAGAAATGACATGTGGGCGGCAGCAGCCGATCAAATTGCATACTTCTCCGAGGAAGAGTACCAAGAATTAAAGCCATTGATTCTAGAGCGGGATATTCCTTCGCTACAAGCCTCGGTCAAAAACGGTGAATTAACTTATGAGAAAATCGCTCAGTGGTATCTCTTTAGAATTGTACACTTTGAAAATGATAAAGAGAAGTCTTTGAATAATATGATCTCCATCAATCCTAATTTGGTGAAAGAGGCGCGTTTGAAAGATAAAAACCGATCGGCTAACGATCACCCAATTTATGGCATCCCGGTGATCCTGAAAGACAATATTGGCACCGACGAATTACCGACAACAGCTGGTAGCTACGCATTAAAAGACAATAATGCACCAGATGCATTTATAACGGCCAAAATCAAATCAAGTGGTGGACTTATCCTTGGCAAAGCCAATTTAAGTGAGTGGGCAAACTTTTATTGTTCTGGCTGTCCCAACGGCTTTAGTACAGCTGGAGGTCAGACTTTGAACCCTTATGGACCAATGGAATTTGACACTGGAGGCTCAAGCTCAGGAAGCGGCTCGACGATCGCGGCCAACTACGCCCCGGTGGCCGTGGGTACGGAAACCTCAGGATCCATCCTATCGCCATCTAGTTCCAACTCTTTAGTTGGTTTGAAACCAACGGTTGGGCTATTAAGCCGTGGTGGAATAGTACCGTTGTCAAGTACACTGGACACGCCTGGCCCGATGACCAAAAACGTGATCGATAATGCCATTCTCCTCTCTGCTATGACGGGAGAAGACCCGAGAGACGCAGCAACAAAAGACAATCCAAAAGACAAAAGATATTGGGAAGACTTGACGGAAGGGAGTCTTGAGGGTATCAGGTTTGGGGTAGTTAAAAACTATCTGCAAGATTCCGTTTATAAATATAATACTGAGAAAATAGCTGAATTGGGAGGTGTTTTGGTTGAATTTGAGTTTGAACGAACTCGTTTAAATGGTTTTATCAACTTGCTCAATGGAGACATGAAAGAAGACATGGTACACTACTTTGCTGATTATGCATCAGATAACATACCGTTTGAATCAATGGACGATTTAGTGGCTTTCAATAAAATGGATAGCGCGATCGCCATGCCATACGGACAAGGTTTATTCGAAGGTGTAGTCAATGAAACCACAGCAGGAGACGACTTAGTAGCGCTCAGAAAAAACCTAAAAGAAACGGGTATCAAGTACTTCGAAGGTCCCATGCAAGAGCATCAGTTGGACGTAATCTTATCAATTAACAATTTCGGTGCTGGATTTGCTGCTGCCGCTCACTATCCATGCTTGACAGTACCAATGGGATACCTAGCCACTGGCCAGCCGAGAGGTTTAACGTTTATTGGTCGTTCATTTGAAGAAGATAAACTTCTGAAATTGGCCTATGCTTTTGAAAAAGGAACAAAATCGAGAATTATTCCATCGGATTATAACTAAAGGTATTCTCTGAGATAGTTATATCTTGGCATCGTGCTTTCAGATTTAACCCTTTTAGACTGGTCGGCAGTTATTGGAGCCTCATTTATTGTTGGCTTATCTAAGTCAGGCATAAAAGGAATCAGTATAATCATTGTAGCCCTTCTAGTCTTTGTATTTGGGGCAAAAGCATCGACCGGCATACTCCTACCCATGTTGATCGTGGGCGATATTTTCGCAGTCATCTACTACCATCGGCATGCACAATGGAAATATTTGATCCGTTTACTACCTTTTATGATGTTAGGGGTAATTTTAGGCACTTGGGTTGGCGATCAACTTTCTGAGGAAAGTTTTAGAAAGAGCATGGCGCTAGTCATTTTCGTATCTGTCGTTTTTATGTTTTGGTGGGACAGAAGAAAGTCAAAAAGCGTCCCAAACCATATTGGTTTTGCAGGCATTATGGGACTTACAGCAGGTTTCACTACCATGGTAGGCAACCTTGCAGGGTCATTTGCCAACATTTTCTTCTTGGCCATGCAACTACCAAAAAATGCCTTTATCGGCACGACAGCATGGTTATTTTTGATCATCAACCTCTTTAAAGTTCCTTTTCATATTTTCAGCTGGAAAACAATTACCTATGAAACCATACAAGTGAGCGCGATCGCTATTCCGGCCATTTTTATTGGGCTTTTTGTTGGCATCAAGCTATTGAAGAAGATCAACGACAAATTATTTCGCCAATTCATTTTATTTATGACGGCCTTAGGAGCAGTCATTATCTATTTTACATGACATAAAAAAACCACCCCATTCCAAATTAATGGAATCCATGGGGTGGTTCGATAACAACTAACCGCTGTATATCTTAATTCCCGATTGGCGAGAAATCTACCTTTTTAACTTCAGCTAAGAATGCATCCCAGTTCTCAGCGTACCAAGCGTCCATTTTTGTCTTCAACTCATCCATTTGATCTTGGAATTGCTTCATAAGCATTTCTTGAGTTCTACCCGGCATATCATAAGAGCCACTAATGCTTCTGGTTAACCCAAAGGCACGTGTTCTAAGTGGAGTTGGCTCGTTAGGGTCTCCTCCTCTTCTAAATCCACCACCTGCACCAATTAGCTTAGCCAATCCTTGCATCTCTTCTTTTACGGCGTTGGTTTTTGTTCTTAGTGCCGCTACATCTCTTCCTCTTTTACCTTGAAGTGCTGCAATCACCTTATCTACTGTTTGCATATCTCTGGTGATTTTAGAGCTCATTTTTGTCGACTCGTTAACCATTTTATTGGCCTTACGAATCATATCCCTTCTCGCTACTAATATTTCCATTGGCACTTCAGCTCTTGGGTCCATTTTCACTTCAATTTGACTTGACTCGCTCTTGTCACCTACTGTCACCTTCACATTGTAAGTGCCTGGTAAAATTGGTGCACCGCTTGCTCTAAAGTTTCTGGCAAATCTTGCCGGAATGCCTGCTGGTAGTGCTGGTTGCTCTGTATCAGCTGGTGGATCTTCATCAAATCGCCAGAAAGCCTGATTCAAACCATCTTCTACTTGTGAAGAAATCTTTCTAACCACATTTCCATTAAGATCGGATATTTCGATTTGGGCTTGAGGTCCTCTTGCGCCAGCTCTACCGGCTCTGCCTCCTCTACCGCCACCACCAGGGAATCTACCACCAGCTCCGCCTTCAGCACGTGCCAAAGCTGCTCGTCGATTGGCAATAGCTTCTGCATTATTACCCGGTCTGCCGTTTCCTTGTGGGGTATCAGGTTTCTTAGCAAAAAACTTAATCACTGCCGATCCTGACGGCCTGTTTGTACCTTCAAAAGTAGCGTTACCTGGATTTGCAGGACCACTAGCCGATCTAGAACTGGTAATGTAAGCCGTATTTGGCGGCACGATGCTAACTGCATCTGCTATAACTTTATCATGTCCTTTTTTCGCCATTACTCTTAGTGGCTTGATGTCATCAAGTACCCAAATGGCTCTACCAAAAGTACCAATGACAAGGTCACTTTCGCGTTCTTGAATCACCAAATCCATGGTAGAAACACTAGGGTAGCCATTGTTGAATTTAGACCAATTCTTAGCACCGTCAATTGAAATATATAGTCCGTGCTCGGTACCAAAGAACAGTAAGTTCGGCTCGACTGGATCTTGAATGTATGACAAAGCATACCCGAAAACATCTTTCCCACTAGCCAAATTCTCCCAAGACTTACCATAGTTCTTGGTTCTCATCAAATAAGGCTCAAAATCGAACCTTCTGTAATTATTAATCACAGCTACGGCCTCCCCATTATTATACTTAGATGCCTTAATCTGCGCCACCCAGCTTCCCGCTGGTACACCCTTTATGTTCTTAGATACATTGGTCCAAGAATTTCCACCGTCTCTGGTGATTTGAACATTACCGTCATCTGTACCAGCCCAAATCACACCTTGCTCGGTCGGGCTAGGCTCTATCGCGAGAATAGTCGTGTAGTTTTCTGCACCAGTGGCATCAATTGTGATACCTCCGCTTAAATGCTGTTTCTGTTTCTCAGGATCGTTTGTTGTCAAATCTGGAGAAATCACATCCCAGCTACCTCCTTTATCGGTACTCTTATGTACAAACTGGCTCCCGAAATAAATCGTGCTGTTATCAAAAGGATCTTGTGCTATAGCCGCATTCCAATTGAATCTTAGTCTCACATTTGGATCAGGATGGATTGGTTTAACAGATTTAGATCGCCCTGTAACTTTGTCATAAAGATTTACATTACCCTGCTGAGACATGGAATAACCGAACCTAGAATCATCTGGATCGGGAACTACATCAAAACCATCGCCTCCGCCAATTGAATGATAATAATCGTTTCTTAAACCACCGCGAGTCCAAGCGTATGCTGGCCCTGTCCAGCTACCATTATCTTGTAAACCGCCATAAACGTTGTAAGGAATCTCATTATCGACATTAATGTGATAATACTGTCCGAGGGCTAAATTCTCAACAAACTGCCAAGTTTTACCCATGTCGCGAGTGATCGCCATACCCCCGTCATTACCTAGGATCATATATTTCGGATTATCTGGGTTGATATAAAGTGCATGGTTATCTACGTGAATCAATCCGCGACCAATCAAGCCAGAAAATGACTTACCGCCATCCTCACTGACATTTACGTTGGTGAAAATGCTGTACAGTCTGTTTTCGTTTTTCGGGTCTACATAAATATCAAAGTAATAGAATGGGCGGTTTCCAATCTCTGATTTATCGTTAACCATCGTCCAATTCACACCGCCATTATCGGAGCGATAGAGAGCGTTCTTCTTAGATTCAATGATCGCATAAACGCGATTCGGGTTATTCGTGGCAAAAGCCAGTCCCATCCTGCCCAAATCGCCTTCTGGCAACCCGTTTTCTTTGGCAGATTGTTTTGTCCAATTTTTACCGCCATCAACAGTGAGAAAAAGCCCTGAACTCGGTCCACCAGAAGTAAAGAACCATGGCTTTCTGCGGTGTTGCCACATATTTACCAAGATTTTATCTGGATTAGCAGGATCCATAACCATGTCTCCTACACCCGTCATTTGATCGATATAGAGAATCTTATTCCACGTTTCGCCACCATCGGTTGTCTTGTAAACACCTCTTTCTTCATGATCGCCCCACGGAGAGCCAATAGCACCAATGTAAACGGTATTTGGATCGTCTGGATGAATGATAATTCGGTGAACGTTTCTGGTCTTTTCAAGCCCCATCAACTTCCATGTTTTACCCGCGTCAAGGCTTCGGTAAACACCATAACCTCCGGTTAAACTATTTCTAGGATTTCCTTCTCCTGTTCCGACCCAAACGACATCTGGGTTCTTCTGCGAAACAGCCACAGCCCCGATCGAAAGGGCTAAATTGCCATCGAAAATTGGCTCCCACGCCACACCTCCACTTTCTGACTTCCAAAGTCCACCAGAAGCAGAACCGGCATAAATAATTTCTGGATTATTTCTGACTACGTCAATGGAGGTAACCCTTCCACTCATACCAGCTGGACCGATATTGCGGGGTTTCATGGATTCTACTTGACTAAAGTCGATTTTTTGTCCGTAAGAACAGACTGTGATGAAAAGTGCTGAAATAAGCAGCATCACATGGCGCCTTAAGTGTAGGCTTTGTGAATTTCTAGTATGCATAGCTTAATGGTTGATTATCTCAATTTGATACCTTAAGATCGGAAAGGTTTAGCCAAAATGCTGAGAGTTACATGAACGGTAAATTAATTCCAGATCATCCATTAATTCTTATGAGTAGCCAGTTTACAACGTACTTAAATCAGTCAAAGTCACATCTTCGACAGCTGGTGTCAAATCTGTCTTTTTGATATTTTCAAGCATACGAATGTTTCGCCACTTCACTTGAAGGCCTTCCTCCTCTTTTGTACCAACACCATGCACTTGTAAGGCAATGAAGCCCTTGGTAGCCATAGAATCTTGAAAATGGGTGGTCATTACATCATTCACCCAAATTTGAACCTTATTATCGAATGCCTCAATCCTATATTTGTTCCATTGATTGTTCTTAAAGGCTTTTTGACCCGCCTGATTCGTAGTCAACGGGTATAACCAGCCTCTGCGGGACTCATCATACAAACCACCACTCCAAGCTCTTTCAGAAGGGTCAATTTCTGCTTGATAGCCATTAACAACCCCTCTTTCATTTTGATTGCTTCGGAATTGTATTCCAGAATTCATTTTTGGGTCAACGAGCACTTCCAATTCCAATATGAAATTTTCATAAGTGTTTTCTGTGGCCAAAAAGGTATTAGAAGTCCCTTTAGTTGTTCCGACTACTTCACCGTTTTTAACCTCGTAGCTTCCCTCACCGCCTAACACCTTCCAACCAACAAGATGATCATCTGTAACAAGTTCTTTCCAATCATTACTTGATTTCTGACAGGAAACGGCAAATAGAGTTAAAATTCCAATTAATAAAGTTAGTCTATTGCTCATCGATCAATCCGTTTAGTTCTGCTTCAGTATAGGCACCATTTTTCGGTTTTACATCTCTCAGTTCTTTGATCATTTTGGCATTTGATCCCCTAGAAGATGTTCCGAAGGCATTACTCAGGTAAGTCATCAGGTCAACTATATCTTGGTCGGTAAATTCAGGATTATTCAATAATCCAGGCATTTGCGCATTCATTTCGTAGCGCTTTCCATTGACGGTCAGTGGGCCTTTCATACCATGCAATAGTACCAAAGCCAACCTTTTTGGTGAGCCTTTAATGTATTCAGAATTGTCTAGCGGTGGTGCTAAGCCGTCAACACCTTGTCCATTGCCGCCATGGCATGCCGCACAAGTATTTCTGTAAAGCTTCAACCCGTGTGTTCTATCGTCTAGTGGTAGCGATGCTTGCTCATAAATCCAGAACTTCTTACCTGATGCTTGGTCTGCTATAACGTTGTCTAACTGACTGATAACACTTTTAATTTGAGGCGACTCTGAATCCTGAAGTGCGCTTTTAAAGTCTTTTTCTTTTCCTGAAAGACCACTAATTAGGGCGTCTTGATAGTATTGTTCCGAATAGTTTTGAGTTAACCCAACCGATAATGCCAAAATGTTATTTCCATACCGCTGTAGCCATTCTCCGAAGAAGGAAATCAGATAAAAATCGATTGTAGGGTCCTTTCTGGCCATCAGTTCATTAAGTAACTCTGCTTCTGCTATCTTTTCATTCTTATACATTGGATTTCTTAAGAGCATCAAGCTATGGGCCACCACTTCCGGAGATTGATGTGCCGCGGTGGTCAAAAGCGTTGCGCCATCTAGCGCGTTAAGCCCTTCTAATGCATATAAGGCGTGTATGATTGTTTCATGCTTGGATGATTCCGAGATCAGTTTCTTCAAACTAACCATTGCCTGTTGATCTCCTCTGTGAATCAGTAATTGTTGAGCCCGATCTCTCACCCAGCCGTTTTCATGCCCTAACATTTCTACTAAATCCTCAGTATTTGCGCTTTCTAAATCAGGAATTTTCGAAAGACCTGTTTCCTTATGGCTGACCCTTAAAATACGGCCCATACCGATCATTTTATCCATACCGCTGGCCGCTAGTCGCTCTCGCAAATAAGAAGTCATATAAGCTCCGTGCTGAATGATTCCACGGTGCATATCTACCACGTACATTCCACCATCGGGGCCTCCGAAAAGGTTCACTGGTCTAAAACCCTCATCTGTTGAAGCGATAAATTCGCGATCGGTATAGGCTTGTTCAGCCGTAGTTTTAGGCCCAGAAAAAGTCAATAGATTTCGTTTGATCAAATTCACCTCTGGGGCACAAACGAAAGCGTTCTGGACATAATCAGCAGGAAACTGCCCTCCTCTGTAAACTAATGGACCACAGGAAGAAGTCACATTTACCAGCATACTATCCGCATCAAGCACTCCTTTCTGGTAGCCTCTGTTTACCAGTGTAGCATGTAATGGGTATACGCGTTGATTATTGGTTAAGACCTTGCCAATTCCATCTTTGGGCTGATAATATTCGTTACTGGTCAATACATTTGGCAAGACGTAATCCCCCATAATCTGGGTGGAGTTATTATTGTAGTAAAGTCTACCGAAATTGTCTTTGGTGATGCCCCATTGCCCTCTAAATGAAGTTGGTTCTTTTAACCAAATGCCGTTTTCTCTTTTGTAGCGGAAATGAGATCGTGCATTATAAATCCAATTGTCAATATTCATCATTAAGCCGTTGGGCTGATGCTCCACATTCCCTTCATCGGCATACAGAGAATCGACTAATATCTTTTTACCGGGTTTATCATCTTCTATTTCCACAAACCAAAGATTTGGGGGTTCGGCATATAGCAAACCTCCATACACATGAGCAATGGCTCTCGGTAATACTAGGCTATCTAAAAATACTTTGGAGTGGTCGACAACCCCATCGCCATCTTTGTCTTCCAAAATAGAAATAACACCATTTGGCATATCTTCGCTTTCTCCCGTAAGCGTTTGCATATACCCACGCATTTCTACGGTCCAGATTCTTCCCTTATTATCGAAATCAATCGCTACTGGCGCCTCTAAAAACGGTTCAGCCGCAACAACTTCTAAAGCAAAGCCCTCTTCAACCTGATAATCTTCTAGTGAAATTTCAGGTTCTTCATAATCGGGGGAACAGGCGGCGAAACTTAATACCGCAATGGTTGCAAGTGCACAACTTGCTAAATGTGAAATTCTGGACATGAAAAGACTTAGTTAAAGGTCTCTTGAACTTACAAAGAATGACTTCTGTAAACAAACAGTGCCATTCTGTTCAATGGATATGGATAAGCGCCTTAACCTAATACGCGCTTCAACTTTTGGGCAAAGAAGAGTACTTCTTCAATGGTACCTGTGCTAATGCGGCACCAATCGGTGTAAGGTGGAAATGCTCTGCCTACTAAAACGCCTTCGTCGAGCATTTGCTTATTGAAAGTCTCAATGGGTCGGCCAGTTTTGAAGAAAATAAAGTTAGTGCTCGACTTTACGTATTCTAGCCCTAGTGTATCCATGGCTCCGTACATAATCTGCTTACCCTCTTTTACTTTATCGAGGCTGAATTCGTAGAATTCTTTGTCTTTCATGGCCGCTGCTGCGGCTTTTAAGGCAATAATATTGGTATAAGCGACCACATTTTCTCTGATTTTATTCGCTAGCTCGGGTTTTGCGATCAAATAGCCAATTCTAAGCCCTGCCAAACCATAAACTTTTGAGAAGGTGCGAGAAACTATCACATTTTCACCTTTTTTGACCAACGACACCATAGATGGGTAATCTTTATCTTCTATAAAGTCATAGTAGGCTTCGTCGCTAAAAACAATTGTCTTTTTTGAAGCTGACGAACAGAAATCGGTCAGTTTTTCCTTCGAAAGCAAAGTTGACGTTGGGTTATTGGGGTTACAGAGAAAGATGAGTTTCGTTTTCGATGAAATACGCTTTTCCATCTCGTCCACATTATGGGTAAGCTGATCATCTAGGTCTACCCAATTAACCGTGGCACCCCACTGTTTGGCGTAGGTCATCATGGCTAAGAAGGTCGGGCGGGCGGCGATGATTTCTCCACCACCATGCGCAAAAGTTAGTCCCGTGACTTTTAAGCCTTCGGTGGAACCACCTGTGATGACAATATGGTCTTCGGGGACGCCTTCTTTCTCCACAATCATATCCATTAACTCCTTTGCATATGGATCGGGATAACGACAGCCGATATCGAAACCTTCAATCATCGCATCTCTGACTTTCTTAGACGGGCCAAAAGGGTTTTCATTGAAGTTTAATTGTACCGGAAAGTCTAGAGCCCTCGGGTTAAAACGCTCTTTCTCGGCTGCTGTTAACGTGGAAATTAGGCTTTGGCTGCCTAGTAGCGACAAAGCGCCAAAGGCTCCACCGCGTTTCATCCATTCTCTTCTATCCATGGTTTTGGGTTGGTTGGTGTAGGAAGATAAGAAATTATGGAAAGAACTTTATTCCAGTGCTATCAGCTAGCTCAAAAGCTCACACGCAATTGTACATTTGGCGTTAAGCCTATACCATAGCGTATTGGATTAAAAACATCGACATTTTCTTGAAATGCATTGATGATATTTTGCCTATCGTATAGGTTAAGGATGGACACACCCAAAACGCCCTTCCATTTGGCCGATGGTTTTGTAAAACGGTAGGAAGCGGAAAGATCTAGTTGATGTTGCACTGGGAAATTGCCGCTGAATCTGACATTGTAATCTCTGAATTCCTGATCGTCCCGAATATCATCCGAGTCTGCCAGATAGACTGGTAACCCCGACATCAGCGACCATGAAATTGATAAATTCCAACGATTTATCGGGGCGATCATTTTTACACTTAGCACATGTCTTTGGTCGAAAAATGCATCTTGCCTTAGTCGATTAGGTTCACGCTGCCCTGGTGGATTTCTTTCAGTTACAAAAGACTCTTCGGCATGACTGAGCGAATAACTCACCCAAGTTTCCAGTCCAGACCATCGCTTTTTGACGAGTAAATCCAGACCTGTCACATACAAATCTCCCAGGGAGTTTTCAATGCCATTGCCTGAAGGACGGAGCACATTTTGTACTTCTTTGGAATATAATTCCAGATCAAATAGCCAGCTTCCGTGATCGACCAAACCACCTAGCATGTAGAGGGTACCCGTAAGGGCTGGTACGTTTTCATCGGCCAAGGTCCAGAATTGGTTCTCGATTCTGAAATCGTCGAAATCGTCGGCAAAGTTTTGCCTTACGTATTGGTAAGAGCCGCTGGCCGATCCTTTTAGGAAGAATGATTTAGAGACCAAATAGGTCAGAAATATTCTTGGGGCTAGAAACTGCTGATTATCCATGGAGAAATAATTCATACGCAGTCCTGCGTTCACAATGAGCTTTTGGTTAAACTGGTTATTTAGACTGAAATAGACAGAATTAATATCTCCCGATCCGTTTCTTTTATCAATTTCTTGCGGGTCATCTCCCTCTATCCGATCGTTAAAAGTGACTTCGTGATGAGAGTACTCGTATCCCAAATCGATGTCTGTGCTAGCATTTACCTTATAGTTTAGGCTTACATCTGCCCGACGATCATCAATACCATTTTTCACAAATTGAATGGAGCTTGGCGTCGGTCTACCTTGTTGGAACTCATTTCTGGTCTCATTTAGCCGAAAAGAAGATGAGGTATACCTAGACCTCACTTTCAGCCGATCTGACAGTTGGCCTTTCCACTCGAAAGTAAGCCCCCAGTTGTCGAGGGTATTGGTTTCAGTTTCCACTACGGACCTATTGGTTGTCACTAGGTCGTAACCGAAATCATTATCGATATTCAGAAAACTTAGGTTGAAACTATGGTTGGCGTTCGGTTCGAATAGTAGCTTACCATTCAAATCGCTAAATCCAACGTTTAAATTTCTTAAATCCAGCGGTCCTTGAAGCGATGTGGTGGCAATTCGACTTCCCTGAAAGTTAAGATCATAATAAGCATCTAATTTGGGCGGCAAATTATCGCCGGGCAGTTTCGATCGGGCGGAAAGCATTAGCGCCAGTTTATTCTTAACAATCGGGGCTTTTATTTCAAAGCCTGTCGATACGGTATTGAGCATAAGCCCGCCTGATAGTGAGTCAGGTACTTGCGCCATAGATCGAATATCTATCACTCCACCAACACGTCCTCCTCGATCTACTGGAAGTCCTCCTCGGTATACGCTTACTTTATCGACAATAGCAGGATTATAGGGGGAAAATGTACCAAAAAAGTGACCCGAGTGATAAATAGGTATGTTATCGAACAAGAGTAGGTTCTGATCGAATGGGGCACCTCTTAGGTTAAGGCTTCCCGGTTTTCCGTTAGGTGATCGGATACCCGGAATAGCTTGTAGGACTTGAAAGATATCACCGTCTGTTTCCCCAGCTATTAAACTAAGCTGAGACATGTCCACTTCGATTCTATGGTCGCCTAACACTGAGTTGACACCATTCGTGAGGTATGAAAGTACCATTACGTCCCCCAAATCGGTAGTATCTGACGTCAATTTCACTTTTCCGCCCATAGCAGCTACTTGGGCTACCGTTGTTTTGTAGGATTGATAGAAGGAGGAGTTAATCATGAGCGAATCTGCCGGGAAAGTTTGTCCTAACTGAAAGGTGCCTTCTTTTCTGAGTAAGTATTTTGGCTGCTCACTATTTACTTGTACGTAAACCAGGTCTAGTGGAATTTCACCATCGGCATCGTGCACTGTAAATGTGAGGGTGGAACGCACGGGAATGACCAGAACTCCTTTTTCTCCACTCCTTTCGAACTTCAAAGGCAATGCCGCACTAATAGCTTCTAAAACTGCTTCGAGTGTTTGATCACGATCGGCCAGTGAAACCTTTAATGTAGCGATAAGCTTGGGGTTGAAAGAAAAGACTACGCCATGCTTTGTTTCTAGGGACTTTAACACGCCCGTCAAGGGCTTTTCAGATTGTGCATGTGTTCTTAGGGGCAAAAAACTAAACCCAAACACTACCAAAAAAATGACAATTAGCCTTGTTTTACTCGCCATGCCCGGTGTAAACAGAATTTTACTTAAAGATAACTTTTCCGTCTTCACTTAAAACATAGTCTATCTCTAATGGGATGAAAATAGATTGTAATGCTCCCTCTAAGCTGTTGTGATAGAATGATCCATTGAATGGTTTATCGGTAAGTTCCTGCGGTAGCTCCAACGTTACATTGTAGTATCGTTTTAGGTCTTGAACGACGGCTTCTAAATTGGCCCCATCGTAAACGCTGATGCCCGAGGACCAGACAGGGGAACTCTCGGTGAATTCAACTTTTTTCAATGCACCTGCTTCAAACACGAGTCCCTGACCCGGCTTAAGTATTTCCTGCTGCGCGTTGAAGGTAACTGCGACACTTCCCTCAAAACAGTTGACGGCGAACAAATCATCTAAATTCTGTACATCGAATTGTGTACCCAGTACGCGAACATTGCCTAATGGTGTTTCAACGGTAAATGTGGCGCCTTTTTCTACATCGAAGTAGGCCTGACCGTTAAGATCTAAGGTCCGTGCCTCATTCCAAGATTCTTCCGAATAATTTACCTCGGTAACGGCCCCTAGGGTGATATCAGAACCATCAGGTAGCTCATGGGCCAAAGTAGCCGCCAAGCCTGTTTTAAGATTAACCATACCATCGTTTGTGGTAGCATCGTAGATAAACCATGCGGCGGCAATGAGAGCGATAGTAGCAGCATAACGAAGCAACGGTCTAAAGCTGATCACTTTAGCCGCTGGCTTTGGCGGTGCCAACTGACCCTTAAGGGCCTTGAGACTTTCGTGGGTATCTACCTCTGGAAGAGACCAGGTATCGATATCATCCAAAACCGCCTTGAGATCTTGGAGTTCAGTATCATTGACGGATGCTTTCTCTTCCTCGCTCAAGTCGCCGCTCAGCCATCGGGCAATAAATTCTTTATTTTCAAGTTGCTTGCTCACTGCTTATAAAACGAGGGGGCAGTTAGTTTACCCAACCCCCTTCTTAAATATTATAACTTTTAAATTCTTCGATCTTGTCTTTTAGCTTGATCAATGCCTTTGTCATGCGCTTTTCTATTGCGGTTTGGCTTACCCCTAGCATAGCGGCTATCTCTTTATAAGTATGTTTATCTACCCTATTCAATAAAAACACTTCGCGCTGGCCTTCTGGTAATTCTGAAATGGCTTGCTCTATCTGGTTTTGAAATTCTTTGGTTCTTAACTGGTGGAAAGGGTCTTCCGTATTCTGTTGTGGCAATTGGTTTTTCTCGAATTTGAGGGAAACCTTATCCGATCTTACTTTATCTAGAAATAATCGATTGGCAACCGTATGGACAAAACCGGTTACCTTTTCAAAGATGACCTCGGCGCACTTTTGCCATAGTCTGATAAAACTTTCTTGTGCAATGTCCTGTGCCTGATCCATATCACCACATTTGTAGTAGACATAGTTTCGGACTGACTGAAAATGCTCATGGTATAAGGCATTATAGGTCTCCTCTTGACAAACAGATTTTTCCATGACGTCGAAAAGTACGGATTAATCATTTTCTATGGAAAGATGGAAGGGAATTAGTTAGCAATGAGGCTAACCATAGGGTTTCGGATGAGTTCCTTACCTCCTATCACCCGACCTTACCTATTGGACTCAGTCACTTGTGATTATACCGATATTTTCTTTTCTTAAAGAAAGATAAATACATAGCCTAATTGATTCTCTGTGCTTTTGTAAAAGAAAAAAATGTGCTGACGGTGGGTCTAGATCTGCTGGTGAAATACCGATTTTTTGTCTAAATGATCGAAATATAATGTTACAAATCTTTAAAAAAGTCTAAATGAAAAATTGGATCACAGATAGTCAAGACGAACAATGCATAGAAGATTTATTCCGAGATGCTGACCAAATACATATTCCAATATTTCAGCGTCCTTACGTTTGGAAACAAAAAGAATTTGATTTCTTAATTCATGATCTCCAGTTGATTAAAGATTCTATCGAAAACTCCCAGTTTTTAGGAGCTGTTGTGGCTTACGAAAGGCCAAGAGATTCTAAAATCACCGGTAGACTACGGTCTTTAGACATAGTTGATGGACAACAAAGATTGCTAACATTATACATTTTCATGCTGGCCATTGCAGAACGAATTCATTTTTACGATAAGGAAGCTGCATCCGAAATAATTCAAGAGTTCCTTTTACTTCCACAACGAAGAGGTTTGAATGTAAATACGAGGCTAGTACCATCGTTTAAAGATAGAAGTCAGTTTAGAGCTATTTGGGATAGAATAAACACACCTGAGCATTTACAAGACACATTAAAAGAAAACCCTCCGATACCTCCATTGCCTTCTGGAAATAGCTCTGGTAATCTTACTAAACAATATTCACGAATAATAGCGTGGTTGAAAAAGACGTCCCCTTCGGAGCCTCAAGCTGTTATTGAATATCTCCAAGAAACATTGAGTATTATCACTCGTGACTTAACATTTGTACATCTGAAATTGACTGATGCCGTTGTTGCTACCAAGATTTTTGAAAGATTAAATTTTAGAGGTGTTAAGGTTGGAACAGTAGATTTAGTTAGAAATGAAATATTTTCTAGAATCAGTCAAAACCCTGAAGAATCACTAAATACATACGAAACGGAATGGAGACCATTTGAAGCACAGTTTGAAGAAAGGGAAGACGGATTCTTTTTCCCTTACACTCTTATCTACAACTCATCAGTAAAAAAATCAGAGCTTTTTTCTGAATTAAGAGTAATATGGAAAGACTTGAACCCAGGTGAAATTATTAGCCAAATGAAACCTTATCAAAAGACTTATTTAGATATAGTTTTAGGTAATCCGTCATACGAATCAATTAAATTAAACCAACAAATAAAGAACCTACATGCAATAAGAGTTCCCTCGGCAACCTATCCTTTCGTTATGAAAATTATTTACGAGATTCAGGCAAGTAATCTTAGCTTGAAAAAAGGAATTAAACTTCTTGATTTTTTGGAATCCTTTTTAGTTAGAAGAGCAATCCTTGGATACGAACCAACTGGCTTACATGCAATTTTCAAAGGAGTTTGGAATGAAATTGAATCTAATCCATCAGTAGATAATTTAAAATTAGAAATACTTAATCGTTCTACTATTCAATACCCAAATAATAAGGAGGTAATAAATGCAGTTAAAACTAGGGCACTTTATAAAGCTCGAATTACACCATACTTATTAAGAGAGTTTGATAAATCAATCGAAGGAGATACGCCCTCTGATGAATTTACAATGGAACATATAATGCCGAACTCCTGGATAGAAGGAGATAAATGGTCTAAAATTATCACTAAAGAAAGGCACTCTGAATTAAAAGATACTTTGTCCAATTTGATACCTCTTTCTGGCGAACTTAATAAGAATGTTCAAAGAGACATCTATTCGAAAAAGAGAATAAGGTTCAAGAAAGAATCAATGTTTATTACAGCAAGAGACATAGCGGAGAAATGGGAAGAATGGGGTGAACAAACAATTATCGACCGTGCTGAAATACTAGCTTCATGGGTGATAAAGAGATGGAAGGAGTAAAAAGCCTGGTAGCAATGTGCATAACTTTCACACTCTTTATCATTCATAACTACTGAATACTCAAGACCTACATATAGCAATTAATCAGGCAAGCGAACTGTCTCAGTTAATCATTCAAGGGGATTCGAGCGAATTTAATTTCAATCAGTTAATTGAATTGACTGATAAGATCATCATTGGTATTGAAGAAAGTTCTCAAAACGAAATTCAACTTAAAACAGCCGAAATTCTTTCTCAACTTGAGATAGAACAGTTTAAACTTAACAGGTTTCAAAGACTGACCTATCCTTTTTCCAAAACAGGAACATTTTGGTTACCAAACAACTCTTCAGATCAACTACGAATTCGATATGCCCTTGAAGTAAGAAGTAGACTTTCTATTTTAGACCAAGGTAAAGACTAGATTATTCAACATCATGGAATTTATAGGCAGAGTAAATAGTAGAAAAGTATTCTACGTGCAGGTTAGAAATAATCCGGAATGGAAACCTGCTTTACCAAAAAGAGACTGGGTGGCATTCACAATAGCCAATAAAGAAGATGAGGAGTTAGTTCGATCATCGGTTAAAGTTTGCATGGATAAAAACGTCTCATATACCTGTAGCACTGGAGCTTTGGCAGGTATCACAGAAGACTATTTTGATGAAGAAATAGCATGGAGGGGAGTTGACTATGAAATGCGAACAAAACAGAAGTACGATTATGAAAAATCACCGATGACAACTGCACACAAGAACTTTGGGGAAGGGTTTTGGTTTGCTTCCACCCTTGCAAATGATGATAATTTTGAAATTGACAAAGTAGTTTGTCTAGATTTCACAAAGTCTAAGGTTAAAAAACATTTAATCGACTTAGTTGAAAAAATAAATAACGGTTGGTTGCCTAGTAACGGAGATTCTGAAGTGGCATTGTATGATTATAAGTGACTTACAAAGTAAATTTTGACAATGACCAAAAATCAAAACAAACTTCAATTAACTATAACAGGAATTTTCACCCTCCTTGCCTTGGTGATTTTAGTCGATTTAGCGCTTCCCGGGAAATTTGAAATGAATGAAATAGTCAGTATTAATAAATCTCGTGAAGAGTATAATAATGCGGCAGGTAACTTCCATTACTCCTATCAAATTGAGACGAGTAAACATACTTTTCCTGTCGAAGAAGCCTTTACCAACCTTGTGAAACCGCAGGATTTCGTCGCCTATTCCGTCTCACGAATATTCCAAGAGGTGAACTGGTACAAAGTACCCAGAATTGGAGATGAACATACGTATTCGTTAAGAATAGTTTCGGGACTGGTGTTACCATTATTGGCTCTTTCAGTCTTTTTTATTCGATACCGATTTAACAAAAATATGAGCACTTTGGTGTTTGTGCTTCAGGTGCTTTTGATTGCTGATCTGGTGTTTTTGCTGATGTGAAAGAAGCCTATATTAGCTCTGTATGGAAGTAGAATACAAAATATACACCCCTGAGAGGACGAAGAAGGTCACTCCCAATATGATTGTACTGTCCTTGTTCCTTACCGCATTTATTTTAAGCTTTTATTCAAAAAAATATCTAGGATCAGAATTTCTTGAGGGTTTAGGTTTCATACTACTATTCACGTCGTTAGGACTAGCCATGTATTACACCACCGTTAAACATACTAGGATGGCTCCTTTAAATGGTAACCTTCATAAAAAATTATTCTTCTCCTCTAGCTCCATTAAAATAGACGGTGTTGATTATCACCTTTCAGACATCGCAAAAATTGATTTTTCAATACACGATCATTTCGACAAGTGGAATTATTCCAGAGACTTCAACCCAGCAAGATCAAATGGTGTTAATAATACACTGACCTTGTTTTTAAAGGATGAGAGACAAATTGAGGTCAAATTTCAGTTGATGTATAAAACTCAAATAAAACGTCTTGAAAAAGAGTTAATAGAATACTATCGTCATGGTAAACTCCATTTCCTAAAACTGATTGACCTTCTTGAAATTGATGATTATGATGAGATTCAAGAGTTTAAAAAGACTCTGTCAGACATCAACAAGTAGAAATTCCCTCTTCCCTCTCTCGTCTCATTTGACTATCTTTCTTACCTCAACAATCTTCAACCCTTATGAATGCTTTTAAGCGACTAGTATTTGCCTGCCTGCTCTTTTCATCGGTCGGCCTATTCGGGCAAGTCTCCAACCAATTGGAAATGCTCGATATTTTCAACTTGGAGTATGTATCTGATCCTCAGATTTCTCCCGATGGACAAAAAGTCATCTACGTTCGAAACTTCAAGGATGTAATGACCGATAGAAACCTATCCAATCTATGGATCGCGAGTTTCGACGGGTCATCAAATCGTCCTTTGACCACAGGAGAGCAAAATGATCGATCTCCCAAATGGTCCCACGATGGTAAAAAGATCGTTTATGCATCGAATAAGTCTGGGAAGTCAGAAATCTACCTAAGGTGGATGGATTCGGGCGAAGAGATGGTTTTAGTGAATTCTGAAAAGTCTCCTTCAAATATTACTTGGTCGCCGGACGACAAACACCTGGCTTTCAATATGTTTGTCCCCAAAGCAAAGCCCTCTCCCATTAAAATGCCTGCCGCACCGAAGGGTGCCAAATGGAATTCCCCTCCAAAATACGTCGATGACCTTGGTTGGAGACGTGATGGTGTTGGTGAGTTGCCTCAAGGCAATCAACAGCTTTTTACGGTGCCCGTTTCTGGCGGTACACCAAGACAATTGACTGATGCGCCTTTCAATCACGGCAGCGCCGTATGGGGCAAAGATTGCCAACATCTTTATTTCAGTGCGAATATGCGCGAGGATAGAGAATTAGAGGGCACTGATTCTGATATCTATTCGATTAATTTAATGTCTGGTCAGCTAACCAAACTAACCGATCGGTATGGACCTGATGGCAATCCGGCCATTTCTCCTGACGGTAAAAAGATGGCCTATTTAGGCTTTGACGACAAATATAGAGGCTATCAAATCAGCCGTTTGTATATCGCCGATATTGACGGTTCAAATAGTCAACTTATTTCTGGAAACCTCGATCGCGATGTAGGGAATATTACTTGGTCTGCCGATGGTAAAGGGCTGTATTTTCAATACACCGATAAAGCACATACAAAGATTGGCTATATCACTACCAAAGGCAAGGTGACCGAGATTACCGATGGTTTGGGTGGTGTTTCTCTGGGCAGACCTTATACTTCTGGTGCATTTTCTATCGCAGCTAATGGCAACTACGCCTATACTTGGGCTGAAACACAGGAACCATCCGATTTAGGGGTTGGCAATAAGGGCAACAATAAAAGAATCACCAAAGTCAATGAAGACCTGCTGGATTACAAGCAATTGGGAAGCGTTGAGGAGATTTGGTACAAATCTTCCGCAGATGGTTTAGATATTCATGGCTGGATTGTTAAGCCTGCAGATTTTGACCCGAACAAGAAGTATCCACTGATTCTAGAGATTCATGGCGGTCCTTTCACAAGCTACGGCCCTGTTTTCTCAGGTGAAATTCAACTGATGGCTGCGGCTGGCTATGTAGTCCTTTACACCAATCCACGTGGTAGTACCAGCTATGGCTATGACTTTGGAAACCAGATTGACAAGAACTATCCAAGCAAAGACTACGATGACCTGATGTCTGGGGTCGATGAAGTGATTAAACGGGGCTATATCGATGAAAATCAGCTTTTCGTGACTGGGGGCTCTGGTGGTGGAGTGTTAACCTCATGGATTATTGGTAAAACCGATCGCTTTAAAGCTGCGGTGGTCGCTAAGCCTGTAATTAATTGGTACAGCTGGGCTCTTTATGCAGATATGTCTGCCTTTGCGACTCGCTATTGGTTCGACAAGAAGCCGTGGGAAGACCCTGAAAAGTATATGAAGCACTCGCCTATTTCTCTGGTCGGGAATGTCACTACACCAACGATGCTTTTGACGGGGGAATCTGATCTAAGAACGCCAATCCATGAATCGGAGCAGTATTATTCAGCGCTCAAACTGCAAGGGGTAGAAACTGCTATGGTGAGAATTCCGGGTGCTTATCATGGCATAGCCGCAAGGCCGAGTAACCTGATCGGTAAAGTAGCTGCCATTTTAACCTGGTTTGACAAGTATAAAACTGAATCCGTTTCGGTCGATATCAGGCGTTAATTTTCATCGCCGATAAACAATCTAAATCCGCCATTACAACACGTTATGGCGGATTTTTTATAAAAGCGAAAGTTCAGTCGTCGCGATAAGTCGAGAATCTACAAGAGCATCGGTTCTTAAGTGCCCAGGATAATCAGGGTGACCTCCCAACTGAGCAAGGGCCATTTTATTAGGGTACTTTACGATCAAAACCGCGTCCCAAAGGGTTTCATCCGTTGGTCCGATCAGTATACTTAGTGGCTGTCCCGACCAAACTAATTCTGCCCCAACTTCTGCAATAAGTGGTGCTACGGCTTTCATATAGGCTTGGTATTTCGCTAGTCCATCTGTTTTGAACTTGAGCATATTGATCATGAAAACTGGTCCAAGGTCTGGCATTTTCATGAATTGCTGTTGTTGCTCGGGGGTTGGGTTGATGTGCATGTGGAATGAGTTTTTGATTCAGGTTGAATTTAGGTCCTCTTTGAGAGAATAGAAAAAAATAGTTCACTTGTTGGTCAGACCCTCCGACACACCCTATTGAAAGCACAGTACTCGCATTGGGCTACATCTTCTGTTTGGGTAAATGGAATTTGAGGGTTATAGATTTCTTGAACCATTTCCTTCAGTTGTGCATCAAATGCATCGATAATGTCCGCTGACACTGTATTTCCTGACCTTAACCATTGGGTGCCTTGGCTCAAATGGCGCATACTCAAAATGCCAATTCTGACTTGTTCAGCCACATGCCCGCGAGTTAAAAGCGCATACAAATACCCTTGAAAGCCAGATTTCAAAGCTGGTTTTTCGAAATATGTACTTACGTATTCATCAGCAGGTAACTTTAGACTGGTTCGGGGAGCTAGCGTTACTTTACCTGTTTTGTAATCGATAATTTGAGTCACGCCGTCTTTTTCATCCATGCGGTCGATGGTACCTCCTATATCCGCTTTTTGGCCTGAAGGCAGCGATACTTGATAGCGATAATCGCTCTTTTCCAAACCAACCATTTTAAATGGTGCCAGTCGGATATCTAGATCAAGGACTTTGTGTACCATTTGCTCCATCACCTTTTTGGTCACCAAATCTCGTCCTGTCAGGGTCTGGTTCGGTTGAATAATCTTGTTTTCTTCCAACGACACTATCAACTGCTTTTCAACTAAGCCTTTCAGAAGCTTAATCTGACTGCTGTCGATTTCTCTGTCCAAATGTGGCGTATAGAGTTTCTCCAACACCTCGTGCACTACAATTCCCAAGTTACGCGCATCGATGTCTTCTTCTACCTGATCTTGCTCGCTGTATCGCGCTACATATTGGAAATAGAATTTGAGTGGGCAGGTAATATAGGTCGTGAGCGAAGTCGGTGATAGAAATTTGCCTTCTTCGTTTCCAGAGATATAACGACCCAGCATCTCCATAACGGCCTCATCTTTTACGATGGTGATTTCATTTTTCTCTTCCTGAGGCGGAATTATTCCTTCGTAAAGCTTCTCGCTCACTGTGTAGTTTGGCAACGCCTTGTATCGGCGTAATTGCTGTAGCACAAAACGACTCACCTCCCCAGTAGAATCGGCCGCTACGGTGTTGTCATATACATAATGAATATTCTCAGCACGCTGCATAAGCCGCTTAAAATGGTAGGCATAAATAGCGTCTTGCTCTTCAAAAGTTGGAAGTTCAAAAACCTTTCTTAGGCCATAGGGAATGTATGAATTCAAGCTTCTACCTGCCGGAATTTTACCTTCATTAGTCGATAGAATAATAACATTCTTAAAATCTAGTGTTCTAGTTTCTAGAAATCCCATAATCTGAAAACCCTTGACCGGTTCGCCCTCAAATGGAATTTTCAAGGATCTAAAGTGCTCTTGTATGATCTTTTTAATCAGGCGAATTGAAAAGCCTTCCCTATTTTTCACATAGTCATTAAACTGATTTAGTGATTTAAGGAAGAAGTATATAAACTCACGATCGGCTACACCCTGCTCTAATGATTTGAAGTGGTAGAATACCGAAGTCAGGTATTTCTTAAACCCTTCACTAATAGCCGACCATTCCTGCCCAACACTCAGTAATTCTTTTAGTTCTTGTGAATTTAATCGCTCTAGAAGTGCTGATAAGCTCACCTTGTTCTTCTTTTCTTGAACAAACCAATGATTCAGGTCGTCATAAATGCCTTCATGGAAAATGGCCGTATAAGCGTTGGAAAGGAAGGGTCTTAGATCATAGACATGGAATATAGTGTCGCCCGAAACAGTTTTAGCCCGACGAATAAGTTCCAAATAAGACAAGGCGAAATCATATACTACGGTGGCCTTCATGGGGTACCCCATTGTCACATTTACGTGCTGATCGGCTAGTGGAATGGCGTATAATAACGGCAGTAGTAGCTTTTCATCGGCCAATACGATCGCGGATTCCTCAGGTTTTCCACCCAAAGCGACTACTTCCGACATTAAGTCTGCCGCCAAATGCGCTTGTCCCATCAACTGTGGCACCGCATGAACTGTAACTTGCTTTGGGTGGCGTAGCGAATCGGCATTTATCCAAACAGAATCAGGCCATTTTTTGGCATAATCTCTTACAAAATCACCTGCCTCTTCGATATAGTCATTCAAGTAATAACGATCTACATCCCAATACAGCGTGCCTATTTTAGCTTTGACCAATACGTCAAAAATCACTTCCTCCGATTTAGAAAGGGCATTAAATCCACAAATGTGGTAATGCGAATACTTATGATCGAAGTTTTCGTGCTTGAGTACCTCGGCCAGAGATCGGTAAAGCATGCCACCATAGGCTTTTTCCTCTTGAAGCAGAACATCTTGATATTCACCGTAAACGTTACCGACCTCTTTCCAAATTTTGAGAAACTCGGTCAGTAGCTTCGTTTTTTCCTGCTTCTCGGTCAGCGTTCTAAAGCGCTCAATGATGTCTCTCAGTTCATCATTATAACCAAAGACATGGTCGATTTCCTTAATATCTTGAAGGGCGGAGTAGATTTTTTTGGCATCTGCTAAATAGCGATCGATTTCGTCGTAGTCTTTCAGAATGACTTTCCCCCAAGCATAGAATTTATCGAAGGTCAGGTCTTTATCTCGCTTCTGATAGACTTTAAAAAGGTTAAATAACAGTGTCAGTTCATCTGTAATCGTCATTTTGGTCATTTCCTGAACCAAATCTTCGATACTAAGTATGGTGGGTAAAATAAAGTTTTGACGGCCGAAACGATCTAACAGCGCACGTTTAAAAAAGACACCTCCCCTTTTTGTTGGAAACACATAGCAGCACGACTTTAAATCCCCCAATTTATTGGGATCTATCTGGGCTACAACTGCTTGATGAAAAGTTTCCATTTGTAATATTGAAGCTAAAACATTGTCATTTGCGCCGTACCTTCTTGCGCGGTCACATCTCTGACGATGACGGGTTCCACATAGATTAAATGGCCTTCTACCCGATCGTAACCCAAGGCCTTCATAGCGCGCATATAACGACGCACTTGTTGGTGATGCAAATCAGATTCTTTTTCCTTTTTGTAATCGATAACAATGGCATGCGTGCCATTAGTGAGCAATCGGTCCGGTTTATGAATTCTATCTTCGAACCAAATCTCCTTTTCATTTAAAACTTGATAGCCATCCGCAAACCACGGCGCTATTTTTGGGTCCGAAAAGAGCTTTTCAATCCGAGTTGAGACTTCCTTCACTGCTTTGTCATCTAATTCTCCCGATTGCTGCATTTGCTTCAGCACCATTGACAAATCATCTTGAGTATGGATAGCCGATAAAACTTCATGTACTTGGTTACCAATCGTGATATTCTGAGCGCTATCGCCTTCTTGCAGCATGAAAAACCGATCTGAATCGTTTCTAATCGTAAGTTTCTGTAGGTATGACGATGCCGGGTAGACTTGGACGGATTCTGTTGCTGAAGTAGCCTCACTCTGGCCAATTTTCACCTCACTCTGACCGAACTCATAATCGGTAAAATCGGTACTCGAAGTCTCGATCGCTTCCGTGCTCGGCATCAAGTTCCAAAGCAAAGACTGGATTGTAGCTAGCGATGGATTTTTCGATTTAGATGCTCCATTTGGCGCACCGATATACAGCTTTTCTCTTGGTCTTGTAAAGGCTACATAGGTTTTGTTCAACACATCCAATGCAAAAGCAGCTGACTCTCGATGGAATTCTTCGGCAAAATGGGAATTAGCGAGCGACCGTTTTGAATAATCTAAGGGTACAAATTTTAGGGATTTGTAAGCTTCTGGCAGATCGGTTGTCCAAAACTGATGTCTAACAGGTGGAATTATGCTCCAGTGGGTAAAAGGGATAAAAACAATCGGTGCCTCCAAACCTTTCGACTTGTGAATCGACATAATCCGGACAGCATTATTCTTTTCATTGGCCGAAACAGTGGTTTCGTGACCTTCGCTATCCCACCATTCCATAAAAGTATTGATGGCATTGATCCCCTTTTGTGTTTGCTCTAAAACTACATCCAAAAACTGCTGTATGTAAACATCACCGTGATCTTTAAAATCGAAAATCAATAGGACTTCGCTGACTAAATCGAAAAGCGACTGTTGTTTTAAGTGATGCTTTTGATCTAAAAAGGCCTTCGGGAAACCGGCCTCATCTAAAGTCATTCTGTGATTTTTCCCTCTCAAGAAAACATCTTGGTGCGCTTTATTACTCAATTGATGAAAAAGGGTTATCAAGTTCATCAATAGTATTTCATCAAAATCTGACTGTAGATATCTAAAAACCTCAAGAACAAACTGGACCAGATTGCTTTGGGTGATTTTGAGGGACTCTCCGTTGATAAAGTCAATGTTTTCGCTTAATAGGGCATTGGCAATGCTAGGTATCTCTCCATTGGCATTGACTAGGATAAGCATATCACTCAATTCAAAACCCTGCTTTTGGTTTTCCTTGATAGTTTCAACCAGATCAACTAAGGCAGCGTCTTTCCAAGGAGTTTCACTTTTCTCGTAGAAACGAACCCGTACATAGCCTCCTGCTTTGCCTTTTGCTGTTTGTTCATGTTCTGCATAGGCTTTAGCAAAAAGGGTTTCATCTGTAATGTTTTCATGAACTCCGATGAGTGCTGGTAATTGCTCAAAGACCTGATTATTAAAGGCCACAACTTCTTGGAGACTGCGATAATTATCTTTTAAGTTTTGGTTAGAAGCTGTCGTATAAAAGGCTCCTAAATCATTTTCTAACGCTGATAATAGCAGGTTCATATTCCCGCCTCTGAAGCGATAGATAGACTGCTTCACATCACCCACAATCAGCACATTATTGTCCTCTGACAAGGCATTAATGACCAATGGCTTTAGGTTGGACCATTGGAAATTGGAGGTGTCTTGAAACTCATCGATCATGATGTGCTTAAAGTAACTCCCTAACTTCTCGAAGATGAAAGGGGCATCGGCTTGATCTAGAATATCTCTGAGGATGAGGTTATTATCAGAGATAAGCATAACATTGTGCTCGTCTCTGTAGTTTTTCAGGTGTTTGTTTAGTTCTTCTAGCAAGCCATAAGAAAACATATTCTTAACAAGCGTTCTGGCTGTATTGTATTCGACTTGATAGTCATCGATGTATTGCACTATGGCCTGGGCTACTTCCCCAAATTTACCCGCAGTAAGTTGCTCTATCTGATCGGCTTTGTCGGATGTTTTTGTATACCAGGTATCTTCTCCGCTGACTGCTTTCAAAAAGGTAGCGGTGAGTTCGAAGTTACCATCGGCAATCTTCTTGAAAGTATTGGCCACGCTTCTCGTGCCACCTTTAAAGTCGGTAACCGTCAAACCATGGCTAGTGATTAGATCTAAGGCCTCATTTCCATAAGATTTTAAGGCACTCTCGTAGCTTTTGACTGTCTTTGCCATGGAGACAATCATTTTCTTGAGTTCGTCTAGATCAAGGTCGATATTTTTAAAACCTGCTTGAAATGCCTCAGAAAAAAGACTTTTACCCAATTTGGCCATGTTCTGGTCTACATTCCACGACTTGTCATTTTCCATTTGCTCATTGGCAAACGAGACTAGCCAGTCACGAACTTGTTGATTGTCATCGAGGCTCCTGAAGAGTTGATCGATAGATTCATTGAGGGCCAAACCCGTATTCATTTCCAACTCATAGCTCATGGGTAAATCGAGCTCTCTCGCAAATGATCTGAGTACCTTAGAGAAAAAACTATCGATGGTTGAAATCTCGAAACGGCCGTAATTATGAATAATCAATTCGTAGGCCTCAGCTGCACGATCTCTTATGCCTTGTTCGTCTAATTGATCTGCCAACTCAACTTTCAACGTATCGAACATTGGCTCAGTCTTGCCCTCAGCGATCGCTAAAAGGGAAGCCAATATTCGGCGTTTCATTTCCTCTGTCGCCTTGTTAGTAAAGGTAATCGCCAAGATGTTTTTGAAGTCTCGAGGAGAAACTAAAACCAGCTTCAAATACTCTTTTACAAGGGTAAATGTCTTTCCAGAACCTGCGGAAGATTTGTAAACGGTGAGCGACAACTGTATAACGTTAGACTGAAGTCCAAATTAGTGAATGCACCAGAAAAGAAAAGTAGATTATCGGATTAACTTGAAAGAACCACGATAGGATTCTTCAAATGTCTGATCATTGATGGTAACCGAGTAGAAAATGATATAAGAGTACATGCCTGTCTGTGCCTCTTGCCCTTCAAATCGGCCATCCCAACCAACCGTGATGTCATTGCTGGAAAAGACAATCGTTCCCCATTTATTATATACCTGCATCGAATATGGCAGGTCACAGTCGGTGACCGCATTAAAAGTATCGTTAACACCGTCATTATTCGGACTAAAGGCGTTTGGTATCACTACCTTTGGAAACCTTTCCGCCACGTCTAAGTTAAATGTCGCTTCGCACCCATTGGCATCCACTATACGCAGTGAATAACTTCCCTTACTCAAATTGGAGGCATTTTGGTCATCTACTCCAGGGTTGTTGCTCCAGAAAAACTGGTAGTCTGGCGTTCCACCTTTAGCGCCTACAAAGGCGGTTCCGTTAGTTGCTTGAGGGCAAACGGCAGGATTCAGGAGGGTTTCCAAATCTGCTTCTAACCTTGGTGGCTCATTAATAGTCACATTGGTAACAACCTCACAGTTATTGGCATCCATGGCAGTCACTCGATAATTACCACCGCGAAGCCCTGTTATTTGACGAGTATTTGTAGTTCTGATAGCACCATTACCTTCCCATAAATATCTGTACTCGCCATCTGGAAAAGGCACGCCACCGACCACCATGATTTCGGCAGTACCAGTGTTTTCTTGGAAGCAAAGTGTGGAACTACCTTGCGCATCTACTATTTCCATGACCTCTGGTTGGTTTACTTCAAATGCCTGCACCAATTCACACCCGATTTCATCCGTGATCGTCGCGACATAAGTTCCCTCGGCTAAATTACTAATGGAGGCACCACTCATTCCATTATCCCAGGTTACGGTATAATCGCCCGGCTGACCTCCAGAAATATCAAGCGTTATGGTACCACTGGCCTCGCCATGACAAAGGACATCCGTTATGGTCGGTACCGCTACAATAGGTTCATTAATCGTAACGACTAAGGGTTCGGAAAATCCTTCACAATTAGAAATCGAAGGGTTATACTCTCGGTACCAAATGCGACCTACTCCGGGGCCATTCCAACGTACATTTACTGAATTTCCTTGGTTGCTACCCAAAATTTCACCGTGAGCATCGACAAACCACTCATATTCAGAACCGGCAGTCAGAGCCACCGAATACTGGACATTATCGAAATCACCAAAACAGATACCGTTAGGATCGTTGCGATTACTCATCGGTAATGCAGGCTCTAATGCAGTATTGATTTTAACATCGAATGACAGCGTGTCCGTATTGCACTGGTCCAGATTCACGGGTAACACTTTGATAAAAGCGCTGTCGTTGGCTACTCCCCAATCTACCGTGATTCGCCCAGTATTACCTCCTGAAGTAATCACTCCTCCTTCTATAAACCATTCGTATGTGTTTCCTGGTGGCCCATCAACACTATAAACGATATCTGTCACTTCTGGACAAACTGATAATGGCCCTACAAACTCATTAATCGCTAGTTCTCTAACAGTTATTGTTTTCACAACCGTGACCGCATTGCTACATAGACTTCTGCCACTGGATGCTGTTAAAGCTACTTCGTATTCGCCTGCCTGATCGAAGGTATGCACAGCGTTTTGGGTTAAACCGAGCGTGCCATCTCCAAAATCCCACTGAAAAGTGTCAAAAACTGGATCTTCTCCGGGAAGTATATCAAATAAGGCATTGAAGTTAGTCGGTAGCCCTACACAGATTTGGTTATCGACTTCTATTTCCAAGCTCTCGGCAATTTGGGCTAAATCAAGATCGCTCAGGCTTGCGCCAGCCAAATATCCAAACGACTCCTCATCGCCAAAGGCGTAGATGTACGGCAAAACCCCATTTTCAGCTGTTAATCGATGGTTGCCCTGTTGAAATTGAAGGGTAGCATAGGCGGCATTGCCTTGTACTGTAAATTCACTGGTGATGTCCACGCCATCAAAGGTGATGTTTCTTAAATCTGCACTTGGTGCGACCAAGGTCATGTAGTGTGTAGTAGATCTAAAAGTTGGTAAAGCACTAAAATTCACGGCATTTATGCCTTGTTCGGTCGGCGCGAGCAAAATCATAAATGGATCTGACGGCATGTCGTCACACCCCTGACTCCTGCTAAAATGGCCAATGCTAATTGGCTCATTGGATGTGATAGATCGTATGCCATCTAGGGTCTCTTCAAAGTAATATTCGCCCGCATCTAAATCGATATTACCAATGCCTTCAATATTCACTCGAGTACCATCCGTGCTGGCCACTATTTTAACCAAATCGCCTCCACTTCTTCCTTGTAGAGGCACAAAAAGAAACTCTTGGCCCCATGCCGATATTGGCGGCATTTGCTCCATCAAGTGATCCTTGGTCGGGCCACAATCGCCCACGTTAGTGGATTTGTTTCCTGAAAAAACAGCTATTTTTTTACAGATTCTATCCGATCCAATGATTGACCGAATAAAAGTCCCCGTGAGATCGTCTTCAGACTTAATATGGTAAGTCTCTCCTGCATTTAAATTGATTGTTTGGGTTTCACCACCAATCCAACCTTCCGATGTATCAACCGAAGGCACTACAATGATCTCTGTATCGTTTTCCGTCGCCACGATCACAATATTTGACTCTCCCGCATCATTGCTGATGGTATCTGTTTTCACATGGGCTATGGTGTAGTATTCAGTATCTAGGGATTGGATGGGTAATACAGCCGTAGCATCTATGCTGGACGAACGTTTATTCATGGCATAAACGCTTATGTCTGTGTCCGAGGTCACATGAATGCCAAAGTCATTTTTTCCCGCTAAAGTGGACATCAACTCACTTGGCAAAATCACCAAACTATTCCGACCGGGTTCAACTACCTTTTGATTCAGAAAACTTCCACCAGGATTGAGTATCGTAACATTGGCTCTTTCTTCGGCATTAATCCAGATTTCTAGAGAGTGCCCAGGAATAAAGTCATTTTCCGTAAAACCTAACCAGAACTCCTTTCCTACAGTAGTGGTTTGTCCGACAGCAGATAGGCCGCAGAACAAGGTCAGCATACATATGAATTGTATCCTACCAGCAATACCCTGTATGTAAAAGAATTTATTCACGCGATTTATTAACGAGGCTTAAGGAAAAAGCTTCTGTTTAAGAACAACTAAATAACTCTGGAACCTTAGACAAGAGACTTTCAGTAATTCTTATCGAATTAACTTAACTGAACCTCTATAAGTTTCTTCAAAAGCGACATCATTGAGGGTACCTGCGTAGAAAATTACGTATGAGTATTTACCGCTAGGTGCTTCCTGCCCTTCGAAATTCCCGTCCCAACCGTCGTTTACATCATCAGTTGAGTAAATAACGGCTCCCCATTTGTTATAGATTTGCATGGAAAAGCGAATGGCACAATCCGTAACTGGTGCAAAAACATCATTCGTTTGGTCGCCGTTCGGACTAAATGCTGTAGGGATAAATATTCTTGGAAAACGTTCTTCCACCTCTATCGCCAAAGATGTTTCACAGCCATTTGCATCTACAATCCTAACGGTGTATCGGCCTTTACTTAAGTTTGAGGCTGTTCGATCATCGACAGAACTGTTGTTACTCCAAAAGAACTGATAGTCAGGTGTTCCGCCTTTTGCATCGATAAACGCGGTACCATCAGAAGCTTGAGGGCAAATCGGCTCGTTGATCAAGGTCTCTAAATCTGGTTCTAACAACGCTGGTTCATCTATAACAAAGGTTGCCGAAGTTTCACAGCCGTTTGCGTCTACTATATCGACTAGATAGTTTCCAGCCCTTAACCCGTTGATTTGACCCGTATTGGTAGATGTATTGAAACCGTTAGGGCCAGTCCAACTGTAGCTATAATCTCCATTGGCAAAAGTGGTACCGCCGCCCACTAATATCAGGGCGCTACCATTCGATTCTTGAAAACACCTTACCGGATTCAACTGCATATCGCTTACAGCAAGTACATCTGGTTCCGTGACAGTATATGTTTCCATAATCTCGCAACCTAAGGCATCGGTAATAGTGGCCACATAATCACCTGCAGCCAAGCCTGTAATATCTTGACCCATCATACCGTTGCTCCATGAAACGCTATAATTACCGGGTTTTCCTCCTGATAATGTAAGACTTATTGTTCCATTAGCGTCGCCGTTACACAAGGCATTAGTAATGGTAGGGGTAGATATTATTTCTGGATATATAATTACCTCCAATTCATCAGAGAATCCTTCACAGTCAGAAATGGCAGGATTAAACTCGCGATACCAGATTTTTCCAGTACCTGGACCTGGCCATTGGACTCTAATCTCGTTTAAACTGTTATCCGTAAGAATGGTACCTCCTTCTATAAACCACTCGTATTCCGATCCATTGGTTTGCGGTGTGAAATAGGTCACCTCGTTAAAATCTGTAAAACAGACCTCATTGGCAGTGAAGCCATTACTTTGAGGAAGGGCGGGTTCAAGTCTTTTGTTGATTATTACATCGAGTGTTAATGTGTCTGTTTCGCAACCTAACTCATTAATACCGACCACTTTTAAGAAAGCGTCGTCTCGAGCAACTCCCCAGTCTACTAAAATTCGATTGTTATCAGCGGTTGGTGTAATTGTACCACCCTGGATCTCCCAAACATAAGTCTGCTCAGAAAAACCGTCAACCACATATTCAATATCGGTTACATCCGGACAAACTGAACTTGGCCCATTGATAGCATTTACAAAATTATCGATCACAGTAATGGTTTTCACAACTGTTTCAGAACTACCACAGGCACCTCCTTGAGATGCTCGCACCATGATGTTGTATTCCCCGGGAGCTAGGTATGTATGGACCACATCTTGACCTAAAACGACTAAACTTCCATCTCCAAAATCCCATTCAAATGTATCGAAACGTGGATCTTCTCCAGCAGGCACTTCAAAATCAAGTGTAAATTCTACTTCGTTATTTACACAGGCCTCTGTATCAATGAGGGCGATCTCTGGGTCGTCTCCCACAATGACCAAATCCAAGTTTTCTAAGGATGCTCCAGCTGCATAACCAAATGACTCAATATTGCCGAATCCATAGATGTACGCAATAAAGCCAGCATCGGAAACCAAGGTATAATCTTCACCGATATTAATGCCCACATTAGCGTAAGAGAACCCGGAACCTGGAACACTAATAAAGTCCGTCGAAGGGATAGTATTCCCATCAAGGGTAAGATCACCAATATGTGCCGTCTCAGTAATAATAGTTACAAAGTAATTGTCTATCACATTGGCTGTCAATGCATTAAACGTAATCTGTGTAAGCTTTTGTTCATTAGGACTTAGCATGATCATAAACGGATCACCCGGTCCGGCGTTTGTATTGTTATCGCAGCTTAAAGCCTGACTAAACTGAGCAACTTGTATTGGTTTATCAGCAAAAATCCCTACAACATCTGTCTCTAACCTTCTCTCCGTCATACCGGCGTCGAGATTAATCACATCACCACCGATTACAATTCGTGTATCGTCTTCAGCCGCAGTGATTTGTAGAACATAGGCCGTTCTTAACTCATAAGGTGCGGCAATATAATTTTCGCCCCAAGTACTTACTGGGAACATTTGTTCATATAAATGATCGGCAGCAAACCCTCCAATATCACTCCCAGATTGGCAATCGTCACCTCCTGTGACTCTTCCCCATTGGTTGCCCCCAAAAACGGCAAAATTCTTACACTCGGTTGTATTGTCATTGTTTAACTCTATGAGCGTACCGGTTAGGTCGCCATCGGCCTGTACTTGGTAAACATCACCTTGGTTAAGGGTAATATCATAGGTCTGACCAGCATTAAAACCTCTTGCATTGACTGAAGGAGTTATTTGAATCTGTGTATCATCTGCGGCGGCCACAATGAGAAAAGAAGATGGGCTATCTTGTTCACCATTGTTGTTACTATTAAAATTATCACCCGTCGGATATTCTTCCCAATATGCAGAAACGTAATATTGATTTCCGAGTGTATTAACGGGCAGTATTACAGCAGCATCGGCGCTTCTACTTCTGCTATTCAGGGCATAAACACTAATATCGACATCTGAGGTAACACGAATAGCCCGTCGTTGAGACTGAGCCGAACCTGAAGCTGCAAATGGATTATCGGTTAGTGAGGCAATAACTTCACGATGTGTTACACCAGGTTCTACGGTAATAGTGATCGTCCTAGAATCTGTGTAAATAAAGATTTCTACTTCAGCACGTTCTTTACTCGTTAGAAATATCTCTAAGGATGAAGGCGCACTAGGGTCAAAATTTTGCATGAAGCCAAACCAAAAGTCCCTGCCTTCGGTAGTCACCTGAGCGTTAGCGCCAAATGTACAGATGAGTAAGAGTAGAAGTAGTGTTAGTCTTTTCAATTCCTCAGTTGCCTTCAAGAATCATCTAGTCGAAGTTCAAATATGGCTATAATTTCCGTTTCTCAAACGTCTTTGAGCCTCAAATATTCTATTTGATCAGCCTTATGACAATCGTAATTGAGAAATGTTTAACGAATGCCTTATTCTGTTCCTTTGCTGCTTGCATCTTCCCGCAGAATTCAATTGCTTTGGGCAAATTTTAGTCTATGGAAATTAAAGCGAAAGTCGAAAAGATATTCCCAACCCAACAGGTAAGTGCGTCATTTAGAAAGAGAGAGTTTGTTGTAGAGTACGCTGACAATCCTCAATACCCAGAATTGATCAAATTTGAGTGTATTCAAGACAAATGTGACCAATTAGATGGCTTTTCTGAAGGGCAAAACGTGAATGTTAGCTTTAATCTTAAAGGCAGAAAGTGGACTGATCCTCAAGGCGTAGACAAATACTTTACTTCGTTACAGGCTTGGAGAATTACGGCCGACCAAGGTCAAGCAGCTCCACAAAACAATGCCCCGACTGGTGCTACACCTCCTCCTCCAGCATCATCAGACGAGCCAGATTGGTTAAAATCAGATGAATCTGATGATTTACCTTTTTAATTAGTCTATGAAGTACGACATCATAATTGTTGGTGGTGGTATAGTAGGCTTGGCAACAGCTCATCAAAGCCTACTTAAAAACCCAAAGTTAAAACTTGCTTTAATCGAGAAGGAAGATCGACTGTGCAAGCACCAAACTGGCAACAATAGCGGTGTTATCCATTCTGGCCTCTATTACAAACCCGGAAGTCTTAAAGCCCGAAATTGTATTCACGGATACAATATGCTACTCGATTTCTGTAATAAGGAAGAGATTCCTTACGAGCTTTGCGGAAAAGTAGTAGTAGCCACTGATGATTTTCAAAAACCGCTCTTGGATAACCTTTATAACAGAGGTTTAGAGAACGGCCTAGATAAAATAGAGAAAATCAGCATTGAACAGCTTAAGGAAATCGAACCGCATGTGAACGGTATTGCGGCGGTGAAAGTACCATACACAGGTATAATCGATTATGTGGCCGTTGCTGAAAAGTATGCTGAAAAGATAAGAGAAGCTGGCGGTGAAATTTTCTTGGGCGAAAAAGTAATCGACATTAAGGATAGCCAAAGCCACTCCATGGTAGAGACTTCTAAAAGATCATTTGAGACCACTCTTGTGGTTAATTGTGGTGGGTTATACTCCGATCGTCTGGCTAAGAAAACCTCTGATGAAGTGGACCTAAAGATCATCCCTTTTAGAGGAGAATACTTTAAGCTAGTGCCCGAAAAGGAGTATCTAGTAAAACATTTGATTTACCCGGTGCCTGATCCAAACTTCCCTTTTCTAGGTGTTCATTATACTCGAATGATCAATGGAGGTATAGAAGCAGGTCCAAATGCGGTTTTAGCTTTTAGACGCGAAGGCTATAAAAAATCTCAAATCCATTTAGGGGAACTAATGGAGTCACTAATGTGGCCTGGTTTTCAGAAAGTGGCCATGAAATATTGGAAAACTGGATTTGGTGAAATGTATCGCTCGTTTTCGAAAGCAGCTTTCACCAAGGCACTCCAAAAGCTGATCCCTGAAATTCAGGAAAAAGACCTTGTTGATGGCGGTGCAGGGGTTCGCGCACAAGCCTGCGATAGAACTGGTGGTTTATTGGATGATTTTTCCATCATCGAGGCCAAACATGCCATTAACGTTTGTAATGCCCCTTCTCCTGCAGCAACTTCTTCTTTGGCGATTGGCGATACCGTGAGTGACCTAGTCCTAAAAAGGTTCTAAGTCGATTTAGCCAAAATTTCAAATTCGATATATTGTGATATGAAGCACACCTTCTTATCACTGGTTATCCTATTCGCGATTTCAATCCAAGAGACTGCAACCGCTCAGGGGCACACTTTTATGTCCTATAACATCCGGTACAACAACCCAAATGATGGAGCGAATAAGTGGGATGAAAGAAAAAGTGAAGTGGTTAATCTAATCGATCATTATGAACCCTTGGTTTTTGGTTTGCAAGAAGCGTTGTTAGATCAAGTCGTCTTTATCCGTCAATCGTCAAGCACCTACGACTATATCGGAGTTGGCAGAGATGATGGTCAAGAAAAAGGTGAATTCAGTCCAATTTTCTATAATAAGGAGAAACTTAATCTACTTAAAGAAGGCACCTTCTGGCTATCAGAAACACCAGATAGGGTCAGTAAAGATTGGGATGCCGCTTTGCCGAGAATTTGCACCTATGGCCAATTTCAATTAAAAGACTCTAAGGCCACTTTCTGGTTCTTCAATACCCACTTCGATCATAGAGGGAAATTGGCAAGAGAAAAGTCAGCAACATTGATCATCGAAAAAATCAAAGCATTGACACAGGATAAGGCTCCAATAATCCTCACAGGTGATTTTAATGCAATACCTGACAGTAAACCCATTCAGAACATCACAAATTACCTATCAGACGGCTTTAGCAGTAGCCAAAAACCTTTCTATGGGCCTATCGGGACTTTCAGTGGCTTTGATACCTCTGCCAAACTGGAAGATCGGATTGATTATATTTTCTTTAGAAATGCGACTGGTATCAGCCTGACCCATATTGATGATAGAAGAACTAATGGACTCTGGGTTTCTGATCATTTGCCGGTGCTCTTTAGCGCGAAATTCTGACTATTCACGATCCTTACCGCCTATTTTGGAAGCGATCGATGAAATGTTAACGAACGGAATTAAGATAATTATTCGATTGAGCTTCTAGATTCAGTTGGTTATTCCTAAACTTTTAGACAACTTTCAACGATAACAGTGTCGAGAAATTGAACATTAATATGAACGACAGTCTAATCATTTCCAAGCTAGAAGAAAATGAATTCGAGAGACTATCAGAACTCGTTATACTATTTAATGAAGTTTTCGATGAGTATAACAAAGTAGCTTCGGACAGGCAACTGAAGAAATTATTAAAAAAAGCCGATTTTTTAGCCATTGTTGCAGTCAAGCAAGGTAAGATTATTGGTGGATTGACTGCCTATGAACTAGCAAAGTATTACACTGACAAAAGCGAGTTATATATTTACGATATAGCCGTCAAAACTAAATTTCAAAACCAAGGTATTGGCAAGCAATTAATTGAATACTTGAAGGATTATTCAGTCAAAAATGGAATTGAGGGAATTTTCGTTGAAGCTCACTCCGATGATGAATCAGCCGTTAAGTTTTATGAATCAACTTTTGGGGAAAGTGAAAAAGTAGACCACTTCAATTTTGAAATAAAAATTACAGGCAACAACGAGAATAAAATATAGGCTAACCAACCAAAACCGAAACATGCTTGATAGGCCCATGCTTGGCGACAATTGAAGAGAGCTTTTAATGGAAAACAATGTTAAACATTATAGAGAAAAGAGTAATCTAACGCAAACTGAACTTGCCGAAAAATCAGGTCTGTCATTGAGGACCATTCAAAGAATTGAAAAGGGCAGCCTGCCTAAAGGCCATACATTAACGTCATTGTCAAATGCTCTTGGTATTGATCCGGATAAACTTTTGAATCATACAGCAGACCTTGAGAAAGTTAAATACATCAATATTTCAACCTTATCCTTTTTAATTCTCCCTTTCGCTAACATAGTGCTTCCTATAATTTTAACGAATAAAAGTGAAGATGAGCGTACCAAACGAATAGGTAAGGACATCATAAACATTCAAATCTTCTGGAGTGTTGTCACCTCTTTTATATTGATTGTTAGCCCCTTCATTCAACACTGGTTATCGATTGAACTTCCGTTAATTACGATCTGCTTATTGGTATCAATTGGTATTAATCTTTTCATTTTCCTAAAAAATGCCATTAGCTTGAACGACAGATCAGAATTGCGAATCAAGCCGATTCTGAGGCTTTTGTAGGCGCTGTCATATCATTGTCATATTATTGTCGGGATCTATTTTTCTCAAAGCTGCCTCGTTGTTTGATTTTTGAAAAAACGACAATGAAGATCTTGAAAAAAATAGCTTTGATAACACTCACCGTTATCATCGTACTTGGTGTTGGAGGTTACATATATTTCAACAAGAAGTTTTCTCCTCCAAAGAATTATTTAACCATAGAAAACACTGCAAAAGAAGTCCCAATACGATGGGTTGCCAATGAAATTAGTGACATTTCTGCCATGCTTTTACCCGTTAAGATTAGCGGAATTCCTGAAACAATGTATATGCAGTTCGATTTGGGGTCGACATACACTATGTTTTATTCAAAACCACTGAAATCCCTACATTCAAAATACTCCAAAAACATCAAATTTCAGGAAGAAACAGATGAGGTTGATCTTGTTATCGAAATGGCTGAAATGAAAATCTCATCCGATAAATTCAGACTATTAGACTTTGGTGAGGCTATAGATTGGGATAATAAAAAGACTTTAAAAATCATCGGAACAATTGGCACTGATTTACTAGAAAAACGTACGGTTACCTTAGATTTCGAAAACCGCAATTGCTCTTTTAGGTCCAGTTTTTCTGATGCCGAATTATCTAATTTTTCAGATTTCAATTTTAACAAGCGAAGAATTCTATTACCAGCCACAATTGACCAAGAGGAATTGAACCTCTTATATGATTCTGGGACAAGTGCTTTTGAACTAGTAACAAACCAGGAAAGTTGGCTTGCCTATGGAGATGAAAACGGGAAAATTACGACCAGTGCTGGAAACTCCTGGGGAAATACATTGACAGTCAAAACTCGACCTGCAAACAAACAAATAGACATCGGAAACAAGCGCCTTAAGCTATCAGAGGTAACTTATATTGAAGGTACGTCTGCGACTCAGAATATGCTTATGCGATTATCTGGGATGGAAGGTATGATTGGAAATAAGCTATTCATTAACCAAAAAGTGATTCTAGACTGTAAAAATGAAAAGTTTAAGGTTGAATAAACCTGCACATGAGAGTATAACCTTGAACCGTTAAAAAACATCCAGGCACAGATTAAGGGTATAATCAGAATCGATTAAACGGTCAATCCCTCTTCGAAAAACTCGAGTGTTCTTTTTTCAGCATAAGTATGTAATTGCCTAGGTATGGCAAAGCCAACATGTCCTCCCCTTTCGGGAGTTTCCAGATAAAGGTTTTGCATTGACTTAGCCAAGGCATAAGGGAAACAGTTTCCTATGAGCAAGGGGTCATTTAAGGCATTTAGAATCAAGAGTTCTCGAGTAATCTTCTTGATAAACGGAAATGGGTTGCAGTGCTCGTAAAATGCCGCTCTATTCTTGAACCCATGCAAGGGTGCAGAATAACGTTCATCAAATTCTTCGAGTTTTTCTATTTGGTCAAGACCTGAAACGTCGATATCTGGATATTGGATCGCCTTAGCCTTTACCTTCTCTTTTAACTTCTGTAAGAAACGCTTCTCATAAACTCTATTTCCTTTCAGGCTGAGTGTATCCACACTTTCTGGCAATGAGCAGGGCACAGAAATGACCACGGCTTTTTTTACAGCTTCTGGCAGACCAAATTCGGCCTCTTGCCCCAAATACCTGAGCGTTTGGCCTCCCCCCATGCTCACCCCGACTAGACAGACCTCTTCGTAGTCATGAGCATTTACAGCGTGATCCACTACCGATCTGAGGTCATAACTTGCCGCATGGTGATAAAGGATTCGTTGTCGGTTCATTTCACCATTACAGCTTCGGTTATTCCATGCCAAAACATCCCAATTGTTTTCCTGAAAAAGCTTCGCCATACCAGTAACATAATGTCGATCTGACCCACCTTCTAAGCCATGGGAAATAACAAGTAATCGTTTGTTGCTGTTTTTTACCCAATCAAGGTTTAAAAAATCATCATCTGGAGTTTCAATTTGCTCCCTTTGATAAACCACGCCCTTTATTTTGCGAGTCATACTCGGGATTATGGTCTCGAAGTGTCCATTGACATAAAAAAATGGCGGGCGTTTATAATTTGATTCTACTGTGGGCATCTAATGAGGTATATTTGCGCAATCAATAAAAATTAACTGTAGACACCATATAATCGCCTAAAATTCGGTCAGAAAAATCGGAATGTTACGTTGGATAAAGAAGTTGTTGGTTGCCGGCCTGCTGTTTATAGGTTTTACTGGGTATGCTCAGACGGTTACTGTCGTCAATCAAAAAAATGATAGACCAGTACCAAGAGCCACAATCCAAGAAAACAAAAGCGATAGAGCCGCTATCACTAACGAATCTGGGTTAGCAAGCTTAAAAGGCTTTACGGAAAACAGCACTTTACTTATACGGCACCCCTCTTTTCGTCCGAAGGAGGTAAAATATCAAGACCTAGCAAAGCTCAATTTTATTATTCGCCTCACGGAAGAGATCATCGAAATGGAAGATGTGGTGATTTCGGCTAATAAGTGGGAACAAAACAAACTAGAAATCCCTCAGCGAATAACAGAGTTTGGTGCATTGGAAATTGCGCGTGCTGAACCAGCCACTACAGCCGATTTACTTGGGATGAGCGGGCAAGTTTTTGTACAAAAGAGTCAACTAGGCGGTGGAAGCCCTATGATCAGGGGTTTTGCGGCTAATTCAGTACTAATAGTAGTGGATGGAGTAAGAATGAATAATGCCATATTTAGGAGTGGAAACCTGCAAAATGTCATCACACTCGACCCCAATAATCTACAGGAAGCCGAGGTAGTTTTTGGCCCTAGTTCGGTCATCTATGGTAGCGATGCCCTAGGCGGTGTTATGGATTTTCACTCAAAAAGCCCGAGCTTTTCACCAGAAGGTGCCACAATTCAAGGTTCAGGATTTACACGATACGCTTCTGCTGCGAATGCCGTTTCAAGCAACTTACAATTAGAGTTGAACTTGCCCAAGTTTGCATCCTTTACCAGCGTTACCTACAACAACTTTGATGATTTAAGAACGGGTAGTAACAGAACAGATGCTTTTCCTGATTTTGGAAAACGATTCGAATATGTTGAAAGAATTAATGGGGAAGATCGAATAATTCAAAACGAAAATGTTAATCGCCAGATAGCCTCTGGATACGATCAGTGGAATATTCTTCAAAAATTTCGCTGGCGAATGGGGTCATTTTCCGACTTTACTTATTCGCTACACCACTCTACCTCTTCTGATATTCCTCGATACGATCGCTTGACTGATCGCACCAATGGCAATCTTACCAACGCCGAATGGTATTATGGACCACAGGAATGGCAGATGCATTCCTTACAATCTCGTTTCTTTTATCCGACCAAGTTCTTTGATCAGCTTAAAATGACCACAGCCTTGCAACGTGTGGTAGAAAGCAGAAACGACAGGCGTTTTGGAAGTGATATACTCAGGTCGCGTCGCGAAAACGTACAAATACTGTCATTCAATCTGGATTTCGAGAAATCATACGGCCTTTCAGGAGAACTCTATTACGGGATAGAAGCTGTCTTAAATGATGTCGAGTCTACTGCAGAACAAACCAATATATCTACAGGGGAAGTATCACCCACTAGTACTCGTTACCCAGATGGTGGTAGTGACTATAACAGTTTAGCAGCATATATCAGCACTAAAAATCACCTCAATGATAAACTCATCCTTTCTACTGGCTTGCGTTACAGTTATATCACACTGAACTCAAAGTTTGTGGACGATACTTTTTTTAATTTCCCATTCGATGAAATTGACCTAAGTAACGGTGGTTTGACGGGAAACCTTGGCCTCGTATTCTTGCCACAAGCGGGATGGAAACTGAATGCATTACTTTCAAGCGGTTTTCGTGCTCCAAATGTTGACGATATAGGCAAAGTATTTGACTCTGAACCCGGGTCGATCGTAGTGCCTAATCCAGACCTAAAACCAGAAACCAGTTACAATATAGAGTATGGCATTAGCCGACAGTTTAAGTCTGGGTTGAAAATAGACTTTGTTAATTACTATTCTTTCCTAAGGGACGCTTTGGTTCGAAGACCCTTTACCTTTAATGGTGCCTCCCAAATCCAATACGACGGCATCTTGAGTAATGTCTTTGCAGAAGTCAATGTGGGTGAAGCATTTATTTGGGGTTTTAGTTTCAATTTAAGCGCTCCATTGTATCAAAATATTACGCTTAAAAGCAGCTTTACTTACACAGAGGGAGAAGACACAATCGAAAACCTTCCACTTCGCCATGTGGCCCCTCTCTTTGGAGAAACAAGCGTTACATTGAGTCAGAAGAAATTTACTTCGAGCATTATCTTGCGATACAGTGGCGGAATTGCCTTTGAAGATTTGGCACCATCCGAGCAGAATAAACCACTCCTTTATACAGCAGACGGAGCCCTGCCTTGGAGCACATTGAATATTAATAATTCCTACCAACTCAACGATCGGTTTACGATCAATATCAACTTAGAAAACATACTAGATACACACTACAGAACTTATTCCTCGGGAATTAGTGCGCCAGGTTTTAATGCCATAGTTTCTCTCAGGGCGACTTTCTAGGAAGGTAACAGTTTATTAATCTTTAGTTTATTATTAGGATAAAGTAGATAACTACCTTTTGGATGATTCTTATCAAATCATATTTATTGGGTGTTAATAAAAAAAGGTCTGTCTCGCAGATCTTTTTTTGTTCAAAAGCACTTCAAAGTCCGTCTTCAACCCATAACTTCGTATTTCAAGCAAAGAGTAATGCACGTAGCGATCGCAGGAAATATTGGTTCGGGAAAAACCACTTTTGCCAAGAAATTGGGCAAGCAGTTTAATTGGGATGTCCAACTAGAGTCGGTAGAAGATAATCCTTATTTGAAGGATTTTTATGAAGACATGAAAAGGTGGTCTTTTCACCTACAAGTATACTTCTTAAACAGTCGATTTAATCAAGTGGCCAAAATTCGCGAGTCTGAGTTCAAAGGGACCATACAGGACAGAACTATTTACGAAGATTGCTACATTTTTGCCGCTAACCTTTACAAGTCAGGCTATATCGCAGAACGCGATTATCATAACTACTTGGAGTTATTTAAGTCCATGATCAAGCACGTAAAAGCTCCTGATTTATTGATTTACTTGAAGGCCGATATACCAAAACTTGTCGCTAACATTCAAAAACGAGGTCGGGCTTACGAAGAATTAATTCGGATTGAATACCTCAAAAACCTCAATGAGCATTATGAAGAGTGGATAGGCAGTTACGATTTGGGCAAGCTACTCGTGATCGATGTGAACGATCTAGATTTTGTCGCCAATGTAGAAGATTATGCTTTTATGTTAGAGAAGGTGAATTACCAAGTGAACGGGTTATTCCAATAGCTGAGCAGAAAGTGCATCTGATCTAAATCAGATTGTTCCCTCTCCTTTTTCTAGAATGTCCCAGGTATGATCTGCAAGAAGCTTTACTGTAGCGATATACTTCTTAAATGGCTTGGATCTACCCCACTCCTTTGGACCAATGAGCGATAGGGTATCCTTTCCATCTTCTAATTCATACAAGTGATAAACCTTACTGATCAAAGGTTGAAAGTTCATTTGAGCTTGATAAATTCTTTCTGAAACATCTACCCGATCTTGTAGCGCCTTAGCCTGTTGAGCCAAAAGCTGCATTTGATCATAGATCTGCTTCATATTCATGTCCGTCTGCTCATACATGGCAGACACGGCGAGCCCTTTGATTTTACCTTTGTCTTCAGGTTTAATCATAGCACCGCCAACAGTATGCGGAAAAGCAATAGTCCCTGGATTGGAAGTAACCATATCTCCCAGCCTGTCCATATCAATCTGATCTAAATCTACTTTCTTACCTGCTTTACTCACAATTCGTTCTTTGCTTCTATTAAGTAAATATTACACTACTTTGTTTTCACTTCAACCGAGTCTTTTTCAACATTCTCGGACGGCGCAATAGACTCTTTCAAATACTTCTTTGACCCTGGAAAAGATGTTTTCCTTGAAATATCATAACCAACAATGATGGTAGCGACAATAAAGAGGATGGCTACCACAACAAAAATCTTCTTTTTCTTATCCATAATTATGCAGAACTCTTGTCTATCTAAAGACTAAACCAATGAATGCTCATTAAGTTTAGGACACTAATTTCAATATTTCTGCGCTAAATTTGATATTGAAAATCGAAACTCTTTGACAGTTCAGCGCAAAATAATTCATATCGATATGGATGCGTTCTATGCCTCCGTAGAACAGCGTGATGATCCTGAGCTAAAAGGAAAACCCGTGGCGGTGGGTGGTAGTAAAGAGAGAGGTGTTGTGGCAGCGGCCAGCTACGAGGCTCGGAAATTTGGTGTGAGATCGGCTATGCCCTCCACGCTTGCTTATCATAAGTGCCCGAACATCATATTCGTCAAACCTAGGTTTGAACGTTATAAAGAAGTCTCTAATCAAATCCATGAGGTTTTTCAGCAGTATACTGATTTGATAGAACCGCTTTCATTGGACGAGGCTTATTTAGATGTAACGCAAAACAAAAAAGGCATGCAATCGGCCACCATGATTGCCAAGGCGATCAGGAACGACATTAAGGAAAAAACTGGACTGACAGCTTCTGCAGGAATTTCTACGAACAAATTCATTGCAAAAATCGCCAGCGATTACAATAAACCTGATGGCATTACTTTGGTTGGACCTGAGAAGACAACAGTGTTTTTAGAGCAACTGCCAATTGAAAAATTCTTTGGGGTTGGCAAAGTCACAGCGGAAAAAATGAAGGCCCTTGGCATCAAAACGGGTCTGGAATTGAAAGCATGGTCTAAAGAAGCGCTTACAGCACACTTCGGTAAATCGGGTAGTTTCTATTATGAAATAGTTCGGGGAAACGATGAGCGACCTGTAAACCCCAACCGGATTAGAAAATCGCTCGGGGCAGAGAACACTTTCGATTACGACTTGATAGAATTGGTCGATATGAAGCTCGCTTTGGAGCCGATTGCACGAACGGTGATGAATCGATTGAAAAAAGCTGAAAAATTCGGCAAAACTCTTACCCTTAAAGTGAAATTCAAAGATTTCAGACAAATCACAAGAAGTCAATCGGTTACAAAGGAAATTGATAGTTTTGATCGGTTGATAGAAATTTCATTTGGATTATTAGAGCAAATAGATTGGGATCAATTTCCGTCAGGTGTTAGGTTATTAGGGATTACATGTTCTAATTTTGGTGATAAGGAAATAGGTGTAGTAAAAAAAGGTCACCAATTGACCTTGAATTTTTAGCCATTCCCTGTTTTTAAAATTATCTTACAAGACGGTTAACCAGTAATTGAACTTAGAATGACAAAAGTAATTATCCATAGTCACGCTGAATTTGAGCAGTACATCGGGCAAGAGCTTGGGGTTTCTGAATTCTTAAAAATTGACCAAGACCGCATCGGAGCGTTCGCAGATGCTACCATTGATCATCAATGGATTCATATTGATTCAGAAAGGGCAGCCAAAGAGGGTGGTTTCGGCAGTACAATTGCCCACGGCTACCTAACCCTATCGCTACTTCCCTATTTATGGGAACAGATAGCTGAGATCAAAAACATTAAAATGATGATCAATTACGGGATTGAAAAACTCAAATTCAATCAACCAGTTAAAGTTGATCAAGAAGTAAGATTGAGAGTAAAACTTAGTTCTTTGGCAGATTTAAGGGGTATTACTAAATGCCAATTAAATGTAAAGCTGGAAATCAAGGATAATCCTAAACCTGCTTTTACAGGAGAGTTTATCTTTTTATATCACTTTAACAAGTAATCACTTTCTACGAACGTAGATCGTTTTTTCTAACTCACAGACTACCTCATTGGCCTCATTTCGGATGACTAAAGGCAATACGTAGTCTTTTTTCCCGAGAGCATCAACTTCTGCCTTTACTTGGGCTACAAACTCTTCCGTGATTTCAAAAACGCAAGTCACTTTTCCCTTACCTGGTTTTTTAAACTTGATAGTGCTCGCTTTATCCCAAACAATGTAATCTCTTCCTAATTTTTCAAACAGTAAAAGCATATAAAATGGATCGGACATGGACATTAACGATCCACCGAAATGCGTACCCACTAGGTTTTTATTCCACCACCGGAGTTTCATTTCAATTTCTGCACGCAAAAAGTCTTCGCTTATGCTTCTCACCCTTACGCCAGCACCTATGTAAGGAGGATAAAAATTCATGAGTTTAATCTTCTGTCGCTTAGAAAGTCTGAACATCTGGAGGAAAAGTTTACTTTTGCGTCAAATAACAGAAAAATATAATGACAGCAGAAATCCATACTGAAAAAGGCGTAATGAAAGTGGAGTTTTATGAAAAAGATGCTCCTAACACTGTTAAAAACTTTGTAGACCTTTCTAAAAAAGGTTTTTATGATGGCTTGAATTTCCACCGAGTTCTTCCTGATTTTGTTATCCAAGGGGGCTGCCCTGATGGCATCGGTACAGGTGGACCTGGTTACGCAATTGATTGCGAACTTGATGGCGAAAACCAATATCATGACAGAGGTGTACTTTCTATGGCACATGCTGGAAGAAATACTGGTGGTTCTCAATTCTTCATCTGCCATAGTCGAACTAACACTGCTCATTTAGACAGAAACCACACTTGCTTCGGTAAAGTGGTTGATGGAGTTGATGTAATCGATGATATCCGACAAGGTGATAAAATCGAAAAAATCGTGATCAACGACTAAGCTTATTCCACGTAAGAAAATGAAAGGTCGGCTATCATTTAGCTGACCTTTTTTTATTGGATAGATCAATTAGGGAATCTCACCTTGAATGATATCAAAACAGGGTTTTCTCCGTCAACCGTCTTAAAATCAGGATTTCTGAGTATTGATCGGCTCTCATCTGTAATTTGATCTAAAAGAAAATCAAACTTATCTCTATCTAGCGCACCATATAATCGACCATCCTGTAGTAGCAGCGGAATAAAAGCACTACCATATCCTTCTCCCAGAAGCCAATCAACGTAGTGAATTTGATTTTCGTTTTGCTTATCGATCAAGAAGCCATACCAAGTGTAATCCGGAACTTTATATGTCTGGCCAAGAATAAAAGTTTCATCCTCGAACCAACCTAAATATTTCAACATTTCTATATTTTGAAAGCCAGTTTCGTAGTGCACCATATACTCCTCGTTGGTCTTAATTTCAGTACCATATAACCAAAATTCGCCTAAACTGAAGCGATAAGCTGGTTCTATTTCCTCGGTAACTGAATCTATTTGAAAAACAGTATCACTTAAACTAGACCTGTAGAAAACTTTGCCTCCAAACTTGTTGAAAAGCTGATGTCCTCCTGGTGCCCACATTATATTCTGAAAAGGAACAGCGGCTTTCTCAATTTCAAAATCATTATTTAAGAAAAGGATATTGTTCATATTAAAATTAGAGATGTCTAGAAAATCATAATTGATATCTATCAGGAATCCCTTATTCCATTCAACAAAGTCATTTAGTCTATAACCCAAACTTTTCGAATCGACAAAACCTAAATTACTATCCCATTTTAACACCCTTTGTCTTCGTGAATCAATACCAATGAGTGTGTCCTCCTTCAAGACTAAATCAATAATTTGTTGATACTGTGAGGGGCCATTGCCTCTGTTTGAAAGCATTTCGACAAAACTACCATCAGAACGAAATTTCATCAATTTGATAAGCTTACTATCTAGTAAATAGATCGAGCCATCAGATACAATAACTTCTTTTATCCCACCAAATAAGGACTCTGGGGTCTCCTCTAAGAAAATAAATTCCACGTCTTCCATGAATTCAACCAGAGGAACATGCTTTTGGTTAAAGTCTATGTCGTATTGCGGTAGTTCGTCAGAGGATGGAACTGAATTCTCGACTTCATTAGGCCCTGAACATGCCGAAAATAACAGTGGCAATAAGATTAAGAATGGTGACACCTGACTAAAAGTCATAACTTCCTAATTCTAATGAACGCCAAATGTCGTAGCTATTTGGGTCCATATTTTTGAGTTTAAAACCAGAAGGACCATACTTGATCACGGTAGGGTACATTGAATAAAAACCACCATTGTGAAAGAGACTATTTTCGTCAAGATATACATTTTTCCTAAATAGAACTGAATCACCATAAATAAGCTTAAGCCTCTTACGTGATTCATAGAACGTCAGTATAAAGTGAAATTCACTTTGCTTAAAGTTAGAGGCCTTTAAAAACTCTTGAGCCATTTTTAAACAACTAGGACATCCTTGCCCTGGAATTATAATATAGATAAGATCGTCTTCAAGAATTCTGTTGTCAATCAGACCTGATTCAGAAAGGACTTTCTCAAATTGAGCCTTTTTCCTATTACTGCAACCACATAATAAAAACAATACTAAAACAATAACTAGATGATTACCTAACCTTATCATAAAAATCAAATATGTCAAAAGTTAATACCTCTTCATTTACTTTAAATTTCTTTTTAGACGCGATGTTTAAACCATCTTTGTTTACATACATCATCTTAAGATCATATTCATCAGGGTCAATATCCTGCTCACCAATTTTTTGAAAATTTCTATCAAGAATAATAATAGAGCTTTTCATCTTTCTCATGCCATCTTTAAAAAGTGCTTTGTCGAATGGATATTGAGTCACACGATAAGTAACACCTCTATATGGATCATGTATCACTCCCCAATATCTTGGTTCACTAAAAAAATACTTCTCTGTCAATTCGGGGTCAGGGATTCTATTATAATCTGACATTAAAGGTTCTACAGAATCAAAAAATATACTCTCTGTTTGTAGTTCTTTTTGAACAATACCATTATTATCTATCAGCATTAAATTTTCAGAATTAGCAAAACTTACTATAAACTGATCTAAAGAATCGATAAAGTCATAGTAAACAAAATTCATTAGTCCATCACCCCAATTAAATTCCGTATTTAATTTGGGCCTTTGAAGCGAATATCTCAACGTGTCATTTTCAATATCATAGGATAGCATCACTTCATTTTGTAATCTCATTTTTCGCCAAATCCCTGGAATAATACCATACAAAGTGAAGTGATTACTAGAGTAATGAATAGGACTTAAAGTAGACACGACTGGGAATGCATAACCTGTATTAACGCCATTTGGTGCAAAATCATACCTGTTTAGTATAACACCTTGACTATTTACCCTAGATAAAACACCTTTCCATCCATCAAAAAGATAAATACTTTCTTTATTTTCGATATAAAAGCCATAAGCACCTTTAATTCCAATACTATTCTCACCGGATGTATAGTAATCCAAGGCCCAAATCAATTCTCCCGTTGCCTCACTGTAAACCTGTAACCTATTTGCATCAGAATTGAGAATAGCGAGTGTTTCTTGCCCCTCGAATTCACCGTAGTTTATGTAGCGGCTACTAAAGAGTGTCAACGAGTCTATTAAAAACTTTGACTCTCCAACAACCCTGAGGGTTATGCCTATATTCTTAACATTGGTTATACCATTTTCTGATTTTTTACATGCTGGCAAAAGGAAACAAGCAAAAAAGAAAACAAACATTTTAAACTTCGTCTTCATGAATATAAGGTTTAACGAGCCATAATTCTATGACTCGTTTACTCTAGTTAAAAATTACAATTTGGCACTGGCACCCCCCCTGGTCCCCAAGCTGTACACTCTCGACCATCAGGTACATTAGTACACCAACCGTCGTAGTCATAGCTCCCTGGTTCTATAGGGGTACATTCTGATTTAAGACTGGTGGCAATCGACATACTAAACAATATTGTCAATCCAATAAATGTTACTTTAAACTTTTTCATTTAAATAAATTTAAATTTTACCTACTCTATTACAAGGTTTTCGGAGCATCCCTTTAACATACTCTTACAAGATAGTATTTTATTTGTACTTATCAATTATTTATAGTGATTTATTAAATATATATTTTTAATAGATTTACTATTAATGTTATAAATAACGTTTTATTTAATTTAAACGAAGAATAAAATATCACGACTAACTAAACTCAGTAAATGATTATCACCATAAATACTTTTGAATAGGAAGAATCCACTTTAGCAAAGATTTGTCTAAAAGGAGTAAGTATTTAAGTTCGGCTATCATTTAGCTGACCTTTTTCTTTTGAAGATAAGCTTTCGCAAAATCTGCCACTAAATAACTGAGCGCCTTCCCTACCATTCGTTCTTCTAATGAGTTAGTCGGAGCTGCTTCTGGTAAATGGAGATATTTTACCATTAAATTCTCTGCGCACTTTCGTACAAAAAACCTTGCCTGTTCTAAGGTCACTCCAGACGGTGAAATCGCGCTACTGGGTATCATTTTGATGGCATCCATATCCACTTCTACGCCCCAAGACCCTTGATTCTTATAGGAGGCAATTGTTTCATTCAATGATGCCTCGAAGTCTTCTATATCCTCTAAGAAAGTATAATCTACGCCTCCAGTCTCGTCCATACTTTTTAAAAGCGATTCACTGTTATAAGACTGATGAAGCCCGAAAGCAGAATAGTTGTTAAGAAACCCATGCTGTTTTGCGTAGGAAAAACCGTTGCCGCTATGCCGCCCTTCCAAGCTGCGAAAGTCGGCATGTGCGTCCAAATTTATCGCGTTCATTCCATCGTTCAGGTTTAGGCCCATTGCAACACCTTTCAAAAGAGGGTAAGCGTTATTATGCCCTCCTCCAATTACAATTGGAATCAAACCTGATTTTACAATCGCAGTGATAATCGGATACACCATTTCATCTACCCTTTCACACAGCAATCTTGCCTCATTGGTGTCGGTTTGGTCTAGATCGACTTGTAGTTTTCTAACATCTACCTCCCCTAACACTACAAAAGCTTCCCCTGATAAAAACCTATTGCTCTGAATATTTAGGAAGGCATTTAGAAAAGTCCACCATGCATTTTCTGTTCCCGTTTTACCTCCATTCCCGATCACGCCGATCGATTCTGGTATCCCCAACAGGCAAAATTTAACTCCCTTGGCCTTTATGGCGTCTAGTTCACTCAGGTCACTAGAATCTAGTGTAAGGACCTGTTCACCAAGCTTTATTTCACCAGTTCGATGATTTACAATCTTTGCTAATTCACTGTAAGTAAGGCTTTTTAAAGACATGGCGAATTCGTTAGGCTGAATTTAAGAAAATTGCTTTTGAGGCTTCTTTAGAACTGCTTTTATTACGGTCTAATAATTAATATCTTCACCAAGCTTAACCAATTTTTATTCATGGAATACATCCCTGATCCGGTAAAAATCTTTGTTGTAGAAGACGATCCAGTTTATCTTAAACTCGTTCAGTACGTAGCCGAACTCAATCCTGATCACGTGGTAAAAACCTTTACCAATGGAAAGGACTGCCTTGATCATCTCCATGAAAACCCTTCGATCATTACGCTCGACTATTCTTTGCCAGATACTACAGGGGAAGAAATACTAAAAGCGATAAAAAAGTACAACCCCGATATTCATGTGATTGTCGTATCATCTCAGGAGAGTATAAATACTGCCGTGGAATTATTGAAACACGGTGCATATGACTATATCACCAAAGATAACGAGACTAAAGATCGTTTACTGAACACCTTGAACAATGCTAAAAAGCAAGACTCTCTAAAAGAGGAAATCTCGGTGTTAAAGGAAGAGATCGGTCAGAAATACGAATTCGATAATAGTATCATCGGTGAGAGTCCAGCAATACAGAAGATTTTCAAACTATTGACTAAAGCAGTCAAAACGAATATCACAGTTTCTATCACCGGAGAAACCGGTACAGGTAAGGAAGTTGTCGCTAAATCCATTCACTACAATTCCGATAGAAGTAAAAAGCCTTTTGTAGCCGTTAATATTGCTGCAATTCCTGAAAATTTAATTGAAAGCGAACTTTTCGGTCACGAAAAAGGGGCTTTTACTGGTGCACTAGCCCGTAGGAAAGGAAAATTTGAGGAAGCTAATGGAGGTACGATCTTCTTGGATGAAATTGGCGAAATGGACATTAACCTTCAAGCCAAACTTTTAAGGGCACTCCAAGAAAGGGAAGTGACTCGCATAGGTGGTAATGAAGTAGTTAAGTTCGAAACACGGGTGATTGTGGCGACGCACAGAAACCTAGCTGAAGAGGTGAAAGCGGGCAATTTTAGAGAGGACTTGTACTATAGGTTATTGGGTATCCAAGTAGAACTCCCACCGCTCAGGGATAGAGGGAAAGACATTCTGCTTATCGCAGAGCATTTTTTAAACACCTTCGCCAAGGAAAACAAGCTCTCGAAAATCAAGATTAGCAAAGAAGCTCAGAATAAATTGCTGAATTACCCTTTCCCCGGTAATGTGCGAGAGCTTAAGTCTATCATAGAATTGGCGGCGGTTATGTGCGACGATCATTCGATAGAAGAAGAAGATATTACTTTTAATGCTTTACAAAAGGAAGGGCAGTTCCTTTTAGAGGAGATGACCTTGAGAGATTACACCTTCAAAATCATTAAACACTTTCTCGATAAATACGACAATAACGTATTGAAAGTAGCCGATAAGCTAGATATCGGTAAATCGAGCATCTATCGGTACCTTAAAGAAATGGAAGAAGAATCATAAGATGACTGTCTGTGCTAGCATTTGCTCGATTCGCCAAAAAAGTACTTTTGGCTCTATCGGTTTTTGCAAAAACACCCCCACTCCACTGATTACTTTTTGTGCTTTAGCTGATTTCTCGTTTAAGCTAGACATAACAATTACTGGAATGGACCTTAAACGGGACTTTGACTTTAATAAGTCTATCAGTTCTAACCCATTCATCATCGGCATCTCGATATCAGTAATAATAAGGTCAGGTCTGTTACCAGCCGTCAGCCAAGCTTTTGCCTTCATTCCATCTTCCACACAATGCACAAAATAGTAAGGCTCCAAGAGATAAGTCAGCAGTCGGCGCGTCGTTAATTCATCTTCAATTATTAATAAACTGTTAGTTATAGGACTCATATTCAACGAGAACCTATTCTAAAAGTGTACCAGCACCATTCGGTTGAAAAATATGGCTATAACACGTTTAAAGTACTATGCTCATGGACAGTCCCTCATTTCAAGTCCCAAAGTCTTGACATTTTTCCCAAATGGAGAAAAAACCATCCATACCAATTGCTATTAATCTCCATTCATTTTTAGTTATGTTTGGCTAAACTATTTAGAAAATTATGCGCAAAATTCTCTTATCAATAACCGCCATACTTTGGGTAACATTTTCTTTTGCCCAAACCAAGCCACTGACTGAACTCACAGTCGAAGAAATCATGCAGGATCAGGCTAAATTTGTGGGCACCTCCCCTTCAAATGTTAGCTGGTCAAAAGACAGTAAAAACATATTCTTTACCTGGAGAAATAAGGACGAAGAATCGTCCAGTACTTTTAAAGTTGGTAAATCAGGAGGAGAATTGACAAAAGATGATGATCGCAGCGAAGGCTGGCCTTCTCGATATGTCTACAACAAAGATGAGTCTAAGATTATCTACGTCAAGGGTGGAGACATCTATATGATGGAGTTGAAGGGCAAAAAAGAAACGCAGATCACAGGAACGAATGTAAGGGAATCAAATCCGCAGTTCCATACTGATGACATTGTCACTTACATTGCCGATAACAACCTCTTTTCTGTAAACCTGAAAACAGGATTGATGAGACAACTTACCAACTTCACGATCTCGAGCAACGATGACGGACCTTCAAGAAGTAGAGCTTCTAACGGGAACAGTGGTAATAAAGATCAAGATGCATGGTTGAGAAAAGACCAACTTGAAACTTCAGCTATTCTAAAAGAAAGAAGAAATAGACCTAGAAACAGAAACCGTTTCAGAGGTGCTACTTTCGGAAACCAAGTTCAAGCGGCTGCCGACAGAAGAGACCGTGTCGAGCTGGATAACGTCAGAAACTTACAGCTCTCTCCTGATGGTAAATTCGTGAGCTTTAGTGTTTATAAAGCCCCGAAAAACCCAGCAAAAAATACGATTGTACCCAATTATGTAACCACAACAGGGTACACAACGGATTTGAGAGCACGAAGCAAAGTCGGTGGAGAACAAGGTCATAGCGAAATTGGAATTTACAGTGTCGAAGGTGACTCACTTTACATGGTTGATGTAGAAAAACTACCGGGAATCACTGATTTGCCTGATTATGTAAAGGACTACCCTGACAGAAAAGTGGAGAAGAAACCTCGACAAGTATCAGCCAACAATATTATTTGGTCTGAAAACGGAAAGTATGCGGTAGTAAACTTCGATTCTAGAGATAATAAGGATCGCTGGATTATGCAGCTAATGCCTGCCTCTGGAGAACTAAAAACTATTGATAGACAAAGAGATGAGGCATGGATTGCAGGTCCTGGCATCAGTTCATTTGCGGTAGGCTTCTTACCTGATAGTGAAACACTTTACTTCCAATCTGAGCGATCTGGATATTCACACCTCTACATTTATGACTTCAAAACGGGAACTCAGAAGCAGTTAACGGATGGAAATTATGAAGTCTACAATCCACGCGTGTCAAAAGACGGTTCTAAATGGTACTTCACAGCAAACATGAAGCACCCAGGTATTCGTCACTTCTATAGTATGCCAATTAAGGGTGGTAAAATCACTCAGATTACATCAGAAGACGGTAATAACAATGTATCACTTTCGCCAGACGAAAAGACTTTGGCTGTCCTTTATTCCTATATAGACAAACCAACCGAGCTTTATGTGCAGCCAAATAAACCTGGTGCAAAATGGACTAAAATTACTGATAGTCAACAAGAAGGGTTTAAACAATATGATTGGCATGAAGCCGAAATCATCACTTTTAAAGCAGAAGATGGAGCAGACGTGCACGCCAGACTTTACAAGCCTGAGAATCCAAATGGTGCAGGCGTAATTTTCGTTCATGGCGCGGGATATCTTCAAAATGTACACTATTGGTGGAGTAGCTATCAAAGAGAATACATGTTCAATAATATGCTAATGGCCAAGGGTTATACCGTACTAGACATTGATTACAGAGCCAGTTCAGGATATGGCCGTGATTGGCGTACTGGTATTTATCGACATATGGGAGGAAAAGACCTTTCTGACCAAATAGATGGCGCCAAATACCTGATGGAGGAGCATAATGTCGAAGCAGGCAGAATTGGAATGTACGGCGGTTCTTATGGCGGATTCATTACGTTGTTTGCCATGTTCCAGCACCCTGATATCATCAATTCAGGAGCCGCTTTAAGATCAGTAACGGATTGGGCGCATTACAACCATGGATATACTTCTAACATTCTCAATACACCTATTGAAGACCCAATCGCCTACAAAAGAAGCTCCCCTATTTACTTTGCCGAAGGTCTAAAGGGTGACTTACTCATTGCTCATGGTATGGTAGATACAAATGTTCACTTCCAAGACGTGGTGAGGCTAGCTCAAAGACTGATAGAACTTGGTAAAGACAACTGGGAAATGGCATTGTACCCAGTTGAAAACCATGGTTTTACAACGCCATCCAGTTGGACCGACGAGTACAAAAGGATTTATAAACTCTTCGATAGAACGATCGGAAAGAAATAAGCAGTTATTAAAGCAGATACTATCATGAAAAAGTTATTCTCCTTATTGATCATAGCCTCATTATTGGCTTGCGAAAAAACCGTTGAAGTCTCTTTAGAGAACAGGGGTTTAATTGCCGATAAAGCCATGGTAGTATCTGCTCATCCATTGGCATCTGAAGTTGGTAAACAAATTATGGAGCAAGGGGGAAACGCCATTGACGCTTCTATAGCTACACAACTTGCCCTAGCGGTAGTTTACCCTTCAGCTGGAAACATTGGCGGCGGTGGTTTTATGATTAGCCGCATGGCCAATGGAGACATTGATGCATTAGATTTCAGGGAAAAAGCGCCATTGGCCGGCGATCGAGATATGTACCTTGATGAAAACGGAGAGGTGATCCCTCGCGCCAGTGTAAGAGGGCATTTGGCCGCAGGCGTGCCTGGTACTGTTGCAGGTCTGGAGGCTGCCCATAGAAAGTATGGAAAACTAGACTGGAAAGCTTTGGTACAACCCGCAATAGATTTAGCAGCCAATGGCTGGGTGTTAACGGCCAAAGAGGCAAGTGGGCTTAATGGAAATCGAAACAACTTCATCGAGTACAATACTGTACAGCCCAATTTCTTTTTAGCAGAAGAAGGCCAACGCTGGAAAGAGGGAGATACGGTCAGTATTCCTGAATTAGCGGCCACGCTCACTCTTATAAGAGATCAAGGGAGAGATGGGTTTTATAAAGGACAAACTGCACAGCTGATTGTTGAGGAAATGGAAAGAGGAAACGGCCTAATTTCCTTGGAAGACTTAGAAAAATATCAAGCCGTGTGGAGAAAGCCAGTGACGGGTGAGTACCGCGACTACGGCTTTATTTCAATGCCCCCTCCTTCAAGCGGTGGTATTGCACTATCGCAACTACTGCACGCTGTAGAGCCTTTTAACCTATCGGAAATGGGTTTTCACAGCACCGAAGCCATTCACCTGATCGTAGAAGCAGAAAGAAGAGCCTATGCCGATCGTGCGGAACATTTAGGGGATCCTGATTTCTTTGAAGTACCTCAAGCAGGATTAATCGATAAGTCATACACTAAAAACAGAATGTCAGATTTTGACCCTACTCAGGCCACCCCGAGTAGCGAAATTAGCGCAGGTGCCCCTGCCCCACAAGAAAGTGAAGAAACTACACACCTTTCTGTGGTAGACCCTTGGGGAAATGCTGTTTCTGTCACCACCACGCTAAACGGCGGTATGGGTAGTAAAGTGTTCGTGGGCGGTGCAGGCTTCCTACTGAATAACGAAATGGACGACTTTAGCATTAAACCAGGTGTACCAAATAGCTACGGTTTAGTGGGTGGTGAAGCCAATGCTATCGCTCCAGAAAAGCGTATGCTAAGCTCTATGACACCAACCATTGTGACGAAAGACGACAAATTATTTATGGTTGTTGGAACCCCTGGGGGTTCGACTATTATTACCTCCGTTTTCCAAACAATTATAAACGTCGTTGACTTCGATATGACAATGCAAGAAGCCGTGCTGGCACCGAGGTTTCATCACCAATGGCTACCAGATGTTATCCAAGTAGAAAGGTCAGCTTTAGACAGTGCTCGTATGCAACCATTAATGGATATGGGGCACAAGTTTCGTCGGGTGGGAAAAATCGGCCGGGTAGACGCCATCTTAGTACTTCCGAATGGACAACTTGAAGGTGGTGCTGATAACCGAGGAGACGATACCGCAAGCGGCTATTAAGACAAGAGTCATCGGGTAAAGATGATTACCCATTTATCTTAGCCTATGTCCCCCATTTTTGGACCTGAAGAATAATAGTTTACCATTTAGATAAACTTTGATTTCCGTATTTTAGAGCATGCGCTGGTTAATCGGCTTCATGCTCTTTTCATCTTTTAGCCTGTACGGACAAAGTAGGTTGCCCCATTTCCATTCTGAGCTTCTGGAAGCAGTGGAAATAGATACGCTTCTAAAAAACTCACCTAGCGAATACTACATTCAAAAATATGAATATCAAAAATCGAGTGGTGAGCTAGTTGCCGACAATGTTATTTTACACTATTTCTTCAAAGGGAATTCACTGGATCATATCGATTTTGTAAAAGACAAGGAGGTCTTAAAATCCAATGCATATGATCAATACGGCCGTATCACACGGCAAGAGCGCTTTGACCCTAAAGAAAAGGTGAAGAAGCTTGAGTACGCCTATAATGATGAAAAAAGGATTGCTACGGAGACTGTTTATAGATATGCTGAGCAAATTCATTCCAGAAATGTTGTGCAGTACAACGACCACTATCAAGTTACTTCAAAAGAAGAATATCGTGGAGTAGATCGGCTGAGTAAATTTTGGGTTTATAAGTACAACGACCACTACGATCTAGTTTCTGATCAATATTTCGATGCATCAAGTCAGTCTAGAAATGGAAGAAGCAATAAATATATCCCTGTAGATTCTACTTACTTCATCCATCAATACGATGGCTTTGAAAGGAAGACAAAAACCTCAAAATATCACGAAAATCAATTGGCTTCTGAAACCATCTATTCTTATTTCCAAGATTCCACGGTTCAACAAGAGACCTTCTATAATTTTAACGGAAAGACGAGCGAGCAACATGTTAGAATAGCGCACGATTCATTAAAAATGATCGTAAGGGGCTTTTTCTATAATGGCGATACGAGTAAAGTAAGGTCCAGATTCAAAGAGGTATTTCTTTATGACGATTTGGTTGAATATGAGAAAAGAACCTCAAGTGGCACTTATGTCGACCGTTTCAAGACCTACTATGAGTATGACGAACTAGGAAATTGGATTCAGAAGATCACATATTCTAATGGTCTGGTCATTAGAAAAGAAGAGCGCACCATAATTTATTGATACTTTTACCCGCCGATTTAAACTTATAGCTGCATGGCCGAACCCCAGATTTTTCATCAAAGACTAATTGTAAAAGCAGAACATTTGGATGAATTAAATCATGTCAACAATGTTCAATATTTACAATGGGTTCAAGACGTTGCCAAAGGACACTGGGAAAAAGCAGCAAAAGAAGAATGGCTCGAAAACTTCGTTTGGGTTGTATTAAATCATTTTATTGAATACAAAAAACCAGCTTATCTAGGGGATAAATTACTCATACAAACTCATATCAATGAGTTTCAAGGTCCAAAATCAAATCGATTTGTGCGAATTACGAACGAAGAAACACAAGAGCTTTTAGTTCAAGCAAGTACTTGGTGGTGTATGTTACATGCTGATTCTCTGCGTCCTGCTAGAATCACCAGTGATATGATCGATTACTATGAAAAAAATCAGTAGCCAAGGCTACTTGATGATCACAAATTCTACTCTTCTGTTAATCTCACGAGCTGCCGCTGAATTACCACTATTCAAAGGTTTTTCACCACCATAGCCTACAAATTCAATTCTGCTTCCCGAAATCCCTTTAGAGATCATGTAGTCTCTTACCGTTTTTACTCTGGCCTCTGATAAATCCCTGAGTAGTTTGGCATCACCACGATTATCGGTGTGTCCTTCCAATCGAATGGCCATTCCTGGGTTGGCATTCATAAGACCGATAAGCTCATCGATCTGTTTCTGAGCAGTTTCAACATCTGAAAACTCGGCGCTAGCCCTTCTAAATAGTACATTTTCGATTTCAACTTTTGTACCTACTTCTTCGGCAACGAGAAGTAGTTCTTGTAGTCTAGAAGTACCTCTTTTAGCGGTAAACTTTCTTTCAAAGTTCAAAAAACCTTCTGCTTTTATGGATACAGTCAATTCTGTACCGGGAGCAAAACTCATTTGTAACATGCGGTTATCCACAAGCGTTTCATAATCTGAGGGAGAAGCTTTTTTTGTTATACCATTATATTCAAAAGTCACCTCTCCATCAACGTCTTCTAACGTTCGTTGATCCTTGATAACGAAAATCATGTCCACATCTGGCACAGGCACCTCAAGCGTATCAATAAGGATATCGGTTTGTGGTTGTGGCTCAGGTTCGTCCACGACAGGAGCATCGATGATCACAGGTTCTTCCTTATCGATCGGGAAACCGAATAAATCTCCAAAACCTTCACTATTCTGTGTTGAGGAAAAATAGGCTATAGTACCGCTAAAAGGTATCGCATACCCTTGTTCTACACCTTTGGTATTAATGGCATCGCCGAGGTTTTTCGGTTCCGACCAAGACTCCCAAGAATTCCCCTGTTTCTCGGTTACAAAAATGTCCCTACTTCCAAAGCCCTCATGGCCATTAGAAGTAAAGTATAATGTCTTATTATCTGACCCCAAATAAGGCGTCCATTCTTCAGCATAGGTATTGATGTTCTCCCCTAAACCTTTTGGCTGACTCCATTCCCCATTTGCGCCTTTTAAAGAGTAATACAAGTCTTCGTTTCCTTCAGTGTTATACGAAATGATAGACATGATCAGCACGCTTTCATCTCTTGAAATTGTAGCACTAATATGCGCTGAGCTATTTGAAAAGTATTTTATGGGCAACAATTCAGGTTCTCCCCATGAATTGCCCGACTTTTTAGCTACCGCAATTCCATTTTTCAATTTACTCCCTGCCCTTGCCGTTTTGTCAAAGAAGTTTAGCAAATAGAGACGTTGACCATCTGCACTAAATCCAACTATACCATTTAGTCCTGGATGATTAAGCTCAGGTCCTGCATGCACCGGTCTTGACCAACCATCTCCCGATTTTTGAGCATACCAAATATCTCCTTGATCGAGCACTCCACCAATGTTAGCTGGGTGGCCCGCTCTGGTAAAGTACAACCTTTGGCCATCGGGACTCAGCATTGGCGAATGTTCGTCATAAGATGAGTTGATACTATCCAATACCACATGTGCTGTTTGTTGCGCCTTTAGACTGGAAAGAGCCAACATTAGCATGAGGCACAAAGACAAAATATTTCTAATACTTCTTAATTTCATCAAGCTACTTTTACTAGAAACCCAATCCGATGTTGAGGACCATTGTAATGGGTTTCAAAAAATACTGTGCAAGATAAATAAAATGATTGAAGTAAGTCTATCGCAATAGGAAAGCACCGTTGTCAAAAGAAGATTTCTTGTGCCAAACGATAAGTATTTGCATGTGACTCAACAATATGGGCGATACGTTCGGAGTATCCCCCTCCCATACTAACTGCTACGGGAATCCCGTGTCTCTTGCAAGATTCTAAAACCATTCTATCTCGGGTTTTACAACCTTCAATCGTCATACCTAGCCTTCCAAGTTTATCAGTTGCTAGGACATCGACACCAGACTGGAAAAAGATATAATCTGGTTGAAACAGATCAAGTATAGAATTCATTTGCTTATCCAAGATTGACAAATAGGTTTTGTCATCAGTTCCGTCTTCCAACCCTATATCAAGATCAGATTTCTCCTTATGCATGGGGTAATTTGATTGTCCGTGCATGCTAAAAGTGAAAACACGAGGTTCATTGGCAAAAATCTCGGCGGTACCATTTCCCTGATGCACGTCTAAATCAATCACTAAGACTTTGCTGGCCAAGTCCTTATCCAGCAAATGATGAGCAGCAATAGCTATGTCGTTTAATAGGCAAAACCCCTCACCTCTATTCGTAAATGCATGATGTGTACCGCCAGCAATATTGAAGCTTATACCATTTTGCAAGGCATATAGCGCACACATAACCGTACCATTCATAATAACGATCTCTCTGTCCACTAGCGCTTTGGATAGTGGAAAACCAGTCCTTCTTTCCTCTTGCCGCGTAAGTGTTTGCTCCTTTAATTTTTGCCAGTACTCGGCATCGTGGGTTCTGAGAATTTGACTTTCTGTGAGTGGTTTTGGGGCAAAAAAGTTGTCTTGAGCTATTGTTCCCTCATATAAAAGTTGCTCTGGAAGTAAGTTATACTTCTCCATAGGAAACCTATGCTTATCAGGTAAGGGGTGCGCATATATTTCAGACCAAGCTATCTTGAGCATATCAACTTTATTACTTAAAGCCAAAAATCACCAAGTTGTTTTCATTTTGCAATGTCAATTTGAAAGTAAAACAGGGATAGCTCAAAAAGGTGACGATCAATAAAAAAGCCAAACTCAATAAGTCTGGCTAGTGATTAACTTCTTACTTGCTTTACTTAGTCCTCTGGATCGAATTGAAAAGAATAGAGTGTTTCATCAAGTTTTATAGCATCAGCATTGAAGTCTTTGATAAACTTTTCGATCGACTCGTGGGTAACTTTTTCGATGTTTAATCCAACGTCGAGACCTATTCCAAAATCGATATGCTCATCGACATCAATATGTTCGCTTACTTTTATGGCATCCTCCTCTTCCAGTTCATCCATTACTTCAGTAAGGTATAAACCGATTTCTTCTTCCAAATCATCTAATGGTTCGATATCCCCATTCTCATCTTCTTCATAGGATATCTTCTTAAAATCAGGGAATTTTTGAGCCACCTTATGTTCGGCCATTTCATGTATTTCACTACTATGCTGAAGTCTGAGTGTATAAAGTGCTGCATCAAAAATCACTTCCTTCCCATCATGCTTTCCGATGAAGTAAAAATTCATAAAATCATCTGAATTATCTTCTGATTCTATGACTACATAAGATTGATCAGAACCTATCTCGGCCCTCATTTTTTCAATTTCAGTTGGGTCAAAACCGCTATTAGATTCCATATTAATTGTGTTTAGCTGTACTTAATGGCTCTGTTTAAATGTTAATTTGAATTTCTTTTTTCAATCTTTCAACTCTTTGGTTGAATAATGCGGGATCGTAATCTACACCTTCATATAACATAGCATTTAAATATGCCTTGACTTCATCTGAATGCGCGGTAGTACGACTTGTGTTCATCCCCACATACTTTAAAGTACTCCACATTACTGTCTTTAGGTGACTTTTGTACTCATCTAGCATTAAATACTCTACAACAATCGTGTTATCGTCGAACCAAATAAGTCGAGTAATAATTTTGACCCATTCACCTAAATTAGCAGGCTTTAAATAGGCAATATGATGGTTATAAACTACCCAATAGGCCTCTTGTGACCGAATCAGATCCATAATTTCAACGCCATATAAACCAGGGACTTGATCTTCTCGAGCGTTAAAGAAATAATCGAAGTATTTAGCATTATTCAGATGCTTTAACGGATCGCAATCCTGAAATCTAATAATTACTCTTGATTCGGTTTCTTTAGCGTATTCTCTGTGTGGGTCGACTATGAACATTACAAATACTTTTCTTGAATAACTTTTACATGATGCGCAGAGTGCCCTGCAGTTAATCCTGCTAATGCTCGGACAGTTACTTTCGAGCCGCTAGCTTCACCTACTTTCATACCATCGGCTTCAGTCATATGATCGAATAACAGAATAGACGCTTTTCTTAAGGCTAAAAACTCTTCTAAGAGTGAAGACAAAGTGCGCGATTGTGCTCCGCTATTTTCTTGGTAAACATCTTGGTCCATACCAGGAAGCGACTGGGTTTCACCTCGTGCAATACACATAGCCCGATAGGTGAAAATTCGCTCGATATCATTGATGTGGTTCAAAACTTCTTTAATCGACCACTTCCCTTCAGCGTAGCGATAATTGCCTTGATCTTCTGATAAATCTCGAAAAAAGGCTTCTGTAGACGCCAACTGTTCTTTTAGAATTGGAACAATTTCGTCAGAATGAAGCTGATCTATATAAGGTTGGTAGAAAGGGTTGTATTCGGAGATTTCTGGCTTTCTGATCATAGTTTCAAGTTATAAAAAATAGGGCATTCAACCTCAATCAGATATCCAAGTCGTGTACATTTTATAGTGTTCTGGTGTTTTGTCGATTACTTGCTTCAATTTTTCATCAATCGTCTTAATTCTCTTAGCCGGAGTTCCTGCATAAAGCGAATTTTCTTCCAAAACAGTATTAGCTAAAACGACAGACCCAGCCGCAATCAAAGAACCGCTTTTAATCGTGACATTATCCAGAACAATCGCCCCCATTCCAATCAAAACGTTATCTTCCACTATAGCTCCATGAACAATGGCATTGTGCCCTATCGAGACATTATCGCCTAAAACAGTTTTCGACATATTTAAAGTACCATGAATTACAGCACCATCTTGTATGTTGCAATTATCCCCCATTTCTATGGAGCAAACATCACCTCGAACCACGGCGTTATACCAAACGCTACAGTCCTTCCCCATTTTCACATCGCCAATTACCGTAGCATTATCTGCCAACCAGCAAGTACTATCAATCTGAGGATCAACACCTTTTACCTTTTTTATAACTGCCATAATAAATTTATATGTACGTACATGAACTTTTTTACCGTTGATATAGTTTCTATGCTGCAATCCAAACAAAATGAAATTTCAAACGTTCTGAGATTGCGCAACTAAAGAAACGACAAAAAATCTAATAAACGATCAAAATGAAAAATTACAAACTTACACTCGGACTAGCTGTTTTATTGAGCACAGCATGGGCATGTGGACCAAAAGGTAGCACAGTCGAAACATCTGAAGCTCAAGCTGTTGCTTCATCAGAAAGTGCCGTATCATATGCGGTAAATACATCTAATTCTGAAGTAACTTGGATTGGTAGTAAAACTGGCGGCAAACACGACGGTACCATCGGTATTACTTCTGGTGAAATCAGTGTAAAAGGTGACGAATTAGTAGCTGGGTCAATCGTAATTGATATCAACTCTATCAAAAACCTAGACATGGCTGGAAAAGGTGGCGCAGCCAAACTAGAAGGCCACTTAAAATCTCCAGATTTCTTTGATGCTGAAAATTTCCCTGAAGCAAAATTTGAAGTAACTGCTGTTAGTGATTTTAACGCTTCTTCGTTAGAAGCCGACAAAGACGAATTTGAGTCTGACAATACGCCAGCTAAATTGAGTGAAATTCTCGTAGAGAACCCTACCCACTTCATTTCAGGTAACTTAACTATTAGAGGAACTACATTGAATATTACTATTCCTGCACACGTGGAAATGTCTAATAATACTGTAAAAGCTCAAGCAAAATTCAATATCGATAGAACTCAATGGGGTATTATGTACCAAGATGAGGCTTCTGTGGTAGACAAGGCGAAAGACAGATTTGTCTACAATACCGTAACTATCGGCTTTGACATCGAAGCTTCGCCTAATAGCAGCATGCAATAAAAGTTTTAAAATGCATTATTATTAAGGAACCCTAGGGTTCCTTTTTTTATGCCATATTGAATAAGATATATTTGCGTTTTCGATAAATAGAACTTTGACGACTAATACTTCATCGGTTACGCTAGAAAAAGCACTTCATTGGGCAAATCAGCATTCCTATTTCTGTTTACTCAATGGCAATGAAATTGATTACCCCTTCGGCGGTTTCCCGAAGGTTCTGGCTATTGGCGCCAAACGGCTATTCAACGCTGAGCGAGGAAACACTTTCCAAAGACTTTTTGAGTTTCACAAAGAAAAACCGTCATGGCTATTTGGCTATTTGGGTTATGACTTAAAAAATGAGCTAGAAGAGCTAACAAGTAGCCATCAAAACCACACCCAATTCAATAATGCTTGCTTCTTTGAACCAGAGCACATCCTAACGTTTAATAATGACCAAGTAGAAGTCGAATCAGAAAAATCAGATTGGGTAATCAAACAAATCTCAGAAGTAGCACTCAATAAGTCTATTGGTCAATATGGATTTCTAAATCAATCGGTGTCAAAAGAGCGGTACCTAGAAGTTGTCGAATCATTGCGGCAACATATTGAGGAAGGTGATATCTATGAAATCAACTATTGTCAGGAATTCTGGGGGGAAATTCTGCAGGCAGCTCCTGTAGAAACTTACCTAAGGCTAAATGACATTTCGCCCAAACCATTTTCTACATTTCAGAAATTCGCCGATCAGTACCTTTTATGTGCTTCGCCCGAACGTTTTTTAAAGAAGAATGGTGAAAAACTCATTTCACAACCTATAAAAGGCACCAAGCGAAGAGGAGATTCTATTCAGGCGGATGAGGCCCTTAAAGTAGCCTTAAGAAACGATGAAAAAGAGCTAGCCGAGAACATGATGATCGTTGATCTAGTTCGTAACGATTTGGCGCAAACTTCGAAAGTGGGAACCGTGGATGTAGAAGAGATTTTTGGCATTTATACTTTTGAACAAGTCCATCAAATGATCTCAACGGTCACCTCAGAAATACATCCCGATCGCTTATGGATAGACGCTATCAAAAAGGCTTTTCCCATGGGTAGTATGACGGGCGCGCCGAAAATCAAAGTGATGGAATTAATCGAGCAATATGAAAATACTAGAAGGGGTATTTTTTCGGGTGCAGCAGGTTACATTACCCCATCTGGAGATTTTGATTTAAACGTGATTATTAGAAGCCTTTTTCTCGATTTAGAAAACATGCACTATTCCTTCCAAGTAGGTGGTGCTATAACCTACGATTCTATACCGGCACAGGAATATGAAGAGTGCTTAATTAAAGCCTCTGCCATTCTTCAACTCATCGGGCAAAAGGTTAAACCCGAAAAAGAAATTTCGATTTAGTCCTTATACAAAACCTAGTGCCGTCAAACAAAAAACCCATGACCAAGGCCACGGGTTTTATTCAAGTCTTTAGAATATTTCCTATTTCAGGTTATTCAATTGTTCTAGATAAGATTTCACAAAGCCCATTCCAGTGGTATCATTCGCTACCTCAATGCCCGTTTCAAGACAACTGATGGCATCATCAATTTGATCAAGGTTTTGGTGGGCCTGTGCCATCAAATAATAGCCTCTCAAATCTTTCACTTCGTTTAGCACATAATCCCAAAGTACCACACCGTCTTTGAACTCCCCTGTTCTGTAAATCGTATTACTTACCTTATACCATTCTTCCATATCTAAATAGTAAGAAGCAGAATCTGCATCTAAGCCTTTGTAGTGCTCAATCATCCCCTCAACCCCATTTGCTTGATATACTGGAATCAGTACTTCCGATAAAAACTGTTTAGGATTTTCTACCTCCAGAAATGTAATATCAAAATGGAGGGTAGAATTTGCAGGAATTGGGCCATTCGGCTTATCCTTATAACCAAGTTCTGGCGGAACAATAATCGATAACCTATCCCCCTCCTTAGCATACATGACAGCTTCATCAAAACCGTCAATTAAAGAGGTCTTTTTTGCAAAAAACTTAAACACATCTTGGCCTGGCTCTCTTGTGGACCAAACGGTGTCATTACCCACCATCAAATTAATATGGGTGGTCACACGTTTTAGGGAATCTACTTTCGGTCCGTTACCCTTTTCCAAATAGGTGAATTTGACTCCACTTTCAAGAAAAGTAGTATCTGATGAAGATGTACTTGAACCACTGCCATCACAAGCACTGGTCAATGAAAAGCCTGCTAAGATTAAGCCTGCGAATAGTATATTAACTGTCTTTTTGAACATAGTCTGATAAATAAAATCTCGCGTAAAGATAGCCAAAGTATTAAACCTAGCTAATTAGCGTCTTGTCCTTCGGTAAGTGTATTTCAGCGCAAAATAAACGAAAGCAACGGCGAGCAAAAGCCAGAAAATACCGATTACTAAACTTGGTACTCCGACCATTTCCGCAATGGCATCAGCATCACTTCCTACCCCACTTCTATCGATCAAGTCGCTTTTAATGTCCACCAATACATAAAGGCAGCTCGTCAGGCCAATAAACTTTAGAAAGTAATCATGAAAATCGTTCGAGAAAAATCGGAATGCTGCAAACATGAAAAGGGCAAATCCCACCGTGGCAATTATCCCAAACGTCTCTCCGGTTTTAATCACAAACCAACTCAGTACCATCAGAACCAAACCAATGATTAAGGTTATGTATTTATCATTTTTGCTCAGAATAGCCGAAACCAGAATTAAAAGCCCCCAAAACAGGCTACCCAAATACCCAGCACTGGCGATCATAATTTTAGCCAAAAACGAATCTGGTATAGTATATCGACAATATCCCCCGACCCTGTAATCAATTTGAATATTGACAATATCGCCGCCAAAAAGCTCGGCCATTATCCCATGGCTCATCTCATGAAGCATCACAACAAAGAGTTTGACAGGGTAAACCAAGGGTGTATTCCAAAACACGATGGCCAGTACCATCATTATGCCAATTATGATTTGTTGTTTCTGGTTTTTATCAAGTCCCATATTACGATCACATGAACTTAGCTGTAAATCTAATTCAGTACAAACAGACTAGACGTATTAGCACTTAAATTCACATCTTTAACTAGAAATAGAAAAGAGAAATTATGATCACCTGCTACGTCAACTACAAAATAGACCCCTATAAACTCAAAGAATTCGAAGTATATGCTAAAAAGTGGATTCCTTTGGTCAATAAGTTTGGTGGACAGCATAATGGTTATTTTCTACCCTCCGAAGGCGCTAACAATATCGCTTTAGCCCTATTTACTTTTCCTTCCCTAGCAGATTATGAGCGGTATAGAATTGATAGCATGAATGATAAAGACTGCCAAGAGGCATATGCTTATGCTGAGAAAACAAAATGTATCATAAGCTATGAGCGCAACTTCATGCGACCAGTTTTTTCTTAATTAAACGCAAATATAGCCTACCGAAAGACTGCCAATCTGTCACATTTTAGGAGTAAAAGCATTATATTTGCCCCTCGAATTTTTGAGAAGGTAGATTCATGGAGAATATCATTCAGGATATAGACATTGTTGATAGAAACAGTCACGAGGCGTCGGAAACAGTACAAACTACTGTAGAGGAGAATACAGGTAAGACTAAGAAACTCTATATAGAAAGCTACGGCTGCCAGATGAATTTCGCTGATAGTGAAATCGTATCTTCTATTATGAAGGACAACGGCTATGATACTACATCAGATTTTGAAAGTGCCGATGTCGTTTTCTTAAACACTTGTTCCATCCGTGAAAAGGCAGAACAAACTGTGCGTAAGCGTTTAGGGCAATTCAACAAAGTAAAAGAAAACAAGCCCGAAATGACCATAGGCGTTCTAGGGTGCATGGCAGAACGCTTGAAAGAGAAACTGCTAGACGAAGAAAAAATAGTCGATGTAGTCGTTGGGCCTGATGCTTACAGAGATCTACCAAAACTTGTAGAGTCTGCTGAAGAAGGCTTAAAAGCCGTGAATACCTTCCTTTCTCGAGAAGAAACTTATGCCGATATAGCCCCTGTAAGGTTAAACTCTAATGGCGTTTCCGCCTTCATTTCCATTATGCGTGGCTGCGACAACATGTGCTCATTCTGCGTGGTACCTTTTACGCGAGGTCGCGAAAGAAGTAGAGACCCACACTCTATTGTGAGAGAAGCTCAAGACTTATTTGACAAAGGATATAGAGAAGTAACCCTTCTAGGGCAAAATGTAGACTCTTATAAATGGTCGGAAGACGAGAACAATAAGGCTTGGTTAGAAAAAAAGGAAAGAAAAGGTGAAACAGTTCAAGTAATCAACTTCGCCAATCTACTCGAAATGGTGGCAAAAGTATCTCCAGACCTACGTGTGCGGTTTTCTACTTCGCATCCAAAGGACATCACCGACGAGGTACTACACACCATGAAGAAGTACGAAAACATCTGTAAATACATTCACCTGCCTGCTCAAAGCGGAAACTCTAGGGTATTGGAAATGATGAACAGAACCTATAGTCGCGAATGGTACATTAATCGTGTGGATGCCATCAGAGCAATTCTTGGTCAAGAATGTGGTATTTCCTCAGACATGATTACCGGTTTCTGTACTGAAACTGAAGAAGAGCATCAGGATACGTTGTCATTAATGGACTACGTAAAGTATGACTTCTCCTACATGTTCTTCTATTCAGAAAGACCGGGGACATTGGCGGCTAAAAAGTATGAAGATGATATTCCACTTGAGGTAAAAAAGCGTCGTTTACAAGAGGTCATCGCTAAACAGCAAGAATCCTCGCTTGAGCGTAACAAACTGGATATTGGTCAAGTCCAGAAAGTATTGATCGAGGGTACATCTAAACGATCAGAAGAACAATTACAGGGAAGAAATTCAGCCAATAAGGTGGTGATTTTCGACAAAGGTGTACATCAGAAAGGTGAATACGTGAATGTAATGATTGAAGACTGCACGACAGCAACGCTATTCGGAAGCGTAATATCCTAAAAAACACAAAGGTTTGAATAACAACGAATTATTAAGCATAAAACAACGTTTCGGGATAATTGGCACCAGCCAAAAACTGAACCATGCCATACAGGTAGCCGCACAGGTGGCCCCTACTGACATGACAGTTTTAATCACGGGTGAAAGTGGAAGTGGAAAAGAGTCATTTTCTAAAATCATTCACCAACTGAGTCCAAGAAAGCACGGTAAATTTATTGCCATTAACTGTGGAGCTATTCCAGAGGGCACGATCGACTCAGAACTATTCGGCCACGAAAAAGGCTCATTTACAGGCGCTTACGAGGCTAGAAAAGGATATTTTGAAGACACGAATGGTGGAACCATTTTCTTGGATGAAATTGGTGAGATGCCAGTTCAGACACAAGCACGACTCTTAAGAGTGCTTGAAAATGGTGAATTCATCAAAGTTGGTTCTTCAAAAGTCTTAAAAACTGATGTTCGCGTAGTCGCCGCGACTAACGTGAATTTATCGGAGGCTGTAGAGCGAGGCAAATTCAGAGAAGACCTTTATTATCGCTTGAGTACTGTCCCGATTTTTGTGCCACCACTAAGGGAAAGAGGTCAGGATATTGATTTACTATTTAGAAAGTTTGCCTCGGATTTTGCGGAAAAATATCGGGTAGAAAGCGTGAAGTTGGACGATCAGGCAAAGGAAATCCTCATTCGATACCGTTTTCCTGGAAACATTAGACAATTAAAGAACCTCGTAGAGCAAATATCTGCCTTAGAATTAGACAGAATCATTAGTGCCGATACATTGACAAAGTATCTTCCGCAAAATAATTCTAGTCTACCAGCCCTCTACAAAGGTGGACAAGGTGAAAATTCTGAAAACTTAAACGAAAGAGACCTTCTTTACAAGGTGCTTTTCGATATGAAGAAAGATATGAACGACCTGAAGAAGTTAGTTCATGATATGCTTGAGACAGGGGCGATCGACAAAGACGCGATCAATGAAAACCCCAATCTTTTTAGAAATTTAGATGAGGAAAAGCTGATTCCAGAGGAAATCACAAAAAATGATTTTACGGAACCGATCTATATCCAACCCACCACTACCGACTCGGATGACTATAGCTATGATAATGTACACGATATAGTACATGAAGAAGACGAATCTTTATCGATAGAGGAAAAGGAAAAAGAACTGATTATCAAAGCGTTGCGAAAAAACAACAACAAAAGGAAATACGCGGCACAAGATTTGGGGATCTCTGAACGTACACTTTACAGAAAGATTAAGCAATATGAAATCGATTAAGCTTGCGATCCTTTTAATGCTCCTCACCTCATTGACAGCATGTGGTATTTACTCACTCGACGGAGCATCAATCGATTATACCCAAACGAAGACATTATCCATTTCCAACTTCATTAATGAATCTGGTGGTGGACCACCAAACCTCAGTAACACCTTTACGGAAGGTTTAAAGGAATATTTTCAGAGAAGAACCAAACTAGAATTGGTTCAGCGTCAAGGTGATTTACAATTTGATGGCCAAATAGCCAACTACACAGTAAGACCTCAGGCAATCAGCTCGTCAGGGAACAGCAACCAGGCCGACGGTACAGGCCTCATGCGTCTGACGATAAGTGTTCAATTGGTTTTCACCAATACAAAAGACGAAAAAGCCAACATCGAGCAGTCATTCGCATTTTTTGCTGATTATGACCCGTCATCTACCACATTAAATGCTGTAGAAGATGAATTGGTCGATGAAATTTTTGAGCAACTCTACTTCGATATTTTTCAAGCCTCGGTTGCCCAGTGGTAATTTAACTCATAATTTAGACGCACTTAATTTTTAAAAGTGGATCGCGAACGATTTAGCACCTTATTATTAGACCCTTCCCAAGTCACAGACGCTGACATTAGGGCGCTAAATGAATACCGTAAGAAATACCCCTATTTTCAAAGCTTGTACGTAGTGATCGCCAAGGCATTGAAAGATCGTGAGCATCCGAAAACAGAAGCTTTTATAAAAAAAGCAGCCATTTACTCCGCTAACCGTTCTCATTTAAAGTCTATTATTGAAGGTGACTATGTATTTCCCGAGAAAGAAGAAGCACCTCCAAAACCTGAGCCAGCTGAATCGGTAAAAGAAGAAAAAGCAAGCACACCAGAAGCAATACAGCAGGTAACGCAAGAGATTGTTGAGAAACAAGAGGATCAATCCAGCTTGAAAGCTGAAAATGATTCCGAAGGCGACAACAATTCAGAGGATACTTCAAAGGACTTAGAAGAAATTAGAGCTGCTAAAAGAAGAATTGAAGCGCTATTGGCAGGAACTGCTATTGAGGAAGAGGAAAAACCAAAAGCAAAAGCGCCAACCACCTCCCCGCCCAAAAATAAAACAAGCCAAGTCGAGATTATTGAGAAGTTCATCAAAAATGAACCACAATTAGAACGACAAAAGATGCATCACAACGAAGTTTATAAAAGTCAAGAAGATCTGGCTAGCAAAGTAATTAAAGGAGTAGATCACTTTGAAACGGAAACTTTGGCAAAATTGATGCTCAAGCAAGGGAAGCTAAAAAGAGCGATTAACATTTATGAAAACCTTCGTTTGAAGTTTCCTGAAAAAAGCGCTTACTTTGCAGCCCAAATTGAGGAGATAAAGACTAAATAGAATGTTTCAGTTATTCATAATACTCGCGATCATAGTAGCAGTTTTACTGGTATTGATCGTATTAATGCAAAATTCAAAAGGTGGAGGCCTATCTAGCCAGTTTGGCGGAGGCGGCGCTCAACAAATCATAGGTGTCAAGAAAACTGGCGACTTGTTGGAGAAAACCACATGGATTTTTGTGATCGTTCTAATTGTATTAAGCCTTGCTTCTAGTATGGCATTAAAAGATGGTTCTAGAGCTCAGTCTAATCCAAATATTGACGCAGCACAGCAGTCTTTGCCAACACCAGTTCCAACGATTGCTGACACAACACAAACAGGTTTAACACCTGTACCAGAAGACACCGCTAAGTAAGCAGTCAAAGAAAGCTTTTACAAAAGCCTCCTGACAAACCAGGAGGCTTTTTTTATGGTCTTCACCTGACAATTTGCTCAGTTTTAAACCAAGAAATCGAGAAAAACTGACAGAGAGACTGACATAACAAACGCAATGACTGACAAAAATTCCTGAAAACGATTTGGCACGTAAACTGTTAATGAGCCATCAGTATTTTGATTAATCAAAACCTTAAATCATAAGTAAAAATGTCACAAGTAAACATTACTCCACTAGCAGACAGAGTTCTTATCGAACCTGCCGCTGCTGAAGAAAAAACTGCTTCGGGGATCATCATTCCTGACACTGCTAAAGAAAAACCGCAAAGAGGAATCGTAGTAGCCGCAGGAAGTGGTAAAAAAGACGAACCAATGACTGTAAAAGTTGGTGACACTGTTTTATATGGAAAGTATGCTGGTACAGAACTTTCTGTTGAAGGAAACGACTACCTTATCATGAAGGAGTCTGACCTTTTTGCAATCATCAATTCTTAATTTTCAACTAAAAATCAAAACGATAAAGAAATGGCTAAAGAATTATTCTTTAACAATGACGCCAGAGATCAACTGAAAAAAGGCGTTGATACATTAGCTGATGCTGTAAAAGTAACCTTAGGCCCTAAGGGTAGAAATGTAATCATCGACAAAAAGTTCGGTGCTCCAACTGTGACTAAAGATGGTGTTTCTGTAGCAAAAGAAATTGAGCTTTCAGAGCCAATCGAAAATATGGGCGCTCAACTAGTGAAAGAAGTAGCTTCAAAAACTGCTGATGATGCTGGTGATGGTACTACTACTGCAACTGTATTAGCGCAAGCAATCTACGGTGCAGGTATTAAGAACGTAGCTGCAGGTGCTAACCCAATGGATCTTAAAAGAGGTATTGACAAAGCAGTTTCTGCAGTTGTTACCGACCTAAAAGGCCAATCAAAACCAATCAAAGACTCTAAAGAAATAGAGCAAGTAGGTACTATCTCTGCTAACAACGACGCTGAAATCGGTAAAATGATTTCTGATGCGATGGATAAAGTAGGAAAAGATGGTGTGATCACTGTAGAAGAAGCAAGAGGTACTGAAACAGAAGTAAAAACTGTGGAAGGTATGCAATTCGACAGAGGTTATCTTTCTCCTTACTTTGTGACTAACACAGAGAAAATGGAAGTAGAAATGGAGAATCCTTACATCCTGATCTACGACAAGAAAATCTCTTCAATGAAAGAATTACTTCCTGTTCTTGAGCCAGTTGCTCAAAGTGGAAAAGGATTAGTAATTATTGCTGAAGATGTTGATGGTGAAGCACTTGCTACACTTGTGGTTAACAAAATCAGAGGTTCTTTAAAAATTGCTGCTGTTAAAGCTCCAGGTTTTGGAGACAGAAGAAAAGCAATGCTTGAAGATATCGCTGTGCTAACTGGTGGAACAGTTATCTCTGAAGAGAGAGGTTACAAGCTAGAAAATGCTACTATCGAGTACCTTGGTACTGCTGACAAAGTAAATATCGACAAAGACAACACTACTGTTGTAAATGGTGCTGGCGATGCGGCAAACATCGAAGCAAGAGTGAAGGAAATCCAAACTCAGATCGAGAATACTACTTCTGACTACGACAAAGAGAAACTTCAAGAGCGTTTAGCTAAACTTTCTGGTGGTGTTGCTATCCTTTATATCGGTGCAGCTACAGAAGTTGAGATGAAAGAGAAGAAAGACAGAGTTGATGATGCATTGCACGCAACAAGAGCTGCCGTTCAAGAAGGTGTTGTTGCAGGTGGTGGTGTTGCCCTTATCAGAGCAAGTGCCGCTTTAGATAACCTTGAAACAGCTAACGAAGATGAGGCTACCGGTGTAAACATCATTAGAATCGCTGTTGAAGCTCCTCTAAGAACTATCGTTGCCAATGCTGGTGGTGAAGGATCTGTTGTGGTAAATGAAGTTAAAGGTGGAAAAGCCGATTACGGATACAATGCAAGAGAGGACAAATATGAGAACATGATCGCTGCTGGAGTCATTGACCCAACTAAAGTGACACGTTTAGCCCTTGAAAATGCTGCTTCAATTGCTTCTCTCCTATTAACTACCGAATGTGTAGTAGCTGAGGAAGTTGAAGAAGGTGGTGCTGGAATGCCAATGCCTCCAATGGGTGGCGGCGGAATGCCAGGTATGATGTAATAACATCACCCAACTATAAATAATTTAAAGCTCACCCCATTAAGGGTGGGCTTTTTTAATATGCTTTGCCAACAAATGAGCTCAAACAAAAGGTTTACTAGAAATAGATTGATCCGATCAACTTGGTCACTAAATTGTTGAGCAATACCCATTAAGGGCTCAAGATTAAGTTATTGTTAACTTCATACTAAAGTTTAGAAATTCATGTTTACACTAATAAATTGCAACGATGTTGCACAACCAAGTTAACATGAAATACAATAAGCTACTCCTTTTCGTTCTATTGGCAGTGATATGCTCCTCTTGTGCAACAATCATCAATAAGCCCAATCAAAACATTAAACTTAGGGCAAATCAAGAAACGAAATTGATCGTTCAGAATGACACGTTGAATGCACCAAAAGGTGAAACCATCAATTTTAGTGTACTCAGAAAACGACCATTCGATCTTGGCGTCCTAAAAAACGGAGAGATTCAAACCTTATCAATAGAAACTAAGACTCCAACCTATTATTGGGCCAATGCATGGACTTATGGAATCGGCTTTGTGGTAGATGAAATTTCTAAAGACAAACTCATTTATCCCAATAGAATTTATCTCGACTTATCTGAGAACCAGGTGAGCTATCTGCCCTATTTTCCTATGAGTGAGGAGCGCCTGAAACTTAAAAATCAGATTTCAATCACTCCGACGGCGTTAGTTGGCTTTTACCACCCTGGTATAGAAGTTGGTTATCAACGACTATTAGGGCAGAATTTTGCACTACAAGCAAACTACAGGCATATGCTGAGTGCTAATAATGAATTTGCTAGAAATGCATCTGGATTTCGAGTGGAGCTTAATCCTAAATTCTATTTCAGAAATGAAGAAAAATCTCGAATCTACTCCTCGCTCAGCTTAGAATTTCTTAGAAAAGACCACGATGCTGAGTTTAGTTTCTCAGTTCCTGAAAATTTCGATGACGATGATTTTTCGAATGATATAATTGATGAAATTTTACCCGTTGAAAAGAGATTCTTTTCCATCACACCTAGAATTGGGATAGAACACTACCTCTCGGACAGGCTAGTTCTCGATGCCTTTTTCGGTATTGGTTTGCGGTATAGAGAAACTAGGGTGCTTGGCGTAAATCCAAACTATGAGTTTTTCAGCGAAGATGACTGGTTCATGGTTCGATATGACTCTAACAGACCGAGCAATAGGTTAGGTGTCAACTTTGACATGAACTTTAGAATTAGCTGGGTTTTCTAAGCCCTTCGGCATTGCATCCGTAGTTTTTTGCTTATATTTCTACTAGCCAAATTCAATTCTTGTAATGCCGAAATTCAACACTCCACTGGAGGCGTTTGACTATTGGGTAAAAACAACCCCAGAGAAAACGTTCCTTAGACAGCCTATTAACAGAACCTTCAAAGAATACACTTTTCGACAAGCCGATCAGGAAATAAGAAAAGTTGTAAGTGCCCTAAAAGAAATGGGCTTCAAAAAAGGCGATCATATTGCCTTGCTATCAAAGAATTGCGCGCACTGGATCATGTCTGACTTGGCCATTATGATGGCGGAGTGCATCTCTATACCGATCTACCCATCCATCGGAGCCGAGTCGATCAATGAAATCTTAATCCATAGCGAATCCAAAGCGATCATAGTAGGTAAACTGGATGATTATGGTCAACAAAAATCAGGTATTCCGGATATACCGATCATTGGTGTTTCACTTTACGACATTAATGAACGATTCAGCTGGGAAGACTTAGTGAAAAGCAACGCCCCTTTCGAAGGAAACCCAACTCAAGTTCACGAAGAGTTGATGACCATTATGTACACCTCCGGAACTACTGGCAACCCTAAAGGTGTAATGCACACTGTAGGAGCGTTTAATCAGCTCATCAATACGGCAATTTCAACAATACTAATGCCAGAGCAGCCAAAGTACTTTTCTTATCTACCGATGACGCACATCGCAGAAAGGGCTGGTATCGAAATGTCGGCTATTTATAGAGGCGCCAATGTGAGTTTCCCCGAGTCACTCGATACTTTCGGTGAAGACCTAGCCTCTGTGCAGCCTGATACCTTCTTTGGCGTTCCTAGAATATGGCAAAAATTCCAAGAAAAGCTCTTGGAGAAAATGCCACAGAAAAAACTCGACCGCTTGATCGGCCTACCGATAATCGGGGGAATTATAAAAAAGAAAATCAGACAGAAATTAGGCTTATCCGCCTCTACCTCAAACTTTTCTGGTGCTGCGCCGATAGCCATCAGTTTACAAAAATGGTTTGCCAAACTTGATATAGAGATTTGCCAAGCTTATGGTATGACGGAGGATTGCATACTGTCTCATTTTAACTTACCAAACGCCAATAAATACGGCACAGTAGGTCGGCCACTGCCTGGGGTTACTTCCAAATTATCAGAAGAGGGAGAAATTTTAATCCAGAGCAACTGCCTCATGAAAGGCTACTACAAAGAGCCTGAGAAAACTGCCGAAATGTTTACCGAAGATGGTTTTCTAAAAACTGGTGATATCGGGGAGTTCGACCATGACGGATTCTTATCGATCACCGGCAGAATCAAGGACCAGTTCAAAACAGATAAAGGGAAATACATCAGCCCTGCACCAATTGAATTAGAACTCTTAAAAAACTTAAACATTGATCAAATTTGTGTCGTGGGTACGGGCATCCCTCAGCCGATAGCGCTTGTGGTACTCTCAGAATTAGGAAAGCAATTGTCTGAAGATGAGCTAAAGCAATCTATTTCTGAAACCGTGAAAAAGCTAAATCCTTCTTTAGAGAAATATGAGAGAATCGCCAAAAGCGTTATTATGAAAGAAGACTGGACGGTTGACAATGGCTTACTTACACCTACTTTGAAAGTAAAAAGAAATAGAGTAGAAGCCATTCATATGGGCATGTATGCTGAGTGGTTCGATGCGAAAGAAGACGTGTTTAGAGAATAGCCTCCTATTTAATTGAGGGTAAAGACAGGTTTTTAACGACCACAAAAATTCTGACGGCTATAATAAATACAATAGTAATAATCATTTGAAACGCAGGAGATAGGGTTGTTAGTCCTAATAAGAGATACAGACCACCTCCTACTAAACAGACTGTGGCGTAGATTTCTTTTCTAAAAACCAATGGTATTTCATTGACCAGCGTATCTCTCAATACGCCACCAAAAACTGCCGAAATTGTCCCCATAATCAACGCGATAATAGGTGATAACTCAAAGGCTAAGGCCTTTTGAATCCCTAAAATGGTAAAAAGGCCTATACCAATAGAATCAAAGAGAAACATGGTTTTCCGGAGGCGTTCAAAAACCTTCTTGAACAACATACCAGAAAAAATTCCTACTAGGATCGCGACCAGATAGTTTTCGTCTCTCATCCACCCCACAGGCTGACTTCCAATAAGCAAGTCCCTTAATGTTCCACCGCCCACAGCAGTAATAAATGCAATTACTGAAGCGCCGAAAAAATCGAGCTTCTTTTTAGAGGCCAATAGCCAACCACTTACCGAAAACACGAATGTTCCGATTAGATCGACTCCATAAATCAGGTTTAGTTCATGCATGGAATCGCGAAGTTAGCCTTTTGTCTTGAATCGAATAAGACTCTTTCATTAATCGACATTTTGAGACAGATAAAAAAAATCAACAAAAGGTGACTGAAAAAACATCAATTATCGGCTGTTTTAGGCCATTGACAAGAATGCCGTAACAAAGTCGTGCTAGTGCCGCAACCATTCGACCCGGTCTTACTGAACTTTATTTCAATAATTAGATTAAACTATTAAGACATGAGCAACGAAGTATTAATGCACAAGATCATTGAGCTAAGAAAACGTAAAGGTTTTTCACAAGAACTACTAGCCGAAAATTCTGGGCTAAACTTAAGAACAATTCAACGTATTGAGAAGGGAGAAACTATCCCCCGAGGCGATACCCTCAGGAAATTGGCTAGTGCTTTTGATGTATCGCCTGAAGAGTTTTCTGACTGGACCTATGAAGAAAACAATGGCTATTTAGCCAGTCTAAATATATCTGCTCTTGCAGGCCTATTTTTTCCCGTTTTAGGCATTCTGTTGCCACTAATATTTTGGCTACAGAAAAAGGATAAAGTACAAGGGGTAAGAGAACTTGGCAGGCGCGTACTCAACTTCCAATTTACCTTAACCCTCCTACTCTTTCTTTGCTTTATCGCCCAAGTGATCATCATGACATATGCCTTTGACAGTATTCAGGAGAGCGATACAGTTAGCCCAAACTTAGTATCAGGCAGCATAAAGAATGGCCTTAGGTTTTTTCTTATGGCGCTGTTATCACTCAATGTCATCAACATTATTATGATTCTGTTCAATTCAATCAGAATCAACAAAAGGAAAAGGGTGTTTTACCCATCCATACCATTTATAAAGTCTTAACTTGATAGGGCATACACTTATCGAGTCGGCTTATTAAACCATATGAATTCAACGAAACAGGCTCCACTAACCCCAGTCCTGATGGTCAATTTCATCGGGACATTGGGTTATAGCATTATTCTACCTTTTTTAGTATTCTTGGTGACTGACTTCGGAGGAAATGAGTTCATCTATGGCCTAGTTGGTGCCGTCTACCCAGCATTTCAATTCTTTGGCGCCCCTTTAATGGGGAGATGGTCTGACACTTATGGTAGAAGGAAAATCCTCTTTTTAAGTCAACTAGGCACCTTGATCGCATGGTTCATCTTTATGGTTGCCCTATTTGCGCCGAAGACTGTCCTTATAAATTTTGACGCCTCCGCGATCGGTAGTTTTTCTTTGACGATCCCCCTCCTGATTCTTGTTTTTGCCCGAGCTATGGACGGAATTACTGGCGGGAATGTGTCAGTTGCTAATGCCTACTTATCGGATGTTTCTACTGAAGAGAATCGTAAAACTAATTTTGGTAAAATGGCCATGTCGTCCAGTTTAGGCTTCATCTTAGGGCCATCAATAGCTGGTGTATTAGGCGCCACCAAATACGAAGAGGTTTTGCCTGTAGGTGCCGCCATTCTCATTTCAATGGTCGCACTATATGTGATATGGTTTAAGCTTCCGGAAACAAAGGCGAACCTTGTAAAACCCACGCTCAAACAATTCAAAATCAGAAAACTTTTTGCGTCAGAACAAAAAGACTGTTACGAAGTAGAAGACTGCCCAGATAAGGGGTTAAAGTCTGTTTTGAAGGTTAAAAACATCCCCTTCATGCTCGTAATCTATTTCCTTACATTCTTAGGTTTTAGCTTTTTCTACGTCTCATTCCCTATGCATGCCCTGGGCACCTTAGAATGGACTGCATTTGAATTAGGGATATTTTTCTCCATTATGAGTGGCCTGATGATTTTAGTGCAAGGACCAATTCTCAGTGCAGTATCTAAAAAAACCTCCGAAGAAACCCTAATCACAATTGGTAGTTTCTTACTCGTGATCAATTTTTTACTCATCGGATCAACCAATATTCTTATCACTTACACCTCTCTTGTATTTTTTGCTTTGGGCAACGGCCTTATGTGGCCATCCTTCCTGTCATTGGTGGCTAAATATGCTGGGAAAGAGCAGCAAGGAGCAGTACAAGGTGTTGCAAACAGTGCCGGTAGCCTGGCAAGTATAGTGGGGCTTGTTCTTGGCGGATGGTTGTTTGGTGCGGTCGGGAATGTCACCTTTTATATAGCAGCCATCTTGTTGTTGGTCATTTTCGTCCTGTCGTTTCGGTTGTTCAAGCTAAAAAAAGCAGTGGTAAAGACATGATGAACGAACTATTTAAGGAAAAAGCCCCTTTAATAGACACCTATGACTAAATCATTCGAGACTATACTAAGTGATATCAAATCGTGTCAGGTATGTGCTGATCAACTATCGCATGGCCCTAATCCAGTTGTATCGGTTAGCGAACAATCTCAAATCCTGATCATAGGCCAAGCTCCCGGTACCAAAGTGCATCATAGTGGTATTCCATGGGATGACGCGTCTGGAAAAAATCTAAGAAAGTGGCTTGGCGTTACAGATGAACAATTCTACGACCCGCAAATTTTTGGTATAGTACCAATGGGCTTCTGTTATCCCGGAAAAGGCAAATCCGGTGATCTTCCACCTAGACCAGAGTGTGCCCCTTTATGGCATCATCAGCTTTTTGATCATTTGAAAAGTGTCAAGCTTATCTTGCTCATTGGTCTGTATGCACAACAGTATTATTTAGGAGATAAGAGGAAGAAAACTTTAACAGAAACCGTAGAGAACTACAAGGCATACCTACCCAAGTATATGCCATTGGTTCATCCATCACCAAGAAATGGTATTTGGATGAGAAAAAACCCATGGTTTACGGCTGAGATCGTACCTGCACTGCAAAATATTGTGCACCAAACCATAGCTTCTAAATAAATAGAATTGCGCTCTAGAAAAGAAAAAAGCCTCCACTATCAATAGTGAAGGTCTTTTTACGGATCCTTTATTTGCCAATTGACTATTTATCAATTGTCAGTTTATCCTTGTCTTTATTCACAACGATCGGCTTACCTAAACCTAAATTATTTAATCGATTCAGTTGTGTCTTACCATCGCCAACCACCACATAAATTAAGTCATCAGGGTTCATATACTCAGAAATTAATCGCTTGGCTTCGTTAACGTCCATTGATTTGAGCGTCGTTTCATCCTTCTGCACATAATCCAAAGGCAAGTCATATGTAGAGATATTCTGAAGGATACCTACCAAGCTGCCGAGCGTTTCATAAGATTGAGTATTGCTTCTCAGGATAGAAGTTTTAGTCGCTTCCATATCTTCTTCAGAAAACTCATCTCCGTAGTTATCCAGAATCTCTTTAAAAAGTTGAACAGACTCTTTAGTCACATTACTTCTCACACTAGATGCCGCGGTAAATGTAGTTCCATTCAATTGTCTACCGTAGTTAGAGTAAGCGCCATATGTATAGCCTTTTTCCAATCTTAGTTTTCTAAACAGAATAGAACCAGAGCCTGCGCCTAAGCGATAATTAGCCATAGTAGCCGCTGCATAATCTTTATTATCACCAGCCATACTCACTCTACCAATATTCAAAACAGACTGTTTTGCGTCTGGATAATCAACAAAATAGATTCTAGAGCCATCATCTTTTGTCTTTATTTCATAAGAAGGGAAATCTACATCTTTAGCCTCCCAATCAGAGAAAATGGACAATGAGTTTACCACATCCTCTTTATTCAAAGCACCTACAAAGTGAAAGGAAGCCAAAGAAGGAGAGAAATTCTTCTCGTAATACGCTTTTAGATCATCTAGTGTAATCCCTGACACGGAGTTCATTGTACCTGACACCGGATTAGCAAAAATATGATCTTCACCATAAAGCACTTCATTGAAAATTCTGGAAGCGATAGCGTTCGGGTTAGCACCGCTTTGTTGAATTGAGTTCAGCGCAGAACTTTTGATTCTTTCAAATTCAGCTTCATCCCATCGAGGTTCGGTCACAATCTCTTCTACCAAAGCCAGCACCTTTTCGTAATTCTTGGCCAAGCAATTTCCAGAAATGGTAATATACTCTCTGGAAGTAGAAACAAACACATTGGCTCCTAATTGACCGATCGCTTCTTCTAACTCGCTAGGCGTCTTATTGGCTGTGCCTTCCATGAGCATATTGTCTAAAAGAGCAGCTGTGCCGATTTTATTTGGATCGTCTAAGAACATCCCACCCTTAATACGAATGCTGAACTGGGCCATAGGAAGTTCATCTTGGTAAATATGATATACCTGCATGCCGTTACTCAAGGATTCTTTGGCAATAGATGGAGGCGTAAAGCTCAACTCACCATTTAAAGGTGGCGCCTGGCTGCGATCAATTTTTGAAGCCGTCTTTTCAAACTTTACATCTTTATCGTACTGATCTAAGTTTCCTTCTGCTCCTTGGACAATAGCTTCTTCCACCACTGAAGCTTTCTCTGAACCTTCAAGCACCAACTCTTTTTGACCCGCCGGCACAAAACTCGTGGCTAAGAAGTTCTTACCCTTAATGTATTTGTTATAAACACGCATGATATCTTCGCTAGTCAACTTCATAGAGTTCTCTAAATCCTTTTTGAAGTAGCCAGGGTCGCCAGTAAAAGTGTTATAATCAGCCATTTGGTAGGCTTTATTGAATACACTTGAGGCAGCATTGTAAAGACTTGTTTCCAAACCGATCTTAATCCTGTCTAAATCAGATTCAGAAACACCATCTGCCTCAAACTTGGCGAAGCCTTCCATAAATGCGGCTTTCAAGTCATTTAAATTGACCCCATCAAAAGCACGGGCAGTGATATTAAAAGTACCAGCAATTTCATTTGAGCTGTTATAAGTAGAAACTCTTGGGGCCAATTTCTTTTCTTCTACTACCACTTTATAAAGTGGTGAATTTTTACCATCTGTAAGCACCTGCCCTAGTAAATCTAATGCCCACATATCAGGGTGATACTTTTCAACAGTTGGCCAGAGCATATGTAAATCAGGTACGTTGGCGAACTTATCTTCATGGTAAAGTAGTTTGCTAGTCTCCAAAGTCGCTGGCCATGGTTTGATCGCTTCTACTTCAGCACGCGGCTCTAACTCGCCAAAATACTTTTCGACGTAGGCTTTAGCTTCTTCTTCATCAATATCACCAGCTATTACTAGCGTGGCATTGTTTACGCCATACCATTTCTCATAGAACTCCTTAACATCTTCGATGGTAGCATTTTGTAAATCTTCCAAACTACCAATAACGTCCCAGCTGTAAGGGTGCCCTTCTGGATATAGGTTTACAAGCTGAACGTATTGCTTATGACCGTAAGGTCTATTATCAACACCTTGTCTTTTCTCGTTCTTTACTACCTGTTTTTCATTTTCAAGTCCCCATTCGGAAACTGTATTGATGAAAAAGCCCATCCTATCAGACTCCATCCAAAGCACTTTCTCTAAGGCATCGCTTGGTACAGTTTCGAAATAAACTGTACCATCCGTCCAGGTACCACCATTGAAGCTTCCACCAAGATCGTTCATCGTCTTAATAAAATTCCCAGCACCAACGTTCTCTGAATTCTGGAAAAGCATATGCTCAAAGAAATGCGCAAAGCCAGTTTTACCTGGTTTCTCTCTGTTCGAGCCTACATGATAAAGGACACTAACCGCCACCATGGGGTCGGAATTATCTTTATGCAAAACAACTTCTAGACCGTTGTCAAGAGTATACTTCTCAAAGTCGATCGAAAACTCACTACCAGCATCCTCTGACTTTTGCTCGCATGCCGATAGCACAAAAAATAGTGCGGCAATCAGCAGAACACCTCGTTTAAATGTATAATTCATGTTCAATATTTTGGGTTAATCGCGTCCACCTGTGTAGGTGAAATGCATTGTTCTTCAAGGTGAAGCTAATCAAAAAGGCTCTAAAATTCTCAGTATGGAAGGTTTTTGGCACCGAAACAAAGATATTTCTAGTTCGGAGACCGAGAATTAATCAAATCAAACTAGTTTTGTCCACTCTTATAAGGATCATTTAGAACTTAGACGTATTACATGTACATCAACAAAGCATCTAATTATCTCCCATCGGAAATTATTGACAATAGTTACTTCATGGATAAGAATGGTATGGATGATGCCACCATCATTCGTAAGTCAGGCATTAAAACTAGAGTTAAGGCTGGCCCGGATGAAAACACCAATACAATGGCCTTAGATGCCGTTGAGGCGGGTTTAAAAGACCTTCCTTATGATATAAAGGAAGTAGACCTGATTATTGGCGCCACTTATTCCCCGTATGATACCGTAGGCACGCTAGCGCATGTAGTGCAACAAAAATATGACATCGATAAGGCGATCGTCTTTTCAATCTCTTCAGCTTGTAGTTCATTTTTAAATGCCATGGAGATTATTGAGGGGTATTTTGCGACTGGAAAAGCCAGTAGGGCTTTGGTGGTGAATGCCGAACATAATTGGGCATTTGTCAATGAAAACGATCCCGTTTCAGCACATCTTTGGGGTGATGGCGCATCGGCAGTTTTCGTTTCGAAAGAACGAGTTTCACCTACCGACCACGAGGTATTATCTATCAATACCGAAGGTCATGCCCATATTGGCAGAGGACCAGGTGGTGTTTGTCTAAAACCTTTACATGGTGGAATTGAAATGCCAGATGGCCGTGATGTTTTCTACAACGCTATCACGTTCATGTCAGAAAAGACACAAAATATTTTAGAGGAAAACGGCTATAAAGTTGATCAGCTGGACTATTTGATCCCTCACCAAGCCAATATCAGGATCATTAATGTGATTGCCGAAACACTGAAATTCCCGATGGAAAAGGTCGTGATTAATATGGTAGAACTGGGCAATACAGGTGCCGCTAGTTCGTCTATTGGCTACTCTCAGATTTTTAAAGAGATGAAAAAGGATGAAACTGCTGTCATCACTGTTTTCGGCGGTGGCTATTCCAGTGGGGCTATGTTAGTGAAAGCCTAAACTTTCCTCCTAGCCACAAAAAAAGCCCATCCGAAAATCGGATGGGCTTTTTTCGATTTTTACAGGTTAGTGGACGTCACCCATTAATTTTCTAAGAGGTTTATTTAGGGCAAGTAGTAATAACGCGGCCCCAAACGTTGTTAATACAATCGTTAAGTATTGCGAAGGCATATTGGCCAATGCTTCTGCGTCTCCACCACTAGCTTCACCAGCAATTAAACCAGCTAAAAGGTTACCTAATGCCACAGACAGGAACCATATCCCCATCATTTGGCCACCATAACCTTTAGGCGCAAGCTTAGTAGTTAAACTCAAACCTACAGGGCTTAAACTTAATTCACCCCAAGTATGGAACAGGTAGGTGAAAATTAACCAGGTCGGTGCAGCCATATCTCCCGATGCTGCAATTTTCGCTGCGAAATACATTACAAAGAATCCTGCAGCCACACCAAACAGGCCAAAAAAGAACTTAAGAGGTGAGCTAGGTTCCATATTCTTTCTTGCCAACCAAATCCACATGGCGCCAAAGAAAGGAGCAAACAAAATTATAAAAGTAGAATTGACAGACTGGAACCATCCAGCAGGCATTTCCCAACCAAAAATTGATCGATCAGTAAATCGTTCTGCAAAAAGATTGAGTGTAGAACCTGCTTGTTCAAAGCCTGACCAGAAAACGGCACCGAAAATAAAGACAATACCCATCGCCATCACCTTCTTTTTATCAGCTTGATCTAAACCACCTAAGAATATGATATAACCTAAATAAGAGAAGGCTACGATAGCAATAACGACACCCGAAGCATTTGCAATAGCGCTTGCATTTACGTTAATAACACCCGTAAACATAAAAACTAATAACAGGCCAACAACACCCACTACAGCCGTCGTTACCTTCTTGAGCGTGCTTTGGGAGTCTTGCTCCTCAGGTGTGGTAATTACTGGCGCATTTCCTACATCAGCTAAAGTTGAAGTAGCCGTTAACTTATACTGGATAAGGCCTAAAACCATTCCAAAACCAGCAAGACCAAATCCTAAATGCCAGTTATACTCAGCGACTGAACTTGTTAAAATTGGTGCAACTAATGCTCCGATGTTGATTCCCATGTAGAATATTGAGAAACCTGCATCTCTCTTACTATCCCCTGGGGCATACAATTGCCCTACAATGGAGCTAATATTTGGTTTCAATAAACCAGTACCTATTACGATCAGAATTAAACCAAGAAAAAAGGCGTTGGTATCAAGTGCAGTGATTTCAGTTTTCTCTGCAGCATCTGAGAAAAGTTGGAGAATACCAGGAATTCCCATGGTAAAGTGTCCCAAGGCAATAATAAGACCTCCGTACCAAACAGATTTCTTTAAACCAAAAAGTCTATCAGCTAGCCAGCCACCAGGCAATGCCAAAAGGTATACTCCCATGGTGTAAAGTCCATAAATTGCTCCTGACGTTTTATCATCAAAGCCCAAACCACCGTCTGAAACAGCTGTAGCCATGAATAATATTAGCAGAGCACGCATACCATAGTAGCTAAAGCGCTCCCACATTTCTGTGAAAAACAGGGTTGCTAGCCCTCGGGGATGCCCCCAAATCATCTTCTGATCTGACATATTTAGTTTTTTCGTTTTAGAATAACCTTTGAATCTAACATGCGTCAAAACATTTTACAAATGCATTGGGTTAAATGCCTGCAAAAAGTGTTTTGCGGAACAATAAGCCCACTTGTCAAAAAAGTGTCAAAATAATGCTTTTTCAATAGGTTTATGTCGGTTTTTTAATTCCCTCTCTGTACTTTTGCAATCGTTTTCACAAAGAGCAAAAAGAATTACAATTATGCTAGAAACTGGAATAGAATCCAAGAAATCTAACCTAAGCGAAATAGGCATCAAAGATGCTAAAGTACACTGGAATTTGACTCCTGATGAATTGACCACAATATCTCTTGAAAAGGGAATGGTTCAAGAAACTAGTACGGGAGCAGTGACAGTAAATACTGGTGAGTTCACTGGCCGATCGCCTCAAGATAGATTCATAGTAAAAGATGATATTACCAAAGATGCAGTATGGTGGGGAAATATTAACATCCCATTTGAGCCTGCCAAGTTTGACGCCCTCTACGAAAGAGTAACTGAATACCTTTCAGGAAAAGAGATTTATGCACGTGATTCTTATGTCTGTGCAGACCCAAAATACAGAACTAACGTACGTGTAGTTACCGAATTCCCTTGGTCCAACATGTTCTGCTACAATATGTTCCTTAGACCAACAGAGGAAGAAATCGAGAATTTCGACCCAGAATGGACTGTAGTTTGTGCACCTAGCTTTATGGCTGTTCCGGATCGTGATGGAACTCGTCAGCACAACTTCGCTATCTTAAACTTTGGCAGAAAAATAGCCTTAGTTGGAGGTACAGGTTACACTGGAGAAATGAAAAAAGGTATTTTCTCTGCCTTGAACTTTATTCTACCGCATCAGAAAGACACTTTAGCGATGCATTGTTCTGCCAATGTGGGCGAAAAAGGTGATACTGCTATATTTTTCGGTCTTTCGGGAACTGGAAAAACAACATTATCGGCTGATCCGAACAGAAAATTGATTGGTGATGACGAGCACGGTTGGACGAGTGAAAACACAGTATTCAATTTCGAAGGTGGCTGCTACGCAAAGGTTATTGACCTGACGGAAGAAAAAGAACCAGACATCTGGAATGCCATCAAGCCAGGTGCTTTATTAGAGAACATTACGTTCAAAGGAGATTCCAACGAACCTGATTACGAAAGCGGCGAGATCACGGAAAATACACGCGTATCCTACCCTATTTATCACATCGATAATATTCAGGTACCATCTGTAGGTGAAAATCCGAAAAACATTTTCTTCTTAACATGTGATGCTTCAGGTGTCCTACCTCCGATTTCAAAACTTACTCCAGGTCAGGCTATGTTCCACTTTATTTCTGGTTATACTGCAAAAGTAGCTGGAACTGAAGCTGGTATTACAGAACCTGTGGCAGCTTTTTCTGCCTGCTTTGGCGCACCATTTATGCCATTACACCCTACAAAGTATGCCGAAATGCTTGGTGAAAAAATGCAAGCAGCCGGTGTAAATGTATGGTTAGTGAATACAGGATGGTCTGGCGGTGCTTATGGTACTGGAAGCAGAATGAAGCTGAAGTACACAAGAGCCATGATCACAGCTGCACTAGAAGGACAATTGGATGATGTATCATACACCACACACGAAGTCTTTGGCTTAGCCATGCCGAACGAGTGTCCTGATGTACCTACCGAATTGTTAAGCCCAAAAAACACTTGGGAAGACAAATCGGCTTATGATAAGGAGGCCAACAAACTAGCGGTTAAATTCAATGAAAACTTCGTGAAGTTTGAGGACTATGCCAACGAAGAAATTCTTGCCGGTAGACCCACACCTCAATAGATCACACTTTCTATATGACATAAAAAAAAGCCTATTCCGTCTGAATAGGCTTTTTTGATACAACGCCAATTGTATCTTTCGACACTACTAATGATTATCTTTATTTCTCTACCGCTTCCAAAGACTCTAAGCGATTAAGAGCAGTTTGTAATTCTCTTTTCAACAACATTTGCTTTTCTGTTGCCTGAAAACGTTGATTCCTATATTCATCTACGATTTTTGAATAAGCTGATTTCACACGCTTTACCACGTTACACACATGTTTAATGCGTGTATAAATCACCACGACGATTGTGGAAAGCAAGGCGATTAATGACCACACCAAGGCATTATAAAATCGTTTATTGAACGTAAGCCCTAAAAAGCCAATCTGTGCATTTTGAGCTTCACTGGATTCCAAACTTGATTTGATTAATTCAAGCTCATTTTTCAGAATTTTAAGTTCGGCTTGGGTCTCGACTGATGCCAATGCTAGGTTTTTAATCTGTCTTTGGTAAGCATTTATACTATCAATCATCGCCAGTTTGAACTGCTGAAGTTTAGAAGTTTTGATGACCTTATACTCCTGATAGCTTTCAGCATCATTCATAATTTCCGTTAAAGTAAATCTTAGTGATGGCTCGTTAATTTCCTGAGCGCTAATAGATAAGCTTGTACTAAGTAAGAGTATGTATACCCAGAGTCCTGTGCGGAGTTTAGGTTGTTTCATAATGTCTGATTTAGGTGAAATCATTTTCAATTTAAACAATGAATTTCGGTTCAGACGCATTCTGGTGTACATAGCATTTTTCTGATAGCGTCGCTCAAAAAATTGAATTGAAAAATTCTTGCCCCCACTAAAAATTGACGATTTCAAGTTTTACTTTAGATATTCTACTAGTCTGAATCTCGCATTCATCCATGCGTGCACTTGTCTGCTAAATCAAGCAGTTCGTCTAAGAAAGCCTGACCTCAAGACCATTCGAAAAATCACACTATGAATTTGACGTATTTACGCCTATCTTAAATTGAAATCATCAATTCCATTATGGCATCATACAACATAAAAATCAATGGTCAACAAAAAACGGTTGACGCAGATCCAGATACTCCTATGCTATGGGTACTGAGAGATAAATTAGATATGAAAGGTACAAAGTTTGGCTGTGGCATCGGTCAGTGTGGGGCTTGTACTGTGCACCTCGACGGAAATGCCGTTAGGTCATGTCAAATACCTGTATCGGCAGTTGGAGGAAATTCGATTACTACGATTGAAGGGCTTTCAGAAAAAGGAGATCATCCATTACAAGAAGCTTGGAAAAAGCATGATGTTCCACAATGTGGCTACTGTCAGGCGGGACAAATCATGAATGCTGCTGCCTTCCTCAGTAAAAACACGAATCCTACCTATCAAGAAATTCAAGACGCTACAAATGGTAATTTATGCCGATGTGGCACTTATAATAAAATTAAAGCAGCCATCGCTACAGCGGCTGAGCAACTCTAACCTTAAATGATTTAATACGATGACGGTAATAAAAACAAAAATCGATAGAAGATCATTTTTAAAAACCTCCGCACTAGCTGGCGGTGGACTAATGATCGGCTTTGCGTGGGGCTGTAACCCTTCTAATACAGAAAAATTGCCACCAAAAGAGTGGTTTGATGTCAATGCGTTTTTATCAATCGCAGACAATGGCCAAGTAACTATTATGTCGCCAAATCCAGAGATCGGCCAAAATGTAAAGACTTCTATGCCGATGATTGTAGCGGAAGAGCTCGATATCGCTTGGGAAGATGTCATAGTAAAACAGGCTGGCCTCAACGTTAATAGTTTCACCAGACAAATTGCCGGTGGTAGCCAATCCATACGCGCTGGGTGGGCTAGTTTGAGAATGACAGGCGCCACTGCTAGACAATTGATGATTAATACAGCAGCCAAAGAATGGGATGTTGATGCCTCTACCCTAACGACGGAAGCTGGTTTTGTACTGAATGGTAGAAAAAAGTTATCCTATGGGGAACTAGCGTCTAAGGCGGTACTTGAGGAAATTCCGACTGAAGTTGAATTGAAGAAACCTCAAGACTTCAAAATCATTGGACAAAGTAAGACCAATGTAGATTTAGATGGAATTGTGCAGGGTAAGCCTCTTTTTGGTGTTGACTATATGGCCGACGGTATGGTCTATGCTGCCGTCATGAGACCACCAGCCTTTGGTACAAAATTGAAGTCTTTTGATGACACAGAAGCTAGAAAAGTAAACGGTGTGCTTGATGTTATCACCTTTGACGACAATGAGCGTGATGATCAGCGTAAAATAAGAGGTGAAAAAATAGCTATCATTGCCACCAATACTTGGGCAGCTTTTAAAGGTAAAAAAGCACTAAAAGCGAATTGGGAAAAATCGGCACCGCTAGAAAATACCAGTGGCCATGACAAGGAATTAAACCGTCTTCTTGATGTGAGCAATGACAAATCAGTGATGCGTTCGGATGGAAACGCGAAAAAAGCTTTTACCGAGGCCGATGGAACACTAGAAAGAACTTATGAAGCCCCATTCCTTCCTCACAACACATTGGAACCGATGAATTTCTTCGCCAATGTAAGTGACGACAAGGTAGAATTGGCTGGCCCTGTTCAAACCCCAGACTGGACACATAATCGTGTTGCAGGTTTATTGAAAAGGGAACCTGCCACTGTAAGCGTTGAAATGACCCGTATGGGTGGTGGCTTCGGTAGGCGACTTTATGGTGATTTTGCTTTGGAAGCCGCTGCTATCTCTGATAAAATCAGAAAACCAGTGAAAGTTCAGTTTTCAAGAGAAGATGATATGACTGCTGGAATCTATAGACCTGCTTCAAAGTATAAATTTCGAGCAGCCTATAAGAATGGCAAAGTAACTGGCTATCATTTAACTGGTGCTGGCATACAAATGGGGAAATCTACGAGAGAGAACTGGTTCCCTGCTGGTGGAATTGAGAACTACAAAGTAGAATCACATAACGTTACTAGTAATATTACCACGGGAGCATGGCGTGCTCCGATCACTAACTTTTTAGCCATTGCAGAACAGAGTTTCTTCGATGAATTAGCCAAAGAGATGAATGTTGATGCTGTTCAAGTCAGACTGGACATTTTGGAAAGAGCAAAAAATAACCCAGTCGGTAAAGTAGACTATGAGCCTGAAAAAATGATCGGTGTCATCAAGCTAGCGGCAGAAAAAGGCAATTGGAGCAATCCAGAGGCTGGTGTAAGTAAGGGGTTCAGCTGCTATTACTCGCACAACACTTATGTTGCGGAAGTTGCAGATGTTAAGACTGTGAATGGGCAACCTAAGATCACAAACATGACTGTAGCTGTCGACTGTGGGATCATTATAAATCCTGAGGCGGCCATAAACCAAATTCAAGGTGGAGTAGTCGATGGTATTGGACATGCTATGTATGGGGATTTCGCTTTTGTAGATGGTGCTCCACAGGCGAGTAACTTCGATAAATTCCGATTGATTAGAACCTCAGAAGCGCCAACTGTTGATGTGCATTTTGTAGAAAGTCTGAACGACCCGACTGGTTTAGGTGAGCCGTCGCTGCCTCCGGCTGGTGGGGCTTTGGCCAATGCTATTGCTGCAGCAACCGGCAGAAGGGTATACAAAATTCCATTTACGAAACAGGATATAGCCATGGGTTAGACCATGATTTAATATGACACTAAGGGAGCTTTTATCAGCTCCCTTTTTTATTACCTCTAGCGCAATTAACTCCTAAATTTCAGCCGCATCCTGACGAATATCTCTTTGGGCGAAATAGTAAAAGAATCGGTAAATTGAAGCCAAGAAAAATCCGATCGTCTATGCCTGTATCAGATCTAGAAACCGTAAAAAAACAATTCGAATACTATAAATCACTTGGAGAGAAAACATTTGCCCAATTAAAAGATGAAGATCTATTCTACGAGCATAATGAACATAGCAATTCAATTGCCGTGACCGTCAATCACTTATCAGGGAATATGTTATCGCGGTGGACCAATTTCCTCACCACTGACGGTGAAAAAGAGTGGAGAAATAGAGATCGAGAGTTTGAATCCATAATAAAGGATAGAGAACAGCTATTAGAGGCATGGAATAAAGGGTGGGATTGTGTTTTTACTGCTTTAGATAGCGTAAACGAGGCCAATTACGACACCACTGTTTACATTAGAAACCAGGCCCATAGTATTATGGATGCCGCTTTAAGACAATTGGCGCATTATGCATATCACATTGGCCAGATTGTTTATGTCGGGAGAATGTTAACGGAAGACTGGAGTAGCCTGAGTATACCCAAAGGGGGATCAGCCGGTTTCAATCAAACAAAATTCTCAAAGGGCAAACACGGTGGCCACTTTACCGATGACATTAAATAAGGACTAATCGATAACCAACCAAGTGTTTATCCAATTTGCCGAACTCTTAAGAACAATCTTGTAGGTTCCAGGTGGTAAGCTCATCTTTTTAGAAAAGCTCATTAAAGAAGATTTTACATTTCCAATTGACCTATAAGTGTCCGTGCCACCTTTGGCAAAGTTATTTGTATCGGTAATGAGAATTTCTAATTCTTTAGCGCCATAATTAATCCAGCCAAGGTCTAAACGTCCGTCGGAATATGTTGCCTTTAAATCCGATATGGCTACTCTATTTAAAAGTGAAACACCATCAATTTCCATTCTAAGTTCTTCTGATGGTGCGATATCCATATGAGCAAGTATGCTTGGCATAATATCTACGATGGCAGGATTATTTTGGAATTTAGGATTAATATTTTTTTGGTTAGTGGTAATCCAAGTGGTTCTTTCTCTTGCGGATTGACCGCCATGCCCCATTCCATCTTTCGCTGTTCTACCATGATCTGTTGTGATTATAATCATCCAATCTTCCTGATGTTGGCTTTCTCGATACTTTATGGCTTGCCAAATCCGTCCTACTTGGACATCAGCTTTTTTAACAGCGTCGGTCATTTCAGGGCCGTCTCCAAATTTATGGCCGATGTCATCGGGGAACTCCAAATACACCCAAGACAAATCCGGTGCCTCTGATTTAATATAACGAGCTGCCTCTTTCGAAACATGCTCATCGATATTGTAGATAAACTTACGATCGGTTTTATGTGGAAAGGCAATCGTATCTAATTCAAAACCATCAAAAGAATAATCAAATTTGAATCCATCAGTAGCTGGTAGTGACTCTCCGACGAGCTTGGTTCTATTATCCAACCAAGTCGAAAATATCGCTACTTTCTTTTTAGGATTAGCTTGTTTTACAATTCTAAAGACGTTCCAGTAATTATAATTCGGTGCTTTAACTCCGTTTCCCCAGACATTATGTTTATTGGCCCAAACACCTGTAATCATATTCATATAACCTGGTGCTGAAATAGTGGGTGTTTGAGAATATGCACCTTTTTTTCCTCCAACATAAGCTCTTGTATAACCGCCTAGAGTGGCTATAGCATCTAATGAAGGTGTTTCAACGCTTTCGATAACATCGGCTGGTATACCATCTAAAAGGATGAGCATAACCTTTTTTTCTTGCGCTTGAGCTACTTGAAAAATGAATGAAAAGGCTAATAGGATGAACAGAGGTTTCTTCATTTCAAATGAATTTGCCTACCAAAGTTACGTGTTTATCCAAATAGTGCTCCCGCGATGGTTGCGGTCATCATGGTGGCTAATGTGGCTGCCATTAATGCCTTGACGCCTAGTTTGGAGAGGTCTCCCTGTCTGCTCGGAGCCATTCCTCCGATACCACCTATTTGAATAGCGATTGATGAGAAATTGGCGAAACCACAAAGGGCATAAGTCGAAATAACAATAGCTTTTTGACTTAGAACACCTGCTTCTTTCATTTCCGCCAAGCTCAAATAAGCTACAAATTCATTAATCACCGTTTTCTGACCGATTAAACTTCCAACTTGAAGTGTTTCCGACCACTCAACGCCCATAGCAAAGGCAAAAAGCCTGAATACTTGGCCCAATATGTACTGTAGGCTAAAGCCATCAAATACGCCATCGGTACTCTGCACTACATATGTATTTAATCCTGTCCACTCTCCTATCCCATCCACCAACATCCAGTTTAAGGCATAGATAACGGCAATAAAAGCCAAAAGCATAGCACCAATATTGGCGGCTAACTTAATACCATCACTTGCTCCACCAGCCAGCGCATCGATAACGTTCGTACCAATTTGATCTTTGGTGACTTTTAATTCTTTGAGGACCTCTTCTTGCTCTGGAAGAAAAATTTTAGCCATTAAAATAGCTGCAGGTGCATTCATTATAGAGGCACTTAATAAATAGGTAGCAAATTGTGCTTGCTGCTCAGGGTCTCCACCACCTAAAAACGCTACATAAGCCCCTAAAACGGATCCTGCAATAGTGGCCATTCCACCAGTCATTAAGCAAAGCAGTTCTGACTTTGTCATCCCTTTGATAAAAGGTTTGACCAGGAGTGGTGCTTCTGTTTGTCCCAGAAACACATTGCCAGCTGCGGACATTGATTCCGCTCCAGATAAGCGCATGGTCTTGGCCATAATCCAGGCAAACACATAAACGATCTTCTGTAGTATTCCTAAATAGTAGAGTCCTGCCGTAACAGCCGAAAAGAAAATAACGGTTGGTAAGGCTTGAAAAACGAATAAAAAGCCTAAGCTATGCTTTACCCCAGACTGTGCATCACTATTATAGGCAAGGTCACCATATAAAAACTCAGCACCATTCAAGGCAAACCCCAGAAACTGAACAAATCCTTCGCTCATACCCCTGAACATGGTCTGTACAAAGGGAACGTAAGCGATTAAGACAGCAATTATTAACTGAAGTAAAATACCTACTCCAACGAGCCGCCAGCTTATAGCTTTCTTATTTCCAGAAAGCAGATAGGCTATACCCACAAGCACTAATAGACCAATAATTGCTCTTATGATATCCATTTTCTTTTGGGCATAAAAAAGCCTTTGTCCTTAGTAGAACAAAGGCGTTTATATTATCAACTTCTTTTATTTATCTCGTCTCTAATTTTAGCAGCCTTCTCATAATCTTCTCCACTAAGTGCTGCATCCAGCATTTCGTTGAGTTTATCCAATGAGAAATCCTGTAGTCGATCGCCTGATTTTGAAACTGCCAACGGTTCCTCTGCCTCTTCTTCCAACAGTTCTTCTTCATCGGTGAGAATAATCCCAGCCTCTGAAAGCACTTGTTCGTATGTGTAGAAAGGAACGTCAAAGCGTATACCGATCGCTATCGCATCCGACGGTCTGGCATCTATTTCAATGGTTTTAACGCCATCAGTGCAAACTACTTTAGCAAAGAAAACACCTTCTTTGAGGTCGGAAATGATAATCTCCGTTACATTAAAATTGAAACCGTGAGCAAATGACTTAAACAAGTCATGAGTCATCGGACGATTAGGGGTAATCTTTTCAATTTCCAAGGCTATCGCCTGGGCCTCGAACATTCCGATAATAATCGGTAATCTTCTTTCCCCCTCTTCTTCTCCCAGCACCAACGCAAAAGAGCCAGTCGTTTGAGATTGGCTCGAAGAAAGCCCAAGGATTTCAATCTTTACCTTATTCAATGCTAAAAAATCTAAGCTAATGCTGCTTTGAGCGCCTCATTTAATTTTGGTAATACTTCAAAAGCATCTCCAACTATGCCATAATCAGCGGCTTTAAAGAATGGAGCTTCTTCATCTTTATTAATTACCACAATATACTTAGAAGAATTGACACCCGCCAAGTGCTGGATGGCACCTGAGATACCAACGGCCACATATAGTGTAGGACTTACCTTAACACCTGTTTGCCCAACGTGCTCGTGGTGAGGTCTCCAATCCATATCAGAAACTGGCTTAGAGCATCCTGTTGCTGCTCCTAATGTTTTAGCTAAATCTTCGATCACGCCCCAGTTTTCAGGCCCTTTAAGCCCTCTACCACCTGAAACTACTATATCAGCTTCTGGCAATAACACATCACCTTCTGCTTTTTCAGTTGAGGTAATGGTAGCACCAAAGAGTGAATCATCTAGTGTCACGCTAAGAGCTTCTACACTTGCCGCAGCTCCGTCAGTTTTAACTTCGATAGCGTTCTTTTTGATCGCTAAGACTTTCTTATCTGTAGTAAGGTTCACGTTGGCGAATGCCTTACCTGTATAAATACTTCTTTTTACTTGAAAACCATTGCTTGTATCTGGCAAAGCAACAACATTTGAAACTAATGAAGCGCCTAATTTAATGGCTACTCTACCGACAACTGCATCAGCAAGCGATGACTTAGCGGTAACAATGATTTCCGAACCAGTAGCATTTGCTGCAGCAGCGATAGCTTCAGCATAAGGCTGAATCAAACTGGCGTTTAAACGCTCATCTGATACATGCAGTACTTTTGACGCACCGTTCTCCCCTGCTGTTGCTAATTCGTCTTGGCTAACAGTACCAAGTGCTAAAGCTGTTACATCACCTAAAGCCGCACCATATGAAATAGCCTCTCTAGCCGACTTTTTTATTTTACCTTCTTCGGTTTCTATAAATACTAAAACAGACATATTTCTTAGATTACTTTCGCTTCGTTCTTTAATAAATCTACAAGTTCACCAACATTATCGGCGTCAATCATTTTGACAGCACCTTTTTCAGCAGGTAGCTCATAGGCTGCCATTTCACTGTGGGTAGCATTATCTGTTGGTTCTACAACGTTAAGTGGCTTTGTCCTAGCAGACATAATTCCCCTCATGTTCGGGATTTTCCACTCAGCGATCGGCTCTTGACAGCCTGCAACAAAAGGAAGTGAAACTTCTAATTTCTCTTTACCCCCTTCTATTTCTCTAGTAATCTTAGCTGAATTACCTTCAACTTCTAATTGCATAACTGGTGAGAATGATGGTAAACCTAGCAATTCGCCAACCATACCGTGTACCATACCACCATTGAAATCGATAGATTCTCTACCCATCAAAATCAAATCGTATCCACCATCCTTTGCAATTGCGGCAATTTGGTTTGCCACAAAATAAGAATCAGATGGGAAGGCATTCACTCTGATAGCTTCGTCTGCTCCGATAGCTAATGCCTTTCTGATAGTCGGATCACTATCTGCTTCGCCTACATTTAAAACTGTAATTTTTCCTCCGTTCTGCTCTTTCAACTCTACAGCTCTTGCCAAAGCATAATCATCATAAGGACCTATGATAAATTGAACACCATTCTTATCGAATTCGGTGTTATCGTTGGTAAATGCTATTCGTGAAGTAGTGTCAGGAACATGTGTGATACAAACTAATATGTTCATGCTTACTTATTGGTTTTGATAATTATTTCCTCTTTAACTATTTGCAAGTCGATCAGGTTTAGATTTGACAATATAAAACCCGAAATTGACTTAAATCTAACAGCGGTGATGCCTAAATTTGCCCGAAGATAGCCAATAATCAAGTAAATAAAAACGAACTCGGCCGAATGAATGAAGCCCGAATTGACTTACTAAAAAAGTACATTGAAGAAGATCCAACTGATCCGTTTAATTACTATGGTTTGGCTTGCGAATATGTTCAAACTAAACCCGAAGAAGCGCTAAGAATTTTCAAAACTCTTTTGAAGGATTACGCTGAATACCTTCCTACTTATTATCAAACTGGGCAGCTGCTTGAAGCATATGAATTAGAAGATGAAGCACTTGAAGTTTATGCACAAGGTATGATACTGGCCAAAACTCAAGGAAATAACAAAACCTTTCAGGAACTCAATTCAGTCCATCAGAATTTACTTTTTGAGATGGAGTAGGATGGGATAAAATTCTAAATTGATATTTGAAAAGGCATTAAGAGACATGTTAAAACATCAAATCACAATTCTTCTTCTTCTGTACCCATTCGCAACGCTCGCCCAATCAGACACGACCTTCTATTCAAGTTCAGGTGGTAAGATTGGACCAAATAGCACAGCTAAAGTGGCTTATTATGAACTTAATGCTGGCTTCGATAGAAATGGGTTAATTAAACAGTATTACCCAGATCATTCACTCTATGGAGAGGTTTATTACTTTAACAACCGTTCGAATGGAACGCATAAGAAATATTATAAAAATGGGCAGATCAAAGAACAAAGAGGGCTTGGTGAAGGGGAAAACGAAAGCTTAATCACCAGGTGGTATCAAAATGGTCAGAAGAGATCAGAGAATATATACACTTATCAAGAAGGTGAAAGAATCACAAGGCGTACAACGAGCGGTGGTTCGTTCGTTGATTTACTTATTAATTCTTGGGATTCATTGGGCAATCAGCAAGTAAAAGATGGTTCAGGAATCTTTAACGCCACTATTTTCAAAAACTCTAATTATTTGGAAAGAGGTGAATACGTTGATGGAAAAAAAGTTGGGCTCTGGACGGGCATAAAGGTCAACAAACTTGACTATGAAGAAAACTATAACCGAAATGGTGAACTGGTATCAGGAAAAAGTTATGACAACGGTGGCGCCGTTTTCACATACAATACGCTAGAAACACCTGCGGCCTATCCCGATGGCGAAAAGAAATGGGCCAGATTTTTGCAAAAGAACTTGAAGTACCCCAAGATAGCCAGACGAAATAAAATAGAAGGCAGTGTTGTTCTCAGTTTTGTCGTCGACCAAACTGGTCAAATATTAGATATTCAAGTCATGTCTGGTATTGGAAGTGGATGTGATGAAGAAGCTATGCGTGTTCTCAAACTTTCCAAGAAATGGTTACCAGCTATTCAGAGAGGACGGAAAGTCAAAAGCAGCATGATGTTAAGATTAGATTTTAGGATGAGATAGTCAAGGAAGTAATTACCCAAAACATTGTGCTTGAAAAACACTACCAAACTCGAGTAGACCTAGGCCAAACTTTTTTAAACTATCTGGGTTAAAATTTTCGTAGATGACTTTAATTAAAAACTAATCTATAGTACTGCTTCGACCCACTCGAATATCAATTAGAAAATGGAAAGGATTAACCGCTTAATGACCAATATATGCTCTGAAAGCTTATCAGAGAGTAAAGATTTCTATGTGAGCCTTTTTGATTTTAACGTAGACTACGATAGCGACTGGTTCGTACATCTTATTTCAAAAGACAAATCTTTAGAGCTTGGTATTATTTTGAAATCGAGTGACCTCATTCCAGAGGGGTTTCAAAAGTCACCCCAAGGCTTCTACATTACCTTTGTCGTTGAAAATGTTGATGACGTTTTTAAGGTCGCTAATTCCAATGGATATAAAATACTAAGCGAACCTCACGACACTTTCTATGGGCAACGAAGAATGCTTCTACAAGACCCTAACGGCACCTTAGTGGATGTTTCTTCACCAATTTAATCTCAACTCCAAAAGGCTTACAGTTTGGCATGACCTTAGCATGGAAAAAACATAGCACAATTGCTTTGTTTCAACCAAAAAGCTCAGTCAATGAATAAACTCCTACGCATTATCCGGAAGACCCTAGTCTTTGGTTTTGTATTGCTCTTACTCTTGGGTATTACTGGCTATGTCTATTTATACAAATTGCCAAAAGGGCCAGAAGTCACTACCCCGACTCCCATACTTGTTGGGAAAGACAACTTTGTGATGTACGCCTATCATGAAAGTAAAAGAAAGTCCATACGTGTTTGGACCTACAAACCTGAAAACTGGAAAAGCGGAGATAAAATTGTCTTTGTAATGCATGGTGGTGGCAGAAATGCGGATGATTACCTTGAAGCTTGGGTAAAAGCAGCTGAGGACAATAATCTACTCATTGTGGCTCCAGCATTTGAAAGCAAGTTTGCCAAATACACTACTAACGATTATCAGGAAGGTAATCTTTTCACCTTTTTTGGTACCAAAAACCCCAAACAGGAATGGGCTTTTACCGTCATAGAAAACATATTCGACCACGTCAAATCGGTTAATGACATAACCAATAGTACTTATGATATCTTCGGACATTCTGCGGGTGGACAATTTGTTCATCGGATGATAATGCTCATGCCGGATGCTCGCATTGAAACTGCCATAGCCGCCAATGCTGGATTCTATACTTTCCCAAACAATACCATCAGGTATCCTTATGGGATTTCGCATACGAACAGTAATACTGATTTACAAATCGCCTATCAAAAGAGGCTGATCATCCTCTTGGGAGAATTGGACAATGACCCCAGTCTAGGGACTTTCAGAACTACGGATTTGGCAATGCAACAAGGTGGTCATAGGTTAGAACGGGGTTCCAATTTTTATGAAGCCAATGCTCAGTTGAGTAGCTCAAATAACTGGACGTTTAACTGGGAAATTGACACTGTTAAAAATGTTGGCCATGATTACCGAAATATGTCGAAGGTGGCTATCAAGTGGCTAGAAGAAAACCCTTAAGCCCTCTTTGACTGTTACAAAAAAGCCACTCCGAATTTCGGAGTGGCTTTTTTCAGATTTTTTGATGGCTTATTTGCTTACTAAGCCTCCTTTGGCGCTGTCTACCGTGATGGTATACTTGCCTTTGCCACTAACAATCCAGCGTACAGTTACTGTACTATTTCCTGGAATGTTGGCCAACTCTAACTTTTGAGGATTATGTTTTTGCTCAGTAGTAAATCCAAAATCTTCATTCTGAACCGTCATACCTGCTTGAACATTAACGCCTGATATGCTGATATAATCAGGTCTTTCAATTTTATACTTCAAATCCTGAGAAGCATGCGTTGGCATTAGTCTTTCATTCTTGATGGTGGCGGTGATTTCTCTCAAGCCTCCTCCCAAATCTTTCTCTTTAACCTCTCCTATGCTCAGTTTCGGCATATGAAAAGCATGATAAAGTGTGAAAGCCATATTTCTATGCAACTCTTCCTCTAACATAAAACCAGGAGTTGCTCTACCGAAGTTCTTTTTGAACCCACCAATCTCTATTTCTCCATAAGTTGGGTGATTGTAAGGCTTCCATGGTTCGAAAGCATCTCCCATTAACAACTCGGTATCGATGTCGTAGTTAAGGTTTTGCCCTCCCTGATTATTCTTGTAATAGGCAAATCGGGTGAAAATCTCGTTGGTGAAGGTGTAAATACCTCGACTACCGTACATCCAGTCCAGCTCTCCGCCAAATACTGAATAAAGGTCTTTGTAAACCACTAGGTATCTATAACCAGGCATTATCTTCTCTCCTTTTTGACCTATGGCATCATAGATTCTAAGATCTGCTCTGTTATATGTCGAAAGATCTTCTTGAGCACCAGGACCACGAAGGATCATTCCCCCAGAGTTGTGGTAACTTTGTCCACCAGCAATGTTCGGATGTGCCAAAACAAAATCTGCAACGTTTCTATTTTCAGGCACACTAAACGGATACTTGTACGCGCCACCTTGAATGTAATCAGGTTGCCATTTCCACGCCCAGTCTCTATTTGGATCGTAATACCCTACTCTATCTTCGTTAACTCTACCATCGCCATCATTGTCAATTCCTTCTTGACCTAGCATTTCGTATCGCTGTACACTAGCAGGCACGTTATCGTCCACACCGACCAAGATCATTTTTCTTGGATCTTTCGGGTCTAAAATAAAGTTCCCAGTATTACTTTTTCTCCTCATTTGAGTGATAGAACCGTTACCATCCAGATCGTCTGGTGCATCTTCGTCAAAAAGACCATCTCTATCATCGTCCAAAGGAATCATCCCCGATCTTGGAGAACTACCTGTATTCGGCTCCTTCATATAGTTATTCCTCGCATCAGGATTGATGGTCGGTACGATATAAAAGATGCGGTCATCGAGCATTTTGGTGATATAATCAACATCGCCATAGTTCTCAGTTAAGTACCAAGCGGTATAGATCGAAATTTCAGCTCCTTGAATTTCATTTGAGTGAATATTACCATCGATGTAGAAACCTGGTTTTCTATGTGGCTCTCCCTTTTCGAAGTTTGTAATCTGTAGCATCCACATGTCGCGTCCTTCATAGGACTTTCCAATAGATACTCTTCTTACTAGGTTAGGGTGCGCATCGGCTATCTTCTTGGTGAGTACAGCGTGTCCTTCCGCAGTGTAGTATCGGTTAAAGCTAATTTGTACTTTCGGATTGTGAGGTGAACCAACGGCTCTAAATATTTCATCCGCACTTTGGGCATAAGCTGCAGCAGTAAACCCAAGTAAGCAAATCGATAAAACGAGTTTGTTTATAAAGTTTTTCATGTCGGCTTATTTAAGATTTACGTTTGTTGAAGTGAATCCAATGTGGGGTGCACCAGCTTCAAGAGAAACTGTGCCTTTTCCTTTAACGAGCCAAGTAAATGATACCGAATCGTCACCGTTAATAGAAGGGATCAAATTAACTTTTCGACCAGAAACGATCTCTTGTCCTTTTCCTAATTTCAATTCCATCTTAACGCGTCTTAACCAACGCGATCTTGATCCCATTTGTGAGTGGGTTGGTAAAGTGCCACCATTGTACAGGTCTACCGTAATTCGGGTCATGCCTTTTCCGACAGACTCAGCCCTCAGGTTGATCAATTCAACACTTGCCTGCATTTCGGCCAGTTCCATGATAAATTTGTTATGCTTACTCGCCAAATCGTCAATCATTGAAATTGGCGGGTTTAGCATGTTGAATGGTGCAATACCACCCACTTCTACTTTTTTACCTGGAAAATCTGGGTGATCCATCTCGGTCCATTGTGCGAAATAATTCGAAAGGCCTTCTTTCTCAGCCCATCTTAGATAATTGACCTCTCTATTCTTATCGGTATTTTTCTTCATGGTAGAGTCACCTTTTACCATCGGTGCCCACCATCCTGGTGTACTGAAACTAAGTCTTCCAAAGTGGAAATATGCCCATTGATTAAAGCTACCTCCAGGCTCCACTGATGGCGGAGCGTCTTTTGTTCCTACAGTTTTATTGTATTTACCTGAAACCAATTTGTTTATAGTTTCATCGTTTCTGAGGACACTAGTTACTACTCTTTTGGACGCGCCTGCTCTGTTGTACCTCCAAGCACTAGATAAGTTGTTTCCAGGCCCAAAGGTCATAATGGCGTAAACGTTCCACTTCGTATACAGGATGTCCAATAGTGCTCTATTCTCCAATTCAGACACAGGATGCTCACCAGCACCTGGTGTAAAGTAGTCGTAGGAAAAAGTTAAACTCTTGTTGAAGTAAATTCCGCCATCACCATCTTCATTAAAAGCGCCATCCTTATCATTATCGGCTCCTTCGGTAAACAAGTGGTATTTACCTTTTTCGCCTTTAGATTTATTGGCCTTGATCATTACTCTATCGTCCGCTGGGTGTGTAATCCAATCACCCGTAGCATCTTCAACTCTCATCATTGTGATCATACCATCACCATTCAAATCTTCAAATGGATCTTCATTCATTCGGCCATCACGATCGTCGTCCGTCTTCTTTGCGTTAGCACTTCTACCGTATTTAAGATTGGCAAAATACTGTTCTGTAGCGTCAGGGCTCATGTTAGGAAATACATAATATGTTGTATTGTCCAACGCGCCGAGGTTGTTTTTAACAATATCTTCGGCAAAACGCACAGCCATTTCTACGCCTAACAGATGTTGTCCTTCAACTCCACCTACCACAGCCATGGCTGGTTTATTTTCCATATCTCCGGTACCCAAAGTGAGCATCCAGACATCTTTACCTCCTAATGTTTTTGTAATGGACTTTAGCGTGGCGGCATTTGAGGAGTTTGCCAATCCACGAAGTCGTTGGGCCAGTTGACTTGCATTATTGTAGTCTTGTGCCCACATCATCTGGGTCAAGAACATCAATGCTGCAACCAGTCCAAACTTGTTCCGATTGAATCTCATATAGTTTTAATTAATGATTTTTGAGTTTAAAAATTCTGTCTAATTAAACTTCAAGGACTTAAATGTAAAAGCTTAGTGGATGTGAATGGCAATGAGGCCATTTGGGTGGGCTAAAGCGTGACCACTAACTTCCCGAATTGTTTTCCGGCTTTCATATCATCGAAAGCAGAAATAATATCTTCAAAAGGCCTTACGGAGTCTATTATTGGGTGAACTTCGTGTTTTTTGACAAACGAAACCATATCTTCAAACTCGTGATCATTTCCCATGGTAGATCCTTGTAGGGTGATCTGGTTCCAGAACATTCTGAACATATCTAGTTTTTCGGGTGTGCCGTTTGTTGCGCCATAAAAAACGATTCGACCAGCGGGTTTCATTATCTTAATAAAATCGTTGATTTGATTCCCTCCCGCACTATCTATCACTACGTCGAATCCTCCGGAGATTTTATGTGCTTCTTTAAACCACTGATCGTCTTTATAATTATAACCTGCTTTTGCGCCTGCATTTAGACACTTTTCGATTTTATCACTAGATCCTGAGGTCACGTATACATTAGCTCCTATGGCTGTGGCAAAGAGAAATGCGAATTGTGCCACACCACCTCCTGCACCAGAAATTAATACGTTATCACCCGGTTTTAAATGGCCGTGATGAAATATCGCTCTAAAGGCTGTTAAGCCTCCCAAAGGTAACGCTGCTGCTTCCTCCCAAGAAAGGTGTTCTGGCTTATCGGCCAAACGATTTTCATGAACAACTATATACTCCGCAAAAGTCCCATTCTTCGGCATTCCCAACACTGAATATTCTTTGGACTGTGCCATATCATCACTTCCCCATTTCACATTTGGATTAATGATAACTTCATGACCAATAAGACTATCACTGACATCTGGTCCTACTTTTTCCACAATTCCAGCGCCATCTGAACCCAAAACGCTTCCAAACTTTATATTCGGATACATTCCTTGCCTAATCCATTGATCGCGTCTATTCAGTGCCACAGCTTTTAGCCGCACTAGCACTTCATGTTCGCCCACTTCGGGTAAAGTGACATCAGAAATTAAAAGTGGCTCGGTCTGATCGGTGATTAATAAGGCCTTCATTTGTTAGGATTTAAAACGGTGCTTCCTCTCCTCCCGTTGGCAAATTCGGGGTATCACCTCCATTGGCCTTACTTTGGAAGGTCATGGCACCGCCACCAGCACCTGATTCGAAACTAGAAGTTCCATCGGTCGGGAATGAAGAGCCATAAGTACCGCCAGCATTCATATCTAGATCGGCAAACTTGGTGTACTTACCCACAAATTTGAGTTGTACATTTTCCAGTGAACCATTTCTATGCTTAGATATAATGACTTCACCCATACCGGTGGTTGGCATACCATTCTCGTCTTGTGTAATACCATAGTATTCAGGACGATAAAGGAACATTACCATATCGGCATCTTGCTCAATTGACCCTGATTCCCTGAGGTCGGAAAGCTGGGGACGCTTATCTCCGCCTCGGGTCTCAACGGCTCTACTTAATTGTGACAGCGCAATTACTGGCACATTAAGCTCCTTAGCTAAGTTCTTCAAAGAACGAGAGATAGAGGCGATTTCCTGTTCACGGTTACCACTTCCACCTCCACTCTTTGAGGAGTCGCCTGACATTAGCTGCAAGTAATCAATTACTATTAACTGAATGTCATGCTGTTGTTTCAACCGCCTACATTTCGCCCTCAATTCGAGGATCGAAAGCGCGGCGGTATCATCTATAAATATGGGGGCTTTGGTTAAATTTGCTGTTTTATGGACAAGTTGTGCCCATTCGTGTTCGGCTAAAGTACCTTTCTTGATCTTTTCACCTTCCAATTCTGCTTCTCCTGAAATCAGTCGATTCACTAATTGAACTGATGACATCTCCAAAGAGAAAATTGCACAGGCCTGACCGTGATCTACAGCCGCATTTCTGAGGGCAGATACCACAAAAGCAGTTTTACCCATAGCAGGTCTAGCCGCAATAATGATCAAATCTGATCTTTGCCAACCTGAAGTAACACGATCTAATGCAGTAAATCCAGAAGGCACTCCTGTGAGTCCATCTTGATGGTCTTTTCTGGCTTGAATTTCTTCTAAAGCAGTCGCCATGATATTACGCATGCTATCGTATTCCTTCTTCACGTTTTTCTCCGACACTTCAAAAAGTGACTGCTCCATTTTGTCTAGAAGCTGGAACACATCCGTAGTGTCTTCAAACGCATCTTTTTGAATTTCAGAAGATATTCGAATCAGCTCTCTTTTAATCGATTGCTCAACTACGATTCTTGCATGATACTCAATATTGGCTGCCGAACTTACACGGTTTGTTAACTGCGTAATGTAATAAGGACCACCAACGATTTCGATTTTACCCGACTTTCGTAAATGGCTAGTAACTGTCAGAATATCAATTGGTTCTGACTCTTGGAAAAGCTCGTAAATAGCTTGATAAATCTCTTTGTGCGCTTCTTTGTAAAAAGAATCTGGCCGAAGAATATCAATAACATTGGTTAGTGCATCCTTCTCTAGCATGAGCGCTCCCAATACCGCTTCTTCTAGGTCTACTGCCTGAGGTGGCAACTTACCTAATTGGGCTGCTTCGGCGAGTCCTGCTCTAGGCTTATAACCTGCTCTTGATATGGCCGATTTATCTTTTTCCATTATTCAAACTTATAGCCTAATCGTTCGTCGAACAACGATTACTTTCTTTTCTTTTAATCAACTTATCCACGAAGTTTTGCACAGTCTTTTTTTGACATTTTAAGCCCCCTTTTTAGAACATAACGAAATTGGGAGGGCGTTTCTTTTCTCTTATTTTTGACGAAGACTTAGCCACTTTTTCATGATCACAAATCAACGCATTCACTTTATCGCCATCGGCGGGGCTGTTATGCATAATTTAGCCATTTGTCTTAAGAATTTAGGCAATAATGTTTCTGGGTCTGACGATGCCTTCTTCGATCCATCAAAGACCAACCTAAAGGATCACGGACTTTTACCTGAAGAAGATGGATGGCATGAAAACCGAATCAATTCTGATTTGGATTTGATCATTCTAGGTATGCATGCTAAAGCGGATAATCCCGAGCTTTTAAAAGCACAAGGACTGGGACTTAAAATTTTATCTTTCCCCGAATTCATTTTCGAAGCTTCTAAGGATAAGAAAAGGGTTGTTGTTGCAGGAAGTCACGGTAAAACCACCATTACGTCCATGATTATGCACGTGCTGAAATCGATGGATAAAGAATTTGACTATCTCGTAGGTGCCCAGTTGGAAGGTTTCGACCAAATGGTGCAACTAACCGATGCACCTTACATTATAATCGAGGGCGATGAATATACTACCTCTCCCCTAGACCTTACTCCTAAATTCCTACATTATAAACATGACTTAGCCTTGATTTCAGGGATAGCATGGGACCACTTTAATGTTTACCCAACAATAGATAACTATATAGATCAGTTTCGAAAATTCATCGATTTGACGCCTGCAAATGGCAAAGTATTTTATGCCCAGAGCGATAAGGCGCTTTGTGACTTGGTGAAGGACATGGGAAGCCCTTCCAACTTAATACCTTACGGTCCACATGAATCGGTTATCAAGGACCAGGAGACTTTCCTTCTACATGAAAATGGAGAAACTCCTGTCCAAGTATTTGGGCAACATAACATGCAGAACCTTCAGGTGGCTAAGTATATTTTGAACAGTTTAGAGGTGACCGATGCCGAGTTCTATCACCATATACAGTCTTTTGCGGGCGCTTCTAAAAGAATGGAAAAGTTGGGCGAAAATGAGCAGAGTACAGTATTTAAGGATTTTGCTCATGCACCGTCGAAACTAAAAGCTACTTCGACAGCGGTAAAGGATCAGTTTGCCAATCGATCGCTGGTAGCATGTATAGAACTACACACGTTTAGCAGCCTGAATAAGGCCTTTATTAATCAATATGAGAGCACTTTCGACGCACCTGATGAAGCCTTAGTTTTTATAAATCCGAAAACTGTTGCTGCCAAAGGGCTAGAAATGATTAGTGAAGACGAGTTAAAAAAAGCGTTCAATAGAACAGATATTAAATTATTCACCCAAGCCGGGGTACTTGAAAAACATCTTTTATCTCAGAAATGGGAGGCCAAAAACCTACTTTTAATGAGCTCGGGCAATTATGGCGGCCTAGACTTAGAAATGATCAAAAACTCAATACTCAATTAACAATATCTCATGCAACTCAACCTAAAAAACCCGCTCGTCTTTTTTGACTTAGAAACTACAGGCATTAATATCTCCCAAGACAGAATTGTTGAACTGGCCATGCTGAAAGTAATGCCTAATGGTGATACGGAAAAGAAAGTACAGCTGGTAAACCCCACCATTCCGATACCTGAAGAATCTGCTATGATCCACGGTATCAGGGATGAGGATGTGAAAGACAAACCAACTTTCAAGGAACTGGCCAAAAACTTGGCTAAGTTTTTAGAAGGCTGTGATTTGGGGGGTTATAATATAGTAAGGTTCGATGTGCCTCTTTTGGTTGAAGAGTTTTTAAGGGTTGATGTTGATTTTGATGTCGCTAACAGAAAACTAATCGATGCCCAAAAGATATTTTTCTTGATGGAGCAACGAACACTTTCGGCGGCTTATAAATTTTACTGTGGAAAAGAATTAGTTGGTGCGCATGGAGCTGAAGCAGATAACGACGCGACATTCGAGGTATTTAAAGCCCAAATAGAACGCTATAATGGCATGAATGTAACAGATGCTTCGGGAAGAGCGGTTGGCAAAATTGAAAATGACATGGGGGCCATACATCAGCTTGTGGCTTCTAGAATGGTAGACTTGGCTGGAAGGATTGTTTATAATGACAAAAACCAAGAAGTTTTCAATTTTGGAAAGCACAAGGGTAAGCCTGTATCCGAAGTTTTTGCCAAAGAACCAGGCTATTACGATTGGATGATGCGTGGAGATTTTTCATTAGACACTAAAAGGAAGCTGACAAAAATTAAATTGAGTGGCTTTAAAATGGGGTAACCCATACGAATTAGGACTCATGAAAAAGGTAATAATCTCTGGTAGTTCTAGAAATGACGGCGATACTTCTGCCTTAGTCAAAATGCTCGTAAAGCATTCGAATTGGGATGTCATCAATTTAATGGATTACAAAATCGATCATTACGATTATAAACACGAAAATCAGCAAGATGACTTCCTTCCGCTGATTAAAGGTTTAATAGACCAATACGATACCTTCATATTTGCCACGCCAGTTTATTGGTATGCGATGAGTGGCGTTATGAAGGTCTTTTTTGATAGAATTTCTGACCTACTCACCATAGAAAAACCTTTGGGAAGAAGGTTGAGAGGAAAACAGATGGCTGTTATAAGTACTTCGAATGGAAACAACCTAGGCAAATCATTTTGGCTACCATTTCAGGCTTCCTCAGAATACCTCGGTATGACTTATTTAAAAGACTTGCATACCATCAGTGGCGAGTTAAATGAGGAAGAACTCATTCAATTCATCCAACAGGTTGACGCCCACTAATGCGGTTTCCTTATCGTGTCTGATGCCGCAATGAGTTACCTAGATAGACTTATTAGCCGCTGATTCGAACCGCTAAGACATTATTAAAAACAATTCATCAAAGTCGAATTTTTTGAATCAAATTACTGTTCATATTTGTACCACAAAAATGTGGATAATAGACCGATAAAAAGGTAAAAGAAATGGCGAACAGTAAAGTGCTCGATTACATCAAAGAAGTGTTAGAAAATATGCCTTCGGATTGGCTTAACCTAACAACTCACCGACTAGATATATACAATGAAAAACTAGCTAAAACTGAGTTTTTAGATCAGTTCGAAACGCTATTCAATGCGTATAACACCAACAAGACTGCACTAAATGAGCTGAGTACGGCCTACGACTACATTCGGTTGGGTCACCCATTATCTTCTGTTTTAGAATGGACCATAGCCAAGTTAAACGGGCTAGATGCCGCAAGCGTAATCAGCTTTTCTTCAAGGACTGCGCCTATATTGGCTGTTTTAAGAAAGAATCTCTTAGATAATAAGGATACACAAATAGTCTACAGGGATGACTTGCCAACTTTTTTTGATCCTGAAATAGTCAGAAAAGTCTATGGCTATCAATTTCAACTAAAGCGAGTTGAAAGCCTGAATGAAATTACGGACTTTGAGGGTAGTACGATTTTTATATCAGAAGAAGACTTATCAGAAGGTTTAAACCTATCTAACAGCATTGACTTCCTCATCAACACCTACCATAACTTAGGTAGCATCATATTGGTAAATGGTGAGGACAATAAAGAATACATCTCTGAAATTCAGCACGTAAGAAGAAGAGAGACTATTGCCATGACGCCCGCCAATTCGCTAACTGTCCTGCAAGAACTGATTCGCATAACTGACTCGAATTCTACTGTCAGGAATCAGGCATCTGACAAAAACCAAGTGCTTGAGTCTATAGCCGAAATTACGGGAACTAATACTGGCGCATTAGTGGCCTCAAGCGGGCTTTCCATCCAATATGCAATAGTGATGGGACTGGTACATCATGCTATGGAGGCTTATCCAAGCAAAGCCATCAAAATTGTTGTTCCTCCCAATTGTTATGGTGGAACCAATGATCAGGCAAGGCGTGTGGCCGCTTGTATCGACAACGTAGACATTGTTGACTTGCCTGTTGATGGAGATAACGACATGGTTCAAAGTGTAGAGACCGTCTTGGACCAAATCGCTCAAGAGGACGCTGTGCCTTACATAATTGCTGAAATACCGACCAACCCAAGAGTTGAAGTGCCGGACTTAGTCAAGTTAGAAGAGGCATTGAGCAGGGTGCGTAAAACGGCCAATGGAGCGCATGCTGTTGCCCCAGTTTTCATTCTAGACCAGACATTTTGCCCTAATGTTCATTTTTTAGGTGAACAGGATATATTGGCATCGGTTCAGACCATCGCCTACGTTAGTGGGTCTAAATTCCCAAGCGGCGGCAAGTGTACAGCAGGCTTTGCTGTGGCAAATCAGAAAGCAGCGGTACTGATGAGTAATATAGATCTGCATTTGAAACTATGCGATAATGAAGCCACAAGTCTGCAAATGGAGATTTTGGCTAAGCAATTGCCTTCAATGACACAAAGGGTAAAAGATGCATATGACAATACACGAGAGTTTGTTAATTTCATTGAAGAAGTATTACCCGAAGCAAAAATAAACTTCGTTTCAGAGACCTTGGCCGAACAGGGATTTACACCTTCGGTATTTTCATTGGACTTACCAACAAAAGGAAATACAGATGAAGAAAGAGAGGCCTACAAAAGAGCACTTAACCTGAAACTGATCGATTTAATGATCAGTGAAATTCCACACGAAAGTAAGTACTGTGTGAGTTATGGCCAATTGAAAGGCTGTTATTGGACCATTCCAGCTACATCTACGCAAGGCACTACCAAAGAAGGTGATAAGGACTACATTGCTCGTGTGGCACTTTCTCCAAATATGGATTTAGAGCTCCATAAGAAGGTGTTTTCAGATTTCGTGGCAAGCATTTAAACTTGTCTTTTTCAAAGCATTCTAGAGCTAGAATTCGTCCTGATTACACTATATTTAAGTCATCACATTTGAGCCGGTTTTTGGATTACCAAATGTGACTTCATTTAAATATTATTTTCAGTTCCTCTGAGTCTATACTCAAGAAATAGTAAGCACTATGAAGATCATTGCTATTGGCAGAAATTATACTGCACACATAGAAGAATTAAAAAATGAGCGTCCTTCTGAACCTGTCATATTTATGAAGCCAGATACGGCTTTGTTGCGTAACGATGCTCCCTTTTACTACCCAGATTTCTCAAAAGACATTCATTATGAGGTAGAGGTGTTGATCAAAATTTGTAAAGAGGGCAAATACATAGAAGAACAATTTGCGCATAAGTATTACCAAGAAGTTGGGATAGGTGTGGACTTTACAGCTCGGGATCTTCAAAGCAAGTGCAAAGAAAAAGGTTTACCATGGGAAATAGCGAAGGGTTTTAATGGCTCAGCTCCTATTTCAAACTTTCTTCCCAAAGAAAACTTTAACCTGGAGGACCTCAATTTCTCTCTTTCAAAGAATGGAGAACCTGTCCAAAAAGGCAATACAAGTCTGATGCTTTACAATTTCGATCAAATCATTGCATATATATCGAAGTTTTTCACGTTAAAAACAGGGGATATTATTTTTACTGGTACCCCTGCGGGCGTTGGCCCTATAGTTGTTGGAGATAAGCTAGAAGCTTATATTGAAGAAGAAAAACTACTCGAAGTTGAAATCAGATAAACTATTCCTTTTCTTATTTCTATTACTCACAAATGGTCTTCATGCCCAATATCAAGGCATTGAAAAAGACTACTTCGATTTCCCTATAAAACCTGATCAAATCAATTACCTAAGTGGTACAATGGGTGAATTGAGATCTAGTCATTTTCATGCGGGACTTGATATTAAAACTGCCGGGAAAGAAGGCTTGAAAGTGTACACTTCAGCTGCCGGCTATGTTAGTCGCATCAGGATAGGCACGGGAGGCTATGGCAACTGTATTTATGTGCAGCACCCTAATGGTACGACAACTGTTTATGCTCACCTACAAAGTTTTAACCCTATAATAGCGGCCTATGCCTTAAAAGAGCAGTATAGACGGAAATCTTTTGCCGTGAACCTTTTTCCAAAGCGTGGTGCATTAACACTGAAACAAGGTGAAGTACTGGGGTTCTCGGGTAATTCTGGATCATCAACCGGTCCACACCTACATTTTGAAATCAGAGGAGCCAACCAAGAAGTACTGGATCCTCTTAGAATTGGTTTCTCGGAAATATCGGATAACATCGCTCCGGCGGTTCAAAAAGTGGCATTGAAGGCCATGGATATTCAATCCAGAGTCAGCGATCAGTTCGGTAGATTTGAATTTAATTTGGCCAGAAACGGCAATAACTTCAGCATAAAAGACACCATTGAAGTACTCGGAAGAATTGGTCTGGAATTATACACCTTCGATCAGCTCGATGGTGCTGCCAATAAAAATGGAGTTCCTTTAATTGATCTGTATGTTAATGATGAACTTTATTTCGAGCAGAATATTGATTCGATAAACTTCTCACAACAAAAGAACATTCTCATCCATACCAATTACCAAGCGCAAAAAGAATCAAGGCGTAGGTTTAATAAGCTTTACATAGATGATGGCAACTCTTTGAAATTCTATGATGAAGTAGTAAATGATGGCATTTTAAATGTTGAAGCCGGTGAAGTTTTATCAATTCGAGGAGAATTGAAAGATGCCTATGGCAACGAAAGTACAGTTCAATTCACGCTTAAAGGTAAATCTAGACCTGAACAAGTTGACGTTGAAATTTTAAAGAAAGGAGATACTTATATTCAGGACAACACGCTGATTTTCTACTCGGAACGAGACTCTTTACTCAATAAGATTACACTCTCCAACCAAGAAGGCTCACTTTTATTAGAACCAACTTATTATAACACTGAAACGAATGTATACTTGATTGACCTCAGGAAATTCCTTCCTCAAAGTGTGACATTTAAGAATAATACAACGCCTCTCCACTTTGCCGATAGAATTCCTGCTGCAAACGAATACGCTTTCTTGGGCGACACATACTCGCTCTCTTTTTCTAAAACATCGCTTTTTGATACGGTATATATCCGAGCACGACACTATTTGGACAAAGAGAATAAAGAAGTTTTCGAAGTCGACGAAGATATACATCCACTGAGGGGAGCTATAAATGCCGAGTTTCAGCCACTTGGTCAGTACGATGAATTAGATAAATACCACGTCTACAATATTTCTAATCCTAGGCGACCTAGTTTTATCGGTGGCAAATACAAAGAAAATCGGTTTGTGTTCTCATTTAGAAGTTTTGGTACATATACAGTCTTAAAAGATGAAGTCCCTCCTACGATCAAGAAAAGAAGTCTGAAAAATGGAAGAATTAGCTTTACCATTAAAGACAGTCTCTCGGGAATCAGCAGTATAGAAGCCAAAATCAATGGTCAATGGATTTTAATGAAATACGAACCTAAGAGAAGTTTGATTTGGTCAGAGCGATTAGATAAAAACAAACCGTTATTTGGTGAGTTTGAATTGAGAGTGTCAGATAACGCTGGCAACGAATCTATTTTCAAACAAAAAATTGAATAAAAAATGGCTTTAAGTGTAGGCGATCAAGCGCCAAATTTCGAAGGAATTGATCAAGATAATAACCCAATTAAACTTTCAGATTTCAGCGGTAAAAAACTAGTACTTTACTTTTACCCAAAAGACAATACTCCTGGCTGTACAGCACAAGCGTGTAACTTAAGAGACAACTACGACGCACTTTTGAAAGCTGGGTATGCAATAGTAGGCATCAGTTCCGACTCGCCTAAAAAACACCAGAATTTCATTAAGAAATTTGAACTTCCATTTCCACTTATTGCAGACGAAGACAAGAGTATCCACGAGCAATTTGGCACTTGGGTAGAAAAATCTATGTACGGAAGGCAGTATATGGGCACGGCAAGAACTACATTTGTAATTGACGAAAACGGTGTGATATCGGAAATCATTTCAAAAGTGAAGACCAAAGATCATACAGCACAAATAATGGCTGAATAGCCATAACCTTAATTTAACCAAATCTATAGTGAGTAAACCAACAACAGCAGAACTAGAACGTATCGCTTCGCAAGTGAGAAGAGATATTGTTCGTATGGTCCATGGTGCTAGTTCGGGTCACCCCGGCGGATCATTAGGATGCACAGACTTTTTAGTAGCACTGTATTTTTATGCCATGAAAAGAAAAGAAGGTTTCGACCCAAATGGGATCGACGAAGACCTTTTCTTCTTATCTAACGGACATATTTCACCAGTTTGGTACAGTGTTTTGGCAAGGTCGGGTTACTTCGAAACTTCGGAGTTAGCTACGTTCAGACAAATTGATTCTAGAGTTCAAGGACACCCTGCTACTGAAGAAGGTTTACCAGGAATTAGAATTGCATCAGGTTCGCTAGGCCAGGGTTTATCCGTGGCCTGCGGTGCTGCTCAAGTAAAAAAACTAAATGGCGAAAGCACTTTAGTTTATGCGCTTATGGGCGACGGTGAACTTGAGGAAGGGCAAGTTTGGGAAGCTGCCATGTATGCGGCACATCACAAAATAGACAACATTATAGCCACGGTAGACTACAACGGCCAGCAGATTGATGGCCCTACTGATGAGGTAATGTCCCTTGGAGACTTAAAAGCTAAGTGGGAAGCCTTCGGTTGGACTGTCATTGAAAGTCAAGGAAACGATATGGCTTCAATTGTCAAGAGTTTAGACGAGGCCAAGGAATTGACAGGTCAAGGTAAGCCGATCTTAAACTTGATGACCACCGAAATGGGCTTTGGCATTGACTTTATGGTGGGCACGCACAAATGGCATGGAATTGCACCAAATGACGAGCAACTCGCTGACGCTTTGAGCCAATTGGAAGAAACTTTGGGAGATTACTAAACTAGAAACGATGACAAAATTTACTTATACAGATAAAAAGGATACGCGTTCTGGTTTTGGTGCTGGTTTGGCCGAACTCGGCAGAACAAACCCCGATGTTGTAGCGCTGTGCGCTGATTTAGTCGGTTCTTTGAAGATGCAAGAGTTTATCAAAGAGAATCCAGATCGATTTTTCCAAGTTGGAATCGCTGAAGCCAATATGATGGGCTTAGCTGCGGGTATGACTATCGGAGGTAAAATTCCTTTTACAGGAACTTTCGCCAACTTTTCCACAGGAAGAGTTTATGATCAAATCAGGCAATCTATCGCATATTCTGATAAAAATGTGAAAATCTGTGCATCTCATGCTGGTTTAACACTCGGTGAAGATGGCGCAACGCATCAAATTCTTGAAGACATTGGAATGATGAAAATGTTGCCCAATATGACCGTGATCAACCCTTGTGATTTCAATCAAACTAAAGCAGCAACCATCGCTATTGCTGATCATCATGGGCCAGTTTATTTAAGATTCGGAAGGCCTGCCGTTCCAATATTTACTCCAGCTGATCAGAAGTTCGAAATTGGTAAAGCACTACATCTAATTGAAGGTTCAGATGTAACAGTTTTCGCTACGGGTCACTTGGTATGGGAGGCTATTGAAGCAGAAGCGGTATTGGCTCAAGAAGGTATAAGCGTAGAAGTCATCAATATTCATACAATTAAACCTCTTGATACAGAAGCAATTTTAGCCTCAGTTGCTAAAACTGGTTGTGTGGTCACCGCAGAAGAACACCAAATGAACGGTGGCCTTGGAGATAGTGTAGCACAAACACTTGCGCTAAATCATCCTGCACCATTGGAAATGGTTGCTGTCAACGATTCTTTCGGCGAAAGTGGAAAGCCAGCTGAACTCATGACTAAGTATGGAATAGACGCTGATAACATTGTGAAAGCTGTCAGAAGAGTGATCGCTCGGAAGTAAGCTTATTCAACTCCTAAAATATAAAGCCTCGACTTGTCGGGGCTTTTTGTTTACCTAACGGTAAAATTTATCCACTCAGCTTAATCTCGAAATTAGGACCTGATAAACTTCCATCTTTGACTAAACACTATAGCACAATGGAAGCCAAAAGAATTTCTAATCCGACTATACTTATTGTTGATGACAGCAGTCTAAACGCAAGAATACTATCCTCTTGGTGTGCCAAATGGGGATTTATAGCAGATGTCGCTCTAAGCGGAAAATCGGCCATCGAAAAAGCATATAACCACGATTACAGCTTGATCATTTTAGACATTTTACTTCCAGACATTTCTGGCTTTCAAGTCTTTGAAGAACTTAGTGTTTATCGGCCACAAATGAATGTGATATTTCAGAGCGGCATCTCAAAAGAGGAATTCAGATCAAAAATCAAAAGAGAGGCTTTTTTCCTCCAAAAGCCTTATTACCCCGCTGAAATGAAAGAGTTGATAGAGTTTAATTTCGAAAAGACGAATATTAAAATGCTAGCCTAATCCAAAGAGATAAAGTAGATCGGCTCACCCCAATAAGCGAATTCTCTTAGAATAGAATATGGCCTATCCTTTGGCAAATCATCGCTATAGCAAATGTAATAGCCCTCTTTGAGTGTTTGTGATTGGTACAGTGGTTCTTCTCTTTCTCTTTCTATGTAGTATACGATCGTCAAGGACATTCTGACATCACCTAGCCGATGAAGAGGTTGGCCTTTGGTAATCTCAGCGATCTCTAAACCCAAAGTTTTATCTTCAGCAGCGCCTGTTTCTTTCTGGCGTGTTTGTGGAACTATGCTAGAAAAAGTGAATTTTACAGCTACCATTAGGCAGATCATAATTATATAAGGTCTGACGCCTTTTGCCAGAAACATATACCACAGAATCGCGGCTATAATCAACAGCACTACTACATAAACATAGAGGTTATCTACGTTCTCTAAACCGTCCACAAAAAAGCCTATGGGTGCTATCAGAGAAAACAGAATAAGAAAGACAGTTATCGCAACTTTGTAAACCTTAGCCCAGCGTATTTCTTTAGCATTTGTTGCGATGTAAATAATCGGGATGATCAAAAATGGCAACAATGGGTAGATGTACCTCGATTTGGCCTCAATCGAAAACCAATAAATCAAAAAGTTAAAAGAGAAAACCAGTACGCTATACCAGACTAATGGGTTTGATTTGAGTTTAGCTATCGTCCCTTTTTTAAACAGAACTGGCAATAAGAGCCCCGCAGGAAGGATATTCTTTATCGTTTCTAATGGAAAGGCCACTAAATGGTTTAAAAACTTCAGAAAGCCACCTTTTGTCGCTTTATCAGCGGATTCCGAAAGCAAGGTGGACCACCAACCCGAAACATCTTGGTATTGACTGTACATAAAAAAGTACCCACCAACGAGCCCAGAAAAAACTAGGATTCCAGAAATATGTGGTAACCTCAATAGTGTTTTGAATTCCTTTTTCTGTATAAAATAGACCAAAAGAGTAATTGCCGTAAATGGCAAAGAGGTCAATCCTTTGGTAAGAAAGCCAATGGCCGTGAGCGCATATACGATTAAAAAAAGCTGCCAATATTTGCGCTGCTCACCAAAGTGAAAAACTGCAAACATAGCGGTAGTCGTAATCAAGGCGTAGAAGAGATCAATCTCTCCTATTGTACTGAAATAAACGAGTATATCTGCTGATACTAGCAAACTTATGGAGACTAAAGCTGCTCTAAATTGACCTAAATAGCGCTTTACGAAGGCAAAAGTTAAAAGAGATAAGATTAAATGGCTGAGGACCGAAAAGAACCGAGTAGCAAACTCCGAGTACTGACCAAATAACTTATAGCTAGCAATAAGTACCCAATTATATACAGGTGGTTTCCTGAAATACAAATCGCCGGTTTGTGTTGGTACCCAGAAATTGTCTTGGAAAATCATTTCTAAAGCAATAATCCCCCGTCGTGGTTCCTCTAAGTATAATGGGTAAATACCTAATTGGTAAAAGAAAGAGAATATCAACAGCACCAAACCGCCGAAAAGCAGTTGTTTTTCTGACTTGGAGAAAGGGCGTTGATCAATCATCGCTCAAAACTAATAGAACAAAAGAGATCGATTAGCATATCTTGATTAATTTCGCATATGGACGCTAAAAGTATCTTCCTAAACCATCTGGCCCAAACTTCTCCTCACCCATTGGCTATAGCGGTAGATTATGCAAGTGGCTCATATATTTACGATCAATCGGGTAAAAAATACCTTGACCTCATTTCTGGAATAGCGGTTTCTAACATCGGCCATTCCCACCCCGCTATTATCAAAGCAGTAAAGGAACAAGCAGAAAAATATATGCATGTAATGGCCTATGGAGAATTTATTCAGGCGCCACAAAACAAGCTTGCAAAAAAATTGGCGGACTTACTTCCCGAAGTTTTGGACAGTTCCTATTTCGTAAATAGTGGTGCTGAAGCCAATGAGGGTGCATTGAAATTAGCGAAACGTATTACTGGAAGAACTGAAATAGTTGCCTTCAAAAAATCTTATCATGGCAGCACACACGGAGCGCTTAGTGTTTCTGGAAACGAAGTAAAGAAGAACGCTTTTCGTCCTCTTTTACCTGATGTCAAGTTTCTTGAATTTAATAACCCAGACGATCTAGTAGGAATTACTGAAAGAACCGCTGCAGTGATCATTGAACCCATACAAGGAGATGCTGGTGTTAGAATTGCCGATCAAAATTATCTCAATTCACTTCGTAACAGGTGTACTGAAGTCGGTGCCCAATTAATTTTCGATGAGATTCAGACAGGCTTCGGAAGAACTGGAAAACTCTTCGCATTTGAGCATTACGGTGTCACTCCCGATATTCTCACAATAGCGAAGGCCTTTGGTGGTGGAATGCCTATTGGTGCTTTTATTAGTAGCAAACCCAAGATGAATTCTTTGACACACAATCCGATGTTAGGCCATATTACTACTTTCGGTGGACACCCTGTAAACTGTGCCGCGGCTCTTGCAAACATCGAGGTCATTCAAAACGACAGACTCATCGATCGAGTCGAGTCAAAGGGAAAACTCCTAGAAGAGCTTATCGCTCACCCGGGTATTAAAGAGATTCGCAGAAAAGGGTTAATGTTCGCGATAGAGTTTGAAACAGCGGATTTAGTCCAGAAAATTGTAAAGCGCTGTATCGAAAATGGTGTGATCGCTTTTTGGTTTCTATCTTGTCCTGAAAGTTTCAGGTTAGCGCCTCCAATTAATATATCGGATGAAGATATTCGTGAAGGAGCCAGAATTATTCATGAAGCGATTTCAACTTGTTGTTAAACAAAAAACCACCACGAAAAATCGTGATGGCTTCTCTAGTGTCGAAACTTATAATCTTTAATTAGAACCTGACATGATAGTACCGGAATAGTCACTTTGTCTAAGGATTCTCACCTTATCCGACCCCATTACCACGTAATCAACTCTAAATTTATTCATGTCTTTAATGCTACCGTAGCAAATGAGCAACTGTGCTTCACATCCTATGGTAATACATTTTTCTACCTCTTGATCTCTAATGGCAATATTGATAGGTTCTGCATTAGCACGCGCTAGAACAATACCTGAATTACCTTGAATCGCCTTTTTAAATGGATAAATATGATACTCTGGGCCAAGTTTATCGACTTGAAACTTATCTAGATCGATCTTAGATAAAGCATCATCTGCAAGAAGTGTAACAAAACCATCTTTCACCCCGAGTGCGGCGTTTTCAACAAATTCACCATTACCAAGATGGACAGTAGCTCCTAACAACAATCTTCCTTCCGTCATCTCCTGATAAGAAGACGAAAGCGGAGATTCCGCGCAAGAAAAGCCAACAATGGCCAATACTACTATGGCAAAATTTCTAAATAACTTCATGGTTCAGTTTCCAAAACAGTGATTAATCACTGTTTCTAAATGATCCTTAGTACACTTAACGTAAAACGAATACGCTGGTTACTGGTATCATTCTAAATACGAAATTACGAAATTCTCTCGACTATCAAATTATGATTGGTGTAAATACAGATGTCAGCAGCAATATTTAAGCTGTCTTCGACAATTTTTTGACTTTCAAGATGTCCGGCATGCTTTGTTAGTGCCTGAGCTGCCGCTTGCGCATACATACTCCCCGAGCCAATTGCCGCTATGCCATTGTCAGGTTCCAACACATCGCCAGTGCCTGAAAGGATTAGAATATCTTCTTTGTCAGCCACGATCAACATGGACTCTAACTTTCTTAAGTATCGGTCCATACGCCAATCTTTCGCCAATTCGATCGCAGCTCGTTTCATATTCCCGCCATAAGCCTTGAGCTTCTCATCGAATCTTTCCAGTAAAGTGAAAGCATCGGCAGTAGAACCTGCAAATCCAGTAACAATCTTTCCATCTTGTAACTTTCTGATTTTCTTCACATTGCTTTTAGCCACAGTGTTTCCCATCGTTGCTTGTCCGTCGGCTCCAATTGAAACTGAACCATTATGTCTAACCGCTAGCACGGTAGTCGATCTTATTTTCGTCATGATTTTATTCTATTAAAAAAGAAAGTCCCGTATGACTACGGGACTTTGATCACAATGTTTTAAACGAGTAGTCTTACGGGATCTTCAAGTAAGGCCTTAAAGTCCTTCAAGAAAGCAGAACCTACAGCTCCATCCACTACCCTATGGTCACAAGACATCGTTACCTTCATCATATTACCAACGGCAAGCGCTCCATCTTTAACAATAGCAGTTTGCTTAATGCCCCCAACAGCCATAATACAGGCATCTGGTGGATTAATAATCGCGGTGAATTCTTCTATTCCGAACATACCAAGGTTAGAAATAGTGAATGTATTACCCTCCATTTCGTTTGGTTGTAGCTTCTTATCTCTCGCTTTACCACCCAATTCTTTCACTTCAGCAGAAATGTGTGAAAGTGGTTTGTTATCGGCAAACTTAACTACTGGTACAAGTAGCCCTTCGTCAACAGCTACGGCCACACCAATGTGTACATGATGGTTGATTCTGATTCTATCATCTAACCAAGAAGAGTTAACTCCAGGGTGCTTCCTCAAAGCAACAGCTACGGCTTTAATCACCATATCGTTGAAAGAAATCTTTACAGGAGAAACCTCGTTCATACTTTTCCTTGCCTCAATTGCCTTATCCATGTTTATCTCCATGGTTAAGTAGAAGTGTGGGGCAGCAAATTTACTTTCACCCAATCTTCTAGCGATTACCTTACGCATTTGACTGAGTTTCACCTCTTCAAAGCTCTCCTCTCCAACTACTTTCGGCAGTTGAATTGCTGGTGCGTCTGGTGTGCTGGCACTAGCGCTTGACGCAGGTGCCTGAGCTGCTGGAACATAAGATTCAACATCTCTTTTGACAATTCGACCAGCCTCGCCAGTTCCCTGAACAAGACTAATATCAATACCTTTTTCGGACGCTAAACGTTTAGCAAGCGGGGAAGCTTTCACTCTACCAGTAGCTTGTACTGGGGCCTCCGTTGGCGCTGGTGCGGCAGCAGGAGTTGATGCAGCAGGAGCTACTTCGGCAGGTGCCTCAGTTGCCGGTGTATCTTCGGCAGGAGCTTCATTTTCACCATCAGCTTTTATCAATGCTTCATAGTCAGCACCTGGCTCGCCAACAATGGCTAGAATACCATCAACCTTTACCGACTCCCCTTCCGAAGCCCCTAGGTAGAGGACAGTACCCTCGTCATAAGACTCATATTCCATGGTGGCCTTATCAGTTTCCACTTCTGCGACCAACTCACCTGACTCCACTGAGTCTCCAACGTTTTTATGCCATGCTGCGATCACACCTTCTTCCATGGTATCGCTCATTTTGGGCATTCTTACGATTGTAGCATTAATGCTGCTCGTATCTATTTTTTCTTCTGAAGAAGCTGGAGCAGGACTTGAAGCTTCAGTTGCAGGAGCGGCAGACTCATCACTAGAGGCTGAACCATTGAGCAATGCTTCGTAATCCTCGCCATCGTCTCCAACTATGGCCAAAACGCCATCTACTTGGACAGCTTCGCCTTCGGTAGCGCCTAAATAAAGTACCGTGCCATCGTGGTAAGACTCATAGTCCATTGTGGCTTTGTCAGTCTCTATTTCGGCCATTAATTCGCCAGACTCTACTTTATCTCCAACTTTCTTATGCCAAACAGCGATTACACCTTCTTCCATGGTGTCGCTCATTTTGGGCATTTTTACAATTTCAGCCATATAACTCTGCAAAATTTGAGCACCAAAAATAGCTGTTAATCACTCTATATTCAAATATATATGTGGCTATTCTGATTGCTTTTTTTTCGGCGAATTTGCAATCGATTGCGGACTCAACCTGCGACATCCACCAGTAGGTTTAGATCAGTATTTTTTTATATCTTGAAATGAATTTTTCAAAACCATTTCATGCCGATCAACTTCTCAATAGCTGCAAAAGTTCAAACGATTAGTGAAAATTTCTCTGTTGAATCTTCTGAGTTATATCAACCAACCTACAATGCACAACCGAGTGATCTGCTACCCGTAATTACCAGCGAAAACCCCGAGGGGTTATCCTACTTTTATTGGGGAATCAATCCGTCGTTCACAAAGAAGAAAGGGGTTGCCACTAAACTACTTTATGCCCCTGTCGAGGATATTTTGACAAAACCCAGTTTAAAAAAATCACTCCAGTTACAGCGCTGTGTTATCTTAGCCGATAGTTTTTACGATTGGAAAGAAATTGCTAAGAAAGAAAGAGTGCCCTATCGGTTCCACCTTGCTGACAATAAACCTTTTGGTATTGCGGGACTATGGCATACGTTCGAATCGGATAACGATGAGACGATTCACACTTTCATGATGATTACCACACCAGCTTCGCACGAAGTGAAGAAGGTATCTGAAAGAATGCCCGCTATCTTAAATGAGGACTTTATGGTAGAGTGGTTAAATGACTCCCACACTGCGGAGAGTATTATTTCGATCATCAAACCGTTCGAAGAAGAACATATATTTCAGCACCCTGTTAACCCGAAACTTTCCGACCCAGCATTCAACAATCCAGATTTATGGAAAAAGGTGCCACCAGCTAATCAATTCGGAAATTTAACGCTGTTCAATTAGCGTTGTAATCTGACTTTTACGTTCTCTAATTCGATTTTAGATAACAGTTTCAATTGCTCCGTTTCAAAAGCATAATCAAGTTCTTGTGCAGGAAAGTCTTTGTCAATTGAGTAGTTCATATAATCCTGAAACCTAATACCCTCTATTTCTCTGGCATTATAAGCCTCTCTAAAACGAACGCCTCCACCATTGATATTGAAACTGTAGGCTAGATAATCGATCGTGAATTCATCTTTATTGATCCAGTAGATGTAAACATCTTCAAAATCTTCGCCTCCACCATTTTCACCATAGGTTACTTCCACTTTGTAGTATTCTTTGTCTTTGATTTTCACAGAGCGCATTAGCTGGCGGTTAACGACAGGGTCATCTAAATTAAAGGGCAATAGCGCAAAATAAATAACGGAGTTTGTTGCTGTTTTGTAACTCCGCATGTTCTCCCTGTTGAGTTGAATCTCTTCTTGATCAATCATCCGTTTGAACTTTTTATTGGACCACACATCCTTAACCATACCATCTTTACTTCTGAAGGTACGCTCATAAACATATTGACCGTCGCTGATTTTTGCTCTGAAGTGTCGGCTACGAAAGTCAAATTCGACTTCCATATTATCATAATTCTCTCCGCCATGCCGTGCCACGGCTTTTTGGATTATATCATCTACCGTGAGTGTCTTCGTAGAATCTCCACAGCTCTCTAAAGCGATAAGACTCACTAGTAACACACAGAAAAGATTGTAATTCTTCATCTATTGAAAAAACCCTATCCGAATTGTTACGGAAAGAACTCAAACAGGTTGTGAAAGATTTTCACTTTTATCAAAAAGCGCGGGGGACAAAATTAATTGAATCAAAGAACCGTCAAATAGCTAAGCCGAAAAACTGAAACGGTAGGGATACCTAAACTACCCAGTTGAAAGAATTTTATTTAACTTTCGCTTCAAATTTGGAAACTTGAGTTGACGCAGACCGCCGAGAATTAACGCACTACCTATGGCCTGCCTACTTTAAAATAATCACTGTGAAGAACTCTAAGATAATCGGGCTCGGACATTATGTTCCTGAGCAAGTGGTCACCAATGCGGACCTCGAAAAAATCATGAATACTACCAACGAATGGATCGTTGAGAGAACAGGTATTGAAGAAAGAAGGTGGTTTACACCGGGCAAAGACACTGTTTCCAATATGGGAACCAGAGCGACAAAAATTGCACTTGAAAGAGCAGGTTTGGAGGCAAAAGATATCGATTTCATAGTTTTTGCGACCATTACTCCTGATTATTTCTTTCCTGGATCAGGCGTGTTATTGCAACGAGAATTAGGCCTGCAGGGAATTGGTGCTTTAGATATTAGAAATGCCTGTTCGGGGTTCATCTATGCCCTATCGATTGCCGATCAATTCATTAAAACGGGCATGTACAAAACTGTTCTTGTCGTTGGGGCTGAAATCCAATCTTCGGCCTTAGATAAATCGGATGAAGGTCGCTCGAGTTCAGTAATTTTCGCGGATGGTGCTGGAGCAGCCATTTTACAAGCAACCGATGACGAAGGAATTCTTTCGACGCACTTACATGCCGATGGTGATTATGCAGAGGAGCTTTATGTGCAAGATCCTGGATCGAGCCGAAAAACAAGGCTTTCAAAAGAAATGATTGATGGCAAGACATTTAACCTAACTATGAATGGCAGTGCAGTTTTCAAACATGCCGTAGTCCGTTTCAGTGAGGTTATTGTAGAAGCGTTGAAACAAAACGGTTATAATCCAGAGGACATTGACCTGCTCGTCCCTCACCAAGCCAATCTTCGCATTAGCAATTTTGTCCAAAAACAGTTCAAGATGCCAGATGAAAAAGTGTATAATAACATTATGCATTATGGAAACACTACTGCTGCATCTATCCCAATCGCAATGAGTGAAGCATGGGAAAAAGGTAAGATCAAGGAAGGCGATCTATTATGTCTTGCGGCATTTGGCAGCGGGTTTACTTGGGCATCAGCCTTGATTCGTTGGTAAAATATGTTGACCAGCGAGCAGCTTAGCTTTATTTCTTCCAAGCGGAATTTTCAGATAAAAAACGAAGTCGACGAAATTGTTGGTCAACTATTATATGATTTTCAACATAAACTAACAGAACTACTCGAAAGTAATGCTATACAGTTGCCCACTAAAGTGAGTAAGCTACCAGGTAAGATAAGCAAGGGGAACAATCACAAAGGCTATCCTTTCCAAGTAAGTGACTTTCCAGCTAACTTTTCTCAAGAAAATATTTTCACCTTTCGATCTACTATATGGTATGGCAACTTCTTCTCATTTGCCTTAATCGTAAGTGGTATACCTAAAAATGAGTTCGACATTCAAAAACCAAATCTACAGCAAGGAGAGCACTATTTCTCCCTAAATGAAACTGTGTGGGACACTCATTTTGACGCGTCTTCAGCAAGTCTACTCACATTACAAACGCTAGAAGACAACATCAGTCAAATTAAAAAATCTTCCCATTTGAAAATCTTTCGTGTTTTCGAAATGAATCAAATTCACAGTTTTAACCGTTTAGGAATTGACTGTTTTAAAGATTTATTCGCCACGAACTAATTGGCTTAATATTTGTTTTCTAGGTGGCGTCTCAACCAGACAGTTAAGTGCATATGAACAAACACAGGTTATTCCCACTCGTATTACTCCTACTGTTTTCAACTCATCTCATCGATGCCCAAATCCAATCCTTTGAACTAACATATCCGGTAGACGAGTCTACCTTGACGGCAGAAGGGGAAACTATTGATGGTAAAAAAACTGGTGTTTGGACTTCCTATTCCAACGACAGCGTTTACTACCAAACTGGACAATACCTGAACGGACAAAAAACAGGTGCTTGGTTTATTTACATTGATAAATTGGAGCGCGCTAGAATGGTCTTCGAGTCTGGTAAACTTCTGGGAGCCTATCGCTTATTTTATGAAGACGGTTCGATTGCGGTAAGGACTAATTTCAAAAATGACAAACTTCATGGCGAATGGAGATCGTACACACGAGAAAAGGACGTTTTCGATCTAGGCTACTTTAAAGACGGGCAAAAAACAGGGAAATGGGCATCTTATCATAAATCAGGAGAGATAGAAATAGCTTCTGAGTATAAAGAGGGGCAATTAGATGGACCCTACATGGTATTTGATGAATACGGGTACAAAGTAACTCAGACTAGTTATAAGCGTGGGCTTTTAGATGGAGATTGGGAGAAATATAACCTTGATGGAGAGGTCATTGAAAAAGGGCAATTCAAGGCTGGAAAGCAGGTTGGTAAATGGACTTACTATCATTTTCCATTGTTGGTGGCGGCATATGAATATTACAATGAGCAAACTGGTGAAAGAACAGGCACTTGGAAAACCTTCCACCCCAACCGTAGAGAGGCGTCCATCATTACTTATGTAAATGATAAACCAGTTGGACTAGCACAGAGCTGGTACGATAATAGACAATTAAAAGCTCAAGCCTATTACCGATTAGGGCTTCTAGATAGTGCCTCCGTCGAATATTTCCGAAATGGAGCGAAAAAGGCTGAAGGCGAATACAAACTTGGGTTAAAAGCAGGGCCATGGAAATATTTCCACGTTAATGGTATGATTGCAGAATTCGGAGCCTACGAATTAGATAAAAAAGCTGGTAACTGGAAATTCTTTAATGAAACTGGTCAACTGATTAGCGAGGGCGATTTTCTTTTGGATGAACCCAGCGGACAATGGTTTGTCTATTACGCTAGTGGAAAATTGGAGTCTATTGGCAGTTACTTAAAGGGGGAAAAAGACGGGCTTTGGGGATATTTTCATAGAGATTCGAAACAAATGAAAGAAGAAACATGGGCGAAAGGTAAGCTCATGAGTATCTCTTCTTTCACCGATGACAATGGTAAAGTTTTAGAAACTGGAACCCTATCTGGTGGCAATGGAAGAGTCATAAACTACTATGCAAATGGCACCAAATTCTCAGAAGGTCCATATAAAAATGGCTACCCTAATGGCCTTTGGACTTTTTACGACGAACGTGGACGCAAGCTTACGGAAGGTCAACTGGTAGAGGGAATTCGTGAAGGTGAATGGGAAGTTTTTGCCCGAAATGGCCGTGTGCTAAGCAAAAAAACCTATGCAAACGGAGAAGTCATAGACGATAATTAAAACAATCAGTTTATAACATCTGTTAGACTGCAAAACGACAATTATGGGTTGGTTCAGCAGAAAATCAGAAAAGGAAAAGCTTCAAGAGAAGTATAAAAAATTAGTAGATGAAGCTTACAAATTATCGCATACTGATCGGAAAGCCAGTGACTTAAAAACAGCTGAGGCTGATGCCTTGATCAAAAAAATCGAAGCGATGGATTAAGGAGGTTATTTCTCCTTTTTTAGTTCATCCAAGAGCTCAAAAATTTTCTTTTTTATCAGACTGTATTCGTTCCAAGGCAGAAAATGATTCTGTTCTTCTAGAAATACAATATCCTTTGGAGCATTTACAAGCATACTATCTGCAAATGCAGCATTTCCAGGGTGCACCAACTTATCCTTACCACCCTGAATGACCACACTCGGAATCTTGACTTCTTCCCAAAGCGGAAGCATCAGCTCTAGCTCTTCGTCCAAAAAGATCAATTCTTCATTTGATATTCTAAAAATTTTAGGAGCAATCGCGCCAATCACTGGCCAACGCATTGGTACTCTAAACCAGTCTTCATCAGGTTCCAATGCTGGGTCTAGTGCAGGGGCCAGCATAATAATACCATCCACAAGTTCTGGATAGTCCATCGCCATACGAGCTACCATTGGGCCACCAAGTGAATGACCTACCAAAATTCTTGGCGCTGGTATGGCCTCTAACATAGGTTTAAGTAATCTTGACTGTTCCTCTAAAGAACGAATTGGTTTTCCATAACTCGACTTTCCAAAACCTGGTCGATCGGGTGAAGCTAAATTAGCTTTATTATAAAGTGTACTATCCTTAAAGTATGAGGCGAATGCATCCCAAGAGCCAGGTGTGCCATGAATAAACACTAAACTGGCATCATTCTGAAGGTCCAAATATTTGTAATGCATTTCATAGCCATCTACCTCATAGAATTGGCTTTCTGGAACATATGCAGCATCAGCATAGTACTTAGCAACCTTCTTATCCGACATAGAAAAACTGACACAACCACTGACAATTTGTGATAAAATGATAAACAGTACAAAGGTTGACAAACAACCAATCCTTACTCTTTTGCGCCATTTCCCCATATAAAACCGAATTTACCTTACAACTAAATAAAAAAACCACGCTATTACTAGCGTGGTTTCAAATCTATCGTCTTTCTTAAGATTTATCTCAAGAAGAGCATTTCTCTATATTTCAATAAAGGCCAATCTTCATCATCTAAGAGCAACTCAAGTTTATCAACCGCTACTCTGATAGCATCGAAATATTTGCCTTTGATTCTATCACTGTAAGCAATAGCTCTATCTCGAGTATTCTCGATTTTATTCACCTCACCTCTCTCCTTATTCATTTCTACCACCTGAGTTTGAATAGTATTGATGTGGCCATTCACTTTTTCTAATATAGTTTTCACGTGACTATTATCAAGACCAAAATCCTTCAAGGCACTTCCATTTGCCATCAATTTACTTTGATACCTGATAGCCGCAGGAACCACTTGAGTCATACCCAATTCACTGATCAATCGAGCCTCGATTTGCAGCTTCATGATGTAGTTCTCATGCTGAATCTCGTTTCTAGCTTCAAGCTCAAGAGCACTCATTACATTGAAATCTTCGAAAAGAGCTTTTGCATCATCCGTTACGTAGGCATCCAAAGCACGAGCAGATTGCTTAACATTCGGCAAACCTCTTTTCTCCGCTTCAGTTTCCCAATCCTGAGAATAACCATCGCCTTCAAAACGTATTGCTTTAGAAGCCTTGATATAACCTCTTAATTCATTGACAATAGCGATTTTCTTATCTTCTCCCTTCTCAATGCGTTGTGTCACATTTTCGTGGAATTCTTTAAGTTGTTTTGCAACAATCAGGTTAAGTACCGTCATAGGCTCAGCAACATTTTGGTCAGAACCTACAGCTCTAAACTCAAATTTATTTCCAGTAAAGGCGAAAGGCGAAGTTCTATTTCGATCCGTATTGTCCAGTATGATTTCAGGAATCTTATCGATACCTAATTTCATATACATGTTATCACCTTTGTCCACCTGTAGATCGCCGTTATTTTCAAGTGCATCAAGCACAGCTGTTAACTGAGAACCAAGGAAAACAGACATGATTGCTGGTGGTGCTTCGTTAGCGCCTAATCTGTGATCGTTACCCGCAGAAGCTATACTTGCTCTTAATAAACCTGCATTGTCATGGATAGCTTTGATCGTATTAACCAAGAAAGTCAAGAACTGAAGGTTCTCTTTTGCACTTGAGCTTGGTTGAAATACATTAACACCAGTTGACGTGATCAAAGACCAATTGTTATGCTTTCCACTTCCATTTAAACCTGCGAACGGTTTTTCATGGAAAAGTACTTTTAGTGAGTGACGTTCTGCCACGCGATCCATCACATCCATCATTAATGAATTATGATCTGTCGCTACATTAATATCTTCGAACAAAGGAGCCACTTCGAACTGAGAAGGAGCCACTTCATTGTGACGAGTCGATACTGGAATACCAAGTTTAAGACACTCGATCTCGAAGTCTTTCATGTAATTATAGACACGACTTGGGATAGAACCGAAGTAGTGATCGTCTAACTGCTGCCCTCTTGCAGGGTGGTGACCGAAAACAGTTCTTCCAGCCATGACCAAGTCAGGACGCGCATTATATAAAGCTCTGTCAATCACGAAATACTCTTGCTCACAACCTAAGGATATGCTCATACCATTGACATTTCTGTCGAACATTTGGCAAACCTTAGTCGCTGTTTTATTAATAGCGTCTGAAGCTTTAAGTAAAGGAGTTTTATAATCTAACGCCTCTCCCGTGTAAGAAACGAATACTGTTGGAATACAAAGAGTACGTCCCCAGATGAAAATCGGAGAACTTGGATCCCAAGCTGTATAACCTCTTGCTTCGAAAGTAGATCTTATTCCACCATTTGGAAATGATGATGCATCTGGTTCTTGCTGAATTAATGCGGAACCTTTTAGAATCTCAACACCTTTCTGTGCATTAAAAAACGAGTCGTGCTTTTCTGCTGTAGAACCAGTGAGCGGTTGAAACCAGTGAGTATAGTGCGTGATACCTTTTGATAAGGCCCAAGTTTTAACAGCAGAGGCTATTTGGTTAGCAGTCTCTACGTCAATTTTCTTTCCTTTATTAATGGCACTTTGAACCTTGCTGAATGTTTCAGGAGCAAGAGCAGAACGCATCTTGTTCATATCAAAAACATCGGCCGCAAAGAAATCAGAAATCTTATCTGATGGAGCATTTACCCTATCCGTGGTTCTTTTTTGAACTACGTCTAGTGCGCGCTGGCGTTGATTGGACATAACTTGTTGGTTTTTCGATTTATTTTCAAAGGCAAAACTAACACTTTTACGTTTTTATAATCAAAATGACCTCATTTTTATTGTCAAAAAAATCACTTTTACGTTTTTCGACTCAAAATGACCCTCAAAACAGATGTTCCTGCCTAATTTTTTCGATTTCTTGTCAAAGAATAGAGTTCACATACAAAAAGGGGTAAAAATACCTACCTTTGCACCCTCTAATTAGCGAGATGAAAAAAGTTGCTTTTTACACATTAGGCTGCAAGCTCAACTTCTCCGAAACTTCTACAATTGCACGAGGTTTTGAGGAAAAGGGCTATCAAAAGGTCGGGTTTTCAGAAACTCCAGACATATTCATAATTAACACCTGTAGTGTTACCGAAAACGCGGATAAGAAGTGTAAAAAGATCGTAAAGGAAGCACAGAAGATTAACCCGAATGGATATGTAACCATCATTGGGTGCTATGCTCAGTTAAAACCGAAAGAGATTTCTGAAATACCGGGTGTCGATGCTGTGCTAGGTGCCGCAGAAAAATTTAGACTTCTGGAGCTATTGGATGGTTTTGTCAAACCCGAAAGCACTCAGGTTTTGGCTTCCGAAATCAAAGAAGCTAAGTCTTTTAACAATGCTTACTCTATAAACGATCGGACAAGGACTTTCTTAAAGGTTCAAGACGGGTGCAATTATCATTGTGCTTTCTGTACTATTCCTTTAGCTAGGGGAAAAAGCCGTAGCGACACCATTGAAAATATTATTAATTCAGCTGAGGAGATTTCCAAAACGGATGTAAAGGAAGTTGTTTTGACGGGTGTTAACATCGGTGATTTTGGAATTGTTGATGGAAAGCGTGAGGAGCGATTTATCGACCTGGTCAAAGCCATAGATAAAGTGAAAAGGATCGACCGCATTCGTATTTCTTCGATAGAACCAAATCTTCTAACGAATGAGGTAATTGAATATGTGAGCGAATCAGAAAGGTTTGTTCCTCATTTTCATATCCCACTACAATCAGGTAACAACAAGATCCTTCGCGCCATGCGCAGGAGATATCTTCGAGAACTATACGAGGACCGAGTGAATAAAATCAAGCAATTAATGCCGAATTGTTGCATAGGTGTTGATGTAATTGTGGGATTTCCTGGTGAAACTCAAGATGACTTTTTAGACACTTACAATTTCCTAAATGAGTTAAATATCTCTTACCTCCACGTTTTCACTTATTCTGAAAGGGCCAATACCACCGCCGCTGAAATGGATAACGCGGTACCATTGAAAACAAGACAGGAACGGTCTAAGATGCTCAGGATCTTATCAGAGAAAAAAAGAAGGCAGTTTTATGCGTCGCAACTCGGTAAGACAAAAACGGTGCTTTTTGAAGATGATGTAGATAATGGAATGATGCACGGTTTTACCGAGAATTATGTCCGCGTATCTGCTAAATATGACCCAATGCTGGTCAACGAACTGAAAACTTTAACATTAGCAGACATTAATGAGAATGGTACCGTTTCTGTAGAAGAACCATCTCCAGTTTTCGAAACACACGAATAGCCTCCTACCCAATTATCAACTTTTTTCGAGATTGAACTATTTTTTTAGTTGATTTTTATTATATTAAGTCAACCAAAGATGAAAACCATGAGAAAAGGTGGATTAAGAGTACCAAATATGATGATGTCTTTCGGCAACGGCACAACGCAAAGAACCTATGCCTTTGAAACAGTTCAGACTCGATTGCTAAGAGGACCGCGCCAGCCAATCATCTCGACTGAAAAACTTGATCGGAACCAAAGAAATGAAATAAAGGAATCTATACAGCTATATCGTAAAACTGAACAGCAGCAAACAGTCTTGGTCGTTGCATTGACAATTATAGTTTCTTGCACACTCTATATGTTATTGATGTAGTCTTTAGAAACTCAAGAACGAGATTCCTCCCATCGGAAAAGGAGAGGAAACTCAAGTATCGATACTTCAACCTATGAAAAAGTTGCTCCTTACCAGTTTGCTTTTCCTTGTGTTTACTGACATCAGTAATGTGTCGCAAGAAAAAGGACTTCTATCCAAGGTTCTTGAACGATTAGAAGCGATAGAATCAGCGTCATATGTTCAGTCGCACTACACGGTTTATCCTGATGACACCGTACGACAAAGAGAATACAAGAGGCTTACAAAAGAATACAACCTTCCATCTGACACCTCTGTTGGGGCAGCTTTTGCCAAACTTCACCTAGATGATACTACTAGGATGGATAACGCCTATGATGGCACCATAAAGGCTAGAGTCGATTGGGAGGAGTATCATTATGAAACGAGTGATTTTACCAAAAGCAGATGGCCATACCGCGTGGTAGTACCTCCTTTTTTTGCTAGAGCCAAGGCGATCATTAATTACGTACTGAATACTAGTGACAGCCTCGTTATTCAAAAAACTGATTTAAAAGACGCTACCAAGTTGAAGATTTCTATTTACAACGAAAGAATAGAATTTGTAGGTATGCTTCCAATTCATATCACTCAACTTGGCTCAAATGAAGGCTTTGTCTCCGAATACATCCTTTGGATAAATAAGAAATCTGGACTCCCCTTCCAGTTTCAGAGAACGCTAGGCGATAATGCAATGGCAGAGTCAATCGAGCAAATCCAAACTAACAATTTGAACATCGATAACTTCAGCATATCAAACTATATTCCGCAAGACATGCCCAAACGAGGGAGCGCCAATAAGTTCTCCTCAGACAATTTGATTAATTCCATTGCTCAGCCTTGGGATGCCGTCGATTTAAAAGGTCAACCTAGGAGCTCTACGGAGGCCAGTAGCAAAGTCTACATGCTCAACTTCACGAGTATGTATTGCGGCCCTTGTAAGCTGTCGATTCCATTTTTAAATGACCTTGGTAATCGCTTCGATAAGAACAATTTTGACTTCGTGAGTTTATATCAAAACTCGGAAAAGAAAAGCCTAAGTAGTTACCTCAAAAGGAACGCTGCCTCTTACCATGTTTTCTTAACCAAAAGAGCGGTTTTCAAGGAATATCGAGCCGAACTATTCCCAACATTTATGATTCTTGACAGTGACAGAAAAATCCGTAAAATCATCCATGGTTTTAAAGAAGGAGAAACGGAAGCGGAGATTGAAAAGGCAATAAAAGATATACTGTAAACTGTTAGAGCAAATTTGAAGCAAAGAGGTACATAAATCTAGGTTTTAGTCGCGAAACTTGCTAAAAACACACATTTGGAATTTGAATTAATCAATTCAATATCAGACACTTGAAAACATATTAATAGTATTACTATTGTATTATTAATAATTACTTTCAAAAACGAAACTTCTCATATCATTTCACGTATAATTTGATAGTAATCGCAAACTAAAATATAAAGTTATGATAGGAGTCAATTCAACAGGAGCATTCGGTACCCACAACGCCAATCAGTCCCTTCTAAACTCAAGAAAAGGCAGGCCTTTTCTACAAGGTAGTGCAGTTCGCAGATTTCAGAATTCTGACATAGAACTAGCGATTCAGGAGCCTTCAAAAAGTAAGCGAAAACAATTCAAGGCATGGCTCAAAAAAGATAATGCCATGGAAAGAAAAATAAGCCTTTTAACCTTAGTGGTTTCATTTTTAGCAGCCAAAGTGATATTACTGCTAATTGCCTAGAACACAATAAACACACTTGATTAAACTAAAAACGGGAGACATTACTGTCTCCCGTTTTTTTGAATAAGGAATCTAATCTACTATCACTCCTAATTTATCTTTAAAGGCGGCCATTAAACCCCAACCGCCAAAGTCTTCAGATACCGCAATCCACAATTCGTTCTCCCCTTTTTTCAATGGTAAATACACCGTAGCATACATACCCATTGTTCCAAGAAATCTATAATCTCTAGTTCTAAATCCATCATTGCCGCTAACGAGCAGCTTTCCATTCAGAAAGATTTTCACGCGATCACTAAACCCGTAATGCAAAGCTTTTACCTGTTCTTTATCAGATTTCACGGTTACTTTCGCAAACACGGTATTATTACCATTCTCGTTAACTGCTGACCTAGCTAAATTTAAAAGCCCCCTCTTTTCAGAAGCCTGCTTAGTCCATTCTAACTTCTTAAAATCTCTTTTATCTAGGCTAAACTTAGAATCAAGCGATTCTTCTGGGAAACTATTAGATACTAGCCATGACTCTATAATACCAGCTGGTGCCTCGGTTGCCGTATTGGACTTACTTTTCAGTTGAGGATTCGCTATGGCTTTCAGTTTCACGTTAGCAAAATGGAATGGTGAGGGGCCTCCACCAGACAGCCTAATTGAACCTGCCCGTGGAGTTCGTTTCAATTCTGGAATGTATAAAAGAGGCGTTTCCATATCATTGATGAAAACTTCTGCTTCCTGTTCGGCTATCACAATTTTTATTCGGTTCCAAGCATTCATTTGGTAAGAAATACTTGCCGCGTGACCAGCGCCATAATAGAGTTGCCAACCGCTCAAGCCATTAAACACTGGTGTATACTGGTTGGCATCAGGATTCCCTGATTGATGAGGTCTAATATAAAACTCCTCATAATTCTGATCATCGGCTATCCGAAAGTGTATACCAGGAAACCCACGACGTTCTGTAACAAAAATTTCATATTCGATGATTCCCGTCTTAAAAGAGACTTTATCTTTCAGTTCTGCAACACCATTAAACAAATAAAGGCTCTGTTTACCTTCAAACATTTCAAAGACATGACCTGCACCTTTCACGTCCCAGTTTTCAGCTGTCAGGAGCAATTCTTGAGCACTTAAGGCCAAAGTCTGGAAGGCTATTAAAAGACAAATAAGTAAGTTTCTATTCTTCATGATATTCTCAGTTTTCTTGGCAAGACACGACTAATTCATGATACAAGTTGACCTAGAGCCTATTCAAGTCTGTTCAAAGCCGTGCAACCCAATTCAAGTGAAAGGAGTAATTACATTTGTATCTAATCATGAATCACGAACTCTTATCATATTGCTTACTCAGAATCGAACAAAAGCTCGGCTGGGCTTCGAGCGACTTATGGCAAAACCAAGATTTTGCCCTTTTAAGTCAGCGGATTTTTGAGGAGACGAACATACAACTAAGCGTAACCACCCTGAAGCGAGTTTGGGGCAAAGTGAGTTATGCTAGTGAACCAAGTATTTCTACCCTCAATGCACTATCTAAATTCATTGGATATGAAAATTGGAGTGAATTAAAAAATGATCAGAAACCCAGCAAGCAAGCAACTACGATAAAAGCTAGTTCGAGTAGGAAGAAGCAGATAGTCCTTATCGCTATCCTGGTGGTTTTAACCAGTGGATTACTAGCAATTTCGAGAACCACATTTAAGTCGGACTTTATTGATATAGATAATATCCAATTTGATGTAAGTCCCGTGGCCATTGGCCTACCCAATTCCGTGGTTTTCAATTATAGTTTTGGTGAAAGCAATATAGACAGCGCGGCAATCCAGCAATCCTGGAACGACGACCTGACCTTTGAAATTAAACCAGATGGTACTGAGGCGACTGGCATTTACTATTATCCAGGCTTTTTTCAAGCTAAACTGATCGCTAACGGATCTATCGTCAAAGAGAAAGCCCTGAAAGTTGGCACCGAGGGTTGGATGGCAACAATACAAGGTGACGGTAAACAACCACGCTACCTATACTATGGTGAAGTCCTGACAGATGGAAAGTTGAACATTCTACCAGAATTAGTGGAAGAACTTCATCAGGAAAAACGAGCTTCTGGTCGCATATTGACTTATCACTATTTCGACGAACTCCCCGAGGTTAGTAGTCAGAATTTTACATACGAAATCAGATTTAAAAACACCTACAACAAGAGTAATGGAGTTTGTAAAAACGTGCAACTCCTTGTACATGGCAGCGAAAGCGTTTTCTTAACGCCTCTCTCTATTCCTGGCTGCTCGAGCAACTTGAGCTTAATAACTGGTGGTAAAACCTTTTCAGGAAAGGAAAACGATCACTCAGTATTTGGAATTGAAGGATCGGATTGGCAAGAGTTGAAGCTTCAGGTAAGCAATGGTAAGGCCGAATATTACTTAAATAGTGAGCTTGTACTAACGAAAGAAAATGTGGCTGATATTGGCCCGATTGTAGGGTTCAAAGTAAGGTTTGAAGGTGCCGGAGAAATTGATTATCTCCGGCTTTCCAACAATAAAGAAATCGTTTATCGTGAGGATTTCGAATAACTCACTTCCAGAATGCTATCGTTCGGCACCTAGATAAATCGCGTTAAATATCAGCTTATAGGTTCCTCTAGGTTGACCTCTAAACTGTGGTCTAAAAGCAAATAACACGAGATCTCCTTCGCCATGTGCCACATGCATCATTGCAGAAGTATTGGCTAAATGATTTTCTTCTCCTAAAGCCCAACCACTCATCAACAAGTCATCAGATGCGTATTGAGCAATTTCGGTCACACCCGTGGCTCCATCTTCCATTTTAAATCCACGGCTTCTATTGAAGGATGCGGCTACTTCTTCCATCATACCAAAACCCAATCTATGATTTACATCTACATTCGTTCTAATCAATGAACCTGGAATAAAGAAGTCGTTTGGTCGTAAACCACTGGTTACATTTTTTACTGGAAGTTTAAATTGCTGAATAGCAAAATCACTGGCATTATCATAGAAGATTAAGGCTCCGCCAGCTTTGGCATAGTCATCTAGGGCAGAAACTCCTTCTTTACCTATTCCACCAACAAACTTCTCTGGCATTCTTCCTTTTCTATGGCCATTTAATATGCCATTAGGGCTCTGAGAAGGCATAATGATCGCGGTATATTGAGACAAATCTCCTGTCTTGATATCTTCATTATGAAGTGTATCTAGGTCAAACTCGAATTGCTCGAGCATCCATCTACTCCAGCCCTCATCCATATTGGCTTGCCAAGATTTATATATACCAAGCTTAATTTTCTTTAATGCCTTAAGGGTAGCACTAGGTTTCTTATTTATACCGACAAAATCAAGGCCTAATGTTTTGGCTAAAGACTCAACTTGTGTCTGTAAACCTCTTTTATTTCTCACCATAAAAGAACCAGCATGAAGGTCACCTTGGTCAGTTGTCATTAGACTAACGGCATATCCCATTCTTTGTAGCCTATTTACGGCAGTAGCACTCTGGTTGTCTTTATTGGAAAACACATAACCATATCGACCATTTCCAGAAATAGTACCTTCCTCAAAAGAAAGATCTTCCGTAATCTCATCTGTTTGTGCGCTAAAATCGGATTCAATTCTATCTACAGAAACACCCATTTGCATTGGAAGTGTCCAACCTGCTAAATCATATGGTGGCTGAGGTGGCCCGCCAGGGTAAAGGAATTGATCAGGGTAATCTTGTTTTTCCATAAGATCCTCAAGGAAAGGTCGGTAAGGCTGTGCCCCATAAAAGACTATCGAACCAGCCTCATAAGACTTTCCATTGGCCGTAAAGGCCGCTGTAGCTTTGTGCGCTTTTAGTCCACCTTGAATTAAAACATTCGTCAAATTAACCGCCTCGCTTGGGTTCCATTGATCTTTCGGAATCACGTAAGCAAAAGCACCATCCTCATCTTCAATAGCATCCTTACCCATGCTGTAGATATTATAGAGGAATTCATCGCGCTTATCCGATGCCAAATCTAGTATGGCCATTGATGCAGTAATCATATAATCCACTGCATCTCTAAATTTAACCTCGCCGCCCTCAAAAGGGTATGGATAGAAAATTTCAGTGCCATTGGAAGCTGTTCCACCTACTGTCGCTGGCTTTTTAGCAGGGTCGTAGAAAGTGGGCTTAGGACTTGGCTGAGCGACTTCTGTCAGAATACCGATCTGGTTGTGGTAATAAGGCGCAGTACGCATTCCACCGTTCCAAAACATACTAAATGATGTGCCAGATATAACACCCGGCATCTTTTTCATAGCAAAACGATTGGCCATAGCCGTACCGACAAGGTTGACGCCCGTGGTAACGCCTGGGTGAATCCTTGGGTTAACTGGGCTTCTAAAAGGTGGCAAGAAAATCATTGCCCAACGTGGTGCCGTTTGGTGATGATTGTGCACAATTTGAGGATACCACTTTTTATGTAAAATGGTGGTTAACGCCCTAGTTTCAGGCATGTTATTCATAAACCAGTCACGGTTATTATCGTGCCCAACATATTTTTGATACAAGATCGGTGGGCCAGTAGTTTCAAAAGTTGTACCCACATTTTGGCGGTACCAATCCACTACGATATCGACACCATCGGGGTTAGTTACAGGCACCATTAGCGTGATTACATTATCACGAATAGCCTTCATTTCGTCAGACTCTTCAGAAGCGATTTTCCACATCAGTTCCGAAGTCATTTGAGCATGGGCACGTTCTGTTGCATGCATTCCTCCATCTATCCAAACTATCGCCTTGCCTTCCTTGGACAGGCGCCTTGCCTCTTCCTCAGAAATTTCTGCCCTAGATAGTTTCTCACTTATCTCTCTCCACCTTTCCAGCTGCTTCATATTCTCTTCACTAGAGATAAAGAGCAATTTGATCGGTCGGCCCATGACAGATTTACCAATTTCAATCATTTGAACTCGATCCGTGGCTGCCGCTAACTTATCGTAGTAAGTGAGCATTTGATCATAGTCGGCCAATTTATAATCAGCCCCTACTTCAAATCCAAAAGTCTCTCTCGGATGAGGGGTTTGAGCGAATACCTGTGTAGCGATTAAAGCAAAAAAACAGGTGAGTGTTAGAATAGATTTTTTCATTTGTGCTTTTAAAGGTTGTCTTGAATATAAACATAAAGCACAAGCAAATACCTCCTTTTCGGATGAATGAAAGAATAGCGATTTATAGGAAGTTTTTCAATCCATTGACGGGTTACAATTCGGTTAGACGGCTAGCAAAAACGAGTGTTGATAGACCGATAAAATTCCTTGATTAATTAGTGCTCATCTGCTTCTCCAAGAAGCACCTTTTGCTTATTTTAGATGATTGCTTTGAGGCAATCTATCAACTTTTCGAGCTAAGTATTTATGTATCTTATATTTGACACGGAAACCACCGGTTTACCGCAGAATTATAATGCACCCCTCACCGACTTTGAGAACTGGCCCCGCCTAGTTCAGATCGCTTGGCAACTCCATGATACCAACGGAGATTTGGTCTCTGCCCAGAACCTAATCGTTAAGCCTGATGGTTTTACCATTCCTTATAACGCAGTTCAAATTCACGGAATTACTACTGAACGCGCCCAAGCCGAAGGCCTTGATATAAAGGAAGTTCTAGCCATTTTCAAGAAAGATATTGATCAGGCGACCAAAGGAATTGGTCACAACATTGAGTTTGACTACAACATAGTTGGTTCTGAATATTTAAGGGCAGAACTTACCAATGAACTCGAGCCACTTGAGCCGCTCGATACTAAGCTCGTCTCTACTAATTTTTGTGCTATTCCTGGTGGTAGAGGTGGTCAGTTTAAATGGCCTACGCTTACCGAACTTCACACTAAACTTTTCGGAGTTCCTTTTGCCGATGCCCACGATGCTGCTTATGACGTAGACGCTACTGCCAAATGTTTCTTCGGGCTACTAAAAGAAAGCGTGATTCCGCCTGCGGAAGGTGTAAAACTGGCCGACATTAATTATGAAGCACCTGAATTAGATGCCGCTAACTTTGCTCAGGCAGAAAGTCAAAAAACTGGAGCGGGTGCCGCAAAAATCGATCGCGATGCCTTGGCCTCACTGGAAGATGTTCCGTTTTCTCATCTTCATGTACATTCGCAATTTTCCATCTTACAAGCCATCTCCGATATTCCCGGCATAGTAGGTGCTGCCCAAGAAATGGGAATGCCAGCTGTAGCCCTAACGGATCATGGAAACATGATGGGTGCGTTCCAATTTGTAAGAGCTGCCCTAGCTGCTGAAATCAAACCAATTGTCGGGTGTGAATTCAATGTATGCGCCGATCGGCATAACAAGAAAGTCCAAGATAATGGCTTTCAGACGGTCATTTTGGCCAAAAACAAAAATGGATATCACAATCTGGTCAAATTATCTTCGATTGCCTTTACTGATGGTTTCTATTATGTGCCTAGAATTGATAAAAATGACCTTTTAGCATTTAAAGACGATCTTATTATCACTTCAGGAGCGCTCTGGGGCGAAGTAGCTTACAAAATTTTAAATGTTGGAGAAACTCAGGCCGAAGAAGCCTTTCTATGGTGGAAAGAGCACTTTGGGGATGACTTTTATGCCGAAATCAACCGACATGGTTTACCAGAAGAAGATCATGTCAATCAAATTCTACTACAGCTTTGCCAAAAACACAGTGTCAAATACATCGCGTCAAATAATACATATTACACCCGAAAAGAGCAGTCAGAGGCACATGACGTTCTCTTGTGTGTAAAAGACGCAGAATCTGTCAATAAGCCTAAAAAATATATCGGTAAGCGTGGCAGAGAATTCCGTTATGGCTTTCCTAACGATGAGTTTTACATGAAATCTCAAGCTGAGATGAAGAAACTCTTCTCCGATATACCCGAAGCCATTGCGAACATCAACGAAATTGTCGAGAAGGTTGAGACTTATGAACTCGCCAGAGATGTACTTCTCCCTAAATATGAAATCCCAGAAGAATTTGTCCATCCTGAAGACCACGTAGATGGCGGCAAACGAGGTGAAAACGCTTTTTTAAGGCACCTAACTTATGAAGGTGCCAAAAGACGTTACGGTGAAATTACCGACGAAATTACTGAACGACTGGATTTTGAATTGGCTACCATAGAAAATACTGGTTACCCTGGCTACTTCTTGATTGTTCAAGACTTCACCAATAAGGCGACAGAAATGGGAGTTTCTGTTGGGCCAGGTCGAGGTTCTGCGGCAGGATCAGTAGTTGCGTATTGTATTAACATCACCAATGTTGACCCCATTAAGTACGATCTACTTTTTGAGCGTTTCTTGAATCCAGATAGGGTTTCATTACCAGATATTGACATCGACTTCGACGATGAAGGGCGCCAAAAGGTAATCGACTATGTGATTGAGAAATACGGTAAGAACCAAGTGGCTCAAATCATTACCTATGGTACCATGGCGGCAAAATCGTCGATCCGAGACACCTCTCGTGTGATGGAATTGCCCCTACCCGATGCCGATAGAATCGCCAAACTGGTTCCTGATATTAAGCTGGCCAAGCTCTTTTCGCTAAGCGATCAAGAACTAAAAGCGAAGATTCGATCAGAACAAATTCCTTTAGCCAACGAGCTCAAAAATATTGCTAATGGTTCAAGTCCTGAATCAAAAGTAATTAACCAAGCACGCGTTCTTGAAGGATCGGTCAGGAACGTCGGTATCCATGCTTGCGGTGTCATTATCACGCCAGATGACATCACCAATTTTGCCCCTGTGGCCACGGCCAAAGACTCAGACATGTGGTGTACGCAGTTTGATAATGCCGTAGTAGAAGATGCTGGGCTACTCAAGATGGACTTCTTGGGGCTAAAGACGCTCACACTGATCAAGGATGCTGTTAAAAACGTAAAAGAGCGTCATGATATCGATCTAGTGCCTGATGATTTTCCTTTAGACGACACTAAGACTTACGAGCTATTCCAACGCGGTGAAACTGTCGGCATATTCCAATACGAATCTGCTGGTATGCAGAAATACATGAAGGAATTAAAGCCGACGGAGTTTGCAGATTTAATTGCAATGAACGCACTCTATCGTCCAGGGCCGTTGGAATATATCCCATCCTTTATTCGTAGAAAGCATGGTGATGAACCAATCACTTATGACTTGGCTGATATGGAGGAATATCTTGCCGAAACTTATGGTATTACAGTGTACCAAGAGCAAGTGATGTTGCTTTCGCAAAAGCTCGCTGATTTCACGAAAGGTGAAGCCGATGTGCTGCGTAAGGCCATGGGTAAAAAGCAGCGACAGGTGCTTGATAAAATGAAGCCCAAGTTTGTGGATCAAGCCAAGGCAAAGGGTCATGCGGAGGATAAACTTGAGAAAATCTGGAGAGACTGGGAAGCTTTTGCCTCTTACGCATTCAACAAATCACATTCAACTTGTTATGCTTACGTTGCTTTTCAAACCGCCTATTTAAAAGCCCATTATCCGGCAGAATATATGGCGTCGGTATTGAGTAATAATATGAATGACATTAAGCAGGTGACTTTCTTTATGGAAGAATGCCAGCGAATGGGGGTTCCAGTTTTAGGGCCAGATGTTAATGAATCGAACTACAAATTTACTGTAAACCAAAAAGGCGAAATCCGATTTGGAATGGGTGCTGTAAAAGGTGCTGGTGAAGCAGCGATTGAAGAAATAATCCGCGAACGTAAAGAAAACGGGCCATATCCAAATGTTTTTGAGTTTGCTGAAAGAATTAACCTAAGAACAGTAAATAAGCGAAACTTCGAATCCCTTGCACAAGCGGGAGGTTTTGATTGTTTTGAGCAGTACCACCGAAGACAATACTTATGGTCTCCTGAAGGCGAACAAACCTTGATCGAAAAAGTCATTCGCTACGCAAACGCGAAACAAGCTGAGAAAGATGCGGCACAAGTTTCTCTGTTTGGTGGTGATAGTGCTGTCGCTACGCCGTTACCTCGTGTGGCAGATATGGAGCCATTTACTCAAATGGAAAAATTAAAGAGGGAGAAAGAAATCGTAGGTTTCTATATTTCGGGACATCCGCTTGATCAATTTGAAATAGAACTTGAAAGCTTCTGTAAACCGATCAATGACATCAATAAGTTTCCAAACCAAGACATTTCCATCGGGGGCATTGTAAATGGTGTTAGAATGGGGCAAACCAAAAATGGCAAGCCCTATGGCGTAGTTAACGTGGAAGACTATAATGGATCTGTTGAACTATTCCTTTTAGGTGAAAAATATATCAACCATGCCCAATATTTAAGGCCTGGTGAGTTTTTGCACATTACAGGTCGAGTAGAGATTAATTGGCGGAAGAAAAAGGAAATAAAAGAGAATCCGAGCATTAACCCTAGCCCAGAAGATTGGGAATTGCAAACACATAGTATTGCGCTTTTGAGTGAACTCCGAGAAAAAAGAGGGAAAGGAGTAAGAGTGAAAATAGATGCCAAAATGGTGGATCAGGAAATGATAGAAAATATCACACGACTGACCAATGAGCATCCTGGCGAAACGGATTTAAAAATTGAGCTAGTCGATCGCGGTGAAAACCTAAAAGTAGAGTTGTTCGCTCGAAAAATTAAGATCAGCCCAAGCAACGAGTTGATTAATGGTTTGAAGGAATTCTCAGATTCTGCAAACCTCATTACTGCTTAATAGTTATATCCCGAGACAACGATTTATCTTCGGAACTTTTTATTTAGTTTTGTTGTCTTTGAAACAGAAAAAAGGAATTAAGAATAAATAAAAAAGAAATGGCAAACGCATTAGAGATTAATGAGAGCAACTTCGAGGAATTAGTATTGAAGTCTGACAAACCGGTTTTAGTAGATTTTTGGGCAGCATGGTGTGGCCCTTGTAGAATGGTAGGACCAGTTGTAGAAGAGATTGCAGGAGAATATGGTGACAATGCCGTAGTGGGGAAAGTTGACGTTGATGCGAACCAAGACATTTCTATCAAATACGGAATTAGATCAATTCCTGCCCTACTTTACTTTAAAAATGGTGAAGTGGTGGACAGCGTAATTGGAGCTGTTCCAAAAAACGTATTAACAGGAAAATTAGACGAAGCAATCGGCGCTTAATCTAATTCAAAATTATGCTAAAGCCTTGGTGTCCACACATCAAGGCTTTTTTTGTGCTAAGGAGTGACATCAAGAGGGGTTTTAGCTCCAAACTGATCATTCTTCAACTATTTCTTGGCACCTGCGCTCGGGACATCGTTGATACTGGATAGATTCATTTATTCTCTAACTAGTTTAGGTCTTTCTTGGTCTTATGTACTTTTTGAAGGCGCGTAGCGTGGATCTCTTATTACTAAAACGGTAGTAGGCAATCCGAGTACTGCTATCCCCAAAAGTTGGTATTGCGGCTTTTATGGACTTCCTTGAAATTAGAAAAAAGATCGATTATGTCTTCAACCAACCCAAACATTGGTACTAACACTAATCTCAGTTATTACCGCATCAGGAAATGGATTGGCACCTTTGGTGCCTTGCTTCCTATTCTTCTTCCAATAGTTTCCAATTCTAATTTGCCCTCGATCAGCCATTATTACTATTCGGTTGCTGGCATCATATTTACCAGCTTACTAATGCTGATTGGTGTTTTTCTACTCTCTTACAAGGGCTATGATTGGTTAGACAATGCCATTACCAGCATCGGTGGTGTTGCCATAGCCTTTGTCGCCATCTTTCCTACTCCTTTCGAGGCAGGAGTACCAGGCCTCAAAACAACCCCTATCCTAGTTTTAGAAAGTGATATGCTCTTCGGTTTCTTGCCCATTGGTGGCATCCATTTTGGCAGTGCGGTTATCTTCTTTATCTGTATGGCCATTATGTCCATACGGCAGTTTACTCAAGGCGATCTTACAGCACCTGGAAAAAAACTAAGAAACCTGATTTACTCCGCATGTGGCTATGGCATATTGGCCACTTTAGTATTTGCAGGTGTCACACTAAAATTCTTCCCTGAAAAAGCAGGTGTGCGTTTTGTCTTTTGGGTAGAAGTAGTCATGCTTATACTATTTGCAGGTGCTTGGCTACTAAAAGGAGAAGCGTTAAAAGATTTAAAGAACCTGAAAGAAGAGCTCAAACTATAGGTAATCAATGTATTAAAAGTGGCACGTCAATTTAAAGGTGAACTTTCGTGCTGAAGGTGTAACTCGTTCTTTGATTTCCGCATCTAAATAAATAGCGCTTGGATAATTAAATAACCAAAGCCGAATGACCTTGGAATATGACTACTCTTATTTGAGTATTCTATCCCACCGATGAATTGGAAGGTATGCTCATTTAAAAGTATGTGCACCCTCTTCAACTTTTAAAAAGACAACCATGAAAAAGACTATTGTACTTAGCCTATTACTAGCCAGCCTGAATGCATTTGGACAGCATACAACAGAACTAAAAGGTTATATCAAAAACATTGTCGCTGACACGCTCATCTTAGCCAAATCACATGAGGATATGCGGTATAATGGCGTAGAAATACCTGTTAGTGCCGGACAAGAATTCAGTTTCAACCTTCGCTATGAAGACGTCGAAGAGTACGCTATTGTCTATAAAAGTGATCTAAACAAAGGAAGCTGGCGGCCCATTAATTTTTTCCCTACCAGTCCTACCATAGAGTTTGAGTTATTCCCTATGCAAGAATATCAGAAGAATGTGATAAAGGGTGACGAAATGGCTATTAGAAAAAAGCAATATCAGGAAGAATTCTCGCAGCAGTTTGCACAAAAAGGCAATGAGATTTACGGTGAATTGTTTCAATATGAAAAGGGCACTGAGAAATTCAATAAACTAAAAGTAAGATTAGACTCTTTGAATAAAGAAGCCCTGGCATTTCACTACGACTATTTTCTAAATGATAAGAGTATTCTAGGCCTGAATGAGTATGTCTTTTTATTACAAAGTGCCGATCAAATGATGATTCCCTCAAGTCTATTTGAATCTTACCAGGAATTTTACTTGAGAAAATTACCCGATCACCCGCTTACAGAACGTGCTTATAACCTTTACACCGCGTTATCGAGTATCAAAGTAGGATATGATTACATTGATATTTTACTTGATGATGGAAAAGAAAAAACTCAAAAACTATCGGAAGTCATTGATCAGAAAAAATATACCATTTTGGATTTATGGTCACCTTGGTGTGGTCCCTGTATCAAGAAAAGTCTAATCCTAAAGGAGAAATATTCTAGCCTTTCTAAAGACATACAAATTGTAGGAGTAGTAGGTGGAATTGATGAAGCCGCCAAAGCTAAAAAGGCAATTAGTAGATTCAAATACCCCTGGAAAAACTACATAGAAGTAGCCAACAACGATAAAATTTGGGAAAAATATGGCATTGCAAATTCTGGCGGTGCACAGTTTCTTATTGATAAAAACGGAAAGATTCTGGCCATCAACCCCGATCCCGAAAAGTTACTTGAAATCATTGATCAAAACTGATAGCGAAACGAGCGATTGATGAATTATAGTCGCCAACAAACAAGAGAACGCAATTAACACATGAACCTTAGCAAAAAAGGTAAAAGCCTTGATGATTATCTCATCAAGGCTTTTTTATTGGGTTATTAGTAAGAGGAATATGAACATCCTCGCCAGTCTAATCCTTAAGCATTTGAAATAAACGGCGCTTGACGAATAAAGTCATCTTTAGTAAGCTGGTCTATCATAAAAGCAGCAATACTCGCCGCACTTATTTTATCACCTATACAGTTCTCTAAATTGATAGTTATAGGAGTAATAGCTGCATCAAAGTCAATCAACGGCACCCGCACGAAAGTCCAATCTATTGAACTCTCGGCCAGAATAGCATACGATTTTTGTTTGTCTGCATGAGGCACTGGGTAATTCGCTTTCATAAACTCGGTAGCCATCCGCGACCGTATATCCTTTTGATCAAAAGGTGTATCAATGTTAATTCCGGCCAATACGATATATCGCTTAACCTCATATTTCAACATTGCCTTCAAAATATATCGAGTAGCTGTGCTAGATAGCAAAGGTTCTCCCTCCCGCTGACTCATCGTACCCATCACGGCTTGACAGCCTTCAATAAGTGTATCAACTTTATCTTCGTCAAGCGCGTCACCTGCGACGATATCAATTAAAGGATTATTGACTGAAAATTTATTGGGATCTCGGATCAGGAGTTTTAAACTAAATCCTTGATTTAATAATTGGTTCACTAGAAATTTTCCAGTTCTACCATTACCACCTAAAATGGCAATTTTTATGATTTGCTTCATTTGTTCTTTATAAAACTTAATAATAGATATGATAACACTCCACTAGATCAGGGAGCTTTTAGGCAAAAAGCCTGATGGCTTTACGCCATTGGACGGATGTTTTATAAAGAGATTTTAATACTGCAAAATTAGAAAATAGTGGCGATGAGTACAACAGTCAATGACTAATGAATCAGACAAATAAATGCACTAATCAGGTGGTTCTTTTTAGTACGCTGCCTCAAGACAATTACTTAATCAAACGAAAAGCCAGACCTTAATATAGATATTACTATATTTAATCTTCACAAATAACAAACCAATACATGAGCACCTATAGACTTCTGAAAGTAATTCTGAGAGCCATTGGACTATATACACTTTGGAGAGGCATTGTTACATTCATTGTATTTGTGGGCATATTGGCAGCACCAACTTTCTCCGGGCAAATGAGCGGCAGTGTTTACCTAGTCCTCTTCACTAACTTTTTGACATCACTGATGTTTCTGTTGTTCACAGCCCTAGTATTTTTCAGAATTGATCAATTTTTAAAGTTTTTGGGAATGGATGAAAGTGAATTTGAAAAGCACTCACTGCCTTTCGACCAAAGAGTCTTTATCACGGTTATAGTCATCGGAGGCATCCTTATTGCAATGGGCGGAGCACATGCTACTGAATTGAAGTTCAATTTTAATACTGCGACTACTACAGGTTATATTACGGGAGAGGACCCCAGTACTACTATCACAAAAAGTAATGACTACAACTTTAGCCTATTCTCATTTATACAAATTATAGTCGGTGTGCTATTCCTAACTCGAGCCCACAAAGTGACTGACTTTTTGGTTAATCGCTTTGAATCCAGGAAATCGGCTTAAAATTGTCAGACCCTATTAGCATTTCCATTACTGAAAACTTTCTATAGGTTTTCACAATGGCATTTCATTGGTTTTATCAAACAGAGATTTGATGCTACTCTCCCCCCCATCTCTTTTTTTTCAGCTTGACTTGCAACATTTCTATCGGTCTTTTAGTCTTATATGAAACAATTGTTTTACAATTAGGTAAAATTAAATAGCCGAAGCCTTGTAGCCTTCGGCTAATTCTGCCATAATTGTTTTACAAAAGGGTAAAAAAATGAATAGTAAACTCGGAGAATTTGAAGAAATCGTCCTCATGCTCGTCGCCGCACAGCACGAAGAAGCTTATGGACTTTCTGTGACTAAAGCGATTGAAAAAGAGCTAGAACGTTCTGTAACCATGAGTAGTGTTCACACTGCGCTGTATCGGTTGGAAGAAAAAGGGTTCGTTTCGTCAAAAATTGGCGATGCAGAAGGCAATCGACGCGGACGTAGAAAACGCGTATTTATCATAACGGCACAAGGTAAATCTGCTTTGAAAGAAACCCGCGAAGCTAGAAATCACATCTGGAACATGATCCCAAAATTTGTCTTAGACATTGGTTAGTGAATCAAGACAAAAACTATATCGACCCACCAAAATCCGCAGAAAGATTTTTCGAATGGTATTGTCAGCCTGCCCTATATGACTCCATTCTCGGAGATCTATATGAGCGCTTCGACGATAATGTGGAACAGTTCGGTGCGCGAAAAGCAAAAAGGAAATTTTGGTTCGATGTTATCCGATTTATCAATAGACACACGCTAAAGAAATCAGGTCAATCTAAATATTTTAACAACATGTCAATACTCAATAATTACTTCAAGGTAGGTTTTAGAAACCTTATCAAAAACCGGTCTTTCACGGCCATTAACGTCTTAGGACTTTCCGTTTCCATGGCTGTTTGCTTAGTCATTATACTCATGATCAACGATCAGCTTAGCTATGACAACTGGCAAGTCAATAGCGACAAAACCTATAGATTTACGCATAACGATCGAAACGATCTGAATATCCCCATTGCCACTGTACCGATGCCTTTAGGTGAGGAAATGCATGACAAGTTTGCGGGCTTCGAACACATGGTCACTTTCAGACGGGGCTTTTTCGGCGACATTATTCAAAATGGTAAAGCCATTGCGCTACAAGGTTACTTCACAGAACCATCATTTTTCGAACTCTTCAGCTTTGAGTTGGAAAGAGGAAATCCTAAAACCGCATTGAGCGAACCCAATTCCATTGTTCTGAAAAAAGATATTGCAGAAAAACTCTTTAAAGATCAAGACCCCATGGGCCAGAGCATTGAGGTGGGTAAATACGGAGTATATCAAGTCACTGGCGTACTGAAAGAGTTCCCAGGTAAGACCCATATTAAGTTTGAATCGCTCGTTTCCATGTCGAGTCTAGCGAATCTTGAAAAGCGAAAGGTATTAGGTTCTTCATTAGGAAATTGGAACAACGCAAGTGAGTCATGGATTTATTTTAAGTTGAGAGATGGCTATTCTATCGAAGGGCTCCAAGCCTATTTAACTGAAGCCGAAAAAGAACACTATGAGGCGGATTCAGATGAGCGCAAAGAATTTGAAATACAAAAGATGTCTAAGATCACCCCTGGCCCACTCTATGGTAACCAAATCGGTGCAGGCATGCCTAATTTCTTTGTCATAGGTTTAGGTGTTCTGGCCATACTCATTATCATCTGCGCCACCTTCAATTACACAAATCTATCGGCTGCAAGAGCACTTACGCGTACCAAAGAAGTTGGTGTACGGAAGGTTATGGGGGCCAAAAAGACTCAACTTACCATTCAGTTCATTGTCGAATCAATCTTAGTATCTGTTCTTTCACTTTGCGTGGCGATCGGCTTATTACAGTTTTTAATCCCGGCTTTTGAAAACTTACAAATGAGCGCTCTTTTAGAATGGGAATTGAGACCAGACCCAAAAGCTTATCTTCAATTCTTTGCTTTTAGTGTTCTACTCGGACTAATCACGGGCATCTTTCCATCGCTATATCTGGCTTCCTTCAAACCGATACAAGCCATGAAAAACTCTGTTTCAAACACAAAACTTTCTAGGCTTAGCTTGAGAAAAGCGCTCATTGTGACACAGTTTGTAATCTCTATTGTGCTGATTGTTTCCTCTGTTTTGGTCTACAAGCAGATCAAATTTATGGTCGAAAAAGATTATGGCTTTACAAAAGAGAATATCCTGAATGTACATATGCAAGGGCAGGATTTTAGGAAATTTGAGACCGAACTGGAAAAGCTACCTTTTATAGAAAGCGTTACAGCCACGAATAATATTCCGGGAATGGGTACGGAATACTCTGAAGAAGCAAAACTTAAAACAGGTGAAACCTTCCCATTAAATTACTTTGACGTAGATGAAGACTATATCAGCAGTCTTGAATTAGAACTTATTGCAGGTCGAAATTTTCTAAAAAGTGCGGCATCCGTGAATCAGCAATCAGTGATTTTGAATGAAACCGCGGTCGATAAATTTGGCTTTGAAAGCTCAGTTGATGCTGTTGGAGAACAGTTCTACATTGAAAATGACTCCACTGTATATAATGTGGTGGGTGTAGTAAAAGACTACAATTACATGATGCTCGTGATGGATATTGGACCAATGATGCTTAGATATGATCCAGTTGGTTTTAGAATAGCTCAAATCAAAATAGCCGGGTTTGATAGAGTAAAGGAAATCACGGCCATAGAAGACGTTTGGGATGAATTTGACCCCAACCATGAGATCATTCTTAAAACCTTCCAAGGAGAAATTGACGAATTCAATGCGCTTTTCTACGATATTCTCTATATCGTTGGGCTAGTGGCGATCCTGAGTATCAGCATTGCGGGTATGGGCCTTTTGGGCATTTCGACTTATGCGATTCAAATCCGCATGAAAGAAGTGAGCATTCGTAAAGTACTGGGTGCAAGTGTGAGGACTTTGATTTTCCTATTATCGAAGAGTCTAAGCATTATGCTTACCATCTCATTCATTATTGGATTCTCACTGGCTTATATGGCTAATAATGTTTGGCTCAACCAGTTTGCTTATAGAACCTCGTTTGGAGTAGACGTTTTCTTTATGACAGCGCTCGCAATGACAGTCATTGGTGCAATGACCATCGGTTGGCAAGCCTGGAGGGCTACAAAAGCAAATCCAGCCACCACCCTAAGGGACGATTAAGCCTATAACCACTCTTAATTGATCACCTAACCGAATTTTCTGATGGATTCGGTTAGGTGATTTTTTTTAAGGACAACGAGAATGTTGAACGCATCATTATTTGCTTTGATCATTTCTACTAATTTATTTTCAAATGTCAGTCAACCCGTGGAAGAATAATCATAGCATTTCTCTTCTTTAGTTTTTAACTTCAATGAGTACAAGCCATCTCGCTTGAGCCCTTGAGGATTATTTAACCCATGACATATGCCCAGACCTACCTCAAAACAAGAGTTATTAGCTGCCAGTGAGGCAAACTACAAACGTTTACTAGACCTTATTGATAGCTATTCAGCAGATGAAGTAAATACGGAGTTCGCCCCTGGAACTTTAAACAGAAACATAAAGGATGTTCTAGCCCACTTGCATGAATGGCACTTGATTATGCAAGGCTGGTACAAGACTGGTATGGCAGGTGAAAAACCGGCTATGCCTGCCGAAGGCTATACCTGGAAAACCCTACCTGAATTCAATCGCGAAGTATGGAAAAAACACAAGGAGATGGCATATGACGTAGCTAAAGCGTCTTTTCAACAATCGCATCAACAAATTCAGCAAATCATATCGAGCCATACTGACAAGGAGCTATTTGAAAAAAAACGGTACAAATGGACAGGGTCAACCTCTCTTGGCGCTTATCTAATCTCGAATACTTCCAGTCACTATGATTGGGCTTTCAAACTCATCAAAAAAGGCATGAAGTGATATAAAATTCATATTTCAGAAACGCATTTACAAAATCGAGTAAAAGGACAAGCCATTCGGCGTAGAGCTAGCCTTTATTAAAGAAACAATAGAAATAGACTTTTAAAAAACCATTGTAATTAGAGTACATGAGTTAGAACCGATAAAGACAATGACTTGAGGGTAAAAAGTAAGCTATTTGAGGGACAATAATGGTTTGCTGATTGAAGTCTGTACACTATATCATCGAATTGTTGGCTTAGCTCAGTAGGTTATTTAACAACTTTTAATCAACTTTTGACATGAAACCATAACTCACAACTTTTTAACTATCACACAATGACTAAAAGAATTTTTATTACTGGCGCATCATCAGGATTAGGCAAATCTGCTGCAATACTTTTCGCTGATAAAGGCTGGCATGTTATCGCCACCATGCGTAATCCTAGCAAAGAAACTGAGTTAGACCAAATTGACAATATAAGCCTCCTACCCCTTGATGTCACAGATACTGGACAAATCAAATCAACGGCTGAAAAGGCCATCGGTCTTGGTGACATTGACGTGGTGTTTAACAATGCCGGTTATGGTTTAGCTGGGCCATTTGAAGGGGCAACAGACGATCAGCTGGTAAGACAGTTAAATACTAACTTACTCGGCGTTATGCGTGTAACACAAGCTTTCATCCCACATTTTAGGGCTAAGGAAAGTGGTCTTTTTATTACAACAACTTCAATTGGCGGACTGATCACCCTACCATTCAATTCTGTCTACCATGCCACCAAATGGGGGCTTGAAGGCTGGAGTGAGAGTTTGGCTTTCGAATTAAATCCGCATGGCATAGGCGTAAAAACCGTATCACCTGGTGGTATTGCCACAGACTTTGCTGGCCGATCTTTAGACATGACCACTCACGATGCCTACAATGATTCCATGCAGAAAGTAATGACCGTGTTTATGGACCCTGAAAGACAACAGACATACTCTACCGCAGAGCAAATTGCTGAAGTAGTCTATGAAGCCGCTACTGACGGTAAAATGAAATTAAGATACCCAGCTGGTGAAGATGCCAAAACCTGGTACGAGCAAAGAAATTCGGTTGGAGATGAAGCTTTCAGGAAAGGTATAAATGAACTTTTCTTTGGAGAATAAGTGAACGATAGGTTTTAACTCCGACTAATTCATAGATGGTATTAACAGAAAAGAAAATAGGCCTGATTGGATTGACATCTGTGCTGACCCTCATCAGCGCCTTATTAATCTTCGGTTTTATTAATGGAGAATTTAGTTTTGTCAACGATTTTATCAGTAAACTTGGCGCCAAAGGAGAACCCAATGCTTTGTGGTTTAACCTATTTGGTTTTGTGCTTGTCGGGCTTTTGCTGATTGGTTTTGGGTTAGCCTACGGCAAAATGCTCAATGATAAATTACTATCCATCCTCCTGTCGCTCTTTGGTTTAGGCTTTGCCTTAACTGCGATTCCGATTGATATGGAATTTTCTAGAACACCCGTTTCTAAAGCACATATTGTAGCCATTTGCCTTGGACTAGCCAGTTGGATGTTCGGACTTTCTAGACTTGGGTATAATCGACAGTTAAAACGCTCGGTGAGGATTAGAGCGAACATAACGGCCACTATATTAATGCTTTCCATGGCAGGTTTTGCCCTTGAGCTTTGGTCCATGCCGATCGCCCACAGATTAGTGTTTGGAATCGTCTTTGGCTGGACGGCCGTCACCTCAATAGAATTGATAGGTAAACCTAAAGCCGTAGCAAATTAAGCTTTGACCCAAGTCGAATTGTACAACAAAACGGCAGTTTATTTCATAATCACTCAGTGGACAAACTTAGTCTAGAAAGCTCATGAAAAATCTCTACCATAAACCTGATGTCGATGGAATTTTAGAGAGACTCGAAAAACTCACGCCTAATGCGGAGCGACAATGGGGGAAAATGGATGTGGCGCAGATGTTAGCCCATTTAAATGCATTTCTAGAAATACCATTGGATTTGAGCTTTCCAAAAAGAATGCTCAGTGGAAGAATAATCGGCAGGTTTTTTAAATCTAGGTATGTCAGTAAAAAGCGGTTTTCAAAGAATTCACCGACAGGCAAAAACTTTATTATGGATGGGCAAGAAGATTTCGAGAAGGAAAGAACCAAGTCCATCGCGCTAGTCCAGAAGTTTTATGAAAATGGCCCTGAAAAATGTACCAGACAACCGCATCAATTCTTCGGCAAGCTTTCGCCTGATGAATGGGCAATTGTGCAATGGAAACACTTCGACCATCACCTTAGGCAATTTGATGTTTAATACCTCTCTATTTAAGATATTTAAGCAATAATTTTGACGGCTATGGAACGTTGATAGCTTTGCGGGAAAGAACCTCTTTACTGAGCTGTCAACATGATACAATTTGATAAATACACCATTAGACCTTTAGCCATAAGCGACCTAAATCAATACTTTGATTTAGTAGAGAGAAACCGAAAAAGGCTAGAAGATTTTTTCACTGGAACGGTCTCCAAAACCAAGGACTTAGCCGCTACCGAACAATTCCTAAAGGAGATTGACGAAAAAAGAACAAAGAGAGAGTACTTTCCGTATTTGGTTGTCGATAATTCCACGAATGAGTTTATCGCTTTTATTGACCTCAAAAATGTGGATTGGTCCATTCCGAAAACAGAAATTGGTTGCTATACCGACGTAAACTTTGCTGGTAAAGGGGTTACAACAAAAGCCATGAATTTGTTTGTCGACTATTGCTTCGAGACGTTTGACTTCAAGAAAATATACCTAAGAACGCACCACTCCAATAAAGCCGCTCAAATTGTGGCTGAACGATGTAGCTTTGAACTCGAAGGCACCATTAGAATGGACTACATAACCACAGCTGGTGAAATTGTAGACCTGATGTATTACGGTCGTTTGAAGAAGAGTAAAATATAGAACCTACTCTCCTTCCGTATATCACACCCTCTTGTAACTATCCTCATAATTTGATTTCTTATAGAAAGATTATCACCCAACCTTTCTTCATTAATCAAAATCAATGGATTCACCAGTACTCAAAAGGATAACTCACAGAATTGAAACGGAAGAAGAAATCCGCCATTCTGAAGAGTTAAGAGATAGTTTTAGTAGAGTTTTATACTTGAAGCTCTTAGAGGGTGATTTAGAGAAAGAGGTGTTCACTGTATATGACGACAAAGGAAAAATTAAGGTAGAGACTATTAAGGAGAATGGAATCGAATCCAGTAAAACCGAGTATGAATACGACAATGAAGAACGAATCGTATCACAAAGGTTAGTTATTGCAAACGAGCTTTATGAAGAGATTCAGACTACATATCAGGATAAAGGGCTTGTACAAATAACAATACAAAATGGTGAAGAGGTAGAAAAACTTTTACAAACCAAAAATGGAAAAGACTTTACTAACTTATTTTACTTTCAAAATGAATTAATTGAACGTCAGGAATATATATTCAATTTATTTGACAACACATCTATACAAAAAGACTGGGATGAAAAAGGGCACTTGATATACCGTACAGAGACAAAGTATGATGAGAAAGGGGATATCTTGACCGAAAAAATTTTTAATGATAAGAATAACCTTATGAAGGAAGTCAAATTTGAGTTAAACAATGATCTTCTTGTAAAAGAAGTTCACCGAGACTTTATTAATAGAGATATGGCTCTCATTTACAGTCATAAATATGACTCGCATCGAAACTTAGTCCATTCCGAATGTCGAGACCCGGAGGGAAATTTACTCGAATTTCACAACAAAGAGTATGATAGTTATAATAGAGTCGTGGAGGAAAAAGGGTTTTCAACTGGTAGCTTTAATGCTATCTATGGGACTCAGGTAAATGGAAAAGACTTTCACTTTATTCATAGATATGAAAAGATCACATGACTTATCATAAAAATAGAACATTGCACAGCTCTTCAATTTCAAATTCTAACCTTTGAGCTTGTTATGGACAAACGAATTCAGGCCCTTTTTATAGTTCTCTCCTTTTCAATTGCAGTTTCGGCCAGACTAAATGTTTTAGGTTGGTTAATGTTCATTGGCTTTGGGTCCATAGTTCTTTTCGGGTTGTTACATTTCATAATTCACTTCCATTGCATGAATAACCTTGCAGAGAAAAGCCCAAAAAACATCTTGAGAATTTTAATCTCAAATCTACTCTTTACCTCCATTTTTCTTTTTCAGGTAGACTTCGACGACTCAAGAAGCTACTCTGTGATTGGAAATTTTTTGGGATTTCAAAGTGAATTCCTCGAACGATACGGATACAATGTTGTAGGTATTGCACTTCTACTTTACCTTACCAATGCTGTTTTTATGGTGCGAATTGTCAGGAAAGACAGAATTAAAGGTGCCAATTATGCACTTCTAATCCTGTCAATTTTATTCGCTTTAGTTTTACCGAATGTCTATGCTCTTACAAGTTTTAGAATTAATGAACGACAAGAAATATCTCGTCTCGAAGACAAGGGTATCTTTAACGCTTTAGAGGATGTTTTGAGAAGTGCGAAACAAACTGATAGGTTGACGATCAACCCTTACTACAAGCCTCTGACCGAATTTCCTTCAGAGCTTCTCAAACTTGATCATTTAAAAAGTTTGAACTTAAAAGGTCATGAAATTACCGCCATTCCGAATGATATTTCCCTTTTAATGAACTTAGAAAGCTTGAACCTATTGGATAATAAACTGGAAGCAATAAACCCATCGATTTGTGATTGTCAAAACTTAGTTGAATTGCGCGTTGGAGGTAAAATTCAGACAATACCAGAATGCTTAAAAAAAATGAAGACTTTGAAACATCTATCTTTTCAAAGTAGCCACGCTAACGAACTTATCGAAGAGCTAAGAGAGTTTAAAAATCTAGAGACGGCCCACTTTTACCTTTATAGAGATTGGAACGCCTATAACGCAATGACCGAAGAAGAAAAAGATGAATTCTCCAAGAATTCTACACCTTTTGATAGAGTCAAATGGAATCAATTAATAGAAGAGACAGGAATTGAACATAAATACTAAGAGGTGCTACTAACAAAATATTGTTTCTAATAGATCTCCTACCAGCCCCGGCTTGTAACTATCCCTATGATTCCTTTGCTTCATAGGATATAAACACGACACCTTTCTTAAATAAGCCGTGCTTTTCTGAAGAACAAAAGGTGCATCTAGCCGCCTACTTTGGTGGGCGAATAATAAATTTCGCTCAGCATAAAAAAATTGTTGTGTCATTAGCCAACGTTATGTACAATTAAGGGAGAGAATGGGCATATTAAATAAACTGTTTGGGAACAAAAAAGCTGAATCTTATGCCAATGATTCGAAATCAAAAGACTTCCCTCCAAAACCTAAGTGGAAACCCAATCCTCACAAGGACCTCAACATAATTTTGGAGAAAGCCAAATACTACACAAAAGAAAAATTACAAATCGCCGTGTTTGAATATGGTACAGTTGTAATTTTCCCTGAACAGGTGACCGATATAGAATCATCTGCAAAAGTGACGTTAGATAAGATCTACAAATCTCACCCAGATTTCAACCCAAGAAAGATGGATGATGACAACTATTTAATTGAGTATACTCAACCAGCATTCACAATTGTATTTAAGGAAGAAATAGACAGCAATTGGGATTATATCGACGAAAATCATCAAGATGGAATCTGTCGTGATGAGGTATTGATAAATGCCCTAGGTCAAAGAAACGTTTTCGATAAAGTTGGGAAGATATGCCTTTATGGAAGAAGTAAAATGTTTATGGATGCCCAGTTCCCGAAGGTTTTATTAAAGTTTGACAAGAAATAAAAGTACAAAGCAAAACCTAAACTGCATTAAAATGCAGTTTAGCCAGTCTATGTCCCCGAAGGCATATTGCCCAAAAACTGCCCATTAAAAACACACACCGAAAAAGCTGACATTTTATTAACTTCGGCCATCCCCTATTACTAGGATATATTTTGATTAGCCATTATATCAAAGCAAGAAAGCTACAGATCATGAAAAACAGACTTACTCCTCTATGCTTATTATTAGTTCTTTTTATCAGCACTAATACGCAAGCACAAACTGCAAAAACACTTACAGATGCTGATTATCAACGTGCAGCGGCCATGCTTTCTGGAAATACGAGTAAACTGATTGATAATGACATCAGGCCTCAATGGCTTCCAGACGGAAGACTTTGGTATCGATCATTAACGGAAAATCAGATGGAATTTAAACTGTTTGATCCAAGTAATAAAAAGCAAATCGTTGCAGGTTCAATGCAAGAGCTGCTGGAAAAAGGAGGTATTACGTCAAACCAAAGAAGACCATCGCGAAATCAGGTCTTATCGCCTGATGGTAATTATGCAGCCTTTATTCGTGATTGGAACTTGTGGATCAAAGAAGTGGCTACTGGCAAAGAGTGGGCTTTAACAACAGATGGCATAAAAGACTTTGGTTACGCGACTGACAATGCAGGATGGAAACAAAGTGATCGCCCCATACTCAGTTGGTCGCCAGACTCTAAAAAGATCGCAACATTTCAGCAAGATCAACGACATGTCAGCGACATGTATTTAGTGAAGACACAAGTAGGTGCCCCTGAGCTGAAGCAATGGAAATACCCTATACCAAGTGATGAAGACATTATTCGTATTCACCGAGTGATTATTCATGTGAGTGAAAATCCTAAAATCACCAAACTGCGCATGAGTCCCGATGCTAGGCGCGGCACATTATGTGATGACATTTCATGCGAAGGTGGATTTGATGATATCGCGTGGAGTGAGGATAGTCAACAGCTCGTTTTTGTATCTACAAGTCGCGACCACAAGCAAGAAAACATCAGAATCGCCGATACCCAAACTGGTGAGGTCAAAGATATCTTCGAGGAAGTAGTAGATACCCAATATGAATCTGGACAAGGAGGAATAAACTGGAGATACTTTTCAAAGACGAACGAAATCATCTGGTATTCTGAAAGAACCGATTGGGGGCATCTCTATTTATACGATGCGACAACAGGCGTCGTCAAAAATCGAATTACCACGGGTAACTACGTCGTGAGAAATATTGTAAAAGTTGATCAGAAAAACCGTTTGATCTATTTTGTTGGTGGCCACCACGAAGGAAAAGGTAACCCCTATTTTAGTTACCTCTACAGCGTAAAATTTAATGGCAAGGGGCTAAAAATGTTAACGCCTGAAGAAGGTCATCACTCGGTTAGCCTTTCACCGAATGGAGAGTATTTCACTGATTCCTATTCACAACCTAATGTACCGCCAGTACATAATGTCCGAAACATCAAAGGAAAACTGATCAGCACCTTAGAGAAAACAGATGTTTCTAGACTAGAAGCCACTGGGTGGAAAGCCCCTAGCCCCTTTACAGTGAAATCAGCCAATGGCCAATGGGATTTACATGGCCTAATGTACACGCCGAGTGGAATGACACCTGGAGCAAAATTACCAGTCATTGTGTACATCTACCCCGGACCACAAGGTGGTAGTGTTGGCTCATGGAGCTTTAGAGCATCGCGAGGAGATAATCAAGCACTGGCAGAACTTGGATTTGTTGTCGTTCAACTTGAGGGCAGTTGCAACCCGAATCGATCTAAATCATTTCACGATGCCTGCTATGGTAATATGGGAGAAAACACATTGCCGGATCAGATTTCTGGGTTAAAGCAATTGCAAGCGCAATACAAATTACTCGATTTGGATAACATCGGGATTTGGGGCCACTCTGGTGGTGGGTTTGCGACAGCCGCAGCCATGTTCAAATACCCTGATGTATTCAAAGTAGGCATTTCGGAATCGGGCAACCACGACAATAGAAATTACGAAGACGACTGGGGAGAAAGATATATTGGTTTAGAAACTGAAGATGCTAACGGTGTATCGAATTATGAAAAACAGGCGAATCAGGTGTTTGCCAAAGACTTAAAAGGCAAGCTATTGATCATACATGGTGGAATGGACGATAACGTGCCTCCATATAACTCTTATTTGGTAGCGGATGCATTGATTAAGGCCAACAAAGATTTTGATTTCTTGCTGCTGCCCAATGCGAGACATGGTTACGGTGCGGATAGTTACTACATCATGAGAAGGCGATGGGATTATTTTGTGAAGCACTTAATGCTGGCCAAGCCACCGAAAGAGTTTCAGATCAAATTTTCTCCTGATCCACGTACGAGATAAGTTAAAATTATACCGAGCGACCCCAAAGGACTTAGCTATAGTCTCCTTCGGGACAGTGCGCATAACCAAACCATTGTAACCAATATTGCTAACCAAAACGCGAAATGAAATTAAACGAAAAGACTACTGAAAAACTTGAAGGAGAATTAAGAGGATTAAAAATTGTAAATGGAGCAATAATTGGAGTTTTAAGTGTGCTCTTCATTATTTGTATTTATGGACTATCACAAAAAGATGACAATGGAATTTTCAGCGCTTTAATTGTTGTACCGATAGCTTTGAGTGCCATAATTCCTATGAATTTTGGAAATATGAAAAAAATAAAAGCTGAATTGGAATCAAGAAAATGAGTAACGAATTCTTCACAATACCTAGACTGAATTGAAAAGGAGTTTAGCCAAACCGTTGTGCTTTATGCAGAAAAAATGAAAACGCCGTATTTCGACATAGAATGGATAATTGACTTGATTAAGGAACAAGAACCTGACAGGACTGATTTAATTGAACAATTGAAAAAGTCAGATACTAAAAAATGGATAAGACAACCCTACATTTACTTTGTATCTGCGGAAGGAACGAATCAATCAGGCTTGGAATGGCAGTTTAAAGAAAATATAGTCTTGGAACATGAAACCGAAGGAACGATAGTTCTTGACATATTGAAAGATGGTCAAATAGGCGGAATTGAGTTTGTGAGTCAAATAAGGTATTAAACATGGACAAGGAGTATTCGATATATCTCGACTCAAATAGAATAGGAACTACTCTATTTGAAAAAGCGGATGCTCCTATGGGAGTTGTATTTGGAGAGTTGAAATTTGAAAAAGAAGAATGGAACTACGACATCATCAAATCCTATTGTAAAAACAACAACATTGAACTTGCGGATGATTATCCAGAAGACAAATCAATATCAACTAGAACAATTGACTCCCTAGTAATTAGGAATGAACAAGGGTTTGAAATCAAGGGAGTCGGAAATCAGATAAGCGGAATGGATAGTGAAGGATTTGAAATTTCAATTGAAGGGATTGCTTACCCCTTTTATGAAGAAGAATTTCCACACCACGTGAAAGCCTACAACGAGAGGTTTAAAGGATAAAAAACGAAAGCAAAGCAAGGTATTAGCGCATACCCTTCTGGACACAGCGCAAATCAAAACCATTCCCCACTCACTGACTTGTAATTATCCTTATATTTTCTTTTCTTCATAGAAGATAAACACACAGCCATTCTATTTACAAGCTGTGAATTTCAGGAAGAATAAAAAGTGTCAATAGTCATCCTCATTGGTTAGCTATCGTGCATAAAAATGCGCTTTGTACAACGTTGTAGCTTATTAAAACGAATATATGTTAAGAGTAGAACTAGAATCCGACAGATTAAGATTTAATCAGCAAGGCTCTTTAATTGCCCATTCTGACAGTGAAATAGAGATTTCAATTCTTTGTTTTACCCAACCTCCAAGGCCGCCCAAATTAAGCCCTTGTTCTGAGTGTGGGGATTTTCAAATTGAATCGGGCCAAAGGTTCTTTTTCACCCCAAATCCTATCCTGTTTCGAGAAAATGAAGGATATCTCGAATTAACAATAAGAAATACAGAAGGAGAAGTTTGGAGACACAGAATAAATATTGAACCACCATTAATAGCCTAAATGATGAAAGATCTTGATAAAATCAGCCCAGGGCTTAAAAAGGAACTTGAATTTTCGAATAAACAATTCAACGAATGGCTGTCTAATCTAGACACAGAAGTAGCCGATTTGGACGAAGACGTGAAATCAAGAAAAAGAACAGCTTTGATTCTAAAGATTATTGTTGGAGTCAGCGGACTTGTAATTGCTTCTGGGTTTCTAAAAGAACTTGATATTGTAGTTCAAATAATTGGATTTGTGGTCTTGTTGATAAAGTTGATTGAAGAGATTTTTGCTAACCTAGATAAGCTACTGAGTATCGTAGCTGCAAAAAATGCTTTTAGCCGAGTCAGAAGAGAAGTGGTGAAAATTCACACCACGAAACTTGGACCAATACTCGGGCTAAAGGAAAGTGATCAAGAAGCCGCGGTAAGGAAAATAATTGACTTACAAGCCGACCTTATTAAGATACTAATAGAAATAGATAATGAAATCAAAACAAGTCTTGAGAATAAGAACTATGAATTATTAGGAAGGCTTTCACTTGAAGAAAAAGATTAAACGCGTTACAACTATCCTATAATCAACAGCGCCTGCGGGACGCTATTGCTCATAGCTAAACTGTTACCACTAATTAGAAAAATTAAATACACATGGCACGATTCGAAAGAAAATTTGTTAAACAGATTTACAAAAACTCAGGGGGATTTCTACCCTCTTGGCCTTTAGGCAAACAAGTGAAATTAGGAGATGTCATCGACTTGAAATATAGAAGAATGATATATCTAGGTACTTTAACAGACCCTGCAATTGATATTTCAATTACAGTCGACACTGATAGTACCGTTGACAATACAAAATGGCAGTCAAGTAAAAGCGTAAATGTAGTAGCTAAAGCCAAAGGTGAGATTCCTGCAGATGGGAGTAATCTTCCAATTAATAAAGCTGGTATAACAATTAATTTCTCTAAACAAGGAGGTTTTTTATTCCAACCGGGAGGTATGCGAATTGATAGAATAAAAAACTTAGTAACAGTACGTAAAGAAGCAAAAGAACGACTATTTAGGGAATTATTTAATCTAAGAAAAGTATATATAATTACAGAAGTTGGTATAGTAGATTCTTATGCCTTGACAATTTCCCAATCAAAAAATAGTAAGCTTGAAGTTGCCGCAGAAGGTAAACCAACTATTTCTACTAAAGATTTAGCAGATGTATCGCTGAATTTAGAAATAAAAACAGAAAGTGCTCTTGATTTTAACGTCATAGGTTCAGAAGGAGGAGAAATATTTTTCAAAGTCGAAAAGCTAGTGTTAAAACAGAATCAAAAAGAAGAACTAATTCAAAGAAAACCGCAATTGAAAGATATTCCTGAGGATTACCTTCCATCCTTTTTAGAGCCTGAAATTGTTGCCGATAAGGGAATTGATAATTTATGTGATTTTATTCCCTCATCATTGGATGATTTAGAAGAGTTTATTGGCGATGAAGATGATATTTAATCTGTATTTATATTATGAGCGATTTAAAAAATAGAGTTGAGCCATTAATTGGTGGTGTACAAATTCAAAGCAAAAGAAAAAATGGAATAGGCACTCTAGGGTGTATTGTTTTTGATAAACAAACTAAAAAACCATTGGGGCTTACAAACAGACATATACTTAAGAAGAGGCGAGGTTTTAGTGTTATTCAACCTGCTATTAAACCCAGGACAAATCAATATATTATTGGAAATATATTACGAAAAGGAGGTAAAGGTAGAGCTAATGATTTTGCAGTTTTCGAAATTAACACCAATAACAGAGATTACGATAAACAAAACAGTATCTATGGACTTGAGGGCAAACTAACTGAATTTGTAGAACCTACCAAAGGTATGAAAGTTCAAAAAGTAGGTCAGAGGACGGGACATACTTTCGGAATAATTGATAGAGTACACGGAAATACAATAACTATAGTTCCTAACCCTGATAAAACAACGGATGGAGAAATCTCAGAAGGAGGTGATTCAGGTGCATTATGGATAACAGATGAGAACAATTTTAAGGCAGTCGCCTTACATAGAGCTGGGGAACCTAGTAACTCGAATTCTAAAGATACAGCTTATGCTATTCCCATTAAAAGGGTTCTAAATTGTTTAAATGTAACTCTGAAATAACTGATTGTGATACTGGATTTGAGTAATAATCGGTTAGGCAAAAAAAGGGAAATATACATTAAAAAGGCCAATGCAAAACTCTAAAGCTTAGTTAGTAAATATCCGCTACTACTCATACACGAAATCATTCCCCAACCCACGAACTTGTAACTATCCAAATAATTTCTTTCCTTCATACAAGATAAATACACATAGCTCCTCTCATTTCAAGCTATATCTTTCTGACAGAGTAATCATGCGTAGAGCTGCCCTATTTGCTGGACTAATGACACATAAACAATTACCGGAAATGTATCAATCATAATTATGACCGATACATAGCATTAGGTAATAATTGAATGAACATTGATGTAGTATTTTTTCTGAAGTTCGGACAAAAAGAGCATATAGATAATCTCTTGAAAAAAGGGGAGATTTTCCTGAACACAATACAATGGTTCAAAAAGTATGAAAAAGACGGAATAGGAGATATTTATGAAGGAGCTTATGAAGTTGACAACTTAAGTGGAAAACTAACTCTCGAAATACCTAACAATCCAATAGTATTAAATAATGCTAATCTTCAATTAAGAAAACATCACGAAGGTCATATCGGCAATATATTTTCTACTTATGCCATTTCGACTTTATTGCTAAAAAGAAAGCCAGTTCATAGGATTGATGTAAGGATGAGAAAATTTGGTACTCATTGCCTCATTATAAAGAATCCGAGGCAATTTATTGATTCAATTACCGATAAACTAACTAATATGGGAATTGAACATTCTCATGATATTGTTCAATACAAGAATTTAAAAAAGAAAAATCACAAAATGAGTTTATTTGACAAAACCCATTTGTTGAGTTATCAAAAAGAACATCGAATAATCGCTTGGACAGAAAAAGACTGTGCTCTGAAATTTGAAATAGGCTCAATAGAACATTACGCTGAAATGCATTCGACTGATAAGATTATTGAGACACTCACAGTAGAGTGTAAAAAATAGACGTCATCTAGCAATGGCTCATAACCAACGTTAGGCATAATTATTTAATAAAATGGAAGAAGGATATCTCATAGAAGATTATAGAACAAAAGAGACCATATCAATTGGATCTCCAGGAGTACAAGTTGGCGCAATGCAAGTGACTAGTGGAAACCTTAAGGAGGTTATAGATAATCCTTCCAATTATCAACTTAGAATCAATTATGACTGCCCTTTTCTCTTCCCCTTAAAAGATCACAACACGGGAGATTTCGATCTTCAAGAAAAACGTATTAGATATTTTCATCTCATTAAAAAAAGAGGCCAACAAGAATTTTCTACTTTGGACATTTTAAGACTACCTAAATTCTCTTCGTTTCAATTGATTGTACCTATTTCTAGGGAAGATTTTAGGGTACATGACAATGGTTATATCGAAAATAAATTAGATGACTTTAGTTGGAAAGTAATCAATCATTTAAACATCAAAATAAATGATGTGATAGAGCAAAAGGAGCTAAAAATTAATTTAAATACCAATAAAATCCTTAGCTATAGGAACATTTATCTTCATAATGATGATCTGAATCAACCTGTTGCTCATACTGTGTTTCCCTATACAAGTATGGTTCATATAAATGCCCCGAAAAATTCCGAAAATATTGATGAAGATGTACTTCGCCTCTACCTCCAAAACAAGGTAGAGCTAAAAAACTTTATAGAGGACTATTTGCCGAAAGTTGAGTCGAGCAATGACTTTGAAAAAATCATCCTAAGAGTGGTACATGATTTTGCTTTCTATGCAAGCGAAAGACCTGAAGTACTTTTCCAATTAGAAGAAGAAATGATTCGAGATTTGTTCCTGGTAGCATTGAAAATACTCCTACCTATCTCAGAGGCTGAAGTATTTAATTATGATGGCAAATTAGATTTTAAAGTTTCTGACCCTTTGAAACCTTATGAATATATATCAGGTGAGTTCAAAATTTGGAGAGGGAAAAATTCATTTGATGACTGCTTTCATCAAATCACTCAAAAACATTCAACAGGTGCTGAAAAAAGTGTATACATGCTTTTTATTAATCGAAATAAAGATCCTGACGCTACTTATATGAAAGCCCTAAAGTTTTTAAAACAAACAGATATTTATATTCAAGAACTAAACCCAAATATATCTTTATCAAAGAATCAAAAATTCTCTCGGCACGAAATCGATCTAAAAGGTAGACGAACTGATCTGATTATTGGAATAATCAATGTTTACTATGAAAGAATTTAAAGTGCCTCACATTACCTATACGCAATGCGACTGATAGTGGTACAGAGAGCACATCACTCCTTACCATCAAAAGCTGTGCTTTGCTTTTGAAAATGTATAACCTAAAAACAAAGCTTGGCATCGGCTACCGACCATGCTCAATTGAGAACTATCGCTTTCAATCCTGCAGAGCCTATAGTAAAACCGTTACCTCGCCATATTCCCTAAAAACAGCGCATTAAAGAAAAGCTTATTGGTACCATACCACATGCCTCTAAAATTAGGGTTATCGGCAAACATAATCACACTGCCACGGCCAATACCGGATACAATCAGCGAAGCCGTCCCTCCTATTTTTTCAAGGTTGGTTTTGTTTACATAACCACCCAATAATGGATTCTCCTTGTACTGGACTACGGTGCCAAAAGGATTGCTAGTCGGTGCTAAAAAGATGGAGTGGTTTCTATACACTGGCAAATCGCGTTGCGTATAGCCAAAACCAAGCGGATGCGTAATATCAACATCCGTCATATACATAGAGCCACCAATGGCATTAGAGCCGTTAAATTCTCGTGAAGTGACATAGTCCATACGCGCAGGCACATCTCGTTTCGGACGCTCGGCAAACTTCTCGTTCACAAACTTAGCATTCACCGCCCAACTAGTCGCGCTTCTTAGGGTAATCACGGTCCCTCCTTCTCGCACCCACTGCTTAATTCTATCGAGGGTATTCTTACCCAAAGAACTGTAGTTGCCCGATGGCAGAATCAGCGTGTTATACTTACTCCAGTCAATTCTGCCGACGCTGCTCGTCATTACTTTAGTGATCGGCATACCCACTTTATCATCTAGCAAATGCCAAATTTCACCAGCCTCATAGCTACTGACATTGCCACCGATCAGCATCAAGGCTTTCGGTTGTCTAATCGTTCTAAAACTACCACTACCCAAGTCAATCCCAGAAGAACTATACCCAGATTTCGCGCTATAAGCCCTAATTCCAGCCAGTTCCGTGGCTTCCTCTATATAGGCATGCACCAAATCGGCATTTACCTCCTGTCTGGCCACCGGAATCATCAAAGTACCGTAGCCAAAATCCTTATCGCCGTCATTGGTCTTTAAACCAAACTTTTTAAAGGCGGTATTCACGTAAAGCCCCTTATTCAACAAGTAGTTCAGCGCTTTAGGCGCATAGTACTCATCCCATTCTATCAGGTAAGCATAATCCGTTTTCTCCACGCTGGCGTAGGTGCCCCCATCATAACTCCTATCCACAGTTTCGCCATTCAGCACCGCTTTGCCAGTATATCTTTCATGCGGCATATTGTAGGTCAAAGCCGTGGTCCAAGACGAAGCGTCATAAAAAATGCTATCATAAAAATTCGTCACCTTTTCAAACATAGTTCTCACCATGCGGTATTGGCTTTGTTCGTTAGGGACATAAAAAGCATTGCCTGCCTTAAAAGTTTTCCCTTTCAGGGTAATGTCTTCGTTGAGTTTAATGGTTTTGATTCTGTGCCTGGTCAATAAGTCTACAAACTCACCATTTCTACCTTCGTCGGTCTGATCGCCAAACACCCAGCCGCCACTGGCTTTCTTCCCTTCTTCTACCGCCGTTCTAAAGAACTTTCGTTGGTGGTTTACCAAGGTTTCTCGTTCACCCACCGCGCCACGGACGGTCGCTAAACTGGTGGTTAAATGATTTTTGATGGTAAAGGCAAAAGCGACTTTTGCCATTCTAGAATCTTGCAAATGACCGCGAGAACTCGCCTGTTCAAAGACAAGACCCAGCGCCCCATGAATATCAGGATAAGTAGAGCCATAGCCTGGATAACTGTTATCATACTGTTCTTTGGTAAAATAAAGCGAACCGATCTCGTCCAAAGACTCATGAAAATAACCCGCAAAAAGGTTGTTCAATCCGTCATAATTATCGCGTGGTACTACAGGGTTTTCAGAACCAAATGGTTTCGTCGGTTCAAAAAAGTAAGTGGAATTAGTACCCATTTCATGAAAATCCGTCACGATATGCGGATACCACTGGTGGTAAAAATCTATTCTCGCCTGCGACTCTACATGAGCCAATGGCAACCAATCTCTGTTCAAATCATACCAATAGTGATTCGTTCTACCACGAGGCCACATTTCGTTGTGTTCTGCATCTATTGGGTCAGAAACCATCGGGTCACCCTTAAAGCTGTTCGCCCAAGTACTGTGTCTATCCCTTCCGTCAGGATTAAATGCTGGATCGATCAATAAAACCGCATCTTTTAGCCCATTGGTTACTTCCGCATGTCGTCCCGCCACATAGTAATAAGCCGTTAATAAAGCCGCCTCACTACTCGAAGGCTCATTTCCATGAACATTGTAGCCCAAAAGCACAATTGATTTTTGGTCGCTTAAATCTTCCTCTTGAATTGGTGGGGTAATGGCCCTTACATGTGCCGCCTGAATTTCGTCTAGATTGGCTAGATTTTCGGGAGAAGTAACCGTTAGCACAACTAATTGTCTATGCTCATACGTCTCGCCGATCGTGTCTAACTTGGCCCTGTCCGATACCCTGGCCAATTCTCGCATATAACCTACAATTGCATCGTGTCGCGTGTGTAGCGTACCGATCGGGTAGCCCAGAAACTGCTCTGGCGTTGGAATTTTCGGATCAAAACGCGCATTGGCCGGAAAAAAGTAATCACTTTGGGCGAAGACCGTACTGATGGTAAGCAATAGACATAGTGCGGTGAAGAGGCTTTTTTGTTTCATGGTGATGAATTATCGGTTAATCAGAAAATAGGAATCAGGGCTACTGATCACAGTTTCCGCTTACTGATCAACTACCTTAATCGGTGGTTGACGATTTACTTTAAAATCAAAGATATCAGAACGATTGTAATGACCAATAGGATCAAAATCAAGCTTACTTTGTATGACCTGATCTAGGTCTATTTCAGCGGTCAATATTCCTTCTTCTCCCCACAGTGGTTCGGCCAAAACGTTACCCAATGGATCAACAATAATGGACCCGCCACTAGCCATGATGGCTGGCTGATTTTCTAAATCTTGGATTCCGGGCAAATCTGCAGGATACATAGCTTTAGTGACGTACTGATTACAGCCTAAAACAAAGCATCGGCCTTCTAGCGCAATATGTTGCATGGTTTGTTGCCAACCCGCTCGGTTATCGGCAGTTGGGGCTAAATACACCTGAACACCTCGCTGGTACATGGCCATACGTGCCATCGGCATATAGTTCTCCCAACAGATTAGTCCCCCTAACTTACCGATCGCGGTATCAAAACTCGATAAAGTGGAACCATCGTCTTCGCCCCAAATCACCCTTTCCTGCGCCGTTGGTTTTATTTTCCGATGCTTGCCTAAAAAGTCGCCATTTGGCCCAAAATAGAACATACTACAATAAAGCGTCCCGGAAACTGTGTCTTTTTCATTGACCCCGATCACTAAAAAGGCATTGGCATCCTTCGCCATTTGGCCTAACCTTAAACAGGAAGCATCGCCTTCGGCAATGGAAGATTCCCAATACCGCTGCCACAACAACCGCCCTTCGGGATGGCGACTGCCCACCACCGTACCGAAGCTTAAGCCTCTAGGGTAGGCAGAAATAAAGGCTTCTGGAAACAAGATCAATTTTGCCCCTTTGGCCTGCGCTTGGTTCACTAAGTCGGCCGTTTTATCAAGAGTGGCGGCTAAATCAAATAAAACGGGCGCGGCCTGCACTACGGCTGCTGTATACTTTGAAGACATGCGTGAATTTAGGGATATTTCGGCACGAAAAGCTTAATAATTACACGAGAAGCGCCTTCACTATCTTACCACAAATAGCTCACTATCAATTGGTTGAAAATCTATTTTAAAAAAATACAATATTTCTTGTCATATTTCAGACACGCGTGTCACTAAAGAGAGTAGAAAGCAAAGCAGAATTGAAAAGGCAAAAGAATTGACGCAAAAATTCGAAGACATATTAGAGGTCAACAAGGAAAAGATTTACAGAATCTGTAGAATTTATGCGGTAGACCCAATAGAGCCACAGGACCTATTTCAGGAAGTGGTTTTTCAGATATGGAAATCACTGCCAAGTTTTAAAGGTGAAGCGTCTGTTGACACTTGGGTTTATCGGATCGCCTTAAATGTAGGGCAGCGATCTCGATTAGAAGTGGCACGCGACCAAAGTAAAAAGGTAAGACTCGATTCTATCCTTTTTCTTCCCGCTGATAACCATGAAAACGAGGCACAGGAACTTCGGTATCAGGCGCTAAGAACTTGTATAAAACTGCTGAAAGAAACTGACCAATCTCTACTGGTTTTGTATCTGGAAGACTTGCCGTACAAGGCAATGGCCGCTGTGACTGGTCTGACCGAAAATCATATTGCGGTAAAAATGAAACGCATTAGGAAGTTACTTTTTGATTGTATAGCCCCTAAACTTAACTAAAGATGGTAGAACAGGAATTAAAAGAAATCTGGAGGAATTCGTCTCAAATAGAGCAGATCAAATTCGATATTTCTCGGCTTTTGCGCGATTTGGATAAGCGAGCGAAAAAGCTAGATCAGGTGATTAAAAACCGTGATCGTAGAGAAATTGCAGCGTCGGTTTTTGGGGTGATTATGTTTGGTTATTTTGCCATTGCTATCCCTTTTTGGATCACAAAAATTGGTGCCTTACTTTCAGTTCTCTGGTTCATTTACATCATTTTTAAATTCAGAAACAACAGAAAAACAAAAGCGCCCGTGGACCTTACCCTGCCCTATAAAGAACAGCTCCACCGACAAAGAAAGAATATAGAACAAGAGGCTGCATTTCTCAATAGTGTGCTCTACTGGTATGTACTGCCACCGTTGATTGCCAATTTGGTCTTTATTTTTGGTGTGGGTGATCCATCGGCTTATAATTGGGAACCTGGGTTTTTAGACTTTATCCCTTTCACCATGAATTCCAAGATTACTATGTCTATCGGCATTATCTTATTCAGCGCCTTTGTAGTTTGGCTAAACAAAAGGGCTGTCAAAAAGACTTTAACCCCTATCATTAAGGAAATAGATCGGATTGAATCTCAACTGGAAAACAACTTGTAATCAACTCAAAAAACAACAAGCATATGAAGAACTTCATCATCACCCTTTTACTTTTATTTTCGGCCATTTCGACCGTTTCTGCCCAAAAGGAATCTGATAATCTAAAAGCAGCGGCCAAAAAGTTTGTCGAAGCATTTAATGCCGATAAACCCGAGGTTATTTTCAATATGTTTTCGGATGTAATGAAAAAGGCGGCCCCTGAAAAGACATTGAATCCATTTTTAGCCAGTTTAAAATCTGAGCTAGGCCCTATTCAGAAAAATGAATTTGTGAAGTATGAAAATGGAGGCGTGGCGCTCTATAAAATGACCTTTGCCAAGGGTATCCGAGGTTTTAACTTGGCCGTAGATGCCGCACAGAAAATCATTGGTTTACGCGTAATTCCATTCGAAGAAAACACAACTCCCGTCATTGAACGAAATACAACATCCATGATTCTTCCTTTTAAAGAGGAATGGACCGTTTTCTGGGGAGGCACCACCACGGAGCAGAACTATCATGTGACGACACCTTCACAACAAGGCGCCTTTGATTTACTAATCACAGATGATCAGGGAAAATCCTATCAAACAAATGGGCAGACTAATGAAGATTTCTATGTTTTTGGCAAAGAGATTATCGCACCTGCCGCAGGTGAAGTGGTGCTGGTGGTAGATGGCATAAAAGACAACAAGCCGGGTGATATGAACCCAATATACGTACCTGGAAACACCGTAATTATTAAAACTGCCAACAATGAATACCTTTTCTTCGCGCATTTTAAGCAACACTCCATTGTGGTAAATCAGGGGCAAAAAGTAGCACAAGGTGAGGTATTAGGGCTTACTGGAAACTCAGGCAATTCTTCTGAGCCTCACCTCCACTTTCACATCCAAAACGAAGAAGAAATGAGTAAAGCGATCGGCGCTAGAGCTTTTTTTGCCGAAATATTGGTTAATGGAGAATTGAAAAAAGACTACTCCCCTGTTCGCGGAGAGAAAATCAGGAATAAATAAGATTTTGAAAGGTAAGCTTCTTTGGTCAGGAGTTTACCTTTCCACATACTTGGCAAAGCGCTTATTGGCCCAATAAATCACGAATCCACCCGTAAAAAACATGAGCAAGCCGTAAACCGCTGGGGCAATGGCAAACTCTGTATTATTCAACAAAACCACCGCGACAGAAACGCCCAAAGTACCGTTTTGAATTCCTGACTCTATGGCAATAGATAAAGCAGATTTTTCATTGAGCTTAAACATTTTAGCCAAATAGAAACCAACCAACATGGACCCAATATTCAAAACGAGCGAGGCTAAACCTGCTTCTTGGATATAAGGGATAATGTTCTCTCGCTCTTTAACGCAAAGCCCAACAATCACTAATAAAATCACCACACCAGATGCTGTTCGTACCGGCTTTTCCATTTTTAGGGCAAATGCCGTTTTATACTTCCTGATCGTCATACCAATAATGACTGGTATAATGGTAATGACCATCACTTGAACGATCGTCTCGACCACATTTAGACGAATCACTTCATTTCGATCCATAAACTCGCCCAAAGCAAAATTGACAATAAATGGTATGGTCAGGATGGTAATAAAGCTACTAAATGCCGTTAAAGTGACAGATAAGGCCGTATTGGCCTTGGACATATGGGCAATCAAATTAGAAGTGGCACCACCCGGACAAGCCGCTAGAATCATAATACCGACAGCGATCTCTGGTCGAAGATCGAAAAATGAAGCGATTGCAAAACCGATCAAAGGGAGCAGAATCATTTGGCTCACCAGTCCGACGATAACGGCTTTTGGGTATACCAGCACCCTTTTGAAATCATCGGTCACAAGAGACAATCCCATACCGAGCATAATGATAAAAAGCGAAGCGCCTAAAACAATTGTTGCGAGTTGATCCATACCTATCCTGTTGAATATCGAATCTAAGAAAATTTAAACGATTCACGTTTAGTCAGATTCTAGGATGCACTGAAAGATTTGGCATTATTCCCTTATTTTTGATTTTCAAATCGGTATGTCAGCACCCAAATCCACCAGAATTAATAAGTACCTCAGCGAAGTTGGCTATTGCTCTAGAAGAGCAGCAGATAAACTTATAGAGCAAGGTAAAGTGACCATAAACGGTAAAGTCCCTGAAATGGGCACTAAAATTTCTGAGGGAGATGAAGTTCGGGTAAATGGTCAGTTGGTTTCCGAGCCAAAAGCCAAAAAGAATGTATACATCGCATTTAATAAACCAGTCGGCATTGTTTGCACTACGGATACGGGGGTTGAAAAAGACAACATCATCGATTATATCAATTATCCGAGTCGTATTTTCCCCATCGGGCGGCTTGATAAACCCAGCGAAGGGTTAATCTTCTTAACAGACGACGGCGACATAGTTAATAAGATCCTGCGCGCCAGAAATCACCATGAAAAGGAATATATGGTGACAGTGAATAAACCTTTGCGTGCCGATTTTGCCACAAAAATGAGTAACGGCATCCCAATTCTCGGTACAGTAACCCGAAAGTGTGAAGTGGAAGTTTTGAGCAAATTCCGATTCAGAATTGTCCTAACGCAAGGCCTAAACCGCCAAATTCGAAGGATGTGTGAATACCTTGGATATCGGGTAACAAAACTAAAGCGGACTCGGATTATGAATGTCGGCTTGGATATGCCTGTCGGTAAATGGCGTGATCTGACCGATAAGGAGCTAAAAGAAATTAACCGGCTCGTTTCTGACTCTTCTAAAACCCACGATTAGGGTTTTCTGCATGCCATAAACCTATTTATGAAATAGTCTCCCCGCTTGAAAATCTCTAAATTGAGCAGGCCTGAAGTTTATGATCAATCCCAATTAAAATGAAACTATCAGACCACAACAACAAGACACTCAAACTTGCACTTCATCAGAGTATTGAAAACTACGCCGATTATTCCGCAAACTTATTGAGCAAAGGCAACATTGAAGATTCAATAATTTACCCGCCAAACGGGGGATTGACGAATGAGGAGCGTCATTCATTGAAACAGCTTTCGAAAATCCCTCACTTAAAATCTGCCTTAAGAAAGGTATTAGCCGATAATGCTGCGCAGGTAGTTTTCGACTTATTCAACCATATCGATGGTACTACTGATCCTGACGAGGCACTCGGAGAATGGACTGGTGTATCACTCGTAGACAAAACAGATGATATCGAGGAAAATGATGAAATGCACCACGATAATTTCTTAGATACTTATTGGGACTGGCGAGCGCTACGCACAAACCAAAGTTGGAAATTAGACTTATACGAAGGTTAAAGTATTAACTTTTTCATTCGTCACTTGTTTTAACTAGCTCGTTTCCAATGCTATAGTCAACTTTATCCACTACCCTTCTGACCCAGAATTCAATCATCTTCATCGGATCCTATATTCAATAATTAAAATATTAGTTTATTAACTAAATAATTAGTCATATGTTAGCGAGAGACTAAAACAACTAACATATGAAAACACTAAAACTAATCTCTCAATGCTTTCTTATCCTGATCGTCTGGGTAGCCCTACTCATCTTTGGCTTTAGTAGCGGTCAACTCCTCAGACCAATATCTGGTGATTCACCACAAGCGTTTATTGAAGAGACTAGTCAATTGATCAACGACGAATTTGTCGGAAACCTGGGCCTAGTCGTTTTAGAGAACGGCCAAGTAGCCGATGAGTATTATTATGACATCAAAACCGACATCGATCGCAATACCGTTTATCAAGTCGCTTCGGTGAGTAAATGGGTGACAGCCTTCGGTTTATTCAAACTAGTTGAAGACGGCAAAGTCGATCTAGACACCCCTATTGATAACTATTTGACACGCTGGCACCTACCGCCGAGCGATTTCGATAACAGAAAGGTTACTCTGAGGCTACTACTTTCTCATAGCTCAGGTCTGATCGATGATTTAGGGTACGATGGATTCGGGCCAGATCAGCCTGTCCAGACCATAGAGGAGTCTTTAACTCAGGCTGCCGATGCCGAGTATGCGGCTGGAAAAGCGATTGTAGGTTATGAACCAGGTTCACAGTACATGTACTCTGGTGCTGCCTATACCATCATTCAACTATTGATAGAGGAAGTTTCTGGAAAATCCTTTCAAGCATACATGACGGAGACAGTTTTTGAGCCATTAGGCATGGTCAGCTCAACCTTCGATTTGGGTACAAAACCTGAGCTGAATCTCGCCACACGGTATAATCGCGATGGTAGCGTTGCTCCTGCGAATAGATTTACAGCTTTGGCGGCGGCTTCATTGTTTACCAATACATCGGATTTAGCAAAATTCATGGCGGCTCATGTCTCTCCTAATCCTGTACTTTCGGCAAGTACGATTCAGCAAATGATCCAGCCTCAAACCTATATTAACAATACCCCTGTATATGCGCTAGGTCCTCACCTTTATAGCCAAGGGGACGAATCCTCTCAAATCATTGGGCACGATGGCAGCAGTGGTCAACCCACTATAAATACTGCTGCCCGAATTAATATGACGACAGGAAATGGGATTATCGTTTTAGAAATGGGCAGCCCCAATTTAGCCTCTCGAATAGCCGATGAATGGATATTTCTAGAGGGTGGCATAGCCGACTACGTTGTCATTCAAAGAAATAAGCCCTTCCTTATGACGCTTTTATTTGTGGGATATTTAATACTCGTTTCAACTTACTTCTTATGGAGAAGTAAACGCACAAAAAAAGCCAAACTGACCTAGTATAGGTTAGTTTGGCTTTTTAGAAAAGGGGTAACTTTTCTATCTTAAAACCTTAATTAACATCCCTTTTGACACTTGATCGGTCAGCTGCATGCCGTTTAATAGTGATAGCTCAGCCATCTGATCGGCAGAAGCGCCAAAGCCACTGAGTGCACTTTGCAGAGAAGCATTAGCTTGTACCTCCACTATTTTTACACGCTGTGGCTGACGGTTTAACTTGTCTGTATCTGTCAAAACTTTGAAGCTTTCCATGGTCTGCATGAAGTTACCAGCGTAAAGACCGTGATCTGCAAAAGAAGAGATCCCCATTAGGCTATACACATTGCTATTATACTCGATGAAATAGGTAGTAGCGCGGATAGCCTTATTTCCAGCTTCATCTGATTGATCGGCAACGATCGCCACAGCATTTAAGCCATTTACTTTTAGATTCTTTGACTCAATTAGCTCCAACTTGTACTGCTCCACGAATTTAGTGGCTGCGGCTGCGGCACTAGTTCCTTCTGCCAAAGTCAAAGCCATATTGGCCTTTCCGTTCGGTTCAGCCATCTGAAATTGTTGTGGAGAATTTTGCGAACCCCATCCATTCGGAATTGAAAAAGTAAACTTGAGTGTGGGGTGATAAAAGTTACTATTCTCTACAAATCCCTGTCTTGGGTCTTCTCCAAAAACGAGTCCATCAATAAGTCTTAGATACTCATTTCGATTGACCTTCGGGTCGGTTAAGTTCAATTTGGTTTGCCATTCATCAGCGTACTTTTTGACAGACTCATTACGCTCTGCGGGATCGGGGTGCGAAGACATAAATGTTGGGATTTGCTCTCCACCGCTTAAATCTCGTTGCCTTTTCAGCGTTTCAAAAAAGCCAGCCATTTCTTGAGCATCATATCCAATTCTTGAGGAATATTCCGCACCTAACTGGTCTGATTGGCGTTCATCGTCACGACCAAATTTCAGAAACAATAAACCTACTCCTTGCTGTGCTGTGGAAGCATACTGCGCAAAAGTCTCAGACACCAAGGTTCCAGCCATAAGCCCTACACCTGCCAATTGCTGATTACTATACTGCTGGGCAGAATGTCTCGCAGTTACATGACCAATCTCGTGCCCTAAAACACCAGCAAATTCAGCTTCATTGTTAAAATGAGCCATAATTCCACGAGTGAAATAGACAAAACCTCCAGGGACTGCAAATGCATTTAACACTGGAGAATCAACTATTTTAAATTCATAAGGTAAGTTCGGTCGATGCGATATGGCGGCCATTTCTTTGCCTTTTTCCTCAATGAATTGCTGTAATTTTTCGTCTTCATAAAGACCAAAAAATGATACAATACCAGGATCAGACTCCTTGCCCATGGCTATCTCTTTTTCTTCAGACAATAGCATGAATTCTTTCTTTCCTGTGACTGGATTTGTTGCGCAGCTATAGCTGAATAATAGCACAAAAGCGAAAAGGATTAACGGTGTGATCTTTCTTGACATAATAGATGATGTTTTATAGAGAACAGCATACCAATTACGTACCAAACGGTGGTTCTAGTTCAGGATGCCCTCAGTCCTACAAAACTACAGAATCTTGTGGCAAGAGGAAGTAATTAAAACATATAACTGGGACTAAAAATCCAATATTGGGATAATCTGGAGATAGAAAAAGTCATTCCTATTCCTTACAACTACTGATGAATTTTGTCCCCATCAACTCCTAATTTCTGGTGAAATTTGTCCCCATAAACATTCAGTATGCTATAAAACATAACCTTTTATCCCAAAGTGGTTTGCTGGCCGATGATATACAACTACATTAACTAGCCATATAACTAACCAAAGCATATGAGAAATTTTTTATTGGGCTGTCTGATAGTCCTACTATCGACATCTGCAATTGCCCAAGACACAAACAGCAAAAAAGATACAGATAAAAAGAAGAACAAAAACCTACCCTTAGAACCCGGAAGAACATTCGATTTCGACCTCAATGAAGGTTCTTGGATAGCACTGGATGTAAGTCCCGATGGCAAAACCATTGTCTTTGACTTTTTAGGCGACCTCTACACCATTCCAATGAAAGGTGGCGAGGCCACACAGATCACATCAGGCATGCAGTTCGATGCTCAACCGCGCTTCAGTCCCGATGGCATCAAAGTAATTTTCATTTCAGATGAGTCTGGCGGGGAGAACGTTTGGACCTTAGACCTAGCATCTAAAGAGAAGAAGCAAATCACAAAAGGAAATAATAACCGCTATCAAGGACCAGAATGGACACCGGATGGAAAATATATGATCGCCTCTAAACAAGGTGGTGGCGGATCTCACAAAATCTGGTTATACCATGTAGATGGCGGATCTGGTACGGCCATGGTTCGCGAACCGCGATCACTAAGAATGTTAGAGGGAGCCTTTAGTAATGATGATCGTTATGTATGGTTTTCAAGAAGAACCGGTTCTTCTACTTACAATGCACCAATGCCGCAGTACCAAATTGGCAAATATGATCGGGTTACGGGAGAAATGATCACGCAAACGTCCAGATATGGATCGGCGTTTCGCCCTACACCGAGCGCTGATGGCAAATGGCTCGTTTACGCGACTAGGCACGATACCCATACAGGACTCATTCTTAGAGATTTAACTACAGGCGATGAAAGTTGGCTCGCCTACCCAATTCAGCACGACGATCAGGAATCAAGAGCCTCACGCGATGTACTTCCTGGGTTTTCTTGGACACCAGACGACAAACACATTGTGATTTCTTATGGAGGGAAAATACATAAGATCAATGTTGCCTCGAAAAAGGCCACTGAAATTCCGTTTCGAGTAAAAAACAGTATTGAACTTGGCCCAGAATTAGATTTCGATTACCCAATTTCTGACGATGCTCAATTTACGATTACCCAAATACGTGATTTAGCACCTTCACCAGATGGTAAAAAAATGGCATTTACTGCCTTAAACGAAGTTTACATCGTTGATTTACCCAATGGCACCCCTCAAAAGTTAGTCGATTTAAAGGAAACGCAAGCTGAGCCTGTTTGGTCACCTGATGGCGAATGGATCGCCTTTGTGACTTGGCAATCGGCAGGTGGAAAAGTTTACAAGGTTAGACCTAACGGCAATAATTTAACCCAACTGAATAAAGAGGACGGTGTCTTCCAAAGTCCTGTTTGGAATAACGATGGTTCCAGGATAGTCTTGATCAAAGGACAATCCGAAGACTTTAGAAATGCCTTACAAAGAACAGCTTTTAGAGGCACGAGTGACTTAGTCTGGATTTCAGCAGATGGATCAGGCAATAACTTTATCAGTTATACCAATGGGCGATCCAATCCGCACTTTGTAAAGAACTCTGATAGAATCTACTTATCCAGTTTCAGAGGGTTACTATCCATCCGTTGGGATGGAACTGATGAAAAAGAACATGTTCAAATCAGAGGCAAGGCTACTCCCGGTTCTACAAATGCACCACGAGCTTCATGGATTGAAATGGCGAGAGAAGGCGATCAAGCTTTAGCGGCCATTGGCACTAATATTTATGTGGTAACGGTACCGCAAATCAGTAATACAGCACCAACAATTTCAGTAGCTAATTCAAAAAATGCAGCATTTCCTTCCAGACAATTGACTGATGAAGTCGGAGGGCAATTCCCTGCTTGGGGTTGGGACAGTAATATGGTACATTGGGGTATTGGCAATGCGCATGTGATGTACGACTTAGCTGGGGCAAAGGCGTTTGATGAAGAAAAAGCAGCTGCGGCTAAAGCCAAGAAAGAGGCTGCTAAGGAAGACGTTAAACAGGAAGAAAAGGCAGACGAGGACAAAAAAGATGAGCCTAAGAACTATACTCCTGCGGAAAGACGAATTGAAATTAAAGCAGACCGAGACATCCCAAAAGGATCGATTCTACTGAAGAATGCTCGTGTTTTAACCATGAAGAACAATGAAGTTCTTGAAGGCACAGACATCTTAATAGAGAATAATCGAATCAAAGAGATCGGTAAGAATATTTCCGTTGGTAGAAGGGTAAAAGTGATCGATGCCACTGGAAAAACCATTGTTCCAGGTTATGTGGATATTCATTCTCACTTCCGCCACCCGGTAAACTTACATCGAGGCCAATTCTGGTCTTACTTAACGAATCTGGCTTTTGGTGTTACCACTACCAGGGACCCTCAAACGGCGACCACAGACGTTCTGACTTATGGTGATTTAGTAGATGCAGGGAAGTTAATCGGCCCGAGAATATACTCTACTGGGCCAGGTATTTTCCGTGGAGAAAATATTAGCAGTTTAGATCATGCCCGAAAGGTGATGAAACGCTACAGCGCTTATTATAACACCAAGACTGTGAAAATGTATGGGGCTGGAAATCGCCAACAAAGGCAATGGATTATTCAAGCCGCCTTTGAACAAAACATCATGCCGACGACTGAGGGAGGTTTGGATTTCAAGAATAACTTAACACAAGTTATCGATGGCTATCCGGGGCACGAGCACTCCTTCCCTATTTTCCCTTTGTATAAAGATGTCATCGATATGGTGGCTTTTTCTAGAACAGTCTATACACCAACCCTTTTGGTTGCCTATGGCGGACCTTGGACTGAAAACTATTTCTATGCCACTGAAAATCCTCATGCAGATCCTAAACTGACGCACTTTATGCCGCACTGGAATCTCGATTCTAGAACGCGACGAAGAAATGCTGGTTGGTTTATGGAAGACGAGTACGTACATGTAGAGCAATCTACCTTTGCCAAAGACCTAGTTGAAGCAGGCGGTAGAGCTGGCGTAGGAAGTCATGGCCAATTACAGGGACTAGGCTATCATTGGGAACTTTGGGCAGTGCAGTCTGGCGGCATGGATGAATATGATGCGCTTAGAGTTGCGACTATCATTGGTGCCGAAGCGATCGGTTTAGAAAATGACCTTGGTTCTATTGAAGTTGGCAAATTAGGCGATTTAGTGATTTTGAATAGTAATCCACTCGATAACATTAAAAACTCGAAGGATATTAGCCATGTTATGTTCAATGGAAGGCTTTATGAAGGAAATACGCTAGACGAAAAACATCCGAAACAAAAGAAAATGCCTAAGCTTTGGTGGCAAGACTATGCGCCTAAAGGTGTACCAGGCATAAAAAAATAGTGTCGTTAACACTTATTGTGAAAGCATCATTGACTAATTCATGTCGATGATGCTTTTTTTGAATATGAGACAGATCGCTCTTTTCCTAGTATTCAGTTTTTATACTTCCCTGGCCCTTGGGCAAGCAGATTATCAATACGATGTACCTGAATTTCTCAACGATGATTGGAAAGTAAACTCGCTCCAATCACAAAACATTAACGCTTCCCTATATGAGCAATTTATAAACGCAATGAATAAAGAAGATCATGAGTTGCATAGTATGCTTCTGATTAAAAATAACGAACTGATCTTTGAAAAATACTTTGGCGAGCATAGTGTAGACAAACAGCACGACCTAAGATCGGTGACTAAAAGCATTACATCTCTCATATTGGGTATAGCCATAGAAAAAGAGTATGTCCAAAGTCTTGATGACCCAATTTCTAGGTATTTGGGAGAATTTGATAACCCCAAAAACCCTGACCCGAGAAAGAATCAAATCACAATTCGCGATTTTCTCACCATGAGCTCTGGTTTGGAATGCAACGATTGGGACCCAAAATCGAAAGGACAAGAGGATAAGATGTATAAAAAGAAAGATTGGATCCAGTTTATGGCAAATTTGCCTATGCTACATGACCCAGGAGAAATATCTACCTATTGTACTGGGGGCACCATCTTAATTGCCGAGATTATCGAACGGACATCTGGTTTGAGCCTGCCCGATTTTGCTCAGAAACACCTTTTTGAACCGATGGGTATCGAGAATTTAAGCTGGGGACACACCAATAAGAAAACGGTAATCTCATCCGGCCAAAGATTAAATATGACCTCACGTGACATGGCAAAACTGGGGCAACTGATCCTTAATAAGGGAACATGGATGGGTAAGGAATTGATCCCTGCTTACTGGATTGAGGAATTGGCTACACCAAAAACAAAAATCACAGGATTAAACTATAGTTACCTTTGGTGGCAACTTCCATTTACGAAAAATGGCGTTTTAGAACCGTCGATTTGCGCTACTGGTAATGGTGGACAGTATATTCTTACTTTTCCTGAACTCGACCTGGTCGCTATATTTACTGGAGGGGCTTACAATTCTCCGAAAGATAAATTACCTTTTACCGTAGTTAATAGAATCATTCTTCCATCTATTAAGGATAACTAACATATGATTTCGCGGCAATGGAAATGTATTTTGAAAGAAGGTGAGTACGATAACTATATCAACTTTCTACAAAACAAAGTGCTCAACAAGGCGGCCAAATTACCGGGTTTTGTAAGGTCCGAAATACAAAAACGACACACCAGTCAAGGAATAGAATGCCAGGTGATAACTGTATGGCAGAACTACAAGGTAATCGAAGCCTTTGCTGGTAAAAACATCAGCCAAGCCATGGTTCCAGAAGAAGCCCAGAAAATGATGGTTTCTTTTGATAAAGTTGTCATCCACTATGATATCATATGACCAAAGCGTGAAGATGATAAGGGGACCTGTAAAACTTTGTTTTACAAGCAATATGTAGTTAATTATACGCTAATTAACCTTACCCTACCAAGACGAACGCGTGAACCTATCTAAGCTCACATCAGAACTTAAAAGACGTAATGTTTTTAAAGTAGCCACAGCTTATGCGGTGACTGGCTGGTTGTTAATTCAAATCGCCGTTTCCATAGAAAAACCGCTATCCCTACCCGATTGGCTCGATACGGTTATCATTCTTACTGTATTGATAGGTTTCCCTGTCGCACTAATCATTGCTTGGGTTTATGAATGGACCAATAAAGGCCTACAAAAAACCGAAACCGTCGATTCTGAGATCTCAATTACTTCTACCACCAGCAAAAAACTGAATAGGGTCATTATTTTTTCCCTATCGGTGCTGATCGTTTTTCTATTAGTTGAAAGAATATTCTTTGTTGGAAACCTATTTGTAGAAGATAAACCGTCGGTGGCGGTGCTACCTTTTGTAAACCAAAGCACCGACCCTGAAAACGCATTCTTTGCAGATGGTTTGGCGGAAGAATTACTCAACGAGCTCGCACATGTGGAAGGGTTGCGGGTAATCGCTCGAACATCATCCTTCAGTTTTAAAGGTAAAAGTCTTAGCCTTAAAGAAATTGCCGAAAAGCTAAACGTCGACCACATTCTCACAGGATCTGTACGAAAAAGTGGCAATCAACTGAGAATCAGCACAGAATTGGTCAAGATTGAAGATGAAAGTAGTATTTGGTCGCAGGCTTATGATAGAGAGTCAAACGATATTTTTGACATTCAATCAGAAATAGCCAAATCGGCCATAAAAGAGTTAAGAGTACAACTTCTTCCGGAAGAGATTAAAGCTCTTGACAACATTCCTACAAAAAGCGCAGCGGCATATGAATTATTTCTCCGCACCAGGCAAATTCGTTCCAACGCACCAGATACTCTTCGCTTGGAAATAGAGCTTTTGAATCAGGCGATCGCACTTGACCCTGAATTTGCAAAAGCACATGCCTCTTTAGCTATATCCTATGACCTACTCCACGAATATGGCAATTACCCTTTTGATCAAACACTTGAAAAAATGGAGTTTCATGTGAGTGAGGCGTTTAAATATGACAGCAATTCACCTGAAGCCTATAGAGCTAGAGCTTGGTTGAAGCGCAAAAACTTTACAGGTGGTCCAGAGCGGTTTGTGGAAGCTATCAAAGATTTGGAGAAAGTTGTAGAATTGGTTCCGAATCACGCATTGGCTTACAACGACCTTCAAATTGTCTATAGAGAACAAAATAGAATCTCAAAGGCTGATTCAACCCTCTTAATTGCTTGGAAGCTCGACCCCTTAAATAAGGCCATAACACATAATGTTACCGGACTGTATGCCAATCGAGGTGAACTCGAAAAAGCCATAGAAATATTAGAAGAGGCGTTGGTTGAACACCCGAACTTTGCTCCGCTTTATACGCAGATGATTGGGTTTATGCGAAATGCGCCTTACGGTAAAACAGAGAAAGCGTTTATGTTGGCACATGAGGCTAATAAAAGGTTTCCGCAGGATGTTGGCCTATATGAAAGACTTGTTGAACTATCTAAATCACTAAATCTACCTCCCCTTACTGATAAATACCAAGGTCAGTTTTTGGCACTTTATCCTGAGAACTTCACTGCCATGACAGAAATGATCAACACTCGATTTTATCGCAAAGAATACGATGAGATTCTAGGTTTCGCTGAATCAATCCTTCAGCGATTTGGTGAGCCAGCGGCAAGATCATTGGCAGTTTTAAGAATATCGGCCCACTATCAAAAAGAGGAGTACAAAGAGGCACTTGAAATAATTGATGAATTCTTTCCAGAAGTATATAACGTGGATTTTAAACTAGACGAAGTCTTAGAAGCACAATTTCACAATGATTTATCATCGATTCTTGAGTTCTACACTTATATCCTAATCAAACAAAACGATAATAGAACAGGAGACTATATCGGAAAAATAGAAAGTCATATGTCTTATCACGATTCATTAACAGAGACTCGCCGAATACAGAAATCAGCTAAATTCTCAGAGTTTATGATCGAGAATGAGGAAGTAAGTGTCGGTAGGCTTTATAGTCAACTTCATGTTGCTTCTATGAGAGGCGAAGTCAATAAAGCAGTGTCTTTGATTGATGAAATCTATTTCCAGAGACGTGCCTTTTCGAGCGCACTAGTGGAGTTGACTACTGATGCTATGTTTGATCCGATTTATGAAAGCAAGGAGTTCCAGGCCATTCTAACCCGAATTAAAGAAGATGTTAATTCAAAACGAGCTGTTGTGATCGCCTACTTGAAGGAACAAGGTGAGTGGGACAATGCTTGGACTGCCCAACTTGATTAGTCATGCTAAATATCCTTAGAAAACTTAGACGTCAAGAAATGAAAGGAACAAAATACCTTAAATACGCTATTGGTGAAATCGTTCTAGTTGTTTTCGGAATTCTAATCGCCTTAAGTCTGAATAACTGGAATGACCAGCGAAAAGCAGTCATTAAAGAAAAAGCACTGTTGAAAATGGTGCAAGAGGAAAATAGCTATAATAAATCCTTTCTTGAAGAAGATGAAGGGCTGTTTAGTGACAAGCCATTGAGCATAAGGAAGCTTTTAAACGTACTCAACCAACCAAGAAGCACTGAGATTGACGAAAAAACAGAGGAATACTTCTTTGACGTCCTTCAAATGGGCATTTACACTTTTTCAACTGAGTACCTCAACAGATACATCAATAACTCAGAAGATGACTTAAGTGAACTTACTGCGCGAATGGTGAGCCTAAAGGATAACCTAAACTCATTGCAGAAAGCATCAGAATTCACTTATAACTACCAATTAGAGAAAACATGGCCATTTATTGAAAGAGCATTTGATATGGTTAATGGTGAAATAATGGACTATAACGTATTGAGAGATCCAGTATTTATGAATAGAATGGTAATCTTAGGCGATATGTCTAGCGGTAATTTGAGTAGCTACAAGAATACACTTTTGGAAGTGAACCAAATAGATTCATTGATCAGTGTTAGACTAAACTGATAGGAAAACGTAGTCTTAGACTTTAACCAAAATCAATGCTCTACTTCCTCCGTAAACTAAGACGAAAAGACATGAGAAATTCAAAGTATGTGAAATATGCTATTGGAGAGATCTTTTTAGTAGTTACGGGAATTTTAATTGCATTAGCCATCAATAATTGGAATCAAAGAAGGCTAAGCCGAATCGAAGAAAAAAAGCTACTCGAAAATATAAGCGTCGATTTTAAAGAAGCTGTTAGAACATTAGGATCATTGAATAAAAGAAGAGATGAATCAATCCTAAACTTCCAAATGCTAATAGAAGCATTATCCATGGGAAACACCTCAGATACTAAACACCTTGATAGCCTCCTAGGCAAATCGATATTTACGCCGACTTATAATGGTAAGAATAGCTCCTTATCGATCATTATTAACTCAGGCAAAATCAACCTATTGAAAAACGAATCACTGAAGTCAATGCTACTTAAATGGCCTCAACAAGTAGAAGACATGACTGAGGGAGAACTAGACGCTAAAAAGTTAACTTACAACACTTGGGTACCATTAATTTCATCCTACACGTCTACTAATGACTGGTTTGTCAATGGAGAATTCTCTAACGTTCTACCATTTAGAAAAAGAAAGACATCCGTAAAAAAGAACTATAAAGGGCTCTTTGAGGATGATCAATTTGAAAACATTATTTCATTACTAGAACTGTTGTATATCAGCGGCAAACTAGAGACTGAGGGGCTTATTAACCAGGCTGAGAAAATAATTGGTGCCATAGCCAATGAATACCCCAATTTGAACACGACCGATCCCTCAACCTCTTGATCTGTATAGTGGCATCAGCCGCTGCCATCAGATCGGCCGACCAATTCATTTAACTCTTGCGTGAAAACGGTAAAAGGATTGAAACTTTATTAACTTAGTTTCAACGCCACTAAAAGAAAGAATACCATGGGATTATTTTGGGACCTGATACAACAAAGTCAAATTGAAGAACAAAGAGATAGAGCAAGCACATTAGAAGATCGTGTAGCCTATCTAGAAAACGAATTGAGAGATACACAAGTCCTATTGGTGAAGACTTTAAAAGCATTAGAAGAACACCTGGGCAAGGATATCGACGGTGATGGCGTAGCCGGATAAAGCCATATTTAAAATGGCTGCCACTCCTCCACCCGAAAAGAACTTAAAGCAATTCCAATACGCTGTTTCTTTGGTCCCAGAAATGGAATTGAAAGGAAAAAACATGTGGTATACTTCCATGAATGGAAATATGTATACCTACATGGGCAAAGAGGGAGTTCTAGGTATTAGGCTTGGAAAGGAAGATTATAGCGCTTTCCGAGCAAAATATAAAGTCGGCGACCTTAAGTCTTATGGCGCCGTTATGAGAGAGTATGTCCCTTTGCCTCAAGAACTTTTTGGCGATGAGCCCTTACTTAAAAAGTATATGGAAATGTCGCATACCTACGCTAAAACACTCCCGCCCAAACCAACGAAAAAGTAGCACCAATAAGCTCTCCCTGTTTCACAACGAAACACCACTATGTTTCACTTTGGAAAAATGAAGCGCTTTACCACTTATAGTTATTGTATAAACATCTGATTTTCAGGTACTACCTAAAAATGGCACTGGGTTAGTATACATGAGGCAAAAACAAACTCATGAAACGACCTTATTCAAGAATCAATTTTCTCCTACTATCAGCCTATTTATGGTTAATCAGTCTAAATGCCATTGCTCAATCGGACTTTAGCGTCGAAGCAATGCAGGAGGATTTTAAGATATTCAAGAATTCTATAGAAGACATTCATCCAGGGCTCTATTGGTATAGTGATTCAATTGATGTAGAGGCTAGATTCAATAAAATCGAAAATCAATTATCCCAGGATCTTTCAAAAAAGGAATTTTATGCTCTTTTACAGGAGTTTTACGCCGCTATTAACTGTGGTCATTCTTGGATGGAAACACCCACATTTTGGAGAAATGAGTTCGAATCAAAACCCTATACCCTACCTATTAATATCTATTTTGAAGATTCCGTTTTTACGGTGATTCACGATTTGACAAACGACAAATCGATCCCTGCCGGATCGCAGATCACGCGATTAAACGGTGAGCCAATGCAAGAGGTATTTGATGGCCTTTTGAGATTTGCTCCATCGGATGGTTTCAACCTAACCAAGCGAAGGAGTTTTGTGGCTTGGAATTTCAGTCGCTTTTATCAGACTTTTAGTAAACCTACGGAAAGTTTTGAAATAGAATTCCGAGCGCCAGGTTCAGGCAGCACTCAGACTGTAAATGTTAAGGGTTTAACGAAAAGCGAACACCAGACTATTCAGGCAGACCGCTATCCAAATACAGGCAATGCGAAAAAAACACCTTTAGCCAGTTTCAAAATGATCGATGGCACTGGTTATTTAGACATTAATACATTTTCACGCGGATGGCTGAAATCGAATAAAATCAAATACAAAAAACTACTAAAGAACACTTTCAAAACTTTAAAGGAGAATAATACCCAAAAATTGATTCTAGATTTGAGAGGAAACGGCGGTGGATCAGACGTATTTGGTGCCCTTTTATGTCAGTATTTGCTTAACGAGGATTTCAAATACTTCGATAGAATGGAAACGGTAACGAGCAAGTTCAAATACAAGGATTACTCAAATACGAAATGGTACAACACGATCGGTATACTGTTCAAGAAAGATAAAGCAAAACCAGGTTATTTCACCTTCAATTATCATAAACCACTAGCCAAGCAAAAGTCTAGAAAGAACTCTTTCGAGGGAGAATTAGTCATCTTGACGGATGGCAACACTTTTTCTACCTCTGCCGATGTGGCCGCTATATTACACTACAATAAAAGGGGAACATTCATCGGTCGAGAAGTTGGCGGCGGATACTACGGGAACAACAGCGCCTTGCAGTACCAAATAACTTTGCCCAACTCAAAGGTGACTTATTACATACCTGTGGTTCGGTATTATTCTTCTGTAGCGAACCCTGATTTCTACGGTCATGGAGTAAAACCAGATATTGTGGTTAAGAGGACTTACGAAGACTATAAGCGCAAAGAGGATGTGGCCATGGCTAAAGCCATGAATTACCTAAACAGGTAGGACTACTTATTTAAGTCCAATTAGAATTAACTCCTCTTGGGGTGGAATCAAGTATTCCGCTCCGTTTGTAGTAACAACGGCCATTTCTTCGACAGAAATGGTCTTTTCTGTGCCATCAGCCCTTTTCCAAGCATGAAAACCGTCAAATGCGAAAGTCATCCCTTCCTTCAACAACTTAGCGGAAGAAGGTCTTACCCGCTTGGACATACCTCCACCGAGGCTCGGGCCAACATCATGGGCAACGTAACCCACAGGATGCCCTGTACTCCACGGCACCGATTCTGACTTGGCTGCCTGCATCAAGAGCCTCTGCGCCCGATCGACGCTTGCACCCGTTACTCCGGGTTTCATCGCGGCCAAAGCGGCTCTACTACCTGCTTTACCACTTTCCCAATAGAACTGAATATCTTCTGGTGCTTCTGTTTCTCCTTCTTTCAAGACATAGGCAAATCGCTGAATGTCACTTACCCAGCGATCGTATAATTTGATACCAAAGTCAATTTGAATGACATCACCGGGCATGATCACCTTATCTGTAGCATGAGAATGACCTCGATCTGGCCCTGAATTAACATTTGGGTTTTGGTCAGGAGCCCAACCATCAGTCACGCCATAACTGGCCATTTTCTGCTTGAGAAATTTAGCAATATCCGCATCAGTTGATTTACCAGGCACTACTTGTTCGTAGGCTTCGACCTGCCAATCAGCGGTTAGTTGTGCAGCTTTTCTCAGTATTTCTACCTCTTCGGGTAATTTGATAGACAACCACTCGTAGATTAATTCTGTCGACGATACCAACTTGTCTACATCAGTACCCAACCGTGATTCGATAGACTGTCGCTGCGTATATGATAAGCCATCCGCCATTGAATTCGACGAAGAAGAATTGATCGCTATTTGGTCAAATCCACTCTCTTTTATAAAGTCTATGGCCATGCCTACCGTCGAAGCACCTCTTACACTCACCACTTCATCGTGAATATCTAAATCGTCCAAGGCAGTGGCCTCACCAGAAGGGGAATAAACCTTAGAATGGAAGCCTTCTCCATCGATATAAAATAAAAATGCAGCCGTACCACCAGCGTTTTCTCCCCCCACATGTGGTGCAATCGGATCATTGTTATTCTCTCGGCAAACCACCAACCAGCAATCTACATTTGCGGCCTTCATAGCTTCTGGAAGTAGCTTTGATATTCTTGATTTTCTGATTTCAGGCCAAGGGTTTTCTCCCCAATAGGTTTCCGGATCAATTGTGGCAGTTTGTTCTGTGTTTAAAGAACAAGACATCACTACAGTAAAGACTAAGAGGCAGGATACTAAAGTGGTTTTAGATGATAATCTCATGGTTGGTTTAGACTAATATTAAAGCTTAAACTAATCAAGAATTTTCTCATATCAGAGAGTTTATCACCACTGTAATTTCAATTCACCACAACATAGTGAAGTAATTTGGCCTAACGAGAATGAATTATTCCTTAATAGTTGATTAAAAGTCCGTTTTAACTGATCTTCTGGTCTCAAATAATCCATATGAACCGATTCATCCAAAGGACATTATTTCTATCGCTGGTAATTATCTTAATCCAAGCCTGTAACAGCGACGATACAGGAGGACCTGACTTGGAAGTTGGCAGTACTTTTACGCAACCCCAAATTCTATCTCAAACCATTATTCAAAACCCTTCTGGGTTTTCTCCCTTGGCCTCTAGCCTCATTATGTCGACATCGATTCCAACAAGGGCAACAATTCGGGTAGTGGGGAAAAACGGTGCTAGTTCTGATGTAGTGAAAGAGTTTCCAGGGTTTAGAACCGGTCATAACCTAGACATATTAGGGCTCTATGGAGGTTATAATAATACGATCGAATTGACCCTGCACGATGAATCAGGCAATGATTTGGGGACAAGTGCCATTAATTTAGAAACGGCTCCATTACTTGCCGATTTACCTGCCAACATTGTAATTAATACGAATAAAGCAGCCAAAAAGGAAGGGATGACGCTGGTGAGTTATTTTGGACATAATGGTAACCAAAACCCACAACGGCCATTCATTTTCGATGAGTTTGGTGATATACGATGGTACCTGACCTTTGAAACGAGTAATGTTTTAAATAACCTCTTTTATGATAATGGTATTGAGCGGCTGGCTAATGGAAACTGGTACTTTGGCGATAGGAGTTCCGGCAGAATTTATGAGGTAAATATGCTTGGTGAGACGATCGACACGTGGGATTTCCCCGGTTACTCTTTCCATCATCAAGTATTGGAAAAACCCAATGGCAACTTTATAGTGACGGTGAATAAAAACGGCCTAAGCACTGTTGAAGATCACATTATTGAGATCGACCGAAGGACAAAACAGATTGTAAATGAATGGGATTTTAGGCAGTCTTTAGAGCAAACGCGTTTTGCGATGACACAAGACCAAGTCGACTGGTTTCACATTAATGCTGTAGAATATGACGGTTCGGATAATACGATCATTGTTTCTGGTAGAACTCAAGGACTTGTGAAAGTAAACGATCAAAATGAAGTTGTCTGGATTATGGCTCCACATGAAGATTGGGGAACTGCAGGAAACGGCGTCGATTTGAACACTAAGTTATTGACGCCATTGAACAGCGCCGGCCAAACCATAACGAATCAATCGATACTTGATGGTTTTACAAATGACCCATCATTTGAATGGAATTGGTATCAACATGCGCCACAAGTATTGCCCAATGGGGATATTATGCTTTTTGATAATGGTGACAATAGAAACTTTTCGGGTACTGGATCTTATAGTAGGGCTGTTCAATACAAGGTTGATCAGACCAATATGACAATTCAGCAAATCTGGCAATATGGTAAAGAAAGGGGTAGACCAACTTACTCAAGAATTGTTTCGGATATTGACTATGATCCAATGACTAACCATGTCTTTTTCTCTCCTGGTGCGGTCATTAACAATGGCAATTATGGTAAAGTGGTAGAGTTAAACTATTCGACGAAAGAAGTTCTTTTTGAAGCGACAATTTTCCCACCGATCGCTGTTTTTAACATCACATTTCACCGAACCGAACGCTTGAGTCTTTATCCGCCGGATAACTAAAACAGGATTTTTATTTGTAATGGATTTAGAAAAATTCTCTCTCGAATTTGAGGATGATTTTAATACTGGTAGGTTCAATGAAAGCAAATGGCTACCATTCTATCTTCCACAATGGAGTTCACGGCGTTCTACCAAACCCAATTACTGCTTTAGAGACGGACATTTAGTCTTACAAATCACCGAGGATCAAAAGCCTTGGAGCAAAGAATTCAATGGTGAAGTGAAGGTTTCAAACCTTCAAACGGGAGTGTTTGCTGGGCCGCTTGGCAGCCCATTTGGTCAACATCGCTTCGCTAAAAATCTAATTGTAAGAGAGGAACAGCCTTTTGAAACCACCTATGCACCCAAGTATGGGTTTTTCGAAATCAGGTGTAGCGTCCCAGACATAGGCACAGACAACGTTTTTGCTTTATGGATGATTGGTCTAGAGGATGAACCCCACCGTTCTGCCGAAATCTGTATTGTAGAAATAATTAGTTCAAAACAACCAAAGCAAGGTGCCACTATTGGATATGGGCTTCATCCGTTCGGCGATATTAACATTAGGGACGAATTCTATGAAGACTTCTTCGATTTTGACGTTAAGGATTTTCATACTTATGCCGTTCATTGGACTCCTGATTATGTCGATTTCTACATAGATAGACAGAAGGTCAGAAGGATAAATCAGTCACCCGATTATCCTATGCAATTCATGCTAAACATTTACGAGGTTCCTTTGGTCGGCCATAACAGCAACCATAATAATTACCCAAGAGAATTTATTATCGATTATGTCAGAGGCTATCAACTGAATGCTCAGTAGCTATTCTTCCCTCAACGCCTCTACTGGGTTTATGCGACCAGCTCTTATACCTGGATACAATACCGCTATTAATGAAAGTAAAACCATGAGGACAACCGTAGCGATGATTAAAGTTGCTCCGATTTCAATTCTATACTGGTAAGCGTTTAACCATTCGCTAGACAGATTATAAGCGATCGGTATGGCTATAATGGCCGCTATAGCCGCTATCCAAAGTATTGGTTTCCCTATTTGAAGGAGAATATGAATCAATTGGGCGCCAATCGCTTTGCGGATCCCAATCTCTTTACGCTTTTGATCGGCATAATGATAAGTAAGGCCAAAAATACCGAGTGCTGCTATCACCACCAGCAAATAGGTAGCCCACTGATAAAACCTCCCCTTTTGGGCATCTTCTTCATACACATTTTCCAACACATCAGTCAGAGCACGATAGCTGAATTGGTAGCCTGGATATAATTGATCCCATGCTGCTTCCAGAGATGGCACCATAGCTTGAATATTTCTTCCAGTCGTTTTCAAAGAAAGGTTGAAATAGCCATTCCCTTCATTCTTCAAGAGCACAATTGGCTCAATCATTTGGCGCATGGTAGCATAGTGGTAGTCCGAAATCACTCCCCCAACGGTATATTGAATTGTGGTATCTCGAATAGTAAAATCAATTTTCTTGTTTAAAATTTCCTCTGAACTACCGTAGCCAAAGGTTTTAACTGCTTGCTCGTTTATTAAGACTTGCTTGCTTCCTTGCCGTAGATCGGCACCAGCGATTATATTTAACTCGTTTGTTGCCACAAAATCTTCGTCGATATAATTATAATTGACGAGCATACTTACGGCACCAGTGTCTTGTTCTATCTGAAAATTAGCCTTTCCCTTTTCACCGAAAACAGATGATTGCGATAATGTCGCAGACTGAATGCCCGCAACGCCCTGAAATACATTTTTCACCCTTTGAGCCTCTTCAAAAGTTGGCGAGTTTAAGGTCACATTCAACAGTCCTGTCGGTTCGTATCCCATATCGAGGGTATCCATATATTTCAGTTGTTTTGAAATGACCATAGCACTCAAAATGAAAAATCCAGCTAATGCAAATTGTATCCCAATCAATCCTTTGCTCACCACGGATTTTGAAGAAACTGATTTACGGGCCACTAAACTTTTGCCTGATGTTTTCAACAATAGCATGGATATAGATAATGATATAATCCAGAAGGTTATGAAGAGTCCTAATAGTAAAACAGGCAACTTATCTGCCGCCAACCACCCCGAACTGAGGCTTTGACCCGTATACGCCTCAATTTCCTTCAAAAGTAAATGGATCGAAAATCCGCCGATGACAAAAGACGGTAATAGAAGCAAAGCTGACTCAGACATGGTTTGGTAAAGCTTATTTCCGAAAGATTGACCTAGGGCCTTTCTGATAGAAAGCTCTTTAGTGCGCTGAACAGCCAAAGCCATTTGAACATTGAAGTAGTTGATTACCGTCGAAATCAATATAAAAGCGGCAAGCAGACCTAAAATCCACAAGGTACTTTTATCGTGTTTCTGGCCTAAATCAAACTCTAACCCTCTCAAAAAGTGTATCTGACTGTAATTTTCAACTTGTGGTTTTATCACTTCAGATAACCCATCAGGTAAACTGCTTTCGAAATGATTTTTGACTTTTTCATTGAGCACCTCTGCCGATACAGCTTTATCCGTTAAAACAAATGTGCTTAAGTAAGGTACTATCGCTCCTTGGTTGCGATTGTGGCGTGCCTCTATCAGTGCGAAGTTAGCTAGAAAAGAGGGCCTAAAAGATACATTGGTGGGGTAGCTTTCATAAACTCCAGCAATTAACAACGGCTGAACACCAGCTGCAGTCTCGGCATTTAGGGGTTTACCGATTGGATCATCGGTGCCAAAAATGCGATCGCGTGTCGCAGAACTTATCAATATTTGATCCCGTGTTTCGGGTAAAGTCCCCTGTACCAATTCCACTTTAAAACCACCATAAAAGGTAGAATCTACATAAGTGATGGGCTCGTTTGTTAAAATGCTTTCGCCGATCGTGAGCGTAGCAGGCATGGTTCTCATACGAATTACTCCTTTGACTTCAGGAATTGATTCGGCTAAATTTTCGCCACTAATTACCGAAGTTGACGCAAAGTGCCGAGGCCCACTTGGCAGATCCAACCCTATAGACATTCTATAGACTCTCCTATCATTTTGGTGATACTTATCGAAATTCAGATCGTGGAGCAGAATGGCTAAAAGTAGAATAGCGCCCGTAAGACCGATCGTAAATCCGAAAAAATTGATCAGTGTTGGTGCTTTATAACGCTTTAATGATTTATAGGCGTGCTTGAGACTTGGTGACATAGCATTTGGCTTTAAACCACAATCTACTTAGAGTTCTTCAAATAAAAAACTAATTAAATAGTTACGTAACTAAGACTACCTTAATCAACCTTCTTAGAAACAGAAGTTGTGCTTAACGCTACACTAACCACCAAACTTCCCTTTTAATGCAGCAAGTTTGGATGCCATATCGGTTTCTGGCTGACGTACCTTTTTCGGTTTTTGAGTTCTTTTTGGTTTAGGCTTCTGCCCTGTTTTCATTGAAAGTGAAATTCTTTTCCGTGCTATATCAACGCCAGTCACAGTGACTTCTACTTTTTGTTGCACAGAAAGAATATCGGCAGGATTGCTAACGAAAGTATCAGACATTTCGCTGATATGAACTAGTCCGTCTTGATGAACTCCAATATCCACGAAAGCACCGAAATTGGTGACATTAGTAACGATACCTGGCAATTTCATCCCCTCTCGTAAATCTTCCACATGGTGTACATCATCGGCAAAGTTGAATGCCTCAAACTGTTCTCTCGGATCTCTTCCTGGTTTTGCCAGCTCTTCGATGATATCGTTTAAAGTAGGTAAGCCTACTTTTTCTGTAACGTATCGTTTGGCGTCAATCCGTTTTCTCAGTGCCTCTTGCTCAATCAAGTCCTTAACCTCGCAGTTTAAATCTTTGGCCATTTGCCTAACCAAAGCGTATGATTCGGGGTGAACCGCACTACTATCTAAAGGATTGGATGCATTTCTAATTCTGAGGAAGCCCGCGGCTTGTTCGTAGGCTTTATCGCCGAGCCTCGCCACATTTTTGATAGCCGATCTATTTTTAAAAGGCCCATTTTCGTTTCTGTAGGTGACAATATTCTTTGCTAATTGTGGGCCAAGACCCGAAACGTAGGTCAATAATTGCTCTGAAGCGGTATTTACTTCCACCCCGACGGCATTCACACAACTCATCACTACATCATCAAGAGATTTTTTCAGGGCTGTTTGATCTACGTCGTGCTGATATTGTCCTACACCAATTGATTTTGGGTCTAGTTTAACCAGTTCAGCCAATGGGTCCATTAAGCGCCTTCCAATAGAAACCGACCCTCTTACCGTGACATCTTCATTTGGAAATTCATTGCGTGCAATTTCCGATGCAGAATAAATAGAAGCTCCGCTCTCATTGACCATCACTATCAGAACCTCCTTTGGCAAACCAATTTGACGAACAAATGTCTCCGTTTCTCTACTAGCCGTTCCGTTGCCGATTGCTATGGCTTCTAACTCAAATTTTTCTACTAAATGAGATACCACGGCACCTGCCTTTGCAATTTGCTTTTGTGGTTCATTTGGGAAAATGGCTTCGTAGTGCAACAACTTCCCTTGCTTATCTAGGCAAACCACTTTACAGCCAGTCCGGAAACCAGGATCAATGGCCAAAACTCTTTTACCACCAAGTGGTGCGGCCATGAGTAATTCCTTCAAATTCTTAGCAAAAACGTCGATTGCCTCTTCATCGGCCTTCTTTTTCGAGAGCATCCGCAATTCCGTTTCCATTGAGGGGCTCAAAAGCCTTTTGTAGCAATCTCGAATGGTTTCTTTAACCTGCGTCATTGCTGGCCCATTACCTTTCAAAAACTGTTTATCCAACAATGCCAGTGCCTCCTCTTCTGGTGGCAATAAGTCTAACATAAGGAGCATCTCCGATTCACCTCGCCTCATAGCTAGGACGCGGTGCGATGGGGCTTGGCTCAATTTCTCTTCCCATTCAAAATAGTCTTTAAACTTTTCTGCTTGCTCCTCTTTACCAGTAAAAACACGGCTTTTGATGGTGGCACTTCTCTGAAACAGCTTGCGCATGCGATCCCTCGCTTCTGCATTTTCATTAATTTCTTCGGCAATGATATCTCGAGCACCTTGGAGTGCGCTTGCTATATCTTCAACTTCTTTTTCAGAATCAATGTACTTTTTCGCCTCTTCTTCGATGTTTTTAATTTCTTGCTTGAAGATAATTTTGGCCAACGGCTCAAGCCCTTTTTCTCTTGCTATACTAGCTCTAGTTTTCCGTTTCGGTTTGTAAGGCAGATAAATATCTTCCAGCTTTGACATGCTCTCTGCATTCTCTACTTCACGCGCCAAATCTGGCGTTAGTTTCTCCTGGTCTTTCAAGGATTTTAGAATCGCTTCTTTACGCTTATCTAAATCTCTCAACTGCTGTACTCTATCTCTAATATTGGCTACAGCTACTTCATCTAAACTTCCAGTTATTTCTTTTCGGTACCGAGAAATAAAAGGGACTGTTCCACCATCATCAAGCAATTTGACGGTATCTATAACTTGTTTGGGTTGAATACTGAGTTCTGAGGCTATTAACTGCGCGTGATTAGACATACTAGATTTGGAAAAAATTGGTGAACAAAAGTAAATAAAGGTGTGAGGCGTCAAAATGCTTTCTACACTTTTTTCGGCAGAATAATGTCGATTTTCTGCGTAATCGGGTTTAGAATTATCGCTAAATTTCGATGTATCTAATGACATTATTATGGCGAAATTCTTCGATCAACTTGAACCTCAGCATATTGAGTTTATTCAAGAGCAAAAAATATTCTTTACAGGTACTGCAGCGCAAGATGGCCGAGTCAATGTATCGCCAAAAGGTATGGACGCTTTGAATATTCTGAATCCAAAACAAATCGCTTGGCTGAATATGACTGGCAGCGGTAACGAAACTGCCGCTCACCTCAAACTAGTGAATAGAATAACATTGATGTTCTGTGCATTTGATGGTAAACCTTTGATTCTTCGCGTCTACGGCACGGCGAGAACTATCCACAAGCAAGACGGTGAATGGCAAGATTATATTGAAACTTTTGGTGACAATGCTGGAGCACGAAACATATTTGTGGTTGATGTGGAATCGGTACAGACTTCGTGTGGTTTTGCCGTACCTCTGATGGACTACAAAGAGGATCGACAAATATTGGCCGATTGGGCTAACAAAAAGACAGAAGATGAGTTATCGGATTATTGGAAACAGAAGAATGTGAACAGTATAGACGGTTTCCCTACTGGTATTTTTGAATAGTTTCATACAAGTAGGTGTTTAACTGCTACAAATTGTTTTATCTCCGACATGTAACAATGTATAAATACTGCGTTACAAGAATTGGAAAAGCGTTTTTCTATTAACTTGCACAATTATAAGTCATATATCACCATGAAAAAATCTGTCTTACTTTCTTTACTCGTCTTGTTTGCTTTTAGTTGCTCCTCTGATGATGGAGATGGCTCTGGCACCGATGGTACTGCTCCTTTTGTTATTATGGGAAATACAAGTCAGGCGACTGTAAGCTACAACACAGACATTACAAGTATCGATTTTGAAATGACTACTCAAACTGGTGACTCCACTTTTTATGAGGCCAATCTGGATGTTGATGGAAATAATTCTACAGATATTCGATTTCAAGTGGTTAGCTGGACTGACAATGTGGTGCTGAGCGTAAGATCAACTGGTTATGCTATTACAGCTAGCCAAGATTCTTTCGAACTAATCGGTTCTGATGTTTCACTAGAAAGCTTAGTGTTGTTTCCTGCGGGTATCGAAATCAATGGTAGCATCACTGGTTTTACAACGGCCACTGAATTATTTCTAGGACATTTTTTAAATGGCCAACTCACTACAAGCAGCCAAAGTGTTTGGAGTGACGTGGCTTATTTACCCTTTACTTCAGCTACTAGAACTGGCTGGGTTGGGCTAAACGTAGTGGCCAATGGTACCGATATCCAAAGCATGGGCATTAATACCATTGCTATCAGGTAAGTAACCTAAGCATAGTACTTTTTTATCTCTCCAAATAAGCCGTCTTTGTACCTGACGGATTAATTGGCTATACTCGAATGTTTCTTAAATAACCTACCAATGAAAAAACTCAAATTCAACCTGATTATCGCATTGATCGGGTCTCTTATTTTTTGGTCTTGTGAATCAACATCGACCACGGAAAAACCCGAATTCAAAGTTGATTATGAGAAATTTACTTTAGACAATGGTCTAGAGGTAATACTACACGTCGATAAATCCGACCCAGTGGTTGCTGTAGCTTTAACCGCTCATGTTGGTTCTGCCAGAGAAATTGAAGGTAGAACGGGTTTTGCCCATTTATTCGAACACTTGTTATTCTTAGAGTCAGAGAACCTTGGTAAAGGTGGACTGGATAAAATGAGTGCCAGAATTGGAGGTTCGGGTGCCAATGGTTCTACCAGCCGCGATAGAACAAACTATTTCCAAACTGTACCAAAGGACGCCCTAGAGAAGATGATATGGGCCGAAGCTGATAAACTAGGCTGGTTTATTAATACCGTGACTGATCCTGTCTTGGCTAAAGAAAAGCAGGTGGTTAAAAATGAGAAACGTCAAAGCGTAGATAACCGCCCTTATGGCCATACTTCTTACGTGATCGATAAAGCACTCTACCCTGAAGACCACCCCTATAACTGGCAAGTGATTGGGTCATTAGAAGACCTCCAGGCTGCGACTGTAAATGATGTTAAGCAGTTTTTTAGAAGGTGGTATGTCCCAAATAACACGACGCTGGTTATTGCAGGAGACTTTGAATCCGCCCAAGCTAAAGAGTGGGTTCAAAAATATTTCGATGAAATCCCAAGGGGGGAAGAAATAACAGACCTACCAAAACGTGCAGGAGTAATTGATGAAACAATAAAGCTTTATCACGAAGATAACTTTGCTAGACTTCCTGAACTAACTATGGTTTGGCCGACTGTTGAATTATACCACCCAGATTCTTATGCTTTAAATGTACTTGGTCAGTATTTAGCCAGAGGAAAACAAGCGCCTTTCTATCAAGTATTAGTTGAAAACGAGCAACTCACTTCTGGTGTCAGAATGGGTAACCGAGCCTCTGAGTTAGCCGGACAATTTCAATTATCTGTTAGAGCGTTTCCCGACAAGAACTTAGACGATGTAGCTACAGCAGTACAAACTGCTTTCGCAAAGTTCGAGACAGAGGGCATTCCACAAAAAGATTTGGATAGGATTAAAGCTGGCCAAGAAACAGGTTTTTATAATGGCCTAAGCAGTGTTCTGGGCAAGGGCTTCCAACTAGCTCAGTATAATATTTTTGCTAAAGACCCTGGATTTGTAAAACAGGATGTTGAGAATATTTTGAATGTCACTGCCGAAGACGTGAACAGGGTCTACAACAAATACATTAAAGGAAAGAACTTCATTGCGACTAGTTTTGTGCCTAAAGGCAGAAAGTCACAAGCGCTGAGCGGTTCAGTGATGGCCAATGTAGTGGAAGAAAAAATTGTTCAAGGTGCCGAAGAAAGGTTCGATGCCTCAATTCAAGCTGAATATGAGCGAACTCCTTCTACGTTTGATAGAACAGTAGAACCACCTTATGGCAATGCACCAAATGTGGCTATTCCTGAAGTATGGAAAGCTTTTTTGATCAATGGAATGAAGGTTTTGGGTATAGAAAATGATGAAGTGCCACTTGTTCAATTCAACCTTACTATAAAAGGAGGGCTCCTTCTGGATGACATTGATAAGGTTGGCGTAGCGAACCTTACTGCAAACTTAATGACACAAGGAACTCAAAACAGGACTCCAAAGGAATTGGAAGAAGCGATAGCGCAACTCGGTGCTTCAATTAATGTATTTGCCGGTACCGAAAGTATATCAGTAACTGGTAATACGTTGAGAAGGAATTATGAGAAAACTATGGAATTGGTTGAAGAAATTTTACTCCAGCCAAGATGGGATGAAAAAGAATTTAACCTTAGAAAGCAAAGTATCGTCAGCAGCATAAAGCAGCAAGAGGCGAACCCAAATGCCGTTGCAAATAACGCTTACAGTATTCTCATTTATGGCAAGGATAATATCAGATCGAAAAACATCTTAGGCTCGGAAGCATCCGTGAATTCAATCACAATTGACGATTTGAAAAACTACTATAGCCAGTTTATCTCTCCTTCTGTGGCCACCATGCATGTTGTAGGCGACATTAGCCAAGATGATGTTATGAGCTCTCTTAAAACCATTGAAGAAGACTGGGCAGCGAAGGCCGTTGACATTCCTGTTTACAATACACCATCTGCACCCGATAAATCACAAGTATTCTTCTACGACGTTCCTAACGCTAAACAATCTGTTTTACAGATTGGCTATCCAGCACTTGCGGCAACCGATGATGATTACTACCCAGCTACAGTAATGAATTACATTCTTGGAGGCGGTGGTTTTGCTTCACAGCTCACGCAACAACTCAGAGAGGGTAAAGGCTACACTTATGGCATAAGATCAGGATTTTCTGGTAGTACCGACAGCGGTGCGTTTACGATCTCTAGTGGTGTAAGAACCAATGTCACCTACGAATCAACTCAGCTAGTTAAAGATATCCTTGCTGACTATGGTAACGGATATGACGAGCAAGATTTGGCTACGACCAAGAGCTTCTTAATCAAGAGTAATGCTAGGGCTTTTGAAACAGCAGGTTCAAAATTAAATATGCTACAAAATATTAGTAGATATGGCTGGGAAGATGACTATGTGAAAGACCGTGAAGCGATTGTTCAAAATATGACTGTCGATAAAATCAAGGCACTTTCTGAAAAGTATCTAAACCCAGACAAAATGTTCTGGTTAGTCGTAGGTGATGCTAAAACACAGATGCGAAGATTAGAGAAACTCGGTTACGGAAAACCAGTATTAATCAATGAAATGGTTTCTCCCGAACAGCAATAATTCACTAAACCGAAGGCATAAAAAAGCCTCTCCGATATTCTCGGAGAGGCTTTTTTTGTACTTCTCAATGATTAGAGAATCAACATAGCATCGCCATAGCTGTAGAATCTGTAATTCTCTTTGATCGCCACTTGATAAGCTTCCATCATAAAATCGTATCCACCAAAAGCAGCTGCCTGCATAAGTAGAGTCGATTCAGGTAAATGGAAATTAGTCAATAAGGCATTACAAATCTTAAACTCATATGGAGGGAAGATGAATTTATCCGTCCATGCCGAATTAGCTTTTAGTCTATCACTTGCCGAAACAGATGATTCTAGTGCTCTCATAGAAGTAGTTCCTATAGAACATACTCTTTTTTTATTGTCTAACGCTCTGTTAACAATTTGCGCAGTCGATTCTTCGATTATGTAATTCTCAGAATCCATCTTGTGCTTCGTCAAATCCTCAACGTCCACTGGTCTGAAGGTTCCCAATCCAATATGCAGCGTAATAGGAGAAACATCTACACCCTTAATTTCAAGACGCTTCAATACTTGCTGAGTAAAGTGAAGACCAGCCACAGGTGCTGCTACTGCCCCAACATTTTTAGCATATATCGTTTGAAATCGCTCTCTATCCTCAGGTTCTGTCTCTCTTGGGATTGTTCTAGGCAGTGGTGTTTCACCTAGCGTATCGATCGTCTTGTAGAATTCCTCATCTGTACCATCATATAAGAAACGGATGGTTCTACCTCTTGAAGTGGTGTTATCGATAACCTCAGCTACCAATTCACCTTCCCCAAAATAAAGTTTATTACCAACTCTTATCTTTCTTGCAGGATCAACGAGTACATCCCAAAGGTGCATTTCAGCATTTAATTCCCTCAATAAGAAAACTTCAATTTGTGCACCAGTTTTCTCCTTCTGACCATAAAGTCTGGCAGGAAATACCTTAGTATCATTATTGACCATTACATCACCTTCGTCGAAATAGCCTACAATGTCTTTGAATATCTTGTGTTCAATTTCACCAGTATCCCTATGTAAAACCATGAGTCTAGACTCATCTCGGTTTTCTACTGGATATTTGGCGATTCTGTCTTCTGGAAGCTCAAGCTTGAATGCTGATAATTTCATATTTGGATTCTCTGTTAAACCTTTGGCCTAAATAAGCTCGCAAAGATAAACATAATTGCTTCAGGTTCACAGGTTATCTGATGTAAATCTCAACCTAGCAGACCTGACCTCAGCTTAGTATGAAAGGTTGTCCATTCAACTGGATAAACGTCCTTTCAATATGTGAATAAGTTTTTTCAACCATTTTGTGTTTGAAGGTGTTTACATTTTTTCATCCTTTACGTTGTATATATATCATTGCTATAAAGTACTCCCCGTATGCGATTAGGAATTTTTCTAAAACTAATAGGTGAAAGTGTCAGATTTGCCATTCAGGTACTGACAACCAACCTTTTAAGAACTACACTTTCCCTTTTAGGTGTCACGATTGGTATCATGCTGATCACCTTGGTGTTTACACTGGTTGACTCCTTAGAAAAGAATGTTAAAGACAGTCTCGATTTCTTGGGTTCCAATGTAGTCACAGTCGATAAATTCCCTTTCGGTACAGGACCAGACCCAAACTACCCTTGGTGGAAGTATTTCAGGAGGCCAAATAACAACTACGGCGAGTATGAATTCTTAAACGCTAATTTGAAGAGTGCGTCAGCCGTGACAATTGTTGGCAGAGCATCTACTACGATTAAAAAAGGTAGTAGTAGTTTAAGCGGCACCGATCTCTGGGGTATCACCTACCAGTATAAAGACGTTTATGAAGTAGCCGTAGAGCGCGGCAGATACTTTACACAACAAGAAATTGAGGGTGGAAGAACCGTCGCCGTGATTGGCGATGAAGTGGCCAAACAGCTTTTTCCAAATGGTGATGCCATTGGGCAAGACATTAAGGTTAAAGGATATAAAGTTAGAGTGATTGGTGTGATGGAGCGTGAGGGAGAAAGCTTCATTGGTACACCAAGCAGCGATGACCGCGTCTTTATTCCTTATAAGATGTTCACCAAGCTTTATTATATAGGTCGCGTATTTGGTATTAATCCTTCGGTGGCTGTAAAAGGTTTTGAAGACGATATAGGGCTTGTAGAGCTCCAAAATGAAATGGAAGGTATGATCCGCAAGGTTCGTGGATTAAGGCCCAAGGATGAGACTAACTTTGCTCTGAATAGACCTGAAGCTATTGCTGATGCGCTCGGTGGAATATTTGATGTATTGGGAATCGCTGGCTGGGTAATTGGTGGATTTGCCATACTGGTAGGTGGGTTCGGAATTATGAATATCATGTTCGTTTCTGTTCAGGAAAGAACCAAGCTGATCGGTATCCAAAAATCTTTAGGAGCAAAAAACTATTTCATATTGTTTCAATTCTTATTTGAATCGATCTTCCTCTGTTTATTTGGGGGTGTCGCTGGAATACTAATAGTCTACCTGCTCACCTTTATCCCTATTCCTCTGGAGGTCGCACTATCTTCAAAGAATGTTATCCTTGGTGTAGTCGTCTCAAGTACAATTGGTCTTGTATCAGGAATAATTCCTTCAGCAAAGGCTGCTCGCCTTGATCCAGTTGAAGCAATGAGAGCTGGTTAATAGCTGCTCATAAAAACATTAAACGAAGAGCCGCAGTGAATTATCCATTGCGGCTTTTTTATGCTTAACCCTCTTCTAAGTCAATATGATTTCAGTGCTCAAATCGATGCAGCGTTAAGATCAATCCGTAGTCGAATCATTATCCTTTAGATAGACTGCCCTACTCCCCCTCTATTATTGCCACTATTATTTAGTCAAACTCATTGGGCTCATTGGGCCATAATAAAAAAGCCCTGTCTCACTTGGTGAAACAGGGCTTCTGTATAAAGGAAAATATTTCTTAGATAGAAATACCCATAAAGCTCATAAATGCGATTCCCATCAAACCAGTGATAAACATTGTTATACCTAGTCCTTTCAGACCATCTGGTACATTAGAGTATCTCAACTTTTCTCTGATCGCTGCTAATGCAATTATCGCTAAGAAGAAACCAGTTCCCGATCCAAAACCGAAGACAGTTGCTTCGCCGATTGTATAATCTCTTTGCGCCATAAATAATGACGAACCAAGAATAGCACAGTTTACCGCAATTAGTGGCAAGAAAATACCAAGCGATCCGTATAGTGATGGAGAAAATTTCTCGATAGTCATTTCCACAAGCTGTACCATGGCCGCAATAATCGCGATAAACATGATAAACCTTAAGAATGATAAGTCAATCTCAGCGAAATCCGCACCTAGCCAAGAGAGGGCTCCTTCGTTTAATACGAACTCATTTAATAACCAGTTCATCGGTACAGTAATACCCAATACGAACACTACGGCTAAACCTAGACCAAAGGCAGTCGACACCTTTTTAGATACTGCCAGAAAAGAACACATTCCTAAGAAGTAGGAAAACACCATGTTCTCTATAAAAATTGATTTGATTCCTAAATTCAATAAATCCATGATCGTCCTTCTTAATGTTCTACATATCCTGACCTAGCACGCATTACCCAGATGATAAATCCAAGTACGATAAATGCTCCTACTGGCGACACCATTAAACCATTTGCCGCAAAGTTCTCAAAGCCGATGGCTCCCATTAGATCATAACCAAATACTTTTCCTGATCCCCAAAGCTCTCTAAAGAAAGCTACAACAAGGATAATCCAAGAATAACCAAGGCCAGAACCTAATCCATCGAGTACTGAGTCGTAAGGTTTATTACCCAAAGCAAAAGCTTCAAGACGCCCCATTACAATACAATTGGTAATGATTAGTCCAATGAATACAGATAGTTGCTTATAAACATCAAAAGCGTATGCTTTTAATACTTCGTTTACCAGCGTTACTAAGGTTGCTACAATAGCCAGCTGAACAATGATTCGAACACGACCTGGGATAGCGTTTCTTAATAGTGAGATAATCAAGTTTGAAAATATCATCACGAAAATCACAGAAAGTGCCATAACCATTGTTGGCTTCATCTGTGTAGTAACAGCAAGTGCTGAACAGATACCTAATACCTGCACGGTAATAGGGTTATCATCATTCAAAGGATCAGTGATAAACTTTTTCCTTCTTTTCGATAGTAAAGCTTCTGACTCTTTAGCTACCGGTGCTTCTACAGTTTCAGTACTCATATCTCTATTGGTTATTAAGGGTCATAGCACCGCCTCTGACGTGCTTGTCAAAATACTTTTGGTAGTAGGTGATGTAATTCATCAACATATCGTTTACACCATTCGCTGTAAGTGTTGCTCCAGCTAGACCATCTACTTTGTTCGGGCCTAATTTGTCTTCAGGCGTCTTCTCGCCTTTTACCATAGTAATGGCTACAAATTCACCGTTATCATTGTAAAGACTTTTGCCTTGATATCTCGCTTGAATGTCATCACTAGTGATTCTTGCTCCTAAACCTGGTGTTTCACCTTTGTGATCGAAGCTAATTCCTCTAACACTTTTCAAGTCAGGGTTAACAGCCACAAAGCCCCAAATTGCATCCCAAAGACCAGCGCCATAAACGGGTAGAATGTAAGCTTCTTCTCCGTTGTTGGTGTATTTGAATACTGGGAACATTCTGTCTTCAGCAGATTTTTTGTAGTTCTTTTCAATGTTCACTTCTTCAGCCACCATTGCACCACCCTTTTCGTTGGTGTCTACCAAGTTTCCTTGAAAGTCAGCAACTTCACTACTGATTACTTCTTTATATCTGGCTAAGATCTGCTCAGCTTCCATACCTGCAAGTGCTTCTTTTTCTGAAGGTATAGCACCTAAAATCTGTTTCTTAGTATCTAAATCCTGAGCTTTTTTCTGCGCAGGACCCAAAACTTGAGAAACACCTGATAACATCCCTCCAAGTACTGCTGTCAGTACAAGTGAGAATATGATTATGTATTTATTAGACTGTTGCACGGGCCATCCTCCTTTTCTTGTTTGCTTGAACTACATAAAAGTCAATTAGTGGAGCAAATACATTCATAAATAGAACTGCTAACATTATTCCTTCCGGATATGCCGGATTCAGCACTCGAATGATTACCGTTAACATTCCTATTAAAGCTCCATAAATCCATTTACCTATCTCTGTTTGTGCCGCAGACACAGGATCTGTGGCCATAAACACAGCACCAAAAGCTAAACCACCCAATACTAAGTGATAGTGGGCTGGTAATGCCATAAATTCATTTGCACCTGCAAGGTTAAATATGGTCCCCATAGCAAAGGCACCAGCAAAAACACTTACAATTATCTTCCAACTACCTACACCGGTAGCAATTAGTATCAATCCGCCTATTAAGGCCATCAATGCAGAAGTTTCTCCGATAGATCCTGGAATTCCTCCAATAAGCATATTCTCAAAACTGAAGAAGCTTCCACTTGAGAAAGGAGCTGCCAACATTGTGTTTGCCTGATTAAGTCCTTCCACCACAGTTTGAGTACCGGCAATAGAAACATTGTTAGCCACGGCTAGTGCAGTTGCACCTGAGTAACCATTTACGGCAGTATCTCCTGCCATTTGTGTCCAAACCTGTCCTGAAATTTCTAACGGATAGGCGAAGTATAAAAACGCTCGGGCAGTCATGGCCACGTTTAATACGTTCATACCTGTTCCTCCGAAAATCTCCTTACCAACAACAACACCAAATATTGTTGCTAGTGCTACTTGCCATAATGGAATAGTAGGCGGTACGATCAACGGAATCAACATTCCTGTTACGAGGAAGCCCTCATTGATTGGGTGCTTACGAATAACAGCGAACAATGCCTCTAGCAATCCACCTGCAGCATAAGATACCAACACGATTGGTAATACCCACCTAGCACCAAATAGCAGGTTATCGAGACTAAAAAACGTCGTCTCTTGACCCGTTGCTATGTTGTGCTGGTAACCAACATTGAAAATACCCCAAATTAGACAAGGGATCATGGCAATGACCACCGTCATCATCATTCTCTTCAAGTCTATTGCATCTCTGATTTGAACTCCCTTCTTAGCAGCTGTACTAGATGGAGAGAACATAAACGTTTCACCTGCTTCAAAAAGGTAGTATAGCTTTTCAAGCTTACCTCCCTTTTCAAACATAGGTCTCTGTTTCTCTAAAATTTTATGTAAAAACTTCATCCCAATTATCCGTTTTGAATCAATTCTAGCCCTTCTCTAACAATTTGTTGTATGTCGTGTTTCGAAACATCCACATATTCACAAAGCGCTAAATCTTCCTCAATTACTTCATATATTCCCAAGGCTTCCATGTTATCAAAATCTTCAGCCATAATTGCCTTGATCAGATACGTAGGATAAATATCCATTGGTACTACCTTTTCAAAAGTTCCAGTCTGCACAAATGCTCTAGGTTCTCCATTGGTGTTAGTATCCAATACATATTCCTTATTCTTTCCATTTAAAAAGGAGAATAAGCCCCATGCTCTATGGAAACTCAATACTTCTTTTTTAGGCATAATCCATCCTAAGAAATCAGAGTGATCTCCTTCTGGAATTACAGAAAGAAGATTATCATAAAAACCTAGGTAGCCGTCTTGCTCGATTTTCTCACCCGTAAGTACGTTACCCGAGATGAATCTCACGTGGTCGTTCTTAAGGTTATTATCGATGAATTTGTTGATAGATGCTCCAGTGTAAGTCTTGTGATATTGTGGTTTACTAATCTCAGAACCAGCGACCGCCACAACTCTAGAAGCATCGTAAATACCTTTCAAAAACAACTTACCAATTTGTGCCACTCCATAAGGAGTAATCGTCCAAACCAAACCGCCTTTAGCAATTGGGGCGATATTACTGATTTGAATACCTACATTCCCCGCTGGGTGTGGTCCGCTGAATTTGTTATTCTCTACGCCTTCAATATTAGCGAAGACAGAGGCTACTTCGCCATCAGCATCATGATTTAAATGAATTTTACCTGAAGTAAACTTCTTTAAGATGTCTATACCTGCCTTGAATGCCTCTTCATCTCCTTTTAGTGTGAATGCCGCATCTGCAGCTAAAGGATGAGAATCAAAAGTGGAGATAAAAATAGCAGTTGGTGTATCTGCCTCATTAGCAGTTACCCCAAAAGGTCTTTGAATAACATTTGGCCAAACTCCACCTTTCAACATTTGCGCTTGCGCGTCCTCTCGAGAAAGGCTTTGCAGATCAGAAATGTTGTAGGTATTGAATGTCTCGTATTCAATTTCTTTGTCGGCCAAGATCTTTATTTCTAATAATTTTCTCTTGGCTCCCCTTTTCACTTCAACAATCTCACCACTTACAGGCGAACAAATCATAACGTCTTCCTGCATTTTATCATAAAGCACAGGTGTACCAGCCTTTACGTTGTCACCTTCAGCCACAAATAGCTTAGGTCTTTTCATACCGATAAAATTGGTCGGTTTTATAGCAAACGTTTCCGAAGGGGAGGTACTGGCGATTGTCTGTTCTGCCTTTCCGGCAAGGTTAATGTCAAAGCCTTTTTTAAGCTTTACAGTTTTAGACATACTCTTTTAGTTGCGAATCACTAAGATTGATCAAAATCGAGGCAAAAATAATACATTTGCTCTCAAATAAAAGACTTAATGCTTCCTTTATCGAAGCAAATTTAAGTCAAAATTTTATGCAGATGAAAGGTGCCTAGCTTTATTGTACTGGCACTGTTTCAGAAAAGGAATTCTCTATATGTTTAGCAACATTTTCCATCAACCACATTGGTGTTGATGTTGCTCCACAAATACCGACTTTATCATCGGGTGAAAACCATTCTAAATTCACTTCATCCTCGTTTTCAACAAAATAACTCCTGTCGTTCTGCTGTTTACAAACACCATAAAGAGCCTTGCCGTTTGAGCTTTTCTTACCGCTGACAAAAATGATCACGTCAACAGAATTAGAAAACACTGTTAGTTGTGGCTCTCTGTTCGAAACCTGACGGCAAATACTATCATTAGCCGTGAAATCAAGTTCCTCAATTGAATTATTGGCTGCCTTAGCTCTGGCCTCCATAATTTCACGGATTCTATAGAACCCTTTTGTACTCTTTGTAGTCTGTGAAAAAAGTGTCACTGGTTTTGAGAAATCAATCTTATCCAGGTCTTCATCTTCCATAACCACGATGGCCTTGTTATTTGTCTGTCCTGTCAGTCCAATAACTTCGGCATGACCAGGTTTACCGTAAATAACAATTTGTCCGTCTACCCTATTCATCTTGTCATGAGCAAGCTTCACTCTATTCTGTAGTTTCAACACTACCGGACAAGAAGCATCAATCAACTCTATATTATTCTCGAGCGCTAATTGATATGTTTCAGGTGGCTCGCCATGGGCCCTTATCAGCACCTTGGCATTTTTAATATTCTTTAATTCTTCTCTATCAATAACTTGAAGCCCCTTTTTGTTTAGGCGTTTTACTTCCATGCTGTTGTGCACAATGTCGCCTAAGCAAAACAGATCGCCATCAACCATTTCATCCTCAGCCATTTGTATGGCAAACTCCACTCCAAAACAATACCCAGAATTTTCATCAATCTTCACTTCCATTCTCGTAGAATTTATTCCTCAGTTATCCGATCATTTGCCAAATCTAATATTTTTTGAACTTGGTCTTCAAACTTCAAATTCGATGTATCTATTTCCACAGCATCAGCTACTTTCACTAAAGGACTTTCCTCTCTAGTAGAATCTTGGAAATCTCTCGATTCCAAATTCTTCATAATCTCATTTAAATCAACCTGCTCTCCCTTTTCGGCTAATTCCTTCTGTCTTCTCTTCGCACGAACTTCTGTCGATGCAGTCATGAATACTTTCAATTCGGCATCAGGGAAAACTACAGAACCTATATCTCTGCCGTCCATTACCACACCCTTCTCTTCACCCATGGCTTGCTGTTGTGCAACCATAGCTATACGAACCGCTTTTACCGCTGAAACTGCACTCACATTTTCAGATATGTACATTTTACGGATTTCATTTTCAACATTTTGTTTATTCAAAATGGTTTCGTTTTTCTGAGATTCTTTATTGAACAGAAAGTCAATATAAATTTGATTTAGGGCCGCTTCTACGGCATCCTCATCCATTAAATCGACTTTGTTTTGCAAGAAGTATAGCGTAACTGCTCTATACATGGCTCCTGTGTCGATAAATTTATAGTGCAGGGCTTTGGCAACAACTTTAGCGGTGCTGCTTTTACCACAACCAGAAAGACCATCTATAGCAATATTGATTTTCCTCATCAATAAATTTTGGGCAAAGGTACGGTATGATCATTTGAGGAGCTAGACTGCGGACGAAAATTCTTCCAGAGCATTGAAACTTGTCTATAGTCTTTTGTGAAGAATCTAGAATCTTTCAAATTGCGCATATGAAAATAGTATCAGGCAAAATCGTCGATGTTAGAAATAGAAGAATCTATACTGGCGAGATTCACATCGAAAATGATCGGATAAAAAAAATCATTGAGACAGCAGAAGTCCAAGATCAATATATACTGCCAGGTTTTGTTGATGCTCACATTCATATAGAAAGCTCTATGCTTGTTCCATCTGAATTTGCTCGTTTGGCCGTGGTCCATGGTACTGTTGCCACAGTTTCGGACCCTCATGAAATTGGCAATGTATTGGGGGTTCAGGGTGTAGAATACATGATAAAGGATGGTAAAAAAGTGAATTTTAAGTTTGCCTTCGGGGCACCTTCTTGTGTTCCAGCTACCACTTTTGAAACCGCCGGGGCAGAAATCACACCCAAGGAAGTCGAGTACTTATTGGCTAAACCAGAGGTAAAATACTTAGCCGAAATGATGAATTGGCCAGGTGTACTTTTCAACGATAAAACTGTTTACGAGAAATTAAACATTGCTAAGGCATTAGGTAAACCTATCGATGGTCATGCACCTGGACTCAGAGGTGAACAGGCTGAAGCCTACGTAAAAGCTGGAATTTCTACCGATCATGAATGTTTTACGGCAGATGAGGCAAGAGACAAGTTAAAACACGGAATGAAAATCGCGATTAGAGAGGGTTCTGCGGCTAAAAACTTTGAAGCCCTCGTCGACCTTTTCGCTGAAGCTCCAGAACAGCTCATGTTTTGTTCGGATGACAAACACCCTGACAATTTGGTTGAAGGGCATATCAACGACTTAGTTAAACGTGCTTTAAATAAGGGATATGACCTTTTTGATGTTTTACAGGCTGCCTGCATCACTCCAGTCGATCATTATAACTTGGATGTTGGAACTTTAAAAGAAGGAGATTATGCTGATTTCATTGTCACAAAAGACACCAGCAATCTTGATGTACTGGCTACTTACATCAATGGCATTCAAGTGGCCGATAAAGGAAAATCTCTTATAGAAAGTTCGCGAAGTGAAATTGTAAATCAATTTCATTGTGACCCCATAAAAGAAGATGCAATCAGCGTAAAGGCAACTTCAGAAAATATAAAAGTAATAGAGGCATTAGATGGGCAGCTGATCACGAACTGTCTACATTATTCAGCAAAGGTGGATCCTGCAGGATTTGTTCAGTCAGATGTTTCACGTGATTTATTAAAAATGGTAGTGGTGAACAGATATCAAAATGCCCAGCCTGCCGTAGCGTTTATAAAAAATTTCAACCTGAAAGATGGGGCCATCGCATCTTCTGTGGGACATGATTCTCACAATATCATTGCAGTTGGCGTGGATGACGCTAGTATTTGTAAAGCGATAAACTTGATCATCAATGAAAAAGGTGGCGTCAGTGCAGTAAGTTCAAAAGAAGAAGCCATCCTCCCACTCCCCGTCGCAGGAATCATGTCCAATGGCGACGGCTATGAGATTGCAAAAAACTACACTCAGATAGATAGAATGGCCAAAAGCATGGGTAGTACTTTAAACTCGCCTTTCATGACTTTGTCCTTTATGGGGCTACTTGTTATTCCTAATCTGAAGCTAAGCGATTTAGGTTTATTCGATGGTCAATCCTTTAAATTCACACCACTCTTTTCCCGATAAACTAAGGATTTAGTTTCATCTTGGCACATTTTTTGGCTAACTTATTACGTACCTTAAACTAAACGATATGAAAGTATTTGTAACAGCGCTTTTGTGTCTCGTAATAGCGTCAGCGCATATTTCAGCACAAGAGATCACTCAAAAAGATATAGAACGAGAATATGTAAAGGCCGATGATAATATGCGGTTTGACTATTATGAGAAAGCCACACCTGCCCTTCATTGGTTGCTGAAAAATGCTCCTTCGTTTAATCGCAATGTTCAAAAATATGCCGTCGAAGCCTTCGAAAATTTGGCTTTGAAAACTGAGAATGAAAGTAAGAAACGAGTATTACTCGATTCAATGCTTATCGCTTATGAGAGCAAAGAAGAACATTTCGGCTTAAGTGATTTAGATAAGAATAAGCTTGCATTCCGATACTTCAAGTATTTCAGAGATGATAAATCAAAATTAGCCGACGCTTTTGCCATGTACAAAGAAGTTTATGAAAGCCCAACAAGCGTTATTAACAATAACCTAGTTACTTACATATATATGGCACAGCGTTACGATAAACATGTAGCCAATTTATCTCAGGAAGAAATTCTTCATGTGTATAATGGCATAGCCAATGTTATTGGGCGGAAAAAAGTCATGGACGAATCAACGGCTAAATTCGATAAATATTTGAGCCAAGTTGATGATGTTTTAGTCAGAATGACAGCGGAAAGTATGAACTGCGAAATCATAGAAAAGCTAGCCAACGGTTTAAATCGAGCTGATAGTGTTAAGGTTTCGAAACGTGTAATGGGGTTATCATTGGATGTTAAATGTGGAAGAACGGCCTCATTCGAAGAGGCTTTAGATATCCTGTCGAGAAACGAGCCGACACCTGGTATCTTCAAAGTCTTGGCTCAATCGGAAGCAGCTGCTAAAAACTATGAAGATGCGATCTCACTTTACAAAAAGGCATTTGATTTAGAAACCGATAATGTCAAAAAGTCAAGTATCCAATTGAACATCGCGCAACTGTACCAATTGAACATGAATAAACCAGCGGCTAGAGAGTATGCACTATCAGCTATTTCACTTGATGATGCAAAAGGGCCAGCTGCCTACACATTGATCGGTCACTTGTATGCGAATAGCTATAACGAGTGCTCTGAATCTGATGATGACGTGGAAAACAGGGCGGTTTACTTTGCCGCTTATGATATGTTTGAAAAAGCTAAAAATCAGAGTATGATGAAAGAGATAAGCTTACAATTCCCTACTACGGGTAGCGCGTTTTCCGAAGGTCACTATGAAAATGATACAATAGAAGTGGGCTGCTGGATTAATATTGAGACAAAAGTAAGAACAAGGTCAAACAACTAGGAATCAAGAGGCTACAGCCTGTAATGACCAGTCGTTGAAACAACATATCGCTCTGCATCGTTTGAAGATGGGATCGCAACAATTTGATAATAAGTTGACGACTAGCGAATTACTGAATAAACAGTACTTTTGCATCCGATTAAATTTGGCTAACATTTTGCGACTAGCCGAACAAGGTTTAAAAACAAAAAAATGAAAAAAGTAATATCCATAGCATTAGGGTCTATCCTACTACTTTCCTTCCAGGCAAACGGACAATCATTGAAGCTTCCTGAAAATCCAGAATTAGCTTCAGAAGCTTCTAGAAGGTTCGCGCTTTCTGTTGACGCAATTTCTGTAGACAATTATAGAGAGGCGGCAAATGCGTTGAATTGGCTAATGAAAAACGTTCCAGACCTTTATGATGGACTTTATATAAACTCATATAAAGCTTATGAAGAATTGGCTAAAAAAGCTTCGGATGATACACAGAAAAACATGTTTCTAGACTCTATGATGACTTCTTTTAATAAAAAGGAGGAAATCTACGGGTTAACTGATCGTGAAAAGAACAACAAAGCATACCGATATTATAAGTATTGGAAATCAGATAAGGTTAGAATCAAGGATGGTATGGTCGCTTACAAAGCTGCCTATGAGGAGCCTGAAAGTGTTATCAATAATAACTTGGTATCCTACATGGATATGGCGAGAAGATATAAGGCTTATGGAAATGACTTACCAAATGAGGAAGTTATCGAAATCTATACCAAGGTAATGAGCGTGGTTGAAATGAAATCTGCCGCAGGTGAAGATCAGGCAAAATTAGATAGATATAAGACGGTTATTAATGGTTTATTGACTCAGGTGATGGGTGACGATCTAAACTGTGATTTTATCAATGAGAACTTAGCACCGCCATTAGATCAAGGTGAAGACTTAACGCTAGCAAAAAAGGTTTTTGGTCTACTTTTAGAAAGAGGTTGTGGAGATAGCCCATACATAGAAACGGCTGCAAAAATCATCCAAAAGAAAGAGCCTACCGAAGGCATAGCTAAAGTTTTAGCACAGCGAGCATTCGGTAATAAGGACTACGAAAGTGCTGCAAAGTATTATACTGAAGCCATGGAACTTTCCACGGACAATGAGAAGAAGGCTGATTTACTTATGAATATTGCCCAATTAAACCTGGCGCAGGGGAAAAAAGTTGAAGCAAGAAAATCTGCTTTCCAAGCAGCCGAATTAGATGCACAAAAAGCGAGTGAAGCTTACACCTATGTGGCAAACATGTATATGAATAGTTTCGATGATTGTTCGAAAGAAAATAGCATGATCGACGATCGTTCAATATTCATGGCTGCTTATGACCTTTATCAGAAAGCAGGTAATTCTAAGGGAATGGCGGAGGCCAAAGCACAGTTCCCTACCGTTTCAGATGTTTTTACGGCAGCTAAGAAAAAAGGAGATGCTATTAGAGTAGGATGCTGGATCAATGTAGGAACTACCATTAAAGTTAGAGAGAACTAATGGATACTGATAAAATCCTAAAGGAGCTAAAAGAAAAGATCGATGAGTTGGTTGGTCAAGCAAAAGATGCCAGTGAAGAGGTCCGAGAAGAAATGGAAGAAACCATTGAAGCTCTAAAGAAGCAAAGGGAGAAACTTGAAGAAAAAATGGTGGACTTCAAGACTAAAAATGAACCTAAAATTGAAGAAGCAAAGCACCATTTAAAAGTGGCTGGAGAAGAAATAGGCAAAGCCTTCGAAAAGCTTTTTAGAAAAGGACCCAGCGCACACGAAGAAAAATAGAACTTCATTAATAAAATATTTGAAAGCCCAGATCTATGATCTAGGCTTTTTTTATGTTTTGAATAGCTTTATCTTAGGATATGGCCACATCGAGGAGTGAAAAAGTTACACAATTTGCCATTGTCGTTATTGCTGTCTGTGCAGTAGTGGTATCGGTATGGCAAGTCAGCATCGCCCAAAGACACAATCGGTTAAGTGTTAGGCCTTATTTAAATTTCTTTTCTGGTTGGGCAACTGAAGATACATGGGCATTGAAATTACAAAATGAGGGTATTGGTCCTGCCATTATAAAATCGGTATCATTAACCTATAAAGGAGAGACATACACGCATTGGGATGCTGTCTTAGATGCTGCTGAAATTCGTGACAAACGTGTGAATTCTATAAACCTCGGTATTGATGCCCCGTTTAAAGCAGATAAAGAAATCATTTATCTACAACTCAAGGGAGACCCTAAAAACAGGGTGCTTTATGGTATTGAGGTGTTAATAAAGTATACATCCATTTATGATGAGCCATTTGAAATTGGTATGAGGTTTTAGTCTATTATCATGGGTTAAATAGATGAATTCGTTGACAAAACATCCATTTTTTAAAGTTTCAATAAATTTAATTTAGGTTATGTCTATGTCGAAAGGTGAAAAAGTCACACAGTTTGCTGTCGTTACCATTGCGCTATGCGCGGTAGTAGTTTCCTTATGGCAAGGTAGAATCTCTCAAAGGCAACTAGAGATTGCTGTAGAGCATAATAAGCTAACCGTAAAGCCATACCTAGAACTTATCAAAAGTATTGACGGAAGTGAAGGCACGCTGGAAATCATGTTATCAAACCAAGGGTATGGCCCCGCTGTAATCAAGAATGTCAAACTATCGCATGAGGGGAAAATTTATGACGCTTGGAACCCTCTACTGGCCGCTGCAAATGAAGGCAATAATATACGCCAGATTTATAATTACGATCCTAATTCCGTGGTGGCTCCCGGAGTTGACCGGGTGATTCTAAGATTAAAAACACCGCAGACTAATAAAGGGATAGCAATAGTCATGACCTATGAATCAATCTATAATGAGCTTGATTCTGTAAGTATCAGTTTCTAGTAAACACCCTTTTAAGGGCAAATATCATCGGATTTTCCCGTTGGAAGGTCATACTTATCTAGTTTCATGTCAAACGACGATTACAATGAAACAGATACTATTTATAGCCATACTCTTAAGCTTCAGTTCTATGGTATTCTGTCAGGATTTGAAAGAATCAGCATTAGATTACTTCAATAAGCAAGAATGGAAAGCCGCTGAAAAAACTTACAAACAGTATTTAAAAAATGCCCCAAAGGATTCTTTAGCCTGGTATAATTTAGCCATCAGCAATTTCAAAACACATGATTACAAATCGGCAATTAAGCACTTTACCAAAGCAAGAGAAAACAACTTTCCTGCTCCAAACATTGTGATAGGTCTCAGTAAAACCTATGCCGAACAAGGCGATAAGGAAAACTTAATGAAAACCCTTTCACATGGTGCCGATAACGGATTAGCCACCTACAGCCTCTTAACAAAGGATGCCTCTTTTACCAAATACCAAAACTACCCTGATTTTAAGGCAATCTTAGACAAGGTAGCGCTCAATGCTTATCCATGTTTAGGGCAATCAAATTACCGTCATTTCGATTTTTGGATCGGTGAATGGGATGTATTTGTTAATAACCGCAAGGTTGGCGAAAACTCGATAACTATGGCTCAAGGGGGCTGCGCTATTCATGAGAATTATAAAACAGCTGGCAATTACGCAGGCCAGAGTATTAACTTTTACGACCCAATCGATAAAAAATGGCATCAGCACTGGGTAGGTAGTGGTGGCGATGTTTACAATTACCTAGAAACAAGAAGAGAAGAAGGTCTACTTCAGTTTGAAAGTAAGTTCATGGGGCCGAATGGCAATATTAGCCTTTCTAGGTTAACATTTACCTTGAAAGAGGATGGTACCGTAAGACAACTCTTTGAAAACTCTACAGACGAGGGCAAAACATGGACCCCAAGTTTTGATGGTCTTTACAAAAAGAAACAGTGACATAAAAGAAAGCGCTCAGCCCTCCTACTCTTCTCGTAAAACTTTGGCCGGGTTTTCGGATGAAGTCTTAAATGATTGATATGCCGCAACAAGCCAACTCAGACTTATAAAACTCAGGAAACCTACTACGAAAGGGATCGGCCCAATCGCTATTCTATACACAAACTTACTCAACCAATTCTCCATGAAGAAATAGGCTATTGGAGCGGCTACTATAAAAGCAATCAATACAAGAATTGAATATTCTTTATTTAACAAAAGTAAGAGCCCTTTTACTGAAGCGCCTAAAACTTTACGAATACTCACCTCTTTTCGTCTTTGAGCAATCATATAAGTGGTTAAAGCAATCAATCCTAGCAATGAAATAATTACGGCAATGAGTGAGAATAATTGGAACATTCTAAACTGCCCTGCCTCCTTTTTATAAAAACTCTCAAGCTTATCATCGAGAAAAGCATATTCAAAAGGGCGATCAAAAAAAGATTGATATAATACTTCGATCTCACTAAGCTTTTTATACCCCTCGACTCCGTTGAGTTTTACTATTAATCTATTTGCCCCCCAGTCACTCAGTGGTAAAATAAACATTGGTTCTACTTCTTCTTTTAAGGAGTTGATATGAAAATCATTCACAATGGCAACCAATTCCTTTCCCGACCGATCATTATACTCATATAATTTGTGCCCGATCGGGTCTTCGAGCCAGCCTAATTTATCAGCTAGCGAATAATTGATAATTACTTGATTGTCATCAAAACTATTTGGGTCATAATTCTCCGCTTGCCAGTAGAATCCCATATCCAATGTACCGATCATATTCCCATCTGCCCTAATAATCTTTTCAGCAACACTATTTCCTCGGGACTTACCTTCTACTCTTGGTTCTGAATAAATAGTAGAAATCCAACCGCCCCCCATATCGAACCCATTTAAGCTGACGTTTTCAACTCCTGAAATTGTCATGATCTGATTTTTAAGAGATTGGTATAAATGGGTTGAATCTTCATCCAGGTTTATTTCAACGGTAAAATCCGTTTCAAAACCCAGATCCTTTTCTTTCAAAAAGGTCATCTGTTTATTCATCAAAGCGAGAATGGTGATAAGAACTGCTGTAGCCGTAAACTGGGCGAGTGCTAATCCTTTTTTGAGCCACTTCGCTCCTATAAATCCACCCGTCTGTTTTTGTAGTAGGGCCAATGGTCTACCTCTGGAGATATTTAGGGCAGGGTAAATACCTGAAAGCAAACCTAGACCTAGTCCGGCTAATACGACCCATACAAAGAATTCTAAACCAAAATAAGCGATTTGGATATCCTTGTCTAGTATATCATTATAGAATGGCAATAGTCGCTCAGCGATAGCGAAGGCCAACAGAAAGGAAAGCGTCGTGATGACAATTGATTCAACCAATTGGTAAGCGATTAAATCTCCCCTTGAAGCACCAATTACCTTTCTTAATCCCACTTCTTTCATTCTCTCTAATGACTGCGCTGTCACTAAATTGATATAATTGATTACGGCTAATAGAAGCACCAGAATTCCTATTCCAGAAAATAACTTGACATACCGAATGTCATTCTTATCAAATGCATCAGATTCGTATGAGGCGTAAAGCCTCTGATCCGTCAATGGCAGAAGACTATATTCAGTATCTTTTGTGAACATGTTATAGGTTGGCCTTTCTTTAGCATCATTGATGTGAGTGACCAGCTTATTCAAATCAAGGTTTGGAGAAACTTTTAGATAAGTTATTGCAGTTTGTACACCTCCAGTGTTTTCAAAATCATTTGTAAACGCGCCTGGTTTATTCAACAAGACTTGAAATTGAATCGTACTATTTGCCGGACTATCTTTTGCTATTCCAGTAATAAGGTACTGCTCCTTTTTTTCAATTTTGATAAGCTTACCAATTGGATCCTCATCACCGAAAAGCTTTTTACTATAGGACTCAGACAATACGGCTTTATTTCCTCCAACAAAAACGGATGCGCTGGAACCAGCTAGGAGATCAAAAGAAAAGAATTCAAAGAAATTATCCTGGGCATAAAATACCTGAGGAGTGTTAAACTGTCGATCTTCAATACTCACAAGCGCCTGAGCCCCCAAGTTCATCAACCGGTTGAAACCTTCGATTTCGGGCATATCATAAGCAAAGTAATCTACCAGATCTGAAATCGTTTTACCGGAAGCTCCTGATCTTTCGTTCGTCCTTATTAGTCTGTATATGCTCTGTTCGTTGTCATGAAACTTATCAAAACTCAGTTCATCTCTGACGTACAAAGAAATCAACAGAAAAGCGGTTAATCCAATGGTAAGGCCAAATATGTTGACTAATGAATAAAGCTTCTCCTTTTTCAGTTTTCTTAATACAATATTCAAGTGATTCTTAACCATGGAATTCTCTTTTACTCATTTCTTAAGGTATCCACTGGGTTTAAACGACCAGCTTTTAAAGATTGGCTTATAAGGGTAACCGCTGTGATTAATAACGTCAATAGAGCCGTTAATAATGGAATCTCATAGGAGATTTCTATTCGGCGCGAAAAGTCCGACAACCATCCATTCAGCAGATAAATTGAGAGCGGTATGGCAATGACAAAGGCCACGGCAATGAGCTTTGTAAAACCCCAGCCAAAATGCCTCATAATTTGAGGAACACTTGCTCCCAACACTTTCCTGATTCCAAACTCTTTGACACGATCGTCAATAGTGAAGATGGCCAACCCAAATAAGCCAATACATGAAACGAGGACAGCAAATACTGAAAACATTAATATTGTATTGAAAGAGCGTTCTTCGGCTTGAACAAGTGACTCATAACTGGTACTTAGCGGATACCATTTCATATCTAAACTGGACATTTCAGACCAAAGGGCCTTGATACTAGGAATTACATCATCTATTTTTCTACCCGATATCCGTACTGTTAAAGGATGGTGCCACCATGGATCGAATCCGACCGGGATCTTTTGTTGGATTATTAGCGGCTCAACTTCGTCTTTGAGACCATTAAAAACGAAATCCTGAACTACACCTCTAACTATACCATTTCCTAAGGCCTTACCCACCGGATCGTCACCCAGCTCAAAAGCTTTGACTGCGGCCTGATTGATAATTAGATTTTCATTTTGTGCTTTTCTGCTCTCACTTAACGAAGGGTTGAAATTTTCACCTACAATGAATTCTATGCCTAAGGTTTCAAAATAGGTGGCATCTACCTGTAGAAACGCAACGTCAAATTTAGTCCCATCTGGTAAATCCCAAACGCCTCTACCAGTCTGTCCTTCAGGGTTATTCGGTGTCATAAAGGTATAAGCAGCAGAGGCCACACCTGGAACTCTTGCTAACTCTGACTTAAATACCTCTTTATCCTTTAATTTCTGAGGGTTATTAATCACAATAACCTGATCTTGGTCATACCCCAGGTCGATATCTCTGAGGTGACTTATTTGGGCAAACATGGTTAGAACTGCTGCAATCAAACCAATGGAAAAAGTAAACTGTAGTACTGTGGCTCCCTTTCTCAATAACTCTGCGTTATAAATACCAAAGCCAGACTGGCCTTTTCCATTGTTCAATAGGGCAATAACTTTTCCACTAGACAAATAGAGCGCTGGGTAAATACCTGAAAAAAGCGTCAGTAGAACAACGAAGGCCACCAGACCTAGCACCCATTCTGGTGAGTGTAAAACCGAATACTCTACAAACCCACCAAAAGAAAGTGGCTGCCATTTAATAAAGGCCTCCACTACACCAAGTGAAAGTGTGACGGAAATGAGAATAACGACAAATGACTCTAATAGAAACTGCCCCGTTAACTGTTTTCGGGTAGACCCAAGTATCCTTTTTAGGCCGACTTCCTTCATTCGTTGTGAAGCGCGTGCGGTGGACAAATTCACAAAATTTATGATGGCAATCAGTAGCGCTGCAATACCAATAAAAAGCGTTGTTCTAGTTCTTTTTACGTCAGCTTTCGGCATTATTTCTCCTATTAAACCTTCGCTATCCCGAAGCGAGTTTAAAGGTTGTGCGAAAAAACCATGGTAACTACCCCTTTCTTTCCATTCTCCAAAAGTCAAAACATCGGTATCTTGTCTCCCAGGAAACACGTATTCTTCTGAGATGGATAAAAGACGATCATTTAGCTGATCTAAACTCACATTTTCTTTTAGTACAACATAGCTCATATCACCTGCAGAAAACCAACCGTCAGCCCTAAACGGGCTTCTCTTTTTCGCTATTAGAAAATCAAAAGCTAATTGAGTTTTATAGTGCGGAGTTCTACTAACTCCACCGATTGTGACTGTTTTGAACTTATCCTGAAACTGAACATATCGAAATTCTTTACCCAAAACATCTAGGGTACCGTAAATTCGCTTGGCCGTTTTCTCGTCAATTACAACCACATCTGGATTATTGAGTACTGTTTCGGGATTGCCAACTAGAAGCTCAAAATCAAATACATCAAAAAAGGTAGAGTCCGCCCATATAACCCGCTGATTTTCATAAACATCCTTATCCACATAAATATCTGTGTTTGGTATTTTTCGAAACGAAGTCATCGCTTCAATCTCAGGCTGATCCTCTAAAACATGAACCAAGTTCGACGGTAGTTTGGCAAATTTGCTGTCCTGTCCCCAGTACTTAGCAACTTCATAAACCCTATCCCGATTTGTGAAATCCATCTCATAAGTACCCTCTTGATAGACATACAAAGCACTCAACAAAAAAACACTTAGCCCCAACGTAAGGCCTAGCACATTAAGTCCATGTAACCATTTGGTCTTTCGAAAGCTTCGGAATGAAAATTTGATCGTTTGTCTGAGCATTTTATTCGTTTCTTAGGGTTTCAACTGGGTTTAGTCTACCAGCTTTCCATGATTGGAAAGAAATAGTAATAAATACAATTAGTAGGGTAAGTAATGTTGTGGTTCCAAAAGTGAAGAATGAAAGGTTAATTCTAGCATCAAAATCATTCAACCATTCTCGCATTATTAGACTACCTAGAGGTAAGGCAACAAAAATTGACAACAGTATCAATTTAAAAACATCATAACTAAAGAGTGCCATAATATTGCCAACTGATGCTCCTAATACTTTTCTAACCCCAAACTCATGGATTCTTTGGTCTATCATAAAAAGAGATAATCCAAGCAATCCGATGCAAGATATAATCACCGCAATTACGCTAAATGCGACCAGCAACTTATAGGCACTGGTTTCTTCAGATAGAAGTGATTCGTATCGCCATGCTAAATCATTCCAGACCATGGGGCTTCCGGCATAAGCAGTCCATATATGCTTTTGAAAAAGTGGTTCTATTGCTGCAATTGTTTCATTAATGTCATCGGTTTTAATAAGTAATTCACCCTGTACATTCGGGCCAGTTCGGCTAATAATGATCGGATCAATCGCCTCTCTTAGGCTTTCAAAGAAGAAATCTTTAACTACTCCAACCACTTCATATTTAATACCTCGTACTGGTTCATCTATTATTTCACCGATCGGGTTATCCAAACCCAACGTTTTCACTGTCATTTCATTAATGACTGCTGGTATATAAACACCTTTAGCATTCACATTTTCTTGCGTATTGCTTTTGGATTCATATGGCTTACCTAACAAAAACTCTAATCGCATAAGATCAAAGAAATTATGATCGGCAGTCATATAAGTGACTTTGATTTCTTCTCCTTCGGCGTTCTTCATGGGCACTGGAAAATACTGAACCCCATCTATCGGTGTTCTTGAAGAAAACCCAATTGATTTGACACTAGGTACTCTTTCTACCTCATTGATAAATGTGTTGAGTGTAGATGTGTTATCTCGTAAATTCTGAAACAGGCTTAAATTCCTGATAGACACTATTCCTTCGTCAGAATAGCCAAGGTCTCTATTCTTCAAAAAGTTGACCTGACTAAAAATAACGACGATCGAAAAAATCAGGCCTATTGAACATACAAACTGAACTACTGTTGCTCCTTTTCTAAAACCTTGCGCATTGGCCATTGAGAAACCACTGCTATGACTTTGCTTCTTAGTCAGGTTAATCAAAGAACCACTTGACAGGTACAAAGCAGGATATACCCCTCCTATTAGCGATAAAAGTAAAATGAAGATGACTACACTAATTATCCATTCTGAAGATTGAAGGACAGAATAATCGACCAGATTAAAAGAAAATGATCCATCTACATTTAAATAGAATTCCACAGCTGCCAGAGCCAAAACTGCCGATAATCCGATCAGCATAAAGGATTCGAATAAGAATTGTAAAATCAACAACCATTTTCTTGACCCTAAAATCCTTTTCACGCCTACTTCTTTATGCCTTACGGAGGCCTTTGCTGTAGATAGATTCACAAAATTGATAACTGATATGAGCAGGGCAGCCAACCCAACAATAATCATTGCATTTGATTGCTTGGCATTGGTTTTAGGCATTATCGACATTTGAGTATTAGACGACTTCCTTAAATCGTCTATCCCCTCGGCTTTAAACCCTTTATAGCGTGGAGAATTCTTCCAATCCGCAAGAGAAAAATCAGACGGTGCCGACTCTAAAACAATCGGTTTAATACGATCAAAGCTTATTCTTTCTAATGTTTCATTTAATTGAGCTAAACCAACACTAGCCTTCGTTTTGGCGAATACGAATTTATAGTTACCGTTCCAGTTGGCTTCCTGATAGTCATTGAGTGGGTTCTCGAACTTAATTAAGTCACTTTTCAGCTGCGTTTTATATTGTGGATCTGCCAAAAGTGATACGATCTGAACTGACTCCTTCTGACTATCTAACCGTCTACCAATTACATCTGTGGTCCCAAATACTCTCAGTGCTGCAGATTCAAAAATAGCGGCATGGTTTGGGGCAGAGATCGGCTGTTCTTTATTCCCCAAGCGAACTGAGAAATCGAAAATGCTCAAAAAGTTTTCATCCGCACTTATGGATGTGAGTTCAAAAGACTCGTCTGTTTCTGTATTCCAAGTAAACTTAGTAGGCGGAGTAAATACCGTTAAACCCTCTAAATCAGGTATTTCGTTACTAATACTAGCCAAATTTGGTGTTGAATAGGCAAAATCACCGATGCCGGGTATTACACTACTGATTTGATAAATTCTATTGCGATCGGAAAAATCGCGCTCGTAACTATTTTCTTGGTAAATGTAAAGCGAGGCCAAAAAGAACACACTCAATCCCAGTGTCAGACCTAGAACATTAAGACTATGAATTAGCTTAGATTTCTTAAAGTTTCTAATGGCAAATTTGACCGTTTGTCTAAGCATATTACTCGTTTCTAAGGGTATCTGTAGGGTTGATTCTTCCAGTTTTAATACACTGAAACAGTATAGTGATCATGGCGATGCCAATGGAAAGCACCCCAGAAAGTATAAATGGCGAGATGCTGATAGAAATTCTATTCGCAAACCCATTTAACCAAAGGTCTACTCCATAAAACGCCAGCGGAATGGATATAAAAAAGGCTAGAATGATCAGTTTCACAAAATCGAAACTAAATACCTTAATGATGTCCTGAACATTGGCCCCAAGTACTTTACGAATCCCAAACTCATGCAATCGCTGATCTGCTGTAAAAGCGGCCAAGCCAAACAAACCAAGACAAGAGATTAAAATTGCCAAAGCCGTAAATATTAGTACTGCATTCGCATTTTGGCCCTCTTTGACCAGTTGCCTTTCAAAATTCTGATCTAAATAGTAATACTCAAAAGGAATCTTGGTGAACTCTGTCCATACTTCTTCTACATCACCGATTGAGAAGGCGTCTGGTCTAAATCTCACCGCCAAATTAGTTTGGTTTGCCTGTGAATAAATAAACATGGCTGGCCCAATTTCATCTCTGAGGCCATCAAAGTAGAAGTCATCGACCACACCAATAATTGTCCAATAATCTCCAAATATTTGACCAATGGGATCCTCATATCCTAAGGCCTGAGCAGCCGCGTTATTGATCACGATCAAGGAATCATATTGGTTCTTCTCTGGATCGAACCAAGTACCATCTGTTACATTTAGTCCAAGGGCGTCATCTAAATATTCATCCGTATAGAAATGCGTCAGCGTAAGCGCCCTGTCTTCATCTAAATTTACGGATGTAGTAGCATCAGTACCATCGCCTGGTAACTTATGGGTAAAGCTCGCGTCTACAACGCTTGGTAGCCTTAATAGCTCATTTCGTAAGGCACTTTTGGCGTCTTTTAACGGGTAAGTCTGTTTGATTATGACTACTTGATCTTGTGCAAATCCTAGATTCACATTTTGTAGATGTCTTAATTGATTATAGATCAGAACACTGGCAATGATCAAGGTGGATGAAATGGCGAATTGCGTTACAACCAAACCGTTTCGCAATAGCTTAGCTCCATTTAAATTAAGCACACGATTAATTTTCATTCCCTTGAGTAGCGGGATCATTTTAGCAGAGGCCAGGAAAAACGCAGGATAAATACCAGACATAATTCCGAGGACTAAGACAAACAGGGCTAGATAGATCAACAATACCGGGTAGTTGACCAAAGAAACACCGATTACTTCTCCAAGCGACTGGTTGATTAGCCCGATAAACAATTCTGACATGCCAGCACCAAGTAGAGTAGCTATGAAGGTGATAATCACAGCTTCGATCAGGAAGTATTTAACCAATGCCTGTTTGGTAGCACCCAATACCTTACGAACCCCAATCTCTTTAGTCCGCTTAGAGGAATTAGCAGTGGTGAGGTTCATAAAATTGATAGATGCAACTAGTAGAATGAAAACGGCAATGATAGTGAGCGTAATGCGAGTTTGACGATCTCCGTTCTGACTGATTTCAAAATCGAGGTTAGAGTTCAGGTAAATATCACGTATCGGCTTAACATGGAACTCCATTTTATTGATACTTTCGATCCATTCCTCAAAAGGCATTTGATACCCCGCATTTAACACAGGAAAAACTTCTTTTTCCACTAGTCTGTCCAACTCATCCGTAAGGGCTTCAGGTGAAGTGCCCTGGGTCAGTTTCACATAAGAATAACCCGATAGCCCCCACCACCTATTCGGTTCATATACAGTTTTTCGAGAAGATATTACTAGATCGAAATCAAGATGAGATTTGAGTTTGTCATCTTTGATTACGCCTACAACCTTATGAGGCGGAAAGTCTAAAAACCTTACGACTTCACCCAAAACATCAGTTCTGCCAAAGAATTTCATAGCAGTCTTCTCTGAAAGCACCATCTCTCGAGGTTGCGCTAATACAGTCTCACTCGACTTAGCGATAAACTGATGACCAAATAATTTAAAAAAGGCACTATCGGCAAGCATTGCCTTTTTGACGGCAAAAGTCTGTTCTCCAATAATCACTTTTGTTTCGGCACCCAGCCGACCGACCCTTGTTTGCAACTCTATTTGTGCAAAGTCAGCAAGACTATGTGGTAAATTGGGAGATGTTGAGGCAACTCTCCCCATATTCATAAACGTCTCCTCTACCCTATAGATTCGTTCATAATCTTGGACATTCTTTTCATAGCTATTCTCTTGAAAGAGAAAAAGCGTGATGACTAAAAAGCTACCTAAACCTATACTTAAGCCTAAAACATTCAGGCTTGTTAAGAGTGGGCTTCGCTGAAATGACCGATATATTCCTTTTAACATTCTTAGATTCATCGTAATGGTTTTTTAATGAACATAATTGCTGTATGCTACTCGTCTCTAAGAGAGGTGATAGGGTTTGCCGTTGCTGCTTTCAGAGACCTAAGTCCAGTAGTTAGAATGGCGATGATGATAGACATCACAATACTGGAGACGAAAATTAGCGGACCAATGCTAATGCTGTATTTGTACTCTTGGAGCCAAGAATTCATACCAAAATAGGCTAGCGGTGCCGCGAAGATGAAAGCGACCAGTACGAGTTTCAGAAATTCTAAAGAGAAGTTCGAAACCAAACTTGTTACTGACGCACCCAAGACTTTTCTAATACCGATCTCTTTCGCTTTTTGATTCGCCATAAAGGCCACCAAACCATAAAGCCCAAGACATCCAATAAATATGGAAATTCCCGCAAAAACGGTCAGAGACTGAGACATTTTCTCTTCAGTCTGATAAAACTCTTTTATTTGAGCATCTATGAAATCATAATCGAACTCATACTCTTCATGCATATCGTACCAGATTTCTTCTAGCTCGGATACGATTTCCTTTGTTCTGGCACCATTTATTTTAAGACCGATCGTTTGATTACGGACGGCATCAGAGAAGAGCATCATCGGCTCGATAGCTTCAGATAATGTAGTAGAATGAAAATTTTCTACAACCCCAACGATCGGATACTTATTACCCCAAACATTGGCTGTTTGTCCAATTGCATCTTGAGGGTTTTTGACACCTGCTTTTGCCAAGAAAGTTTCATTAACTACGAATTGGTTGATCGTATCGCTCTTTGAAACCCAATCACCAGCAATTAACCTTAGACCATAAGTATCAGCATAGGCCTCATCCACACGCTTGAAATGCACATTTATCTCCGTACGGCTTGTATCACTTGTGTAGTAATAACCATTTGTACCCATAATGGCACCAGAAAATGGCGGGTGTGACGCTACGGAAACTGATTTAACACCAGGAATATCTTGAACACGTGCTTTCCATAACTTTTGCTTGTCCAATTCACTTTCGGCCATATTAAAGAACATTACATGCTCTTTTTCATAACCCATATCTACTGTAGTGAAGAAGTTCATTTGTCGAACCGCTACAATGGTCCCGAAGATCAATACTTGACATAGAAAGAATTGAAAAACGACTAAGAAACGTCGCATGAACATATTACCGCCTTTAGCGTCAAGCGCTCCTTTCAAGGCAGATATCGGTTTGGCACTAGAGAGTACAAAGGCAGGATAGAGTCCGGCTAGAAGCGAAACTAATACTAATACACCGAGCAGATAACCAACCAACAGGCCATCGGTAAGCAAGGAAAGCTTTATTTCAAGTTCGAAAAAGTCGTTTACAACAAGTGGTAACAGCCTTTCAGTTAGCCCAATGGATAAAAGTAAGGAAATAAAGGTGATCATAAAGGTCTCCCCTAAAAACCTTAAAACAAGTTGTTTTCTGCTACTACCGAGCACTTTGCGCATGCCCACTTCTTTGGCTCTTTTGACAGCCATGGCGGTAGACATATTTATAAAATTGAAGCATGCGGTGATGATTAAGAAAAGACCAATTGCCGAGTAAGTCCATAAAAACTGCTTTGATGAGCCTCCGCCGAAGGTATTGAATCGATCATCGAAGTGATAGTTACTGAAATCAGACAAGACGAACTTTCGTTCATCCTTTGTCATGTTGTTCCAGTTTTTCTCAACAAAGTCTGGGAATTGTGCTTCTACATCTTCTGCGGTGGTTGCCTCCTCAAGCTGAAGGAAAATCACATTGTTACTGCTGATGCTACCCCACTCTGTAAATGGTTCGTCGGCCTTTTTGGTTTCCATAGAAATGAAAAATCCGAAAGGAAAGTCGGAGTTGTTCCGTGCATTTTCTAAAACTGCAGTAACTAGTAAATCCTTGCTCTTATTCAACCTAACTGTTTTACCTACAGCAGACTCTTCAGGGAAATACTTATCAGCCAACTCTTTACTGATGGCTACTGTATTTGGGCTTTTAAACGATTCTTCGACTGCCCCTTCAAGCAATTCCCAATCAAACATTTCAAAGAAGTTCGGCTCCACATAGACCACATCTGGAGATTCTTCATAATACTTTACCTCACCACTTTTATCGGTGACAGAAATGAGACCATAACCTTCGTGAGAGATCAGTGTCGCATTAGCCAAACCAACGATCTGTTCTCTTACTGCTTCTAACATTGGCAATGGAGAGCCTCCTCCTGGGTATTCGTTTCCATCTACATAGTCGATGTGCCCTACCCTGTATAAAGAATCAATGTTCTTATGGTAGCGGTTATAGCTCAGTTCCTCTTTCACAATTAGGAACATAATTAAGCTACACGTGATCCCTAGTGTAAGCCCAGAAATATTGATGATCGTAAAGGCTCTATTTCTTCTGAAATTGCGCCAAAGTATTTTGAAGTAGTTCTTAAACATGTTGTTGTATTTTGAATGCTTGGCATTTTCCATCCAATTAGAGTGCCAACTCTTTAACCCGCTTAATTACAGATACTTACAATAAAAAAACGTTTCCTACAATATAAGAAACGTTTGTTTTCAAAACACCTAAGTGTTTGTTTTTGATACAGTAATTCTAATCTGTTCTTAGGATATTGGTTGGGTTACTTTTGGCCACTTTAATTGACTGAAAACAAACAACTAACCACGCCACTCCTATCGAGGCGACAATAGCTATGGCATAGATGCCAACATTAATATCGATTCGATATTTAAATTCAGTCAACCAATCATCCATTACATAGTATGAAATAGGAACGGCAACCAGAAAAGCGATTAAACTGAGTATTACAAATTCTTTTGACAGCAATAGGATTAACTGCTTAATGGAAGCACCGAGTACCTTGCGAATGCCAATTTCCTTCAGGCGTTGTTCTGCTGTAAAGGTTGTAAGGCCAATTAGACCTAAAAGCGAAATGCCAATTGCCAAGGAGGCAAACGTGAAAAATACTTGACCTAAGCGTTGTTCTGCTTTATAATGTTGATCAAACTTATCGTCATAAAATGTATATTCTAATGGCCGATCTGGCACTAGTTCATTCCAGATACTTTCAACTTTAGCAATAGTACCTGACATATCTTCGGCACCTATTCTAAGGTTTAAGTATTCTGTCGCTTTGTTGTCAAGCACCACAAAACTTGGGGTAATTTCTGCCTTCAGAGATTCATTGTGGAAATCGCGCATAACCCCAATTACATAGCGATCCTTACTTCCCCAGACTTTAAGCTTCTTACCTAATGGCTCCTCCCATCCAAACTTTTTTACCCCAGCCTCATTAATGATAATTGCCTCTGATTCATCGCTAGTATTATTCTTATCAAAACCTCTTCCTGAGATCATTTCGATTTGCATGAGATCGATAAAATCTGCATCTCCTTCAAATAAATCGGCGATTACATAATCTTCTGATTTATCATCTTCATTTCCTTCAATCTCTCGCATTTGAAAAAATGTTATTGCGGCCCAAGTAAAAACACCATTAGAATAAGAGGATAATTCTACTGAGGGTATCTTATCTACCGCGGACTTAAAGACATCACCATTTTCATCAAACTCTTCGTAGGTATTGATATAAAGCGCCTGTTCTCGATTATAACCTAAGTCCTTGTTTTGAAGGTAACTCAATTGACTTTGGATGACTATAGTCACGACAATTAGCATTTGGGCTATCAAAAACTGTAGGAAAACCAACCCTCTTCTTACCGATTTTTTACCGCCAGCTGACTTTGACCCTCTAATAGCATCAATTGGTTTAAATCCACTCAATTTTATAGCAGGATATAACCCAGCAAGAATTCCAATCGATAGGTTAATGACAACTATAGTGAATAAGAATTCCAAGCTACCATAACTCAATTCTAAACTGCGATCGATGAGATTATTATATGCTGGCAATATCCGCTCAGCAATGGCAAAAGCGATAAAAACAGAGATCGTAGTGAGCAAAACAGATTCAGTGAGGTATAGTCTCAACAATTGACTTTTGTCAGCACCTATCACTTTCCTTAACCCAGTTTCTTTCGCCCTTTTGAGTGATTTGGCAGTCGCTAAATTGACATAGTTCACACAGGCGATCAATAAGATTAAAACAGCGATAGATGAGAATAAATAGACATAGCGAATATCACCTGTTGGACTAATACCACTGGTAAACCTCGATTTAAGATAGATATCTTCATAAGGTATTATGCTCGGTTCAAAGTTTGGATTCCCGTCTTCATCCTTGAAAAATCGACTACCAAAAAACTCTCGACCGACTGATCTCATTTTATTTAACATCTGTTCTTCAGATGTACCCTCTGCCTTTAAAAAGTAAGTATTAGCCGAGGTGCCCCATCTGCGTTGATCTTCATTATCATACTGACTCAAACTATTTAACAAGTTGATATTTGAGAATATCATAGAGAACTGGATGTATGAATTCTTCGGTGGATCGGCAGCCACAGCCGTTACATAATATTGGTCCTTTTTATCCATTTGAATTAACTGACCGATAGGATCCGTATCGCCAAAGAGCTTCTCAGCAATCGTTTCAGTAATCACTACAGAACTCGCAGCTTCTAAATTTGGCGTGCCTGTAATTATTTCAAAGTCAAAAGTTTTGAACAGGCTGTTGTTAGAGTAATACCATTCCTCATCGTAGAAAGTCTCATCACCCACATTGATTAGAGCCTTATAGCCTCCTGTTAATTGAACTAACTCTTCAATTTCGGGTACATTTTCTTTTAGAATACTTCCTGCTGGCAAAGAAAACTTATCACTGCCTGAAGTACCTTCAGGTGTATAATAAAGGGTCTTATAGGCATAAATTCTATCCTTCTTGGAGTGAAATTTATCAAAGGTCAACTCATACTTTACGTAGAGCCCAATCAAAAGAAACGCTGTGATTCCGACTGTTAAACCAAATAGGTTTAGTATCGTGAAAAACTTATCTCTGACTAGAGATCTATAAGCAACTAGAAGATAATTTTTGAGCATGGCTTTGAATTTATTCGTTTCTGAGTACTTGAGTTGGATTTGACGTTGCTGTTTTCATTGATCTGGCGAAGACCACTAGAATTACAAGCAGTATGGTAAGCAAACCGATCGTAATGAATGGCTTTGCAGAAAGGGAAACATGGTAAGCAAAATCGTTCATCCAAGTTTGAACTCCATAATAGGCTAATGGTATTGATATAAGGAAAGACAGTCCAATCAACCAGACCATTTCTTTGCTCAGCATCGATAGGATTTGACCAATTGATGCGCCGAGCACTTTTCTAATCCCAATTTCTTTAGTACGCTGATCGAGCTTATAACTTATAAGTCCAATCAAACCTAAAAAGGCAACGAAAAGACTTAAACCTGTGAAAATCGATATGATTCTGCTCATACGCTTTTCAGCTTGAAAGAGCTGATGAAACTTTTGATCAAAAAAGTAATAGTCTAATGGCTCATCTGAGAAACCTGCGTAGAGCGCATCGATTTTAGAGATGGTTTCATCAATCTCATCAAGGCGAATCTTAATATTAAACTGTCTATGCTCATCTCCTTTAAAGAACAACGTTGGCGCAATTGGAACACTAAAATCTGCATAATGAAAGTCTTCAACAACACCTACTATTTTGTATTTCTCGTCGCCATTGCCAGTGGTAAATCGTTTTTCATAGAAGCCATCACCAAGTACTTCAGCAAAAGACTCATTGATCAGAATGGCTTCATATCCGTCAATAGCATCGTTGAAATTTCTACCATCGATAACATTTAACCCCATGGTTGGCACAAAATCCGAATCTGCGTACTTGTATTGCGCCCGGTGATAGTCGCCATTTCCACCTACCTCAGTCAAACCGGTAAGCACTAAATTACCTATCATGCTAAAAGCACTGGAGGAAACATTGGTGATTTCAGGCAGTTGTAAAAGTTCGTTTTTGAAAGGGTCTACATTTTCACCTAACTGGCCTTTACTGTTGTCGAGCACAATTACTCCCTCCTTGTCGAAACCCAAGTCTTTGGTCAAACCATAATTCAATTGTTGATAAACAAAAATCGAAAACGTTGCTAACGACAACGAAACGACAAACTGAAAAACCACCAAACCGTTTCTGAAAGTTTTACTGCTACTTCCCACTTTATGATTGCCTTTTAAAACAACTGATGCCTTGAAGGAAGTAAGAATAAATGCTGGGTATACCCCGGACAAAACCCCTGTCATTATAGCGGTTAGCATTACTAAGGACAAGAGAAATGGGTAGTCCAAAACATTAACATTGAAGTTTTCAAAACCAAAACCACCCATGACTTTCAATGCTACTTCGGCAAGACCCATTGCTAAAAGTGCAGCACCAAATGTGAGTAAAAATGATTCTAAAATAAATCGTGTAATCAAGTCTTTTTTCTGAGAGCCCAGAACTTTCCGAACTCCTACTTCTTTAGCCCTTTTTGATGCTTGAGCTGTAGACAGGTTTACATAGTTGATTCCGGCTAGAATAATGATAAAAACTGCTATCCCAATAAATACAATTAGATATTGTCTATTACCTGGCGGAGAGGCTTCAAATTGAATATTAGACTTTAAATGAACGTCTGCAATATTCATAATCATCGGTAATCGAAGCTTATAAGAGGCCAAATAAGTCTCGAAATCTTGAGATTTATCTGTCATATCATATTGCGGTTTTGCAAATACTCGATCAGACAGATTTTGAATATTGTCCATTGGCTTCTCAAGTTTGAAATAGGTATAACCTACTGTACTATTGAAGCCTTGTTCTTTCAACATCTTTTCATAAGAAACAGGATATCGGGCAAGCACCTCAAACCTTAAATGTGTATTTGAGGGCAAATCTTGAACTACACCTGAAACTTCATAAACATCATTTGATACTAAGGTGGATAAAGAAACGCTTTCTCCTAATGGGTTTTTATCGCCAAACATCTTCTTAGACATCGACTTTGTAATCAAGATTGAGCTAGGTTTGTCAAACGCAGTTTCAGGGTTACCGTAGACAAAAGGAATATCAAAAACCTTTAAATACTCTTGTGTACTGTAGAAAACCGAAGGTTCGATTATACTCCCAGACTGTCCATACTTAATAGTGCCGCTGGTATGCGGCATAATATTCACCGTTGCTTCTACTCCAGCCACATTTTCTTGCAACATATTCATGTGAGTGATGGAAGCAAAGGCAAAATTCCTATTGCTCAAACGGTAAACGCGCTCATAATCTTTGATATGTTTATCATATGAAAATTCTTGGCTTACGTAAATACCGATCAGAATTGCTGTCGCGAAGCCAATAGCTAAACCACTAATATTAATGACGGTATACCCCTTACTCCTCTTAAGATTCCTTAAAATTGATATCAAATGGTTCTTGAACATATTATTCGCTTCTAAGTGAGTCTACTGGGTTGGACTGAGCAGCTTGGATAGACCTAATACCTGTGGTCACAATTCCTATTATTAAGGTAAAACCGATGGCTAGAGCAAACACGCCGATATTCATTTCAATTCTGTACTCAAAACCCGTCAACCAATCGTTCATAAAGTAGTAGCCAACTGGAGCGGCAATGGCAAATGCAATGAGTATTAGAACAATTAGCTCTTTAGAGAAGATTCCTAGTATCTGTTGAACAGATGCACCAAGAACTTTTCTGATTCCAATCTCTTTTTTCTTCTGGCTAGCCATAAAAGAAACCAAACCATAAAGCCCTAAACAGCCGATCATGATAGCAATACCTGAGAAGACTTGGAAAATCACCATAGTATCGGCCTCTTCTTCATAGTTTGTCATGATGTCTTCCGTCACTAAATTGTAATCGAATAGAATTTCTGGATACTGAGCGCTCCAAGCATTTTCCACAGTTTTCATAAGGTTAGTGAACTGTGCATCAGATACTTCATATTTTACAGCTCCTTCGTAAAAGTAGCCTGGAAACCTCACCATAATCATTGGGTCGATTTTCTCTCTTAAGTCTTTATTATGAAATGCCTTGAATACACCGACTATCTTTTTATCATTCGCAAATCCAGTTTCTATATCCAAGCCGATTGCGTCCTGAGGATCATCAATCTCCATCAATTTCAAGATGTCCGTTGAAACCAATGCTTCTGTAAGCGTATCGTTCTTTTTGATGTCTCTTCCGGCCAAAAGCTCTATTTCAAATAAGTCTAAATAGTTGTCATCTATGACTTTAAAGGCTACATCGAAATTCTCGCTCAAACCTAATGGAGCATAGTTAAAGGTCGATCCAATGTTGGATTCACTTAAAGGGCTAGCATAATTGTAACTGACCATTTCTACTCCTGGAAAGCGTAGCAATTCATCTCTTAATGGATTCAACTTAGATTCTTCATTCGATGGCAATTGGAATGTCATGATGGAAGATTGTCGAAAACCCAAATCTTGTTGAGAGAAATATCTCATTTGGGCGATTACAACTAAGGTGCAAATCACCAAAACTTGAGAAATAAAGAATTGGAAAACAACGAGTCCTCTTCTTGTATTAATATTTCCAGATAGAGATGATTGCCCCTTACTTCTTAATACTGCTACAGGCTTGAGTCGTGACAAGACTAGCGATGGATATAAACCCGCGAATAAGGTCACACCTACTATGATCAAACAAGTCAATAATAGCAGTTGTGGGTCACCAAATAAGTTTAATGAGAGACGATTACCGATAACGGATTCAAAGTTCGTCATCACTAACTCTGCGATTCCCATGGAAAGTGTGACTGCCACTACTGTGATGATAAAGGTTTCTCCCAAAAACTGAAGGATCAATTGTCCTTTGTATCCACCTAGGACTTTTCTAATACCTACCTCTTTTGATCTTTTGATCGCCAATGCAGTTGAAAGATTCACAAAGTTGATACAAGCCGTGAGCACCAAAAAGAGTGCTATTGCTACTCTAAAAATGTTGGTTTGGGGTGACTCAGCAGAACTACCATAAGTATTATATTCTGGCTGGAAGTGAATATCCTTTAAAGCTTGAATGTTGAAAGCGGTGCTATTTTCAGTAGCTGGAATATACTTCTCTGACATAGCTGGTAAAACCGTCTCTATCTCTTTACTCGATACGTTTTCGTTCGCCAAAAAGTAAACATTGGCATTTGAAGAGGTAGATGTCCATGAATCTGGTTGATAGAAATCAAAAATGGTTTCTATGGCTTCATATTCTATGAATAACTCAAATGGAAGTGATAAATTCTTTGGAGGGTCTGCGATTACACCAGTCACAAAAGTGGTAAGCTCGTTGTTGAGTTTAATCTCCTCACCTAAGATCAGGTCAAAGCTTTTTTCATCTGCTAGACCAAAATATTTTTTAGCGATGGAAGCCGTAATGACAATAGACTTTGGCTTGTCTAACGCAGTATTAGGATCACCAATGATCCATTCGTAATCGAAGACTTTGAAATAATCTGGATCAGTAAAACTAATTCCCTCACTCTGCTCAAAATGAGTCCAATCACCGTTTCTTTTCTTTACACTGATTTGATTCTCACCGATGTAGAAAGTTCTTACTGGTATGCCTAAATCGGGATAGTCTGTTTTGAATGCCTTAGCAAAAGGGTTAGGAATTCCAGCTTCTAACTCGACCAAATTTGGGTTTTCGACACGTTTAACAAAACGATAAATTCTGTCAGACTTTATGAAAAACGAATCAAAGCTCTTTTCAAACAGTACAATTTTAAACAATACTAAAGCCGCACTTATCCCAAGTGCAAGACCAAAAATATTGATGATGGTGAAACTTCTGTTTCGTAGTAAGTTTCTAATCGCTGTGATAAAATAGTTCTTAAGCATATCCTATTATTTGAAAACACCTTAACCAATCTGATGCCAAAAATTTAAAGCACTGAATATCAGATATATACAATCCAATAATCGACTAGATATAAAATAATTCGTTTGTTTTCAATACATTTAAGTGTTTGTTTTTGATACAGTTCAAATATGGCTAAAACGGAAGCTAAAATACTCGTAGTAGATGATGATGTTGATATTTTAAATACAGCCCGAATGTATTTAAAACAACAGTTCACGCTAGTACAAATTGAAAATACCCCTGAAAACATCCCACTTCATTTCGACAGAGAATCATTCGATATCGTCTTGCTCGATATGAATTTCAGAAAAGGTGAAAATGATGGATCTGATGGCCTTAAATGGCTCAATGTGATTCTCAATCTTGACCCCAACGCAATAGTCATTTTAATTACGGCTTATGGTGAGTTTGACTTAGCCGTAAAAGCCATTAAAGCCGGGGCGACTGATTTCATCACTAAGCCATGGAAGAATGAAAAGCTATTTGGCACTATAACATCTGCGCTCAAACTAAGACAGAGCAAATTAGAGGTCGATAAACTCAAAACTACTCAAAAGACTATTTCGGATGATATCGACCAGAAATTCGAAAACTTTTTGGGAGAATCGGAGCCTATGCTCAGGGTTTTCTCTCTGTTAAAGAAAGTTGGCCCAACAGACGCCAATGTGCTTATTCTTGGAGAAAACGGAACAGGAAAAGAATTGGCGGCTAGAGCGCTGCATCGTCAGTCCTCTAGATCCAATGAAGTTTTTATCAGCGTAGATTTGGGCGCCATCAGTGAAACCCTATTCGAAAGCGAACTCTTCGGACATGCAAAAGGAGCCTTTACAGATGCCAAAGAAGACAAACCGGGACGTTTTGAAGTAGCATCAGGCGGTACACTTTTCCTAGACGAAATCGGTAATCTTTCTATGCCCCTACAGGCAAAACTTCTATCTGTTTTGCAAAAGCGGAAAGTAAGTCGGGTGGGTTCAAATAAAGAGGTATCAATTGATATTCGACTTGTATGTGCTACGAATATGCCTTTATACGATATGGTGAAAGAAGGCACTTTCCGTCAGGATTTACTTTATAGAATTAACACCGTAGAATTGAGAGTGCCATCATTAGCAGAGCGTAAAGACGACATGGAGCTATTGGTGAAGCACTTCATGAATATGTATGGCAAAAAATACAAAAAGCCTAACATGCGCATAGATGCTGCTACCCTAAACAAACTCAAACGCTACAATTGGCCTGGTAATATCCGAGAATTACAACATGCTATTGAGCGTGCGATCATCTTATCTGAAGAGAATAAATTGACAACCAATGACTTCTTATTACAGACCTCTAGTCAATCAGAAAGTAGTGCGGATGAGACGCTGAACTTAACAGAAATGGAGAAAAGGTTAATTCTGAAAGCATTGGACAAAAACAATGGTAATGTCACTAGGGCCGCTAAAGAGCTAGGGCTCGATAGACTTGCCCTATATAGAAGACTTCAAAAATACGGACTGTAAGGAATTAGAATTATGGTATCTAAACGGTTTGCACTTCTTGTCATAATTAGAATCATTTTACTAATGCTAACCTTGGTGGCGTTAGCTTTTATTTTCGCTAGAACCGAGCTTTTCTTCAATCAGATCATCCTGCTTGGTGTTATCATCCTACAAGTATCGGAACTCATTCGTTTTGTCACCTATACGAACAGGGAATTGGCTAAACTGCTTTTAGCGATTCGTTATTCTGATTTTTCAATCTCTTTTAAAGGTGGAAAAAGAGGCAAATCGTTCAGAGAATTACAGGAAGCTTTCGTGGAAATTATTGAGGCCTTTAAAAAAGTCAGTGTTGAAAAAGAGGCCCAATTTCGATTTTTAAAGGTCATTATAGACAATATTAAAGTCGGAGTAGTTGCCATCAAAGAAGAGTACTCCATTGAGTTAATGAATGAAGGAGCGCAGGAAATGCTCAAGATTTCTACCCCCAATTACTGGAAGCAGTTTCATCAGCTTCTCCCCCATTTGGCTCAAGAAATTGAAGACATGGAAGATAATGAGAAGCGGTTAATTGAATTGAATATCAAAGAGGAGAGACTACAAATATCGGCTCAAGTAAATCGATTAAAAATTCTGGGCTATAGATATACGATCGTTACTTTTCAAGATATCAAGAGTGAAATTGAACAGAAAGAAATTGAAGCTTGGCATAAGTTGATTCGTGTGCTGACGCATGAAATCATGAATTCTGTGACGCCGGTCACCTCGCTTACAGAAACCATGCTTATGCTTACCGAGAAGGATGGTGTGCCGTTACCGCTCAACGAGTTGACTGAAGAAACTTTGGAGGACCTCCGCTTTTCAATGAAAACGATTCAAAAAAGAAGCGAAGGTCTATTACACTTCGTAGATGACTACCGCAGATTGACTAAGATAAAAGCCTTGGAGCTTGAAGAAATCCAAGTGAGCGAGTTGTTAGAAGAAATGGCCGTTTTACTAAGCAGCGAAGCCGAAAAGTCTAATGTAGAAATTCGCATTTCTGCCCCTCACTATTTGCGTATTAAAATGGATAGAAAGCTAATCGAGCAAGTCTTGATTAACTTGATTACCAATGCCCGACATGCGCTTGAAGGTTCGGAAAACGGTACTATCACGTTAACTGCCTATGAAGACGGCGCTGGCCAGATCATCGAAGTGAAAGATAATGGTACAGGTATAGAGATAGATAAACAAGAAGAAATCTTTGTACCGTTTTACTCCACAAAAACCGAAGGCTCTGGAATTGGACTGAGCCTATCCAAGCAGATCATGAAAAAACATAAGGGTGACTTAACAGTGAAATCGGAAATAGGCGTTGGCTCTCGGTTTAGATTACATTTCTAATTTCCACTGTGTATCATTTAGAAATTAATGGCCAAATCATCGTTAAATTACTTATTCGGCTTATTTTTGACTTGCAAAATTTGAAAACCCATCCATGGATATTTTCACCATCATTACCATTCTAATTGTGCTGTCGGCATTTTTTGCCTTCGTCAACACCAAATTCTTAAAACTCCCTTTTACAATCGGCCTAATGATCATTGCTATCTGCTTTACACTGGCAATTATCGGCTTTGGCCAGTTCGAGCATAGGATTTTAGATGAAGCCATGCTATTAATCGAGTCCATCGATTTTAAAACGGTATTGCTAGAGGTAATGCTAAGTTTCTTGCTTTTTGCTGGTGCTATGCACACCAAGTTAGATGGGTTGGCTAAGCATAAAGCGCCCATTTTAATGTTTTCAACGCTCGGCGTATTGATTTCGACCTTTTTGGTCGGTGGAATGTTCTATTACGTTGCGCAACTGATAGGTCACGAAATAGAATTCATCTATTGTTTGCTGTTTGGAGCACTCATTTCCCCGACAGATCCCATTGCGGTATTAGGAATTTTAAAGGATGCTAAGGCCCCTAAAAAGCTAGAAATTAAGATTGTTGGAGAATCCTTATTTAATGATGGCGTTGGCGTTGTAATCTTTTTGGTGATTCTTTCTGTCGCTCAAAAGGGTATTGACTCCGTAAATGCTGAGGAAGTAGGGTTTCTTTTCTTCGAAGAAGTGTTTGGTGGTATTGCCCTCGGCTATCTTTTAGGTTGGGTAGGTTTCAAGCTCATGAAATCGATCGACCATTATGAAACCGAGGTTATGATTACGCTGGCCTTAGTCATGGGTATCTACTCTGTAGCTAGCTATTTTCATTTTTCAGGGCCTTTGGCCGTCGTTGTAGCTGGAATTTTCATTGGAAATAAATCACCCGAAATCGCTTGGTCTGAAACCACGCATAATTACGTCAACAAATTTTGGGAGCTGATCGATGTGTTACTCAATGCCATACTTTTCGTACTGATTGGGCTAGAGTTATTAATCGTGGATAACAGCAGTGAATTCGTGTTGTTAGGCCTTTTAGCCATACCGATCGGCTTAGCGGCCAGATTCATTGCACTTGCAGGTCCTATTTATCTCTTTAAAAAGAAACTTGACTTTATTCCAAAGACTAACCTAATCATGACTTGGGGCGGGATAAGAGGTGGTATTTCAATCGCTTTAGCATTATCCCTACAGCCCGAAATGGAAAGAGAATTATTCCTTACAGTTACCTACGTGATCGTGGTATTCTCAATCATCGGACAGGGTTTAACGTTAGGGCCATTGGTCAGGCGTATTCTTAAGAAGGCAGCATAAAAATTCCTGATTAACGAATAAGTGGCAACAGCCACTTTAGGGCCACGGCTGACCATACGATAAGCACTCCTGCCCGACTAAAAATCTTCTTTTTTGCCAACAACAAGTAGAAGGCAAATGCCAATAAGTATAGTAGGCCAAAAGGATACCTTGGTATATGGAATGGCAACGAAACAAAATCCATCAGTTCGAAGAAGCCGATTAGGATGGGCATAGAAAAAAACAGCGCTCTTTGGCCTTTACTCAACCGTAGTGAATTGTAGCTTTCAATTGCCGCAAAAAAGGAAAAAAAGATAAAGGTATACTGGCCAATACCATAACCCTTCAAATAAGGTGTATAGTCGATTAAACTACTGAGCGCAAGTAAAACGGTGGCTAATTTAGTAGTCCGTTTCTTAATTTTGCCAGCCCAAATCAGCGCAATTAGCGCTGCCAATAGTGTAATAAGTAAACTCATTTACACCATCAATTTACCAAAAAGGAGTCAACTAAATTTCTTCGATGATCGAATAATGATCAAAAAAGAAAACCCTCCGCATTGCAGAGGGTTTTGATTCACCTAAACACCGAAAAAGTGTTTCGCAAAACACTCAGTCAGATTTCTTGTATTGATTAATATGTTAGTTCGATTTATGAAGACTTGCTAAAAAATCTTCTAGTCGTAAAATTCGGAGAAAGGAGAATGGCCTACAATACCTAAAATTAGGTATTTGTCTGACGTGAGACTGATGTATATGTTTTGAAAGTTTACTGTTCTAATTCCAGAAGTTCTAAAGCTTGCGCTCTATTCTTAACCCCTATTTTAGTGTATAGATTCTTGATGTGAAACTTTATAGTATTGGTAGAGACATACATCTCTTCCGCCATTTCGGCATTTGAATACCTTTTGGAGATCAGTTTTAGAACTTCGATTTCACGCGCCGAAAGATTGTATTCGCTTGCTAATACACTCGTATTATCCTCGACTCCATTGGCATTAACTTTATTCAGTTCTTTGACTGCTTTGATTACTTTGATCCTGTTCTCTAGAATATTCTTAATTCGAGCAAGAAATACTGCTGCACTGAATGGTTTGGTCAAATAATCATCGATACCCATGGTCAGGGCATGTAGCCTATCTTCAGTCTCAGTTCTGGCGGTAAGCATAACAACAGAGACTTGATGCAAATTAGAATTCTGTTTAATTGACGCCAGCAACTCAAACCCATCCATTTCTGGCATCATCACGTCAGATATTACAATATCCACATCCTGTGATTCGAGTACATTAAGGGCTATTCTTCCGTTTTCGGCAGTCAGTACTTTAAAATATGGCTCTAGCGTTTTGGCTATAAAATTCCGCATATCTGGGTGATCCTCTGTAATAAGCAGCACTGGCTTTTCTACAGAAAACGTTTCAGCATAATTCGTCAAGACCTCCTTCAGCGCAATATCTAGCACTTGATTATCAGTATTGATTAGCGGTAATATTAGCTCACTTTTCGCCTCTTTTCTTGGAAACTTATATTCGAATTTGGCACCTGGAGCTACATTCTTGATCACATTAAGTTGCCCTTGCTGCAATTCGGCTAATTCCTTTGCTAAGGCAAGACCAATTCCAGTTCCACCCTCTGCTTTCTTTTCTGGCGACTCTGATTGATAATAGCGATCAAAAATATACGGAAGATCGTTTTCGTCAATTCCAATTCCATTGTCACTCACGGTCAGGCTAACCTCTCCTGCCGTAGTCTCCAATACTTCGATTTTAATCTTTGATTCAGTAAACTTTAGTGCATTTGAAAGCAGGTTTCGGATAATCTTGCCCGCTTTTTTCTCATCCATCAGGAGGGTTAAATCCTTAGGAAGACCAAATACGAATTCGAAATCGATATTGCGCGTTTTTGACGCTGCACCATACTCGTTCAGAATATCCTTAATAAACTCATGGAGTAATACCGGATTTTCAACCAAAGAAAGTTTACCGGCATCGAGTTTCGCCAAGTCCAATATCTCTTCCACCAAAGACAACAGGTTTATACCATTTCTTTTGGCTACTCGTAAGGTTTCTCGCACTTCCTCATCCTTGATTTTACCGCTATCAACCAATGATTCCAATGGCGCATTGATTAGCGTAAGTGGTGTCCGTAATTCATGAGAAATATTGGCAAAGAAGCGAGATTTCACTTTATCTAAGGCCTTCAATCTGTCGGCCTGCTTTTGGATCAGCTCTTTATCCCTTTCTGCCTGGTCCTTTTGCTCTCGTATTTCTACTGTGCGCTCACTGATTATTTCTTCAAGCCTTATCTTCTCATTTTCTAAGCGTTGCACATTTAGCCTTACGATCAACCAAACAATCAAGACTAATAGGATCAAGTAGACGCCATAAGCCCAATAGGTAAAGTACCATGGGGTAGCAATCGTAAAAGTAAATTGCGCTTCTTCGCTGACTTCCCCATAAAGGTTCTTCGCCCTTACTTTAAAAGTGTAGGTACCTGACGGAAGGTTAGTATAGTTTCTATCTGCTTTATCGGTCCAAGGAGTCCAAGTCTTTTCTGTACCCTCCAGATAGCTTTCAAAGCTCACCCTTTCCAATTGATCGTAATAATTGGATGTAAATTCGAAGTGAAGTGCGTTTTCTTTAGAAGCTAAATTCATTGCTGGTTGTTGAGCTAAGCCTGCATAGATCAAGGAATCGCCTTTGTTACTTACCCTCACTGATCGAATTAATGCCTTAAAACCTGATGGTGGTGCCTGATTAAAATCCCAATCATAGTGTCTTAATCCCGTGCCAGCAATCCATATATTATTTCCACCCAACCCTGTTACATACTCTGAATTATGACCTGAAATTCGTTCGAACGGAGAATACTGGATCGTATATTGATCATTTGCTTTTTTGAGTACTGATTTCCCACCTGGGCTCAATGAAGCGAAGATATTTCCGTTTTCCATCTCTATAAATCGGAAAACATACTTGTCTTTTAGTAAGTCCTTAAATTGACTGGCTGGCTCAAATTTATCATGCTCAGCATTATAAGTGAAGACTCCTTTAGCAGTAGCAAAATATAACCCATCGCTGTGCCTAAATACTCGATTTCTCTCTTGCAAGGGCAGACCATCTTCAACTCCATAAGTTTTAATAGACAATACGCTGTCCTTTTCTGAATTCAGGTGGATTTTAAAAACGCCTGTGCCCGAATCTGTCATCCAAAGGTCTCCATCCTCTGTCTGTTCCAGAAAGTCCATCTGTTTGTTAAAGCCCTTTATCTTACCGTTGTATTGCCATCTGCCATTCTTCTTTTGGAATGTAAATAGATTACCTGCGATACTGCCCATGATTATAAAGTCGCTGTTTTTTAGCGCGACAGCAGCCCACAATCGTTCACCTCGATACAAGGTTTTTACCCCATTATTCAATATTTGTACAAACCCTGCATTCCCAGCCGAGAAAAAGTCATCACCATGTTTGACCGTCATCCAAACCCGTTCATTGGAATTCCAAACGGGTGTAAATGGCTTGTAATCACTGTTTAGACTTTGCCAAGGGCTATTATCATCTTTAGCTACCAGCCCTGTAGCAGTAGAAACATAGGTCTTGTTTTTCCATTTCTGAGCATAGAGTACGTAACCTTCCACGCCATGTCGATCATCTATAATCGTAAATGGAGTATTGATAACAACGTGTGAAATAGACCCGTGCTGAGCGATCCAAAGGTTGCCATCTTTATCATGGAAAATATCTTGAACTAGGCCGTTACTTGGAAGTCCAGTGCTTTTGTCAAATTTCTGAACTAATTCACCGGACCGATTGATAATCACTACACCTCCAGTGATCGTTCCAAAGGCGAAATAATCCTTACCGATGCATTCTCCAGAAAAGGCTTTCTGTTCCTTTAAGAAGTCCGACACCTCCGTTTGCCAAGGCGTCACCTTTTCGAAATCATATCTCAAAAGTCCATTGTGCTGGCTAACAAAAAGTAGCTCATTATCAGAGAATTTAAGGATTTTCCTAAAAGTAAATCCTTTCAGCTCACTAGAGTTAGGAAGCACTTGAAAACTATTTCCATCGAAAACTAAAATCCCTGATTCAGACCCTTGGACATAGTATTTACCATCGATTAAGTCAGATTGCCCAAATCGCTTTTCGCTAGTAACGGATTGAAACACCTCTTTTACAATATCATAGATCAACAACTCCGCTGAATTACGATAAATAACCTTTTCACCCACTTTTTGAACATCCCAAATGTCGGTAGACCTCTCTTTGTTGGCAGGTAATAAGTGGTTTAAGGATTGAAATTTTAATTGTCCGACAGTGTCTGGCTCAAAATAGCCCAATAGACTTTTGCTTGCTGTATAAATACGCCCGTCTTCGGAAATGGAGATTCCCCTAAAAGCATCATCTGAAATACTCCCATCTACGCCCCAACGGATGCCGTCAAATTCAACCACTCCCGAAACATTCGTGAAATAGAGTAGACCACTTTCACTTTGAGCAATCCGATATGACTGTTCGTGGGCACCATAATCGGTATGTAGATAATTCTTGATAAAAGGTGAGCCAATCTGCTTGATTTCAACTGAGCGCTCTTCTTGAAATGGATACGAGGTGTTACCCACAAAGAGAATTAACAAAAGGCATGTTACACTCTTTGCCAAATAGTTCAAGTACGGTTTAGACGTAAATAATGGACTATTCAACGACGTATTTAGTAAAGTTTTGATTACACCTCAATATAGCTACTTAGTGTGGGGACACAAAATGTAAGTACTGACATATATTTTGAATGATATAAAAAAGACCTCCACTTATTGGAGGCCTTTGTTTGAGGGAAGTATTTTACTGACTGACACTACTGACTAATAACTCCCCTGCTATGATTTCTATTGGTTGAGTACTTAAGCTTAAGTATTACAATAATTCAAAAAATATATGGGGTACAGCCTACCCCTTTTGGGTAGTTTTAAAAAAAGGTCGTTAAATCAAACGATAACGACCTTTTGTCCTATAAAACAGTGTGTTTTTTTACCTTTTAATGGATTTCTAATTCCCCTTTTTTTCAGGTCGTTTCCATCTAATCGGTGCTTTAGGTTCGGGCTTCAAGATAACTTCCTGAGTTTCTAGTAGCCTCATTGCTTCCTTAATGGCGGCTTCTAACTGAGGGTCTTTACCTGAGATGACCAATTTAGGAAGCTGTTCTACTTCAATGTCTGGCGCTACGCCAATTCCTTCTACATCCCATTCGCCATCTACATTGAAAAAGCCACCTCTCGGTGCCACCATTCTTCCATTATCAATAAAAGGTGGCGTATCCCAAGTTCCTACAAGGCCTCCCCATGTTCGAGTGCCGATAAGTGGACCTATTTCCATTTGCTTAAACATAAATGGCAACAAGTCTCCACCTGAACCTGCCCTTTCATTAATGAGCATAACCTTTGGCCCCCAAATTCCGGCACTAGGCGAAGGGAAAGGCGTATTTCCTGCTATTCTACTATTAAAATAGCCGTGCAACTCACGAGACATAACGTCAACCATATGATCCGCCGCGGAACCTCCTCCATTATTTCGCTCATCGATTACAGCTCCTTTTTTATGCTGTTGAGAGAAGTAGTATCTGTTGAAATAGGTATAGCCTCCATTTCCCGTATTCGGAACATAAACATAGGCTAGTTTACCATTTGAAAGTTTGTCGACTAGTCTACGGTTGCCTTCAATCCAATCGCGTTGTCTTAATCCATTTTCACTCCCGATAGCGGTTACTACTATTTCTCTAGCTCCGTCTCTTTTTAGTTTATCATTAATCAATAGCCTTACTTGCCTATTCGATGTCCCTTCAAAATAGCTATAGAAGTTTTCAGCAGTGGACAATGGTTGACCATCTACTTCTAGAATGTAATCTCCTTCCCTAACATCTATACCGGGTATAGCCAAAGGTGCAGTTAGATTAGGATTCCAACGTTCTGCAGTAAAAATCTTCTCAATTTTAAACCCATTCTTGTCTTTCTGAATGTCGGCACCTAAAAGCCCTACTCTATCACTAGTAAGTCTTGGGTAATCGCCGCCAGAAACATATGAATGCCCAACCGCGATTTCACCACTGATAATATCCACAATGTAATTCAAGTCCGAACGATGTCTCACATGTTCAACCCATGGCGAATACCATTTCCAAACATCATCCCAAGGGGCTCCATGCGTATTATCTACATAGAGAAAGTCGCGCATGTATCGCCATCCTTCCTTTAAAATCTGCTTTGCTTCCTCTTTCGGATCGACTTTAACTCGAACTCCACTAACGTTTAACCTACCATCGCCTGGTTTTTTAGGGCCGCCACTTGTTGATATTATACCCCAGTTTCCTCCGCTGTTATACAGTAAGTTTTTACGATCGGCCGAAACAACCCCTGAGCTAATACTCGGCAAAAAAGTAATGGCTTTTGCTTCATTTACGTCATATCTCCAAAGCTTAGTGCCCGCATTAGGCACAGACTCGGTATAAAAGAACTGCCCTTTTCTGCCTGGCATCATCTGTGTAAAATTTCTCGCCTGCATTCTGATTGGAACAATTCGATCCTGAATACCTTCTATGTCAATATTAACGACCACATCGCCAGATTTCTTTTCTTCCTCTTTTCCAACTGGCTCTTCATCGCTTTTTGCTAAAAATGGAGACTTCCCGTCCTGATCTAATACGATCAAATAGGGCACTCTAGTGACAGGCATATTAAAAGAGCTCATATCCAACCAGCCACTAGCCATGCCGTAATCAGTGCTCGCCAAGAAGTATAAATAATCGCCGCTCTCATCCCACACTGGAGAAATGGCATCGGCCATATGATCTGTTAGCTGATAGGTTTTTCCAGATTCAATTTGATGGACTTTTACGGCCTTGAACTGATTTTCTTGTTGTTGCACATAAGCAATCCACTTACTATCTGGCGACCACTCTGGGTTAAGCGATCGGTTTGGATGCGCAAAACGATCAGTATCTACCTTCTTAGCCTCTCCCGATTCAACATTTACATACCAAAGCGCATAATCGGTATCGGTGTAGGCAATAAATTGACCATCGGGCGACCATTGGGGTCTGAAATAGAAATTCTTACTCGGTAGTGAGATTGATCTAGGTGTTTCAAGTGCCATTTGGTCGGCAATCATTAATTCATACTCTCCTGACTCGTCCGAAAACCAAGCTACTTTATCTCCCTTTGGCGACCAAAGCGGGCTTCTATCCGCACTATGACTAGTATTGGTTAAGTTTCTCCAGTTGCCATCTTTCTTAGGCACTGTGAATATATCGCCTCTAAACTCAAAAATCGCTCTTTTGCCTGTTGGTGAAATCTGAGCATTGGTTAATTGTCTGCCAGTCGCATTGACCCACCTTGGCCTACCCCAATTCATATCGCCCGCTACAGTTATATTCAACTGCTGCGCATTACCAGAATTCGGGTCGAGCAGATGCAAATAGCCGCCTTGCTCATAAACAATTCTACCACCTCCAGCATCTATATTTTTGACATCAAAGTCTGAATGGAAGGTAATTTGTGTTTCTGTTTTAGTCTTTGGGTCAAAACTCCAGATATTATTCGCATAATCTTTTTCCGAGAGGTAGTAAACTTTATTGCCAAGCCATAACGGGCTCGTATGTCGTTCTCCATCTGTTTGCGGAGTTTCTATAAGGTTGTAGTTTTTCAAATCCACAATCCAAATCGGCTTGGCTTGTCCACCTCTGTGATTTCTCCATTCCGGATCCCAAAATGAAATCTGTTGGTAAGCGATATGCTTTCCATCTGCCGAAATCTGGCCGTCTACTCCTCTGGGAATGGCTAAAGCCGACGGGTGTCCTCCATTCGGAGATACACTATAAAATTGAGACTCTTTTGTAGGATGGCTTTTCCTCCCAGAACTGAATAGAACTTCTCCTTTTGGAGTCCATCCAGTCACGTTATCGGCAGAAGGGTGCCAAGTGAGTCGCTTGGGTTCTCCGCCAGTAGCGGGCACCACAAAAACATCGGTATTCCCATCATATTGCCCTGAAAAAGCAATCATAGTTCCGTCTTTAGAGAAGTGTGGGTTAGTTTCAGCACCGTTATTCGAGGTAAGTCTTTTGGCGTTGCCACCTTGCCTATCTACAATCCACAAATCATTTGCATAAACAAAAGCGATGTGACTTTCAGAAACCGTTGGTTGCCGCAACAACATGGTACCCTGTGAGTAGCTTTCAAATGGAATTGTAAATAGTGCAATGAGAAACAGATAGATTGAGGTATGTTTTTTCATGGTTAAGGGATTATCTGCTTGAATTTATAAAAAAACTATCTGCGGGGGACAGAGATTCATTTGAGCGGTATCATATTTTTTAAAACATTTTAGTTAGCTTGATCTCTACTCAACTAAGCCTTAGCGATATGCAAAGAATAAAAAAGGTGTGCGTTTACTGCGCTTCAAGTAATAAGATCGAGTCTAAATATTTCGAAGCAACTGAAACGGTAGCGCGCGCACTGGTAAAGAATAATACAACTGTTGTTTATGGAGGGGGTGCCAACGGCCTAATGGGTGCCCTAGCCGATACTGTCTTGGAAGAAAAAGGGAGAATTATCGGTATCATGCCTCATTTCATGAAAGAGGTGGAATTTCATCATAAAGACGTGAATGAATTCATTTTTACTGCTGATATGCATGAAAGAAAGAAACAGTTTATGGTAGGTGTAGATGCGCTTATTACTCTTCCTGGTGGGTGCGGCACTTTCGAGGAATTAATGGAGGCTATAACATTAAAACGTCTCGGGATTTTTACTAAACCTATTCTTATCCTCAACCTTGATGGCTATTATGATGACTTGTTAAGAATGTTAGATAAGGCGATTGAGGAAGGATTTCTGAGCGAAAAACACCGTCCAATTTGGACTGTATTTACAGATCCAGCGAAGGTAATTGAGGCTATCATGGGCAGCACCCCGTGGTCCAGTGATGCGATTAACTTTGCACAAGTTTAAGACCAAGTAGCATTACGAGCCACATGGCCGATATTCTGACTGGTAAAATCCTACTGAAAATTGGCTGAAAGCATAAAATTGCTGAAATTTCGATTTGAAAAGTGCCATAATGCACAGAAACAAACTCTTACTACTCACATTATTTTTGTTAAGCACCTTGCCGATCGCTGCTCAGCAAGGTTTCTACGAAAATATTCAGTATTTATCATCTGATGAGGAAGAGGTTACGATCGGTAATCGAATTCTCTTGTTTGAGGATAAGAGTAAGGTTATGGATATTGATTCCATTCAGCGCCTAAAACCACAAGATTTCACATCTTTTAATAATACTAAGGAGCTTAATAAATTATCTAATTACTGGACATATTTTCAGTTGAAGAACCAGTCTCGCAGTGAGCTATCTTTCATCTTAAAAGGTGGAATTAATGCGAAAGAAACTTACTATTTGGTTGTTGACAATCAAGTGACTGATGTCAAAAAAACGGGGTATCATTTCCCAGTTGATACTAGGGATATAAAACGGGGCCACCAAACTCGAATTAACATCTCTATTCCCACTGATAAAACGCTTCACCTTTACGTAAAAATCGAATCGACAGACAACTCACCGATTGACGTGCAAGCTCGGCTGATTCCTGCTGATCAATGGCAAAGTAAGTTTGAAAAAGACAAACTCTTCCAAGGTCTCTTTTCAGGAGTTTTATTGATCTTTTCGATCGTTACGCTCTTTATTTACGGTTTTACGAAAGAACGCGTGTTCCTTTTCTTTGGACTCTATACCGCTGTCAACCTCGTTTATTTCCTGTACTTACACGGGCTAGTCGAATTTTACTTTTTGCCGCAATCGACAAACTACTTATCTATTTTATGGCTGCTGCCATTACTAAGCGCCGCAGCATATGTGAACTTTACCAGGCACTTTCTAGCTACCGAAAGTGAGTTTCCCAAATGGGAGAAATTTGTAAAAGTTTTACCCCCAATTAATGTATTTCTATTCGTGGTTGGGTGCTCTTACTTACTAATAACAGGAGATTTTTATCATAGTCTGATGGGCACAAGAATAAGCTTAATTCTACTCTTGCTATTCGCAATGACCTTTATGGTACGGGCATGGCTTAGCAAAAATATTATTGCTAAGTACTATGCTTATGGCACATTATTATTTGTAACCTCTTTGCTCCTTTTCTTGGCCAACCAACTGACTTCGCCTTCTCATGACCTACCGATTATCGTTCAGATAGGCATATTACTAGAGACTGTAATTTTCAGTTTAGGCGTAAGTCACAAGTTGAAGCGGCAATTTGAAGACCATAACATCACACAGCGATCATTGATCCTACAGCTAAAGAAAAACGAAGAACTACAATTAAATACCAATCAAGAACTGGAGGAAATCGTCGCGGACAGAACTCAGCAGATTAAGAAACAAAACATTGCGCTCGAAAAGGCACAGAAACTTGCAGAAAAGGCCACCAAAGAAAAGTCGGACTTTTTATCGGTGATGAGTCATGAAATCCGAACTCCTCTCAATGCGATCATTAGTTTATCGCATATCATGGAAATGGATAACAAAGACAGAGAAATGAAGGAGTACATCGATGCCTTGAAATTTTCTGCCGAAGGACTCCATTCCCTAGTCAACGACATTCTTGACCATAATAAAATGGAAGCCGGCAAGCTTCGACTAGAAAACATTGAATTCTCTCTGATAGACCTTCTCAAAAACTTAGGAGAACTTTTCAAGTATAAAGCGAATAACCAAGGCCTTGAACTAAGGATAGAAATAGGAGAACATCTTCCAGACCGATTGCTGGGAGACCCAACAAGGTTGGCGCAGATTTTAACCAACTTGATTTCTAATGCCATTAAATTCACGGCTGAAGGTTATGTCCACATCAAAGCATCTCTTGCAGGCGTAAAAGATGACACCGCCACAGTTTCCTTTGCTATATCAGATACAGGCATTGGAATCCCGGAAGATAAGTTAAAGTCCATTTTCGAGGATTTTGAACAAGCGAGTAACGAGATTACCAGAGAATATGGTGGTACTGGCCTAGGCCTATCAATTGTTAAAAACCTCTTGAAAATGATGGGTAGCACTATTGAATTGAAGAGTCAAAAGGAAGTTGGTTCTTGCTTTGCATTTGATATTGACTTTGGGTTGGACCCTAACTTCCAAATGATCGATTTGCAGCAGCAGGATCGTGATAAAGACCTGAAAGCACTCAGTATTTTGGTTATCGATGACAACGATATGAATCGTTTGGTACTCAAAAGACTACTACAGATTTGGAATGGAGGTTTTACAGAAGTCGACAATGGTGTAGATGCAGTCGAAATGTGTAAAGAAACTTCTTATGACCTAATTCTGACAGATTTAGAAATGAAACCGATGAACGGTTTTGACACTGCAATTAAGATCTCCAAAACATCAAAAAACAGGCAAATTCCGATCATTGCTATGAGTGCGCATAACCCATTGGACTTTGAAATCGAATATAAAGAGGCGGGGTTTGTTGACTTTGTCCATAAGCCGTTCGATCCAGAAGAGTTATTTCAAAAAATAACTGCGGTTACCGGTGCACAGAAACCCATTGAATAAGCCTAACCAATTTCATCAAGCACGTGAATCAGCTCAGATAAAATCATGGCTGTTGCACCCCAAACCACCTCTCCTTCTACATTAAAATATGGCGAATCAATCTTATAGGGTGGAAAATGCATTGTTTTAATCCCTCTATTATCCACATCCTTTAATTCGGCCAAGCTTGGCAAAAGTACGCGATCAACTTCACGTTCATCTGGAATGAATAAAGGCTCACTTTTCAGTACGCCAACGGTTGGGTAAACTTTGAAATTACTGGCAATTATAAATAGCTCAGAAAGTTGACCCAACACATCAATATTTTGCGGTAATACACCAATTTCTTCATGGGTTTCTCTCAATGCTGTTGCTGTCAGGTCAATGTCGGACTTTTCAACTTTTCCCCCAGGTAAACTAACCTGACCGCTATGCGCTCCTTGGTAAACAGGCCTTTTCATTAGAGGGAGGAAAATCTCACCATTTTGGGGATACAAAAGCACCATGACTCCCCCTGGCCTTGCAGGTCGTAGTGGATCCTCTCTGAACCTCTTTTCGTCAATAGGCCTTGGTGCCATTATCTCTTGCGCTTTTCGACCGGGTAATGGTTCAGTCAAGCGATGGCTCAAACGATCAACAAAAGACTGAAAGGAATCAGAATTCACAGGGTAAAAGATAATTTGTTAACATTGTTAAAATTATAAACTTCAAAGGACTAACAGTCGTTCCCTTCTATATGTTGAATATCATCTTAAATCATGAGTTATAAGAATTTACTGGCGATCTTCTTGCTATTTGCATCACTTTCTGCCGTTGGTCAGAGTGAAAAGTTAAAAATGGCCAAACTCAAGTATAATGGCGGCGGCGATTGGTATGCTAACAAAACAGCACTACCTAACCTAGCGAGATTTTGCAACCAATACCTACGCACGTCTTTCGATGAAGAAGACGCAGTAGTAGAAGTTGGTAGTCCAGAGCTTTTCGACTACTCCTACATCTACATGACTGGTCATGGAAATGTCGTTTTCAGCAGTTCTGAAGCAGAAAATTTAAGAAATTATTTAGTCTCTGGTGGCTTCTTACACATTGATGATAACTATGGTTTAGATCCGTACATTCGGTTGGAAATGAAGAAGGTATTTCCAGAGTTAGAATTCATTGAACTGCCGCTAGATCACCCAATCTATGACCAGAAATTCAAGTTCGAAAAAGGATTACCGAAAATTCATGAACACGACAACAAACCGCCACAGGGTTTTGGCTTGATTTATGAAGGGAGATTGTTGTGCTATTATTCGTATGAATCAGATTTGGGCAACGGCTGGGAAGACAAAAGAATTCATAATGATACCGAGGCAGTTAGGCAAAATGCACTCAGAATGGGCGCAAATATTATCGCCTTTGCCCTTACACAATATTAGCATAAGATTTAAAATAAACTAACAGGTTAGTTTGAAAACTAGCCAGATAGTTGTATCATTGATTGATAAGAATTAAAATTAGGAATATGAAGGAATTGACTAAAGCGGAAGAACAGGTAATGCAGATTTTATGGCAAATCGAAAAAGGGTTTGTTAAAGATGTATTAGCTAAAATTCCAGAACCGAAACCCGCTTACAATACTGTATCCACGATAATCCGAATTTTGGAGAAAAAAGGTTTTGTAGGATACAAGGCGTACGGAAAAACTCACGAATATTTCCCAATCGTAGATAAGACATCATACAGTAACTTCTACTTAAAGAACTTTATAGGTGGCTACTTTGGAGGATCTTTCCAGAAACTCGTTTCATTTTTTGCAAAAGAAAACGATATGGACATGACGGATTTCCAATCCTTAATGCAACATGTTGGTGACGACTTGAAGGAAGAGGATAAATAGTAGCGCATCATGGGAAAGCATCCAACCATAGAATTATTAGAAAAACTAAATGGGTCATTGATCTACGTGTTAGAATCAGCGACTTGTTTAGCGATTCTTTATCTGGCTTACTATTTCCTACTTAGGAAAGAAAAAAGCTTCAGATATAATAGATTCTATTTATTGGCTGCCCTCCTATTTGCCGTCTCGTTCCCATTGATCGAAATCGATTATAATCCAGCGACGACACCAGCCGTTCTGAACTCGATTCACCAAGTGGGAAATGAAGTAGGAAATGAGCCGATCATTGAAGCTGACAAAGCTTACTCTTATACAATTACTGCACAATCTGAAAGACCTTTCCTACTGTGGTGGGAGGCAATTTTAACGATATATATAATTGGTGTTGCACTAGGCTTATTAAAGCTACTTTTAAGAATAAGATCATTCAAAGAAATCGTCTGGTTCAAACGCCATAACACCCGATACAAAACAAAAGGGGCTTACTTTCACGTCAACACCGACGGTTCAATGCCTACCTTTTCTTTTTTCAACTATCTGTTCTGGGACAACACACTAGACTTAACAGAAAGAGAGAAAAATCAAGTATTAGACCATGAAAAGGTGCACATAAAAGAAAAGCACTCTTACGACATCATGTTCGTAGAAGTTCTGAAGATCGTGTTTTGGTTTAACCCTTTCCTTTATCTTTTTAAGACTTTACTTGAAGAATGCCATGAGTACTTAGCGGATAGAAAAGTAGCGGCTGAAACAGGAAGTGCCCTGTACACACAACTACTTGTAAAAACCGTTTTTAGAAAAATGGGATTAAGCTACGGTAGCTATTTCGGCAAGAATCAAACTGTCAAAAGAGTTAACATGTTGACCAGCACCAAAAGAGTCAACTTTTTAAAGCTTTTAATACCAATACCATTAATTGCAATACTATTCTTCATCTTCTCTTTTGAGGCTAGAATTCCGAGTAACATTAAGATTAAAAACGTTACCATCGAGAATCACTTGATGGCCAATAATGATGAATCGCCATTACCATTAGACGGCATTAAATCGCTCGAAGAAAGTATTCAGTATCCTGAGAAAGCCATTACCGCCAATATAGAAGGAGAAGTGGTTGTGTCATTTACTGTTAATACAAAAGGTACCCTTGAAAACTTACAGTTCGATAGCAAATTAGGCTATGACTGTGAAAAGGAGGTTTTTAATGCATTGGCTAGATCAGGTAAATGGAAGCCAGCTGTAATTGACGGTGAGCCTACCGAGACAAGAGTTAAGTTGCCGATCGAGTTCAAACGATCTTAATACTTTCTCTGAAATATTTCTGATGCTATAAAAGCTTTTTTAGCACTATCTAAATCCGAAAACATCTGCAAGTATTCACTTTGTGATTCCTCCTCTTGTTCGTACTCTTCGAAAGTAACCATAGGCTTTCGCTCTTCCTTTTTCACTTTAATAACTTCCGGTTTGGGTTTTGACTCAAATAGATAATCAGGCTTCTTGTGCGACTCTTTGATTTCCTCTAACTGGGGGATTCTAACTGGCTCAGGCTCTGGTTGAGATTTTTGACCAGTAAACTCTTCTAACAGCTCTTCAAAAGTGGGTCTCCTATCCAAAGGAGGTGGCCCGACAGTTTCTGGATTATCTGTATTATCCGGATTCGAAGGTCTTCGCCCCACCTTTTTCTTATTCTTATTCGCTGAGGTGAAGATGAAATAAATCACCCCTAGAACAAGGTAAACAATGGTACTCAAATCGAACTCCATGACACTAGCAAATCTAAGAATTAATTCTAATTTTGCTAGCTACACCCATTTTTTACTTAGCGCTATTCATGCAGCTTACCAAACTTGAAATAAAGGGATTTAAAAGCTTCGGAGACAAGGTCGTTATCAATTTTGATGAGGGAATAACGGGTATTGTTGGACCTAATGGTTGTGGTAAATCCAATGTGGTAGACGCCATTCGATGGGTGCTTGGAGAACAAAAAACTAGAATGCTTCGGTCGGAGAAAATGGAGAATATCATTTTCAACGGCACAAAAAAAAGGAAGCCCACACAGCTCGCTGAAGTTTCACTTACTTTTAATAACACTAAAAACCTTTTACCTACCGAATATACCGAGGTAACTATTACCAGAAGGTATTATAGATCGGGTGAGAGTGAATACCTGCTCAATGGAGTAAGCTGTAGGCTAAAGGACATCAACAACCTCTTTATGGATACTGGGATAGCTTCGAATAGCTACGCCATTATCGAGCTGCGAATGGTTGATGACTTACTGAATGACAAAGACAACTCAAGAAGGTCATTATTTGAAGAAGCGGCAGGAATCTCAAAATTCAAAACTCGAAAAAGAGAAACGCTTAAAAAACTAAAAGATACCGATGACGATCTTGATCGTGTAGAAGACTTGCTCTTTGAAATTGAGAAAAACCTCAAATCGCTCGAAAAACAGGCACGACAAGCCGAAAGGTATTACAAACTTAAGGAAGAGTATAAGGTAGAGAGCATATCGCTTTCTAGACTAGCAGTAGCCGAAAAATCTGCCAACTACAAGAGTATTGAAGCAGACATTCAGAAAGAAGCCGATCTGAAAGTTGAGATTGGACAAATGATAGCTAATCAGGAGGCCAATATAGAGAAGGGCAAAACAGATTTGATTTCTAAAGAAAAGCTGTTGGCTTCTCGACAAAAAGCACTGAATGAACACGTCAATAAGATTCGACAGTTCGAAAGTGATCGAAAAATAAAAAACGAACGACTTACTTTTCTAGAAGACAAAAGCGACAACCTTAGACAGCAACTGGAGGCAGATAAGAAGAGTAACGAACGCGCCGCCTTTAGTTTAGACAGTTTAAGAAATGAGTTGGAGAAGGCCGAAAAAGAACTGGCTACGGTAACTGCTGAAGTGAATTCTTTAGAAAAAATCTATAACGAGCAAAAGGCGATAGCGCAAGAAGCGCAAGAGGCCTTCGAAAATAATAGACAGAATTTCACAGTAAAAAGAGAGAGACTCTATACGTTAAAAAAAGAGATTGAGGTTAAACAAATCCAACTCGACACTTTAAAAGGTGAATTTTCCAAAACGGAGTCTGATACTTCCGAACAATCGGAAACGCTAGCCCAATTCGATAACAAACTGGCGTCAGTAGAAACGGAGCTAGATCAAAAGAAAAAGGCTTTAGACAAGCGAAAGGTCCAAGAAGAGCAACATAACAACGCCCTTCAAAAAACGACCGAAACCATTGACATCATTCGAGATGAACTCACAACAGTGAGCAGGAAACTGGATGCCAAAAGGAATGAATTTAACCTCACAAAGTCGTTAGTAGAAAACCTAGAGGGTTTCCCAGAAGCCATCAAGTTTCTAAAAAAGAAAGCCAATTGGAACAAGACGGCCCCTCTCCTTTCAGACATTATTGCCTGTGATGAAAAGTACCGTGTAACGATTGAGAATTATCTCGAAAACTACATGAATTACTACATCGTGGATACTGAGCGACAGGCTTTTGAAGCGGTGAATATATTAAGTGATGCTTCTAAGGGAAAGGCAAATTTCTTTGTCTTGGACGCATTAGAGCGGTATGAACCCAAAGAACCGCGTTTATTCGAAAATGCCGTTCCAGCAACGGAGATTGTAGAATTTGAGCCTAAATACAGGAAACTGATCGGGCATATTCTAGAAAACGTATTCATCATAAATGGCGGGCCAGGAGAAATCCCGATGGATGATGAAGCCGTATTTATCACTGAAACGGGAAAGTACACTAAGCGCAAATTCAGTATTGCAGGTGGTTCTGTTGGTCTGTTTGAGGGAAAGAGAATTGGTAGAGCCAAAAACTTAGAAAAGCTCGAAAAAGATATCAAATCGCTCGAAACCAAGTCTGTTGATATCAAAGATCGCTTAGACCAAAAACAGCAAGAGTTAGCCAGACTGAAATCAGACACTTTCAAATCTGAGATAGAACAGCTACAAAGTGATTTTGGTAAAGTAAACGAAGAGTACATTTCCCTAAAAACTAAGAAGGAGCAACTAGCGCAGATGCTCACTAGTCGTGCTAACAGAAAAGAGGACATCCTCAAGAACATCGAGAAATTGAGTAACTCTTTGGATCATTTGGTGCCAGAGGTTGGGGAAGAGCAAGTGGCCTTTGCAAAGATAGAAGCTACTATTGGTGAGCTTGAATCTAAGGCGAAACTAGAGAACGAGCAGTTATCTCAAAAATCTCAAGCTTATAACGAGAAGAACATTCTTTTCCATCAAAAACAAAGCAGAGTCAATTCAGTAACTCAAGAAATCAGTTATAAGCAGACTGCTTTTGAAGGCAGCAAAGTTAGGATTGAAAAGAATCAGGTAGAACTCGAGAATAACGAAGCAGAAATAAAGAGACTCATTACTAATTCTGAATCCAATGAAGACGAACTCATTGGCATGTATGATGAAAAAGAGTCTATCGAAAAAGGTGTTAACGAAGCTGAAAAAGACTATTACGCACAACGTGGAGAAATCGATGTCTCTGACAAAACTTTAAGAGAGCTACAGAAAAAGCGTGAGCATTCTGATGCCCTCATGATGGAGTTACAGAATAAATTGAACGAAACGAAGCTTGAGCTAAGTTCAGTAAAAGAAAGGCTTTCGGTTGAGTTCAATGTAAACCTTGATGAATTACTCAAAACAGAGGAGCCATTAGAAAGTGACAAATCTATTGAAGAGTTAGAGGCCATAGTTTTGAAACTTCGAGATAAGCTAGAAAAAATGGGACCAGTTAACCCGATGGCCATGGAAGCTTATGACGAAATAAAACAACGCCATACTTTCATCTCTGAGCAGCGCGATGACCTCATAGCCGCCAAGGGGTCTTTACTTGACACCATCGAAGAGATTGATACGGTAGCGAAAGAAACCTTTTTGGAGGCTTTTGACAATATCAAAACAAACTTTATCCAAGTCTTTAGGTCGCTATTTACCGAGGAAGATGACTGTGATTTAAAACTCATTGATCCAGAGCGACCTTTAGAGTCACCTATAGAAATAATGGCCAAACCAAAAGGTAAAAGGCCGTTAACAATCAATCAATTATCGGGTGGAGAGAAAACTTTGACCGCTACTTCTCTACTATTCGCGATTTATTTACTGAAGCCAGCACCATTCTGTATTTTCGATGAGGTAGATGCCCCTCTGGACGATGCTAACATTGATAAATTCAACAACATTATTCAGAAATTTTCGACCGAATCGCAGTTTATTATCGTTACACACAATAAACGCACAATGGCCGCCACAGATATCATCTATGGAATTACCATGATTGAACAGGGAGTTTCTAGAGTGGTACCAGTTGACTTAAGAGAGTTAACCGATTAATTTAAAGCGACTTATCATTAGCTATGCCTTACTTCAAAAAGCTTTTCATAGGATTAATGCTTTGTCTCACAACATTTTCAATTATGGCACAAAACCAAAAACCTAAGACCTTTCTGGCCCTCGGTGATTCCTATACCATTGGCGAGAGTGTTTCAGAAGATGAAAGATGGCCAGTCCAATTGGCTAAAAGGCTTACAGATGATCATGGTATAGCGGTGGAATCTCCAAAAATCATTGCTAAAACTGGTTGGCGTACCGATGACCTTAAAAAGGCCATAGTTGATGACTTCAGCCTATCCAATTCTTATGACATGGTCTCGCTACTCATCGGGGTGAATAATCAATACCAAGACAGACCTATAGTCGACTTTGAAACTGACTTTGAGAAACTGATCAAGACCGCCATAGAGCTCGCTAATGGTAACAGAGAGCATGTTTTTGTGGTATCTATTCCCGATTATGGAAAAACTCCATTCGGAAAACAGAAAGAAGATGAGATTAGAAAAGAAATAGACCTCTATAATAAAATTGGTAGACGCATTAGCAAAAGGTACAAGGTCAAATATTTTAACATCACCCCTATTTCCAGAAAAGCAAAAAAACGTCCAGAACTTGTGGCTAAAGACGAATTACACCCTTCTGGTATTATGTATACCGAATGGGTTGATTCAATCATCGAAGATGTAGCTAAACTGATCGTAAAATGAGAACCTTCTATTCTATTCTTGCCCTAATCTTAGCCTTAAACCTATCTGCCCAAACAACAACCACAGGGCCAAAAAACGGGCATTTAATCATTGCCGGAGGTGCATTAAGAGACCCAGCAGTATTTGCCAAGTTTATTGAATTGGCTGGAGGCACAGAGTCCCATATCGTCGTTATCCCAACAGCCAGTGGCAGAGAAATCACCAAGGCCATCGAAGAAAGCATAATCAGTTCATGGAAAGCTCGGGGTGCTAAAAAAGTCACCGTACTCCATACAACTGACCCAAAAGAAGCTGATAAACCTGAATTTGCCGATGTTTTGAATGACGCTACAGGAGTATGGCTACCGGGCGGAAGACAATGGCGTTTTGCGGATTCTTATTTGAACACAAGAGTTCAAGAAAACTTATTCAAGGTTTTAGACAGAGATGGAGTCATAGGTGGCAGTTCTGCTGGAGCCACAATTCAAGGTTCCTACCTTGCCCGAGGAGATAGTAAAACGAACACAATTATGGTGGGAGATCATGAAGAAGGATTCGGCTTTGTCCAGAATATCGCGATCGATCAGCATACGTTGGCACGAAATCGACAGTTTGATATGTTCGAAGTACTAAATGTATACCCTTCCCTACTTGGCTTATCCATCGATGAGAATACGGCTGTATTGGTTAGCGGTAATGAGTTTGAAGTCATAGGACAAAGTTATGTTTTGATTTACGACGGTACGCATTGGGATCAAACTAAAAATCAATTCGTCAAAAACGGACCTAATCAGGAAAGATTTCATATGCTACGTGCCAACAGAAAATATGATATGGCCAATCGTAAAGTGATACCGCAAAGACGACGTTAGTCTTCAATCGTAGCTGTTTTGACACGTTCAGGTATTTCAATTACCTTCTATGTTTCCTTTGATCATTATCTAAAACAGATTGATTAACTAGTAAGAAAGTAAGGTGATGTTCAGCCGATCGAAAAAAAGAAGAATAGCGCTACTCGAGAAATACTCCCAACTGAAAAAGGAAGTTTTCCATTTCGACGTTATCAAGAAATACGCCGAAGGCACAAAAGATTCAAAAGACAGTTTTAGAATCTCCACCGCTACCTATAATGACCTAGACTTCGATGAGCTCTTTATGTTCCTAGACAGGAGTATTTCCAAAGTTGGCCAACAGTACCTTTATCGTGAATTTCAGAGCATTCCAAATGATAGGACGCCTACCGAAAAAAGAGAGGCACTTATCACGCAATTGGAAGAGAATCCAAAAGCAAAGGAGGAGTGTATTGTAGCACTTTCTAAACTATCTAGTTTTGAGGCCAACTATCTACCTACGATATTTCTGGAAGAGCAAATACAACCGCCACCTTGGTTTTGGGCAATCAAATTATCAGCCATAATCAGTTGTATTACCTTTCTAGGAGCTTTTATATATCCTGTCCTTTGGATCGCTCTAGTTTTTATACTGATCGGCAACTTTATCATTCACTATTGGAATAAAAAAAATCTCTATCAATACGCTGCATCTTTATCTGAGCTCATCATACTAGTGGATGTGGCAAAAAGCACCGCCAAGCATCTCGATAACGAAGATCCATCTACAAAGGAAGCTATTAGCAAACTAGAGACGCTCAAATCTCTAATTTCAGTATTCAAATTCAACCCTGCCCCTAAATCTGAAATTGGAGAGCTTGTAGACTATATCATAGAGCTTATTAAAGCCTTATTTGTGATAGAGCCCATACTACTTTTTAAGATTCTGGATAGACTCGAAAACCAGAAAGACCATATCCACCAATTATTCAAACATGTAGGTGAAATTGACCTTTCCATTAATATTCAGAGTATTCGAAACTCATTAGATATTCATAGTCAGTTGCAACTGACTGACAAACTCTGTACGCTTCATATGACGAAGGGCTACCATCCTTTGATTACTGAACCTGTCGACAATAACCTGAAAGTAGATGGCCAATCTATTTTGCTTACTGGCTCCAATATGTCTGGTAAATCTACTTTTATTCGTACCCTGGGTATAAATGCCATCATAGGTCAAACGCTCAACATTTGTTTTGCCGAAGCTTTTAGTATACCTCATTTGCATGTTTCCTCGGCTATTAGGATCGCTGATGACCTCATGAATGATACCAGCTATTACTTTCAAGAAGTTTCGGCTATCAAAAAGCTTTTAGCAGCGAGCGATCAGCCAACCCCCCATCTATTTTTATTAGATGAGCTATTTAAAGGGACCAACACCCTCGAACGAATCGCCTCCGGCAAAGCTGTATTAAGCAAACTAACACAGAATGGAAACCTTGTCTTTGTCGCTACCCACGACCTAGAATTATCGGAGTTATTGAAAGAGGAATACAGCACTTACCACTTTTCTGAGCAAATCGTCGAAAATGAAATCGTATTTGACTATAAACTCAAAACTGGTAGTCTTCAAAAAACAAACGCCATTAAAATCCTCCAAGTCAATGGGTTTCCTGAGGATGTGATTGAAGAGGCTAAGCGTATCGTGCACAAGCTTAAGAATTAAGGTCACTTTTCTTTTTCTTAACTTTCTTCAAACTTTTTTTAATCTCCTGACATCTTAAATCCGGAACGGAAAACCAATGAAGGAAGTCAACTTGATGCCACAAACCAATTTCTTAGTTGCAGCAGCCAAATCGGGAGATGTTATCGCCATGAACCAATTGGTAAAGCAATGGCAAAAAAGGATTTACAACTTCAGTTATAAGTACTTCAATGACTACGATATGGCCATGGAAGTGACTCAGAAAACCTTCATTTCCATGAATAAAAACCTGAGTAAACTGAAAGATGAAGGCAGCTTTAAATCATGGATTTATCGGATTGCTGCTAACTATTGTCACGAAGAAGTTCGGAAACAGCAAAAACGTTGGGTTTTCCCTTTCATGAAAGTACAGAGCAAGAATGACAGTAAGGACATTGAAAATACAGTAGCCAACGGCGGTCATGAAAACCCTGAACAAGTATATGGAAATACCGAACTAAAATCAGTACTGAAAAAAGCACTTTCTACACTACCAGAAGAACAGAGAATGGTAGTCATTATGAAGGAGTATGAGGGGCTAAAGATTCGTGAAATAGCTGAGGTAATGGAAATCTCAGAAAACACTGTAAAGTCTAGGCTTTACTACGCATTGGGTAGTTTGAAAAAACTACTAGATCAATGGAATATTAACAGAGAAACGGTGCAATATGAACTATAAACCAACCGATGAAATTTTGATCGCCTACCTGTATGGTGAGCTTGAGGAAGACCAGTCGTTGCAGGTTGAGGCTTATTTAGAAGCTAACCCTGAGGAAAAAAGCCGCTTAAAAGGCTTGAGCGATACACGAGTTCTTCTCAATGAACTTGATGACGAGGAAATCCCAGGACAACTCGCTTTTATGGCGCCGCCTAAGAATGAAGAATGGCTTTATTGGAGAAAGTATGCTGCCATTGCCGCTACCCTCCTGCTCATCATGACGTTCGGCTGGCTCTCAGGTTTCAAAGTCAATTATGACAATGACGGGTTCTACATGGGGTATGGAGAAGTACAAAGAGGATTATCCGAAGAACAGGTTACTAGTATGATCAATGACAATAACCTTTCTATTTCAGAATTTGTAGAAAACGGCTTACAAGCTAACAAGGATAGTTTAAGTCTGCAGTTAGAAAACTTGCAAACCAATGTGGATAACGAAGCCTTGATTAGAGAAATTTTCAACAATGAAAAAGAGGCGCTTTTGACCCAAATGGTCGGTTTTAATGATAAACTCAGCGGAGATTATAGAGAAATATTAAGAGAAATAGTCATCAACTTTTCAAACAATATTGAATCCCAACGCATCGAAGATTTAAGAGGTATTCAAGCAGCTTTTACTGATCTAGAAGATGCTACCATAGGCAAACAATTTAGGTTAGAAGAAGCATTGACTGATCTTGAAGAAAAGGTAAATACGGTGATAGCGAATAATTCAAACAACAAATAGAATGGTCAAAAACTCAAAATATCTATTGATCCTCCTATGTCTTTTTCTCGGCAGCAATGTTTTTGGTCAAACATTCAACGCAATCAAAAGAGATATGGAAATCTCAAAAGTCACCTTGGACAACTTCTTGAAAAAATGGGATGGCGCTCCGCTGATCAACAACATCAAGGGTACTGAGGCCACTCATAAATCAGGCGAGGGGATCACTTTTACTATCACGGCAACTAATGCACGCATACTGATGAATACACAAAACAGGTTTTTCAGAAATGGAGATAGTGAAATCATGAAGTTATTCTATTCATCACAGATCATTGAGCTACAAAAAGAAAGACTTTTGACGGCTTTGGAAGAGTTCTTAGAAGATTTCAATAGCTACCTACCACTACTATCAGAAGAAGAACAGTTTAAAGTAGTCTTTGATGTAAAAGATGAAGAGATAAAGAAGGACGGTAAAGTTATTCCAGCGGCCAAAGGATCGGACCAAAGAACCTATCAGTTAGTAGCCAAATGGAATGTAGAAGATTTAGAAAATTTTAAAAATGGCAAGCTCAGTGCTGACCAATTCAATGAAAAAATAACAGTAGAAAAGGAATAATATTAAGTATCTGAATTATGAAAAAAACAACAATGAACAAATGGATTTTAGCTTCGCTAGTACTCGTGTTAAGTACAGGACTAAATGCTCAGGATGCACAAGGTGTAGCCGAAGTTGATTTCTTCGGCCGAACTCAACAAGACCTTTCTAAGCTTCCAAAAATGGAGCGAGATATAATCATTCTTCAAAATGTGCTCAATGGCCTATTCAATGGTAGCAAAGGAAGCTTTTACGCCTCTACACGTGGTGCAAAAGGGATATACGTACCAGGCAAAGGAGTAATCTTTAATATAGGAGCGCAAAGCAATGCCTCACAACTAATCTTGATTGATCAGTTAGCCGCTTCTGGTGGCGAAGATGCCGTCACGGTTGTCGATGGACAAACAAGCGCAAATATCAGTGAGGATAATGAGTCAATTGAAGAGAGATTAAAATCACTGACAGGTGACTTCCTTGTCAACTATGGGAGCATTCTTACTGATTTAAAAGCAGGGGAAAAAGTAATGTTAAATGTCAATTATGACGCCTTGAAAAAGGACGACCCAAAAGAGACTAACAGAAGCTCTATTCATGGTGGTACTATTGTTTACCGAGGTGGAAAGCGACTGGATAAAAAGAGAATGGTTAGTGCCATAGATTATTCGACAATCAATAGCTACCTCACTGGAAAATCTACGCTCGAGCAAGCGACTAAAAAAATAGACTTTAATGTAGTAGATAGAGTAAGTAGCAGTATGCAAGACGCAAGAATAATGGCTGGCATACTAGATGATTTATTCCAATCAAATTTTGAAGGCGCTTTTAGGCGAAGTGGCAAAACTAGTTGGACATATTTCGAAGGTTTCGGCTTAATGTACGATCTAAACATTAGAGGAAATTATGGCAACCTCATTGGCTATACTGTTGCGGGCGATGGCACCCCAGCTTTAAGATCACAGTCGTCGAATGACAGAAAAGACAGCAATAAACTAGCTGAAGAAAGCTTTGATGAACTCATAGATTTAGTCAAAGAAAGCCTTATTACTTATGGCAGAACATTAAGAAGTGTGAAAAGTGATGAAGTGATCATCTTCAATGTGAACTTTGGCTCTTCTTTCAGAAAGACCAAACTACCGAAGGCGATTAGACTTCAAGTTTCGAAAAGCCAAATTGAGGATTTCTCTCGTGGCAAAAAGACAATCAGCCAATTGAAAAAAGAGATAGAATTAAAAAAATTGAGTGCTAGTACATTTAATAGTTATAATCACTCATTCCCTAGCATGGTTTATGAGACAGCTCCAGACGTAGCGGATCATATAGTTATCGGAGGCACTGCAACATCAAGTGGCAACTAGATTTTAACAAAAATCTAAATAAAAAGCTCGGCTGGTCACCGAGCTTTTTTTACGTCAAAGGAATTAAGTTGGGAACTCATGTAGCTAATCTATTAACGACAAATCCTTTAATTGATAAGATATTATCAAGTCCTCTTCCTGCTCTCTACCATTATTGATGACATACATTGTCCATGTATTTTCATCAACAAAGAACCGACCTAGCCGCCGCTTATCGAGCGTAGCCTTGTAAATAGCTTTTCCACTCCAATCGAAAACCCTAAGTTCGTACATCGGAATTGCATTCTGTCTACCTGCAAAAAAATCCTTTGAATCACTCTCGCTGAATTTATTATAGAGCTGGTATATGTAGTTTGTTGTCGCATAATTGAAGCCGTTGTAATTCATTGCATTAGGTGGTATTAAATAGCGATCATCTTTTAGGTCAACTTCCTTTATCGATTCATTTCCGTTTTGAATTAGTGTTGATACAGAATTATTAATTACATCCACCAGATCAATCCTATCATAAAATTTCATTGAAGACACAACTTGGTTTGTAGATGAGTTGAATGAAGAAAAGGAGGAGTACAAATAACCAATCTTCTCTGCATCAACTTCGGTTTCTTGAATTGGCCAATTAGGTAACCAGGTAACGGTATCTCCCTGACTTTTATAACTGAAAAAACGACCTGATTCTACCCCTAAAGCCTCTTTGGAAACATCACCTTCCACTGTGCCTATGAATTCTTCATCTGAAATAGCATATATATCATTATAGGTCCAAGTAAGCACTGGTGGTAACTTCAGTCTTACCTTAGGCACAGCATCACCTGTAGCTAATAAATCATAAAGGTTAATCTTCTTTAAATCGTAGGTTCTAAAATCAGAAACCCAAAAGAACGTTTCATCATTTTTCTTAACAAATTGTCCATGAAATCTTGGCATTTTCACCTCATCCGGACCATCTCCCACTTTACCAAAACCACCTAAATAAGACCAATCGGATATCTTATAAAAGTGGAAAGCATGCTCCATTTTATAGTCTATCATCAGTACTAAAGAATCGATGATATCAATCCTACTAGGTGAGAGAGGTTCACTGATTTTATGAACCTGATGAGTCAATACATCATTGACCTGAAAAGAGTCATATACGATAAGACCTTTGCCTATCTCGGACTTACATCCAAGGCTTATCACTATAAGTACCAGCAAGAGCATCCTCATTTTTAGCTTCCGACAAAACAAGTAAGACATTTACGAAAAGATTTAATGATGTTTCTACAAGAACGTCATATTGAAATAATAACAAATAAAATTCAACCGGGGAATCTATGTTTCAGTGTATTTCTGACAATTTCTTGAGAAGTCAAAACAATTTCAAACTAACTAATGTTGTAGTTTTAAATATTAATTCTACATTTGTAGAATACAAACGACAACAGTAGAATGAACTTACCGAAATCAGAAGAACAGCTCATGCAACATCTTTGGACATTGGAGAAGGCATTTATGAAAGACTTGATGGACGCCTATCCTGAACCTAAACCAGCTTCAACAACAGTGGCTACCTTGTTAAAGCGACTGCTTGACAAAGGAGCCATCGGCTTTAACAAGTATGGAAACGTTCGTGAGTATTTCCCAATTCTCAAAAAAGAGGACTACTCTTCGAAACAGTTCAGTGGTGTTATGAAGAGTTTCTTTAACGATTCTGTTTCGCAATTCGCATCGTTTTTCACCTCAAGAGAAAACCTTTCTGACGATGAATTAGAGGAATTAAGAAAGATTGTAGACGATCAAATCAAAAATAGAAAGCAATGATTACGTACCTCATCAAATTCATAATTTGTAGCGGTGTTTTACTGCTCTTTTACCACATTGCTCTTCAGAAGGACCGTCTTTTCAAGTTCAATAGATTCTACTTACTCGCTATTCTAGGTTTGTCACTTGTCATTCCCGTCACAATAGTTAGGACAACCTATGTAGAGGTCCCTGCTGATATGTATGTTCAAGAATATGTCTCGGAAAATGAATTAGCAAATAACACCGTTGAAGAGACCTTCTTTGCATCTGACCTTGAGGAAAATATAGCTGGTGAATCGAATTCTCAAAAATCAGTTAGTTCGTCAAATATTATATGGGCCATTTACCTGATGATCACCGGAGTTCTATGCCTTCGTTATTCCAGAAACCTAGTAGCTATATACTGGCTCAAAAGAAAAGCTAAAATTGTACGAGCAGACGGGGTGAAAATTGCTTTGAGATCGGACATTTCCACTTCATTTAGTTTTATGAACTATATGTTCACTAATAAAGAGCGTTTCGAACAGGGGAACTTACCTGCGGAAATTATCGCACACGAGAAATTACACATCAACGATAAGCACAGCCTAGATATAATCTTTATTGAGTTCATGCAGTGCATATTTTGGTTCAATCCGATAATCATCTTTATCAAGAAAGCAATCAAATTAAATCATGAATTTCTTGCAGATGCATATGCGATTAACCTCTCAAAATCGGCGTACGCTTATCAAAAAATTTTACTAGAGTATACAGAAAAGCAAATGTTAAACACGCCAGTTTTGGCCAGTAACTTGAATTATGGTTTCACTAAAAAACGATTAAATATGATGACTAAAAACACAAACAGGATACTGTCTTTGATAAAACCAGTTGCAGCTGGGCTTATCATTTTCAGTGCATTTATGGTACTTGGTGTCACGGATACCGTGGCTAAGGTGGTAGACGATCAGACGACCACGAACGAGGAAGAGCGAAATGACTTAGAACCGAGGAACACAAAAATTGGGGCTATTCCTAAGTCGGACAAAGACGCCCAACCAGACAAAAATGTACAGTTCATAAAGCTTCCAGTATTCGCTATGGAACATAGTTCTTTAAACGATAGTATCGGCACATTTAAGGCTATAACATTTGTACCTACTGAAGCTAAAGTTAGGTTCGAAGATGTGAATGGTAAAATAGTTGAGAAACGCTATCGCCTACTCAATGATTTAGAAAAAAAGCAGTTTTGGAAGCCTGAAGCAAACGGTATGTATTTTAGGGAACCTACTCCAAGAAAGCCCATTAGCCAGTCAGAACTAGATGAATTCTTAGACGGAAAGGTCTATGGTATTTGGCTCGACAATTATAAAATCAAGAACGCTGAACTAAAAAAATACTCCCCAGAAGATATTCACCACTTTTCAAAGAGTAGGCTATTAGGTCGAGCAAAAGCATCTAAAGATTACTCTTACCAAGTAAACCTAACCACCAACTCATATTTCGAGAAAAATGACAATCCCAATGGTCTTTGGGTACAAGTTAAGGTCAGTAAAACCAAAATGGTGCTGGCCACCTTGCCAGTTCAAGATCAAAAAGATGAACACCGCCTTCCTCCACCACCTTTCTTAATCAAATTAATAAGGTATAAAGGGGCAGAAGGAGAAATGATCGTCAAAAAGCTCAACGAACTCAGTACAGAGGAAAAAAAGATCTTATTCAAGAAGGAATCTGGTGCAGAGTATTTTCGACCAGCACCAGCCAAAATGAAAATTGATCAAAGTCTATTGAATCAATTCTTGGACACTAAAAAATATCGAATCTGGGTCGATGGAAAGCAAATTGAGAATCAGGATTTGAAAAATTATAGTCCAGAGGAGCTGCACCATTACCTTAAATCCAAATTGGGTAAAAACGCTAGAAACTTCGGAAAGTATGAATATCAATTAGACATTTATACTGTCAAATCAATTAAGCCCGAGGGTGAGTGGCTCACATTTAACGACCCATTTTACATGCAATTGAAAGACAAAGAAGAGGCGAAAGAACTTGTGCCTCAAATCATAGAAGTAACGTCAAAAGACAAGAAAGCAAAAAAGGGAAATAACCTTTAAGTACAAGCCCGTATTACAAACAAAAAAGCCATCTCTGAGTCAGAGATGGCTTTCTTTATATTCAATAGTTCGACTAACCTTTATCGATTGACCCCATGACGCGCTTCATAAAAAGGTTAAGTGCCTCTTTTTTCGGCGTACCCTCCTTCATCAGTGTATGAACCTCTAAAGCACCATACATATTTGAAATCATTTCACCGAGCACATCGAGTTCCTCATCCTTCAAAGCTTCAGATTCCGTTAGATGCTCTAGCGTCTCCAGTGTTTCTAGGAGATAATCCTGATCATTCTCCTCGATAAAGTTTGCCAGGTGTTTAATTAGCGGCAATCTCATCGACTAAAGCTTTCAAAGATTCAAACTTGTTCGTCTGAACTTGTTTTACAAACTGTCCTTTTTCAAATGCTGCAAAAGTTGGCAAGTTGCTTACGTCAGCCAGTTTTCTAGCATCTGGAAACTTCTCGGCATTAACCAAAACAAATGCTGCATTATCCGTTTCATTGGATAGCTTCTTAAATTTTGGTTTCATAATCCGGCAATTGCCGCACCACGATGCTGAATATTGCACTACAACTTTATCATTGTTATCAATGATCTCTTGTAGATTATCTTGACTCAGTTCAGTGATCATATTAATTATTGCTTAAATAAGCTGCTGTAGCCTCTCTATTGGCATTCATAGCCTCTTTACCTTCTTCCCAGTTTGCTGGGCAAACTTCTCCATGCTCTTGAAGGTGACTCATTGCATCAATCAGTCTCAAGTATTCATTCACATTTCGGCCAATTGGCATATGGTTGATTCCTTCGTGAAAAACTGTACCCGTCTCATCCAAAAGGTAAGTTGCTCTATAGGTAACGCTATCACCAACTACCATATCCAAACCAGTTTCTTCATCATAAGAAACCTCTGAGATATCTAAAATATCGAGCGTTCTAGATAAGTTTCTATTGGTATCGGCAAGCAGATTGTAAGTGATCCCCTCAATTCCACCATCGTCTTTAGACGTGTTCAACCATGCAAAATGAACCTCGGCCGAGTCACATGATGCACCGATTACTATTGTATTTCTTTTTTCAAATTCTGGTAGTGCTTCTTGGAAAGCATGAAGCTCTGTCGGGCATACGAAAGTAAAGTCTTTCGGATACCAAAATAACAAGACCTTTTTCTTGTTTTGAATAGCCTCTTCTAATACGTTAATCTGTATAGTATCGCCCATTTCATTCATGGCATTTACCGACAGATTAGGGAATTTTTTTCCTACGTAACTCATGTTTTTGTAACGATTTTTTCGTGTAAAATCTGGTTAATAAATCAATTCGCCGCGAAGGTAATAAAAGAGATGAAAGTAACTAACAAAGGGATCAATAAGCTTATCAAAAATGTATTGATTTATTTAATCATTAAGATTTAGTATTTGTATACTCAATAAAAAAGAGAGCCGAAGCTCTCTTTTTCTACCTACTTAACTAAAAACTAACAATTTATTTTGAAGCAATTTTAATGATGTTCTAAACAAATTTATTATCTACTAAACTAAACCAACACTATGAATTTTTGCCTCTGCTAATTGTTTTACTTATATGAATAATAGTATTACTATCAATACACTCTTTAACGAGTTTAAAATCTAAGGGTTACCTATTTTTTCACTTTTTTTTTGAAGCATAAAAATCGATTCTCAGGATGCAAAACCTAGTCATTTTATTAAGCGTAAACAGTACTTATAAATCTTCTAAAAGAGACCAAAGGGAAATAGTAATCTTCCCTTAGTTGATATATAGATTGTACCTTTAACACACACCATTTTAAGATGAATGAAATTATAGAGGAGCAAGAGTTTAACAGTATAGACTTTTCGATAAAATATTTGAAGAAAGGGGACTATGAATCATGTGTATTTAGAAATTGCAATTTCTCAAATGTAGACCTATCGCACTATAGCTTTTTGGAGTGCGAATTCATAGACTGCGATCTCTCAGCTGTGAAGCTTACACAAACTGGGCTAAAAGATGTAAAGTTTGAGAACAGCAAACTGATGGGCGTACATTTTGATCAATGCAACCCTTTCCTCCTCGCCTTTCACTTCAAGAGTTGTCAACTCGACCTTTCCTCCTTCTATCAGCTCAGTATAAAAAAGACAATATTTGACCAGTGCAGCATAAAGGAGGTTGATTTTGTGGAAACTGACCTTTCTGAATCTCGATTTGAAAATTGTGATTTAACCAGCGCTACTTTTGAAAATTCAGTATTGACAAAAGTAGACTTAAGGACTGCTTTTGCCTATGATATAGACCCAGAAATCAATCAGATTAACGAAATGAGGGTTTCGGTGGCAGGCTTACCTGGTTTAGTCTCGAAACACAACCTTCGAATTTCTTAAAATTCGTATTTTACCGATCGTTCGGAAACTAATCTCACAAACTTGTGGTTGACTGATCATGCGACCACAAAAAGTAAAAGACGAACACCTTATGCGCGGCCTTATTTCCGTCCTTCGCGCTAAAGGTTACGAAGGTGCCAGTCTTATGGACTTGGCCAATGCGACAGGCCTAAAAAAGGCTAGTTTGTATCACCGTTTTCCTGGTGGTAAGCAACAAATGGTTGAGGAAGTATTGAAATTTATTGGAAACTGGAGTGAAGAACACATCTACGGTGTACTTACCAACAAACAGTTAAATATTGAAGAAAGACTCCTTCGGAGCATTGCCAATATTAATGCACTTTACGATGATGGTAAGTCTGCTTGTATTTTAAAAGCGCTCACTTCAGACGCAAATCTTCTAAACCTGGATAGCCAGATAAAGCAGAGTTTTCAACGATGGATTGAGGGTTTTGAAATTTTAGGGGTTGATGCTGGTTTTACTAAAGATCAATCAATTCAATATGCTCAAGAAGTAATCATTAGGATTCAAGGCTCATTGATCCTTTCTAAAGGTCTCAATAGCACAGCTCCCTTTCAGGAGCAATTAGGTCAAATCAAAACGCTTTACAGTAAAGCTAGCCCTATTCATTAATTCAAAAATCATGGCACAAAATTTTACAAATTTCGCATTCACAGATAGCGTGAAGGCAGAGCAAGAAGCCCGGGGTTCCCGTGCATCCTATGCAAGAATGGAGGAACGAGATAAGTTCAAGCTATCTTTTAGGGAAACGGGATTCATTAACAAGCAACACGGTTTTTACCTGTCTACCGTAGGAGAAAATGGTTGGCCATATGTTCAATTCCGAGGTGGGCCTGAAGGCTTTCTGAAAGTGATTGATGCACAAGCACTGGCATACGCCGATTTTGGTGGAAACATGCAGTATATAAGTACTGGTAATTTTCATTCTACCAAAAAGGCAGCGCTCATCTTAATGGATTACGCTACCCGAACCAGGCTTAAAATCTGGGCAGAAACAGAAGTTTTAGATCCAGCTGAGAATCCGGATTTATTAGAATTAGTCACGGACAAGGGTTATAAAGCCAATGTTGAGCGTATAGTGGTTTTTCACATCAAAGGTTTTGACTGGAATTGCCCACAGCATATTACTCCTAAGTTCACTATCGATCAAATGAAAAAGCTTGTCAAACAACATCCAGAATTGTTAGAGGAATTAGCCCCAGACCAATGATTATCATAAAACACCCAAAAGACCTTAGTCAGGCATCTGAATGGAAAGAGCGACTTGAAAAAATGACTGTGCCACATTTAGTTTTGGAATCATCTAAGCCAGTTGCCGAATTGGTCGAGAATAATCGGAATGGAGTAATCGGTATTGAAGCGATTAATACCTTTTTGAACCAATATGAGAAGGATTTAAAAGGTTGGAATCAAGACAGGTGCGACAAGTGGTTTTTTGACGAATCAGACTAACGGATTTTTGTCACTTTTATATCCTCCAAATCAATTCTAGAAAGCTCCTTTAATTTACCTTGATTATACAACTCGTCATAAGTAGCTATTGACTTGGATTTAAAATCGCCTCCAGCATAATTCACATAATCGGCAAATCGAATTCCATTGATGACACGTTGGTTATAGGCCGCTCGAAATCTATTACCCCCTTTGTCATAGGCTAAATAATCCATAAAACCAGTCGCCTTATTAAACCAATAGTAGAAGACATTATCTGGACTATCTCCCGATCCAGCTCCTTCAAAAGTAACCTTGATTTTATGGTAATCTTCACCTTTGATCTCAACCTCACCGACATAGGTTTTGATCACCGCTTTATCATTGAGTTTGTAAGGCAACATGGCAAAGTATGACACCGCGTTAACATCTTCGAAAGCTCTGCTCAGTTGACGTTTTGTTTTACCTGAATCATCGCCATTAATAAAGCGTTTAAAAACACCATTATCTAAGACATCTCTTATCTCATCTCCGTCTTCTTTAAAAGTTCGGTCATATACATAGCCTTCATCATCTTGGTTGACCGTATGAAGCTTTCCCCGAAAATTAAAACTGACTTTTGACTGTTGAAAGTGCACTCCCCCATGAACCTCTATTGCCTTGTCGACTACCTGTTGAGCTTTCGCATCGCTAGTTTGGGCAATCGCAGAATTGAAGATGAAAAGTATGATTATGGCATAAAAAAGCTTCGAAGTAATTCTCATTTGTCTGGGTTTGCTCCCAGCAACGTTTCTACCTTGGTTTAGATTCACGGCACCATGATCTTAGCACGCTAAAAGTCTTTTAGGTGACATACTGAATATTAGCGCTCGTTTTTTGAACATACCAAAAAAAAGCCAGCCTTATTACTAAGGCTGGCTTTCGAATATTTATAAAAAGGAATTACTTATTCTGTCCTCCTTTTTCAAGTTTTAGGCTTTCGCCTTCAGTAACTTTTTCCTTAGACTCATCGACTAGATCATATCTCAAGGTTCTACCTTTCAATTTAGCAGGCAGTCCATAAGCCATCCATTCTGGCATTGGCTCTCCTTTTAAATAGTGATCGAAGAACTGCGTCATTCTAATGGATAAATCCTTTCTGTTTTTACGCTGTCTAAGGTTATGTGCCTCATCATTGTAAGATACCATCCAAGCTGGCTTTTGAAGCCTTCTCAATGACATGTAAAACTCTATCCCTTGGTACCATGGCACCGCACCATCGGCATCGTTATGCATGATAAATAATGGCGTTTCAATGTCTGGCACCTTGAACAGTGGTGAGTTTTCTATGTATAGATCTTGTCTATCCCAAAGTGTAGCTCCTAATCTGGTCTGTGTCTTTTCATATTGGAACATTCGGCTCATACCGCTGCCCCATCTCACTCCACCATAGGCTGATGTCATATTCACCACTGGTGCACCGGCACCGGCAGCTTTATACATATTAGTTCTAGTAACCATGTATGCCACTTGGTAGCCGCCCCAACTCTGACCTTGAATAGCCATATTATCCTCATCTACAAAGCCTTTGGCCATCACCGCTTTAGTAGCTGGTACTACGTGATTCATAGCACTTCTACCCGGGTAGCCTACTTCGTATTTAATGTCTGGCACTAAAACCAGGTAGTCGTTACTAACATAATATGGAATGTTAATCGTACTTGCACTTGGTGCTGGGCTTGGGTGACTGTGTAGTGAATTTGATCTTCTTTCATAGAAATACACAAGCATAGGATATTTCTTATTCGGGTCAAAGTTTTCAGGCTTGTACAGAATAGCCTGCATAGTCTCTCCGTCATAAGTATTATCAAACTCAATAAGCTCAGCAGAACCCCAAGTGTATGGCTCTTCTTGAGCACCTACGTTTGTCAGTTTTTTCAAACCACTCATATCCAGACCATTGGCGGCGTAAAGCTCACCATATTCTTCGTATGTAGACTTTCTTACAAGAACACGATCGGCATTTTTAGCCTTAGTTAAGCCGTAGATGCTCATATCTTCCATTACGACTAATTCTGGATTAGCCGAACTCCCCATGTTTACGGTCATATAACCCGAGGCTTTGGTCCACTCGTTGAATGCAGAAATGGTCACTTTTTTATCCGTTGGGATAGTTCTCTCCTCACGATCCAAACGCTGATAACGCATGGTAATCTTATTTGCTCTACCATAGCCATTAGTTACATTCACTGGACTGCCCTTTGGCGTAAATCTCCAGATATCGTACCGATCGTATAAGAAGAACTCTTCATCGTTTTCAGACCATCCTGGTCCTCCATAGCTCCCTGCCAACGAAGGTGAATCGTGTAGCTCGTTCGAGAAAGAAACAGGCATTCCGGCTGTTAAATTTCTAGTCTCGCCTGAGGCTAACGTCATCATATACCAATGTCCATCTTCGATGTTATGCCATGTTAGGTAATTACCTCCCGGCGACAATGAAGGAAAACCCTTCGCTCCTTTTATAATCAATTCCGCTTCGCCCGTTACCGTGCTGACTTTATAAAAATCTCTCGGCATTTGCGTATCCCAAGTCAATTGAGTTCTGTATGGCTGATCGTTCATCGCTAAGACAAAATCTCGATCATTTCTTCTGTCAATAGTCACAGATTCCAAATCAGGGCCAGCTAACTGAACGACTTTTCCTGTTTCGGCATTAAAAACTGCATCAAAAGTTCTATTCTTTTCTCTACCAGCCTGTAGCTTTTGCATTGGTTGGATGTATGGATCGTTATAAGACCAAATATCAACTTGCGGTCTATCTTCTTTCAATAACGTCGTATCCGATTCATAAGCGTACTTAAATGGTCTTGGCGCCGTACCGAAGTACACACGTTTACCTGATTCTGAGAATGTAATTCTGCTGTTATCGCTTACCATCCAATTCTCTGGGATGCCTGCAGTGGTTGTGTCAGCAATGATTGCTGCCTCCGCCTGTCCTGCACTCCAGTGCATTAGGCTGAAATATTTGTCATCGTCTTTTTTCGTATTTGCACTAGCAAAAAACGCCAGCTGATCACCAGAATCATCAGCGGTCATCTTCTTGTAATCAGTCATTCCTTCACTGATTGTCGAGATTGCTCCATTCGCTGTATTGAAAGCATAAATCCCAGCAGGATTCAACGAATCCACTTCATCGTACTCGAAAAACAAGCTATTTCCTTCTTGTGATAAGCGGTATTCCATTACGCCAGAAAACCTTTTTTGCTCACCAGTCTTCATGTTGTGAAGCACTAGTTCAGTTCCCTTGGATTTGGCGCGAGGATCTTTTGGCTCTTCTGGCTCCTTTTTCTCAGGCTTGGCCTCTTCCTCCTCTTTGTTTTTCTTCTTATTTCGTTTCTTTTTCTTTCTACCTTTTACCTCAGGTTCTTCCTCTTTTGGTTCTTCTTTAAGCTCCTTTTTTGGCTTTTTCTTTGGCTTTAAAGGCTTCTCGTGCAACCAAGCAATCCATTCTTCAGACTCGCTCGGTAACTGAAAGTTTTTAACGCGAGCAATTTTATTCATTTCGCCCGAATTCAGATTAATGACATACAAAGAGTCCTTTGGCATTTTAGAAGCAGCGGTTTTCTTCAGCTTCATGGCCCTCACATCGTCATAGGCTGGTTTTACCACGGCCGCCACGAATTTTCCATCCGAAGAAAAGCTGTATCTAGACACACGATCAACTGTAATCTTCTTATTCGAATTTAGGTTGGTCAGCTCCAATACTGCATCTCCCACTTGTGGATTGATTCGGTAACCAGCCCAAACGCCATCGCTGCTCAGACTTACGGATGTTAAACTTTTCCAATCATCATAAACATCATGAGTTAATGGCTTTTTCTGCGCAAAGGCCATCGCAACTAGACACATAGAACCTAGCAGCAAAAACGATCTTCTTAAAAACATAAATTTGATTTTTGATTTATTGACCTTACAAATATAATTGAGTGGCTGTCTTAGCAAAGAGTTCTTATATTGATGGCTTCAGAGAAATGAAAATTTAATAAAAGTATGCTCAGAAAAACGCTTACCATCACGGTGCTTTGCTTAGTAGTTTCAACTGCTTTCGCCCAAAAAAGCATCTCAAGTATGACCAAAGACATGGTCAAAAAAGAGGGCTATTTTGACTATTACTGGGATGAAAAAACTGGTAAAGTATGGCTTGAAATAGAGGATTTAAACAAAGAGTTTCTATATGTAAATTCTTTATCGGCAGGTATAGGCTCGAATGATATTGGTCTGGACAGGGGTCAATTGGGGAGCACTCGAATTGTTGAATTCAGAAGAGTAGGCCCAAAAGTTATGCTTGTTCAACCTAATTATTCCTACAGAGCTGTCTCTGACAATCCTGATGAAATTAGAGCGGTAAAAGAAGCGTTTGCCGAATCGGTGCTTCAAGGTTTTAAAGTAGGCGCAGAAAGCAATGGAAAGATTCTCATTGACATTACTTCAATGCTACTAAGCGATGCCCACGGCGTGGCGGGTAGGTTAAGGGGACAAGGAAGTTACCGAGTGGATGGCAATAGATCAGCGATCTACCCACCAATGCTCAAAAACTTCCCGAAAAACTCTGAATTCGAAGCTACAATCACTTTTACAGGAAATGCAACAGGCGGTTTTATCAGAAGTGTAACCCCTACTTCAAGCGCAGTAACGGTACGCATGCATCATTCTTTCATTGAATTGCCAGATGCTAATTACGAACCACGTAAGGCGGACCCAAGGTCTGGTTATGGCACTATCCGTTTTATGGATTATGCCACACCTATCCAAGAAAACATTGTCAAACAATTCAGCAGAAGGCACCGACTAGAAAAGAAAAGGCCTAATGCCAAAATGAGTGACCCCGTAGAGCCGATCCGATATTATGTAGATAGAGGAGCTCCCGAACCCATTAAATCTGCATTAATCGAAGGTGCACGATGGTGGAATCAGGCATTCGAGGCTGCAGGGTATAGAAACGCCTTTATAGTTGAGGAAATGCCTGAAGGCGCAGACCCACTTGATGTCCGCTATAACGTAATCCAGTGGGTTCACCGATCGACACGTGGTTGGTCTTATGGTTCGTCAGTGACCGACCCTAGAACAGGGGAAATAATAAAAGGACATGTAAGTTTGGGCTCGCTTCGCGTGAGACAAGACTTTTTGATTGCTCAAGGCTTATTGACTCCATATGAAAATGGAACTACGCCTGACCCCAAGTTATTAAAAATGGCTTTGGCCAGATTACGACAGCTTTCTGCCCACGAAGTAGGACATACCATAGGCCTAATGCATAATTATGCTTCGAGTGTTAATGACAGAGCCTCGGTAATGGACTACCCTCACCCCTTAATCGAATTAAAAGGCGGAGAAATTTCGTTGGATAATGCTTACGATGTAGGCATTGGTGATTGGGACAAGGCCGCCGTGACTTGGGGTTATCAAGACTTCCCTGATAAAGTAGATGAGGACAAAGCTTTAGACGAATTGATCAACGATCAGATTGAACGAAAACTCTACTTTATTACTGATGCTGATTCCAGACCAATCGGTAGTAGCCATCCTGAAGCACATCTTTGGGATAATGGAAAAAGCCCGGTTAGTGAACTTAACCGATTAATGGAAGTAAGGGCAAAAGTGCTCGATAATTTCTCGGAAAAGAATATTCCAATGGGAGCACCAATGGCCAAATTAGAGGAAGTCTTGGTACCGATGTACATGATACACAGATATCAACTTGAAGGGGCCGTAAAAGTACTCGGCGGTACATATTATAACTATAAAATGCGTGGTGATGCTCAGCCTGAGCAAAAGGTGGTTCCGCGAGCAGAACAGGAAGGTGCTTTAGATGCCCTATTGAATGTGATTACACCTAATAACTTGGCTTTCCCTGATCATATTATTGCCATGATTCCTCCACGACCTCCTGGAAATGGTAGATCAAGAGAAACGTTCAAGGCCAGAACTGGACTCAATTTTGACCCAGTCGCTCCGGGAGAAACAATTGCCAGCGCCGTAATGAGCTTTATCTTTAATCCACAAAGGGCAACTCGTTTGGTACAGCAAAAAGCGATGGATTCTAATCAAATGGGACTAATCGATGTAATCGATAAGATACAGAAGGCGATCAATAATATGAGTACCGAAAATGGCTATCATGCAGAGTTGAAAAGAGCCGTTGAAAAGCAGCTGATGCACGGGCTTATGAACCTATACAATAGCAATAGCGCTTCTGGACAGGCAAGAGCCGAAGCTGCTCAAGGATTACGCTTGATGGTGGCGAACCTTTCTGGGATGAAAAACTTTGATGTAACAGAAGCCCTCAAAAGAGTGGCTGAAGCGATGTCACCTGGGGTTACAACCAACGGCCCAGAAGAGGCGCATAAGTTTTACATTTCGAATATGATCGTTCGGTTTTTCAATAACCCTGGTGATTTGAAAATCCAAAATGCACTATCTCCACCTGATGGCTCACCAATTGGCACCGACCTTCAAGATTGGTGTTCGTTCGGGACATACCGATAAAACCTATTTAAAAAAGACCGCCATGTGTGGTCTTTTTTTATTTTCACGTTACATTTTAGTCACTCGCTGCGTCATGAACGTATTGAATAGCAATTTATGAATACTAGAAACATCATTGCCTTTATCCTTATTGTTGGATCACTCATCTGCCTATATCCAGGGTTGACTGAACCGATGCTTAGCATTAGAGTAGCGGCTAAAATCCCTTTAATTGGAGATTTCGAGTTATTTGAAAGAACCCAAAGTGTGATAGAGGTAATTCGCGACTTATTCAAGAATAAGAACAACCTAGTGGCGACGCTGATTCTGCTATTTTCGGTAATCATTCCTATTCTAAAGGCCGTTTTACTATTAGTCGTATTAGCGGCAAAAAAATGGCGTTATAGAACCCATACGCATAAGTTTATCGCAGCGATCGGCAAATGGTCTATGGCAGATGTTTTTGTCGTCGGGGTATTACTTGCCTATTTGGCCACCTCTTCAGAAGAGAGCATTTCAGCTGAAATTTTCGAAGGTTTTTACTATTTCACGGCTTATTGTATCGTCTCCATTCTTGGCATTCAAATTATGGATCTAAGAGATATAAAAAGGTCCATCAGCCGTTACAATAGCTAGGCCTCATTGTATACCAACGATTCCTATGCAACCATTTAGTCATACCGCTGGTATTAGATATTGAATACTCTAGAATGATTTGTATTTTTCTGGAGTAGTTCACTAAAGTCCCTAATTGATTAATCCTATGGAAACCCTTACATCTATACCCTGGTGGGGCTGGATCATCGCCGTATTAGTTTTGATCGCATTGCGCGATATTCTACAGAAAAAGAAAACAATCAGGCACAACTACCCTATTGTTGGCAACCTTCGGTATATGTTGGAAAAAATTGGGCCCGAATTACGCCAGTATATTGTTGCCAATAATCGTGAAGAACTTCCCTTTAACAGAAGTCAACGTTCTTGGATTTACGCATCTTCTAAGCGTCAAAATAATTATCAAGGTTTCGGTACCGATCAAGATCAATATGCACCTGGACATATATTTATAAAACCTAATATGATTCCATTTGCTTTAGGTGAAAATCATATTAATAAGACGGCCGTAGACAAAATTCCTTGTGCCAAAGTGATCGGTGCTTTTAACAATAGAAAAAGACCTTATCGCCCGAAGTCTATCGTGAATATCTCGGCAATGAGTTACGGTTCTCTTTCTGCTAAGGCCGTTGAATCATTGAATAAAGGGGCAAGTCAGGCCGAATGCTATCATAATACTGGAGAGGGATCGCTATCGAAACACCATAAACATGGAGCAGACATAATGTTTCACTTTGGAACCGCCTATTTCGGTGTGCGGTCAGAAGACGGAAAATTCTCTTTGGATAAAATGGTTGCTTTGGTCAATGAAAATCCCCAAATCAGAACCATTGAGTTGAAATTATCACAAGGAGCTAAACCAGGAAAAGGTGGCGTATTACCTGCTTCAAAGATCACTCCTGAAATAGCTGAAATACGTGGCATCCCATTAAATGAAGATGTGATTTCGCCTGCTTATCACAGTGCATTTTCAACAATCCCTGAACTGATCGACTTTATAGAAAGCATTGCAGAAGCTACAGGATTACCTGTTGGTATAAAATCAGCGGTCGGTAAACTCGACATGTGGGAAGAATTGACCGACCAAATGATTAAAACGGGGAAAGGCCCCGATTTCGTTACAATCGACGGAGGAGAAGGCGGAACAGGAGCAGCACCGCCTGCCTTTGCCAATCACGTTTCTTTACCTTTTGTTTTTGGATTCGCCCAAGTGTATCAAATTTTCTCTAAAAAGGGACTTACAGAAAGAGTAGTATTCATCGGTTCGGGTAAACTTGGTTTCCCTTCCAATGCTTTAATGGCATTTGCCATGGGGGTAGATTTGATTCAGATCGCCCGAGAGGCAATGATGGCGATAGGCTGTATTCAAGCTCAAGTTTGCCATACAAATAAATGCCCAGCTGGTATTGCCACGCAAAATAAGTGGCTACAAGCTGGTATTGACCCTACCCTAAAATCGAATAGATTTTACAATTACATCAAAACATTAAGAAAGGAAATACTTGAGATTACCCATGCTAGCGGATATGAACACCCATGTCAAATGACCATGAAAGATGTTGATTTGAGTATGGGAGATAATAACTATACCAATGCTTTAGAAGAGGTTTATAATTATCAGAAAGTTCCGGTGCCGTTTGCAGGAATGGATACAATTTGTGAAGAAAAAGAAACTGCTGAGATGGTCTAGAAAACTAGACCTGTCGATACTAGCCGCCAATAAACGAGTTAGCCGAAGTAAATTCAATCAGCAATCGATCCTCTGATGCTTCTGTAATGATAAAACTGAGGAGAATATGTTCGCTATCATCCAGAATAGATATTTCTTTCGATACTTGATCATAAGTCCAAAAACCAGCTTCAGTGTAGTGTGCATCGTTACTGGCTAATACCAAATAGTCGACTTCACCTTTTGGCTTAAAGTTAAATAGCTGTCTAAAGCGGCTTGGTGCGAAAGTTTGAGAGTCGCACGGTCTGTAAGTTCCACTACCTTCCTCATAAGCGTGTGTCCAACACCCCTCAATGTTCGATTCCTCAAGCGATAACAGGGTTACATCTTCGTTTTCACATGAAGACATTAACGCAAGAATGAACAAAAATAGCATACCAAAAGGCTTTTTCATGACTTCAGACTTAGGTTCAATTTCTTTGACAGCAAAAATTACAAAATGGTTGTAAATTGACTTTGTCATTAAAATTGTTTGCCATGAAAAGGTTTCTGCTTGTCATACTGATAAGTCTTCCAATCTCCTTATTGGGTCAATCCAAAACGGAAATTGCTGATGAAAAACTCAAAGCATTCGTTGAGCGAACTCAAGTCCCTGGGCTTAGTATTTCTATCTCGCAAAAAGGAGAATTAGTCTATTCCAAAGGCTTTGGCGTTTCTGACCTAGAAAAGAAAACACTTGTTGATCCATCTAAAACCAAATTTAGGATAGGCAGTGTTTCCAAAACACTGACCGCGGCTGCCTTAGCTAGACTATACGATGACGGTAAAATAGACCTTGATGCTCCCATTCAGAAATACGTACCTATTTGGCCTAAAAAAGAGCCAAAAGTTACGCTAAGACTCCTTGCTGGTCATTTGGGAGGCATAAGACATTACAAAGGAAATGAATTTAATAGCCGCAGAAATTACCCGACGGTGAGTGATGGTCTTGTGATTTTCATCAACGATCCGCTCATCAACGAACCGGGCACTAAATATGCGTATTCATCTTATGGATGGAACTTAATCTCTGCTGCGATGGAAAACGCCGCAGCTCCTCAAGGCGGCTTTCTTACGGCCAAAAGCTTCCTTAATGTGATGCAAACGGAAGTTTTTGATGTCTTAAAAATGGAAAATACAGTTCCTGATCATGCCAATCGGACTATTGAGCATCGCACAAAATTCTATCAGTTTAGAAATGGAGAAGTGGTGGAAGCACCTTATGTAGATAATAGCTATAAATGGGCTGGCGGAGGTTTTGTTGGAACTACGGAAGACCTTTGTAAGTTCGGCCAAGCTCACATGAGTGGTGGTTATTTAAATGAATCTACGCTAGAAGAGTGGCAGGAGTCACAAAAAACTGCATCTGGGCAACTGACAAATTATGGTATTGGTTGGAGAACCTTTAAAAGATCGAGCGGTAAGACTTTTTATGGACATAGTGGTGGATCTGTCGGTGGAATAACTTTTTTCCTCATCCATAAGCCATCGCAAACCGTGTTAGCCATTACTGGAAATATGGACCCCTTAAATTATGCCAACCTACAATTTGAACTGATGGAACTATTCACCAATCAGTAGGTTAATGCCATTTCCTGATAAAAACATTCTCCTTGTGTGACTTTTGTCACATAATTAATCCAAAGTAATGGGGTAATTAGTTTTATGAAAAGCAAAGTCACAAAACTATTGCTAGTATGTCTGATATGTGCAGGCATCATTTTCGGGATTTCACTTTTAATCGAGAACATAAATTAATTGCTATGAAAAAGAATATGGGATCTGTTGATCGAATTGTAAGATTGGTAGTTGTCGCTGTCTTGGTTGCCTTGTATGCCACGGGTACCGTTTCAGGTTTGTGGGGTACGGTGGCGCTTGTTGCAGCTGGTATCTTTACGGTAACTAGCCTGATAAGCTTCTGCCCTATTTACGCCATCTTCGGCATGAAAACGTGTAAGGTCTAGGCTCTACGTCATTAATAATCAGGGTGTTTTAACAGACGCCCTTTTTTATTCGCATAATAACTAATATATTAGTTTCATATTTAAAAAAATAGTTAACCAATCAACTCTAAATGAAAAAGCTAAGCTTATTACTCGTTATTGTACTTTTCGCTTCATGTGGCGAAGAAGATCTTTATATAAAGCCCGACGGCAGTGATATTCAAGCCGCGGGAATAGTCTCCGATGATAAATCTAGCAGTGACCAAGTTTTCTTGATGACGGAAGAAAGTCCAGAATTTCCTGGCGGAATGTCCAACTACAACAAATTCCTAAGGGAGAACCTTAAATACCCTGAAGAAGCCAAGAATTTGGGCATAGAAGGTAATGTCTACATCTCCTTTATTGTACAGGAAACTGGAGAACTATCAGACTTTGAGGTAGTAAGGAGTGTCGGCGGCGGCTGTGACGAAGAGGCACTAAGGGTATTAATGGATAGTCCGAATTGGACGCCTGGAAAACAAGGAGGAAAAACCGTAAAAACCAGAATGCAAATAAGAACTGTTTTCAGGTTATAAAATCAGTGAAATAGAATCTACTTTCATTAGCATCGAAGAAGATTGTTTATGCTAAAAGCGATGAAAGACTTGAACTTTAAAGGTCAGTCAATATATCTAGCAAGCCTTTTTTTAGGGCTTGCTTTTTTATTATCGTTATCGGCGAGTTTAAACGGTTCTAGTAATAAGCCCAGTTATAAAGAAACACCATTTCAGGATCAAACGGCTTTACTTCCTGCTATTCCCGAAATTAAAGGAGACTTTTTAATTGAAGATTACGTTTTGGACTCCACTTTTGTCTGTGGAAATCAATCTTTTGAAATCAAGATTTACAGCCTCCACTTAGTCACATTATTACTTCGCTAAAGTCAGGAGCTATTTGGACTTTGCAGCCTCCATTTCTTTCAATTCCCTTCTCAGAATTTTTCCTACGTTGGATTTAGGCAATTCTAATACAAATTCTATATGCTTTGGCTTCTTATAGCCCGTTAATTCCTCTTCGCAAAACGCCTTTAGCTCCTTTTCGGTAAGTGACTCATCACTTTTTACCACAAAAGCTTTCACGCATTCTGTCGATCTTTTATCGGGCACACCTATCACGGCCACTTCCAATACTTTGGCGTGATCGGCTATTACATTCTCTACTTCATTTGGGAAAACATTGAATCCAGATACGTTAATCATATCTTTCTTTCGGTCAACGATTTTGAAGAAACCGTCAGGCTCCATCATCCCGATATCTCCTGTTCTAAACCAGCCCCCTTCAAAAAAGACGCCTTCATTATCCTTGTTCCAATAACCACTCATTACTTGCGGGCCTTTGATACAAATCTCCCCTACTTCTCCTTGCGGTAAATGGTTCCCGTTATCATCGCAAATGGATAAGGTCGTAGAAGGGATCGGCATGCCGATCGTTCCCATACGGTGCGATCCGTCTAGCGGATTACAGGAAGCAACAGGTGAGGTTTCCGAAAGACCGTAACCCTCCACCAACGGCGAGTTTGTCTTTTCTTCCCATTTCTTAGCCACAAAGTCTTGAACAGCCATACCACCACCAATCGCTCCTTTTAAATGACTCCAATCTACCTCATCGAAGTTTGGCTGGTTCAACAATCCATTAAATAGCGTATTTACCCCAGTAAACAGGGTGAATTTGTGTTTTTTCAACTCTTTAATAAAGCCCGGCATATCGCGTGGATTAGTAATCAATACATTTTTAGCGCCGATATGCATCATAAACGTACCATTCACATTAAGCGCGAAGATATGATAGAGTGGAATGGCCGTAATCATTAATTCAGTTTGCCCTTCCTTTAAAAGTGGGGTAAACCAGTGCGAAATGATCATGGTATGAGAAACTACATTGCCATGCGAAAGCGTAGCACCTTTCGATACTCCAGTAGTACCTCCCGTGTATTGTAAAAATGCCGTATCTGATGAACTTACACTTGGTTTAGTATATTTCATTCGTGCACCTGCTTTTAAAACTGCATTGAACTTTTTGGCATTTGGTAACGAATAAGCAGGCACCATTTTCTTAACTCGTTTCACCACAAAATTCACGAGCTTCCCTTTCATCCCGCCTAATAGATCGCCTAGCTCGGTAACAATCACATGCTCAATTTTTGTCTTTGCCAGTACCTCTTGAAGACTATGAGCAAAATTGGCAATGATCACGATGGCCTTTACGCCAGCATCATTGAACTGATGTTCCATTTCACGCGGAGTATATAATGGATTTGTGTTAACCACGATACATCCAGCCTTTATGGCGCCGATCAAGGCAATTGGATATTGTAAGCAATTGGGCATCTGAATTGCTATTCTATCCCCTTTCTCCACGCCTACCTCATTTTGCAGATAAGCGGCAAAAAACTCTGATTGAAGATTTATTTCTTGGTAGGTCAAAATCTTCCCCATATTCTCGAACGCCTCCCGACTACCAAAGCTTTTAAAAGCTTGGTTGAAGAGTTCTAACAAATTTTCGGGTTGATCAGAAGAGATTTCTGATGGAATACCTTTCGGGTAGTTTTCGATCCAAGGGGTAGTACTCATGAAGTTAAATTTGGCTAACACCAAATATAAAAGAACCTAGAGATAATCAGGAGATCTGCTATGCTATTTCAGTCTAACTGCCTCTCTTATTGATTAGAAATTCAAAAATCCATCCTAACGGTAAAAAGTGTAAATGATTAAACCGATATTCAACTAACTAAACACACTATGCGCAATTCTTTACTTCTACTATTTCTTTTAGTCTTATCCTGCCAAACTCAGCCTGAAAATAAAATTGAAGAACCTGGTCAACTGTCTTTGGCTTTTACCAAAACAATTGAATTGCCTTTAGACAAAATGAGTGTCCAAAGAAGCCCACAGTTTCAATACTTCCGATATCTAGAGGAAAACTTTTTGGCCCACTATAACCAACCTGATAACTCCATAAAAATACTTTCCCTTGACCAGAAGGCTTTGACCCAAACCATTAGATTAAACACCTACGGACCTGATGCCTTGATTGATATGGACGGATCGCCAAAGAACTTCAAAATTATTAGTCCAGACTCGATTTTCATCTACTCTATTGTTCAAGAAAAAATCTTTTTAATCAATTCAAAAGCGAAAATTCGTAATTATTGGGAGGCACCTATCGAGTCACTTGGACCTGAGTACCCTGTGGCCGTCTTTACTACGCTTTGCTCACTAGTCATTCGTGAAAACAAAATTTTATTCACTAGTCGTATTTCATGGTTTCCCAACGGCCCTTCACCTTTGTTAGTACTGCCTTTAGACAAGAACAAAAAGACTGAAAGAATCCCAAAAGAGCTTAAGCTTTATGATGAGCACGATGTTTCCTTACTCGGAGACGCCAACTCTTTTCGAGCGTCAAATACAGTTACTCAAGATGGAACTCTACTAATCAGCTACCCTCTTGACCATAGAATAATGACCGTTGATCAAGACTTAAACATCAATTACATCGAATTAAAAAACCCAAAAGTAGGCATACTAAAAGGTTTCGGTAAGAAGATTAATGCAGAAATCTATGCCTCAAATGAATTTCATGAATACAATTTCATAACATCTAAATATCATGCTATTATATCCGACCCTTATAACCAACTCATCTACAGAATAGCTAAACTACCTTACTCAATTAATGAATTCAGAAATGTACAAAACGGTGCCAAATATGAAGGCCTCGACTTCTCAATAATGATATACGATGATCAATTCAATTACATCGGTGAAAAGACCTTCGAAAAGTCTAAGATCTATGATATGACCTCAATTCTAGTTACTCCAAATGGTTTGATGATAAGAAAAACATCCGAAGATGAGGATACTCTGGTCTTTGATATTTTCCAACCTAAAGAACTTAAATAACTCTTAAAAAAAACGAGAACTCCAACATGTGAAGTTCTCGGAAAAAATGATTGCGCTAGCTGTAGGAGAAGGATTCGAACCTTCACAGAGAGATTAGTCTTAACGGTAGTTTAGATTTATTTCTATTTCTCCACCCTCGGGAAAGGAGGGCATGGCTGCCTGTTTCATCACCCTACATTATTTTCATACTTGATTGTTTCTCGTTTGAAACTGTTTCAAATGTAATAGATCTAACGCTTTCTTTAAAATATCGATAATCGATTGAGTATATATTTAGAGATTAATTAATATATACCTACTTTTATTATGATATCAATATTTGACACGCCAAATTATGCCCGATAATTACGAAATCGATAACGTAGATCTCAAAATCCTTTCTCTGCTTCAGCACAACGCGAAAAAACCTTATACAGAAGTAGCCAAAAAAGCCTTTGTCTCTAGTGGTACTGTTCATGTAAGGATGAATAAGCTTGAAAAAATGGGCGTTGTTAAAGGTGCTTCACTTGACCTAAACCTTAATGCGCTAGGCTATACGGTTGGCTCCTTTCTGGGCGTCTTTCTATCCAAAAGCTCACTTTATGACCAGGTAGCCGCCCAGCTTGCGAAAATCCCAGAGATCACCTCAATTCATTATACCACAGGAAACTATAGTATGTTCGTAAGAATTTACGCCAAAAGTACCGATCACTTAAAGGATATTTTACATGATAAGATTCAAAAAGTAGATGGGATTGAACGCACAGAAACCTTCGTTATTCTAGAGGAAACAATGAACCGAAGTATCAGCCTACACTAGTAATCAAAAGCAACTTTTAGGCGATTAGCTCTATACCAGAATAATAAAAAAGAAAGCTGAAACCTTTAGTTAAGGTTTTAGGTTGTACCTTTGTATTTGAAATCATTCTAAATAAGAATTAATGAGTACCGACGACCAGATTTTAGAGGAATTCACAAATAAAGAATACGAATTTGGCTGGACTGTAGACCTTGAAGCAGATGAAGCGCCCAAAGGTTTAAGTGAAGACATTGTCCGGTTTATTTCAGCGAAAAAAGAAGAGCCAGAATGGTTACTTAATTGGCGTTTAGATGCTTATAGAGCTTGGCTAAAAATGGAAGAACCTGAATGGCCAAACGTCAAATACCCAAAAGTTGACTACCAAGATTTAATTTATTATTCAGCACCTAAAAAAGGTGCCTCTCCTAAATCTTTAGATGAGGTAGATCCTGAGTTACTGGCAACTTTCGAGAAACTCGGTATTTCTCTAACAGAGCAAAAAAGACTTACAGGCGTAGCTGTAGATGCTGTAATTGACTCCGTTTCTGTTGCAACTACCTTTAAAGATACACTGGGCAAATTGGGAATTATCTTCTGCTCATTTTCAGAAGCCGTTAAAGAACACTCAGAATTAGTCAAAAAACATATGGGTAGCGTAGTTCCTGTTACAGACAATTACTTTGCCGCCCTAAATTCAGCTGTTTTCTCAGATGGTTCATTTGCTTACATCCCTAAAGGTGTAAGATGCCCTATGGAGCTTTCCACTTACTTTAGAATCAACGCTGCCAACACTGGCCAATTCGAAAGAACACTGATTGTAGCCGAAGAAGGTTCTTATGTAAGCTATTTAGAAGGTTGTACAGCACCGATGCGTGATGAAAATCAATTGCATGCCGCAGTTGTAGAAATCAAAACAGCAAAAGACGCAGAAGTAAAGTACTCTACCGTACAAAACTGGTACCCAGGTGATAAAGACGGAAACGGAGGGATTTACAACTTTGTAACGAAGAGAGGCATTTGTGAGGGAGATAATTCAAAAATCTCATGGACCCAAGTAGAGACAGGTTCGGCAGTTACTTGGAAATACCCTTCATGTATCTTGAAAGGTGACAATTCTCAAGGTGAATTCTACTCCGTGGCAGTAACTAACAACCACCAACAGGCTGATACAGGTACTAAAATGATTCACATTGGTAAAAACACCAAATCTAGAATCGTATCGAAAGGAATATCAGCTGGATATTCTCAAAACAGCTATCGCGGACAGGTAAAAGTGATGAAACGTGCTGAAAATGCTCGAAACTTCTCACAATGTGATTCCTTGTTGATGGGTAATAAGTGTGGTGCACATACTTTCCCATATATAGATATTGAAAACCAGTCGGCACATGTAGAACATGAAGCCACTACTTCGAAAATCGGTGAAGATCAAATCTTTTACTGTCAACAAAGAGGTATTGACGAAGAATCAGCTGTAGCACTCATCGTAAATGGGTATGCAAAAGAGGTGTTGAATCAATTACCAATGGAATTCGCCGTTGAGGCCCAAAAGCTATTGGCTTTAACCCTAGAAGGATCGGTAGGTTAGTACTAAAAGGTTACTACCGCCCTAAAAGTCAAAATCAAAAAAATTAGAAATCACAATCGCTATGCTAAGCATAAATAATTTACAAGCAAGAATAGAAGAAAAGGAAATACTGAGAGGTATTAACCTTGAAGTTAAACCTGGAGAGGTTCACGCGATCATGGGACCAAACGGTTCCGGTAAAAGTACACTCGCATCTGTTTTGGCAGGTAGAGAAGATTACGAAGTTACCGGTGGAGCAGTAGATTTCTTAGGTAAAGATTTATTGGATATGGATGCCGACGAAAGAGCCAGAGAAGGTGTATTCTTGGCATTCCAGTACCCAGTAGAAATCCCCGGAGTATCGACAACCAACTTTATGAAGACCGCCATCAACCAGGTACGCGAGCACCACGGTGAAAAACCATTGGATGCTGTTTCTTTCTTGAAATTGATGAAGGAGAAAATGAAATTGGTTGAAATAGACCAATCACTTTTAAGCCGATCATTGAACGAAGGGTTCTCTGGTGGAGAAAAGAAACGAAACGAAATCTTTCAAATGGCTATGCTAGAGCCAAAATTGGCTATTCTTGACGAAACTGATTCTGGCTTAGATATCGATGCATTGAAAATTGTAGCTAACGGCGTCAATGTGCTGAAATCTCAAGACAATGCCACCATTGTAGTGACTCACTACCAAAGGTTACTGGATTACATTGTACCTGATCATGTACATGTATTATATAACGGTCGTATTGTAAAATCTGGCGATAAGAGTTTAGCACTAGAACTTGAGGCTAAAGGATACGATTGGATTAAAGAAGAAGCTGACGCAACTGTTTAAGACATGGATAAATTAGCAGGCCAGTCAATCATTGACACCTTATTAGACCGTTTCGATGAGTTCGAAAAAGGTTTAAATGGTCAGAGTAAATCTTCCATTCATGGTGTAAGGAAAAATGCCTTTGATGTATTGAAGGACAAAGGATTCCCAGCGCCCAAGGACGAAGAGTACAAATTCACAAACTTTACCAAGGCAATTGAAAAGAATATCGATTTCAATACACCTGAAAATACCGACACTGTAAGTGCAACCGTTGTTTCAGGGGTGAAAATTGAAAATCTAGATGCTTATAATTGTGTATTTGTAAATGGTAAATACAGTGCTGAATTATCGGATCAGATCGATGAAAAAGGGCTAACTGTCACAACTTTTGCAACTGCTGCCAAAGAGAATACTGACACACTCTCAAGTTATTTCGGCAAACATGCCAACGCAGAAAAAGATGCCTTTGTCGCACTAAATACAGCATTTAGTCAAAATGGATTCTTTATTCAGGTCGACGATAATGTAATCATAGATAAGCCGATTGCTTTACATTTTATTGGAGATAGTAGTAAAAGTCAATCTATCTATAATGTAAGGAACATAGTTGCTGTCGGTAAGTCATCTCAGATCACTATTATCGAAAAGTTTGATACTATCGGTGAACACAAATCATTTACTAATGTGGTGAATGAGATATTCGTGGATAAAAATGCTAACACCAAGTATTTCAAAATAGAAAACGACACCACCGATGCCTACCACATGTCTAACATAGCGATAGCACAAGAAAGAGATAGTACGTTCACTGCCAATACGATCGCTTTAGATGGTGCTATGGTTCGAAACAACCTAGAAATCAAATTGAATGGTGAAGGTTGTGAGGCCTACATGAATGGGCTCTATCTACTTAATGGAAAAACCCATGTAGATAACCATACGGTAGTAGATCATATTGAGCCTAACTCTTATTCAAATGAACTCTATAAAGGCATCCTAAACGATAAGTCTAAAGGTGTTTTTAATGGTAAGATTTTCGTGAGACAAGAAGCTCAAAAAACGAATGCTTTTCAGTCAAATAAAAACATCCTGTTAACCAACGATGCAACAATTAACACTAAACCACAGCTTGAGATTTGGGCTGATGATGTGAAGTGTTCTCATGGTTGTACAACAGGTCAACTTGATAACGATGCCTTGTTTTATCTACAAGCGAGAGGGATCAAAAAAGAGCACGCAAGAGCCATATTACTCAATGCGTTTGCAAGTGACGTGATAGAGAATTTAGAGATTGAAGCACTTCAACGATATGTTGAAGATATAATTTCAAAAAGACTGGAGGTGTAACCTTGTCAAGTATAGTTAAGCATCAGACTTTAGATATTGAGAAAATTAGATCAGAGTTTCCGGTACTTCACCAAGAGGTGAACGGGAAGCCGCTGATCTATTTTGATAATGCAGCGACAAACCAGAAGCCTCAAAGGGTGATGGATGCCCTCTCCTATTACTATGCGCATGACAATGCAAATATTCATAGAGGAATTCACACCTTAGCCGAAAGGGCTACAGCAGCATTTGAAGAAACCCGTAAGGCTGTACAAAACTTTATTGGAGCCAACGAAGCTGAAGAAATCATTTTCACAAAAGGTACTTCTGAAAGCATCAACCTTGTGGCAAGCTCATGGGGAAGAAAGTTTTTAAATGCTGGTGATGAGGTTTTGATTTCAACAATGGAGCATCATTCTAACATCGTCCCATGGCAAATGATATGTGAAGAGCGCGGTGCTAGTTTGAAAGTCATGCCAATAAATCCAGAAGGTGAAATCTTACTGGAAGAAGCAGAGAAATTAATTACGGTTAAAACGAAAATGGTCGCTTTTAATCATGCTTCAAATACCTTGGGCACTGTTAACCCAGTGAAGAGGCTCACTAAAATTGCCCACAGCGTAGGCGCAAAAGTTTTAGTAGACGGAGCGCAATCAACATCGCATTTAAAAGTTGACGTCCGAGATTTGGACGTAGACTTCTTCGCTTTTTCAGCGCATAAAATGTACGGACCAACTGGTTTGGGTATTCTATACGGTAAACGCTCCGTTTTAGAGAAAATGCCTCCTTATCAAGGTGGTGGTGAAATGATTAAGGAAGTTTCGTTTGGTAAGACTACTTACAACGATATCCCCTATAAATTTGAAGCAGGTACACCTGATATAGCGAATGTAATTGCCCTAAAGAAAGCGATAGAATTTATCGATGAACTGGGCAAAGAAAACATAGCTGCTTACGAAAGTGAACTTTTGAGGTATGGCACCGAGAAGCTAAGTGCTATCGAAGGAGTTCGCATTGTCGGTACCGCTAAAGAAAAAGTGAGTGTAATATCTTTTGAAGTTGAAGGCATTCATCATTTCGATTTGGGCATGTGGCTAGATGCCAAAGGTATCGCTGTTAGAACAGGACATCATTGTACACAACCTTTAATGGATCATTTTTGCATTGAGGGAACTGCTAGAGCCTCATTCTCGGTTTACAACACCAAAGAAGAAATAGACGCTTTTATTGAAGCATTAAAAGTCATTATAAGCAAATTCAAATAACCATGAGTCAGTCAGTTAATGACATACAAGACGAAATAGCCGAGGAATTTTCTATGCTAGATGGCAACCTAGAAATGACCATCGAATATATCATGGAACTTGGAAATCAACTTCCTGACATGGAAGAATCTTTGAAAACTGATGACAACATCGTTAAGGGTTGTCAATCAAAGGTTTGGCTCAACGCGAAAGCTGATGGAGACAAGCTTGTTTTCGCCGCAGATAGCAACACGGCTATTACCAAAGGGTTGGTTAGTATTTTGGTTCGAATATTATCGAACCGAACGCCTCAAGAAGTTGTAGATGCTGACCTTTACTTTATTGATAAAATAGGCTTAAATCGATTCATCGGTACGCAACGTTCAAATGGTTTGGGTGCTATGATGAAACAAATGAAGATATACGGGCTAGCGTATTCGGCTAAAACTGAGCAACAGCGGAATTAAATATTAGTATCAGATGACAGACGGAATTAAAGAAAACCTGAGAGATGACGTTGTAGCGGCAATCAAAACCGTTTACGATCCGGAAATCCCTGTTGATATTTATGAGCTCGGTTTGATTTATGAGATTAATGTTTTTCCAGTAAATAACGTCTACGTTTTGATGACACTAACTTCGCCCTCCTGCCCTGCAGCAGAGATAATACCTGAAGAAACCAAACAGAGGATCAAAGAAATCGAAGGAGTGAATGATGTAGAGATTGAACTTACTTTCGACCCTCCTTATACCCAAGACATGATGTCTGAAGAGGCCAAGCTAGAATTGGGCTTTATGTAAATCAAAAGAAAAATTAAAAATTAAAAATATGTATCCAGAACATTTATTAGTCCCATTTAGACAAGAGTTGACTGAAGCTGGCTTTACTGAATTAAAGACGGCCGAGGCTGTAGAAGATCACTTGACTGATCATAAAGGCACCTCACTTGTTGTAATTAATTCCGTATGTGGTTGTGCCGCTGGTACTGCAAGGCCAGGTGTGAAAATGGCATTAAAGCTTTCAGATAAGCAACCTGACAACCTAACAACAGTCTTTGCTGGTGGTGACATTGAAGCAACATCAAAGGTTCGTGAATTCCACCTACCATTCCCTCCATCTTCACCTTCTGTCGCACTATTTAAAGATGGTGAGCTAGTTCATTTTGTTGAAAGACACCACATTGAAGGACGTTCAGCAGAGATTATTGGTAATCATCTAGCCGATGTTTTTGAAGAACATTGCTAGTATATATTGTAAACTATAACAAAGGCTACCTATTGAGGTAGCCTTTGTTATTTATGGCCTATGAACATTTAGCTTCTCCATGCTGTGAAAAAATCCCGACTTTTATAAATCTAAAATCTAGTCGTTTACATCTAAAGTGAATTCATTGACACTCAAAACGCCATAAATCCAGTCTTAGACGGACTTTGTGCATTTGCACACTTAAAATTTCTACTCTATACTTGTCCTATCCTAAACATCTGAGATTAATTAATACACTCAGTAAAATTCGAGAGGGCTTTCATAAAATGAAAGCCCTCTTTTAATTGTGCAGGAGTAATTCCTCCATCTCTAGATTTAGATGCATAAAAAAAGGACTCCTAATCGGAGTCCTTTTTTTGATTATTATCTGACCTTAAATATCGAGTCTGTAGTACTTCGTGTTTTCATACTCGGTAAGAAAATCACTAGCATTTAAGAGTTTACGTAAATGCTTGTTCTTAGACTCTTGAAGCTTTTGGATTGGAGCTTCTAATAAAAGCTCATCCTCACTATCATATACTTTAATTATTTGAAGTGGCTTAACCTCTTCGAAAATCCCCTCTTCTTCGTCAAAAACTAAAACTGCTTCGTAATCGTCAATTTTAAGTTCTTTCTTAATGATGAGTATTAATTCGTTAGCCTCTTCTCTTGTTAACCTTGCCTCATCTTTAATTGGATTTGCAAGTACCAAAGTGCTAAGTCCTACCAAAACACCGAGGGCTAAAATTACCCTGCGCTTTAGTGTATCTAAGTTGTTTAATATTGTCGAGTTCATGACCTTGTTGTTTATTTTGAGTTTGTAAAAGTTGCTGACCAAAGCAACTGACCTGTCTTCTTTTCTCCAACACACGTGCCAAAAATCATAACACATTGATTTACTGATACTTATGCTAATTCTGTTTCTCTTTGTCGGAATTACATGTACACTTTTGAACAGTAATGCTACGTTTTTGAAACACTGTAACTATTAACGTCTATAATCGTCCACAAAAAAACCCCGACTTGTTAGTCGGGGCCATACCTCCATTTAAAATTGCACTTTTAATCTAGAGTGATTGTATGATAAAAGCTTCTGCCGTCTGCAGTAAACTGTACTTTATACTTTCCTGATGACAATTTTGAGATATCGTATCTTTTCATTGCACCATTAGATTCTACATTGTCTCTGAAAGCAAGAGCGCCTTGCTCATCGTAAACTGAAACCTTCATTCCATCATGATCATTACCGAAGTAGATTTTCATGCCTTCACCATTATGCTTGATAATTGGCTTCTCGATTAACTGCTTACTAGATGATTCAATTCTAGCTGACTGCTCAGTTACTTCAATTGACATAACCTCTAAAGTTTCGTCGTTTTCGATCTCTAATTGTAATTGACCTTTTTCTAATTTTGAAAGGTTGAATACCTTACCGTAGGCTTCTGCGTCCGCTTGGTCTTGGAATAACACTTTGCCATTTGCATCCAAAAGTGAAATTTGAGTTCCAGCTTTAACGTTGTCCATTTTCAATACAACTGCTTTTTGATTTTCAGTAGTAAGAGAGATTTCTCTTTCGGATTCGTTAGCTGATGCTAAAAATCCGCTGGCCATAAATATTGCTGCTGCTGCTAAAGTTTTGATTTGATTTTTCATGATTCTGTTTTTTGAGTTTTTGTTGTTTTTGATCTTCATAAGTCTCCGCTTTATCTTTTTTGCGAATTCTTACTCAAATGAACGGGGGTTTTCGAGTGGGTTTGTCATGGAAGGGTAAACGAATGTCACAAGATGTCATAGACACATCTTAAGTTGTAAAAGGAGCCTCAAATCTTAGAAATAAGACAAAATAGATGCCATTTTTTTCCTGATCGCTCCTCAGGAAGATCTCATTTATAAACTCAGCCTATCATTTTAGTAGACTTTTATCGAGGAAATCGATTTTTCTTGAACAAATCTCTTTTCACTCATGTTGTACATGCATTAAACAGAAAGTAGTAAGCAGACTTCTTACTCATTGAAAAAATCAGGAATGAAAGTAGCAGTTTATCGAAAGGAGCATTTTAATGCTGCCCATAGATTACATAATCCGAATTGGTCCGACGAAAAGAACGAAGAAATTTTTGGAAAGTGTAATAACAAATATTATCACGGCCATAATTATGAGCTCATAGTGAAGGTAAGTGGTGAATCAGATCCGGATACAGGCTATGTATATGATATGAAGTTGCTAAGCGATCTGATTAAAGAGCATGTAGCCGACAAATTCGATCATAAAAACTTAAATCTAGATGTGGAAGAGTTCAAATCTCTTAACCCAACAGCAGAAAATATAGTTGTAGTGATCTATGACATTTTAAGAAACAAAATCGAGGAACATCTTGATTTAAAAGTAACACTATACGAGACCGAAAGAAATTATGTTGAATACCCAGCCTAATACATTGACAATAGACGAGATTGGTGATGAGCATATTGGCACATCATACGATACACCTTTAAAGGAGGATGCCTTTAATATAGATGATGACCTTAAGATGTCTCTTATTGAAGATAAGTTCAGGGACATTATGGATATTATGGGACTTGACCTTACAGATGACAGCCTTAAGGGGACTCCAAAAAGGGTAGCCAAAATGTATATCAAAGAAGTTTTCAGCGGACTAAATCCTGAAAACAAACCAAAAATAGCCCTCTTTGAAAACAAGTATCAGTACAATGAAATGCTGGTAGAAAAGGATATCACCTTTTATTCAAATTGTGAGCATCACTTCGTACCGATCATTGGCAAGGCACATGTGGCTTATATCTCAAGTGGTAAAGTGATAGGTCTTTCTAAGATCAATCGAATAGTAAATTATTATGCAAAAAGACCTCAAGTCCAAGAAAGACTAACGGTGCAGATTGCTAATGAATTAAAAGAGATTCTAGAAACCGAAGATGTGGCAGTAGTAATTGATGCAGAACACTTGTGTGTTTCATCTAGAGGAGTTGAGGATGTGAACAGTAGTACTGTGACAGCCCAGTTTTCTGGAAAATTTAAAGAAGAAGGCACTAAGAGCGAGTTCTTCTCATATGTCAACAACAAAATCAAATAATGGAGGGTAAAACTATACTCATCGTTGGAGCCAGTTCAGGAATTGGTAAAAGTATCACGGAGATGATTTTAGCCAAGGGCGCTAAAGTCATCTCAGCTTCTAGGCAAAACCCAAACATTTCTAGTGTAGAACATTATACGATAGATGTTACCTCAGATGAAATAGATTTCAGCTTTTTACCAGAGGTATTGGATGGCGTTGTTTATGCGCCAGGTTCAATCAATCTAAAGCCATTTCACAGACTAAAGACAGATGAGTTCCAACAAGATATTCAAATCAATGTCTTAGGAGCTATCAGAGTACTTCAAGCCTCATTCAAGGCCTTAAAAAAGTCAGACAACCCTTCTGTCGTTTTATTTAGTACAGTAGCTGCAAAGTTGGGTATGAATTTCCATTCATCGATAGCAACAGCTAAAGGAGCTGTAGAAGGTTTGGCGAAATCACTAGCCGCTGAATGGAGTATGCACAGAATCAGGGTCAATGTACTTTCTCCATCGCTTACTGAAACACCTTTGGCAGAAAGGCTTTTGGCAAATGATGATAAAAAAGAAGCTTCTAATAAAAGACACCCGATTGGTAGATTTGGTCGGCCAGAAGATTTAGCGCACATGGCCACCTTACTTTTATCTGACGAAGGATCTTGGATTACAGGACAAGTAATCGGTATAGACGGAGGCGTTGGCGCCTTGAAACCTTAAGAAATTTAGGTCAGCAGACTTCAAGCTGATCTGACTTGGACTTATTCGCTAAAAAACTAGCTTTTCTGGCAATTCTGATTGCCAGATTATTGGCTCATGCTTTTCATTTTCTAACGCTTCTTTTATCTTTGCGGGTCTTTAAAAAAAACGACCTTAAATATGTCATATCTACTTTATGCAGTACCCGCTCTGGGTTTAATTGGTTTGTTAGTCATGATCGTGAAAGCACGATGGGTAAACAGTCAAGATGCAGGATCAGAAAAAATGCAAAGTCTTGCGAATTACATTAGAGAAGGAGCACTTGCCTTTCTTAGCGCTGAGTACAGAGTACTTGCCATTTTTGTTGTAATCGCAGGAATTTTATTAGGAATAGTATCTACGCTCGTAGAAACTACTCACATCTTTATAGTAGTAGCATTCGTTATTGGAGCGTTCTTCTCAGCCCTCGCTGGTAACATCGGTATGAGAATAGCCACTGCCGCGAACGTAAGAACAACACAAGCTGCTCGAACAAGTCTTTCTCATGCGTTAAAAGTATCTTTCACTGGTGGTACTGTAATGGGCCTTGGTGTAGCAGGATTAGCCGTTTTTGGATTAAGTATCCTCTTCATTTTCCTATTCCAATTCTTTATGAGTGGAAGCATGGACAACGGCGGTGTAGATCAAATGATTGTCGTTTTAGAAGCACTAGCTGGATTCTCATTAGGTGCTGAATCTATTGCACTTTTTGCCAGAGTTGGTGGCGGTATTTATACTAAAGCTGCTGACGTTGGAGCTGACCTTGTCGGTAAAGTTGAGGCAGGTATTCCTGAGGATGATCCCAGAAACCCAGCGACAATTGCAGATAATGTAGGAGACAATGTGGGTGATGTTGCTGGAATGGGTGCCGATTTATTCGGTTCTTATGTGGCAACCGTTTTAGCCTCTATGGTACTAGGAAACTATGTGATCAGAGATATGGGTGGTGTTGTTGCCGATGATTTCGGTGGTATTGGCCCTATCCTTCTTCCGTTAGTCATTGCGGGTGTTGGTATTGTATTCTCGATTTTGGGAGCTATGATCATTAAGATCTCAAATAATGATGCGAAAGAGGCAGAAGTTCAATCTGCATTAAACAAAGGAAACTGGGGATCAATCGTTTTAACAGGAATTGCATGTTGGTTCCTTATCGATTTACTTTTACCAGGCACAATGCAAATGAGGCTCTTTGGTGAAGGTATTGTTGAAATAACTTCATTAAGAGTATTTGGAGCTGTATTAGTAGGTCTATTTGTAGGAGGTGCTATTTCTTACTTCACGGAATACTACACAGCGATCGGTAAAAAACCTGTAATGAGCATCATCCAAAATTCATCAACTGGAGCAGCTACTAACATTATCGCTGGTTTAGCGACTGGTATGAAATCAACTTTTGCACCAATTATCCTTTTTGCTGGAGCGATTTGGGGTGCTTATGAACTAGCTGGTTTTTACGGTGTAGGTATTGCTGCATCTGCCATGATGGCAACTACCGCTATGCAATTGGCCATTGATGCCTTCGGTCCTATCGCGGACAACGCAGGTGGTATTGCAGAAATGAGTGAATTACCGGAAGAAGTAAGAGAAAGAACAGATATTCTTGATTCTGTAGGGAATACAACTGCTGCGATCGGTAAGGGTTTTGCCATTGCTTCTGCAGCACTTACTGCTTTGGCATTATTTGCAGCTTACGTAACATTTACTGGTATTGATGGAATTAACATCTTCAAAGCAGATGTATTAGCTGCACTTTTCATTGGAGGTATGATTCCTGTAATATTCTCGGCACTTGCTATGGAATCTGTAGGTAAAGCCGCCATGGAAATGGTAAAAGAAGTTAGACGTCAGTTCAAAGAAATTCCAGGTATCATGGAAGGAACTGCGACTCCAGAATATGGCAAATGTGTTGATATCTCAACCAAGGCTGCTATCAAAGAAATGATGTTGCCAGGTGCCATCACAATCATCTTCCCAATCCTAATTGGATTCCTTATGGGTGCTGAGCCGCTAGGTGCTTACATGGCAGGTGTAGCAGTTTCAGGAGTACTTTGGGCAATCTTCCAGAACAACGCTGGTGGTGCTTGGGACAACGCGAAGAAATCTTTCGAAGCTGGTGTAGAAATAGATGGCGAAATGACATTTAAAGGGTCTGAAGCTCACAAAGCAGCCGTAACGGGTGATACTGTTGGAGATCCATTCAAAGACACTTCTGGGCCATCAATGAACATCTTGATTAAACTTACTTGTCTAATTGGACTAGTGATCGCACCAATCCTCGGTAATATTGAGGGTACAGCATCTCACGGTGAAGACCTGAAAGTGGACTTAGACAGCGACAAAAAAGAAATTAAATTAGACGAAGTAGAAGAAGCCATTTCTGTCATAGAATAGCTTATTCTCAAACAATTAATGGATCATGGCTCCATTCGATTTATTCGAGTGGAGCCATGTTTTTTTAAGCCTACTAAGGGCAGAACTGCATCAAAATTGTGTTAATAGGGAAGAAATTCAGTCAATTTGAGTAAAAATTCATGTTTTACTCAACTTGGATGGACTTGTTGCGTTACGATCTCATTAAGGTCATAATTTTTTTATCAAACTCAATCGACAACAACTATGCACAGATTAACAACAGGTCGTACCACAGACAATTCCAATTATCATTCAATTCTGAATTTCACATTAATTAATTCTTTCACTTAAAGCTTCGGAGGTATTATGAGGCTGTTGGAAAGAGTGAAAAATGGAGATGAAAAGGCTCTAGAAAAGTTTGTACACTTAAACCTAGGAAAGGTCTATAACTTTTCATTTTCTTTATTGAAATCGAGAGAAGAGGCTGAAGAAGTCAGTCAAGATGTATTCGTAAAATTTTGGAGTAACAGAGAAAAATTAGATTTAAACCTATCGGTGGATAATCTACTTTTCAGGATTGCCAAGAATCTAACTTTGAACAAGATTAGAGATAACTTGAAACATAAAAATGGATTAGAGCTATCTGACGATCTATTGATTCGAAACTCCACGATGGAAGAGGTGCTCTTTAAAGAAATGGAGAGCACGTTGCTCAAAGCAATTGAAGGTTTACCACCAAGGCGAAAGCTAATTTTTAAAATGAGTAGACTGGAAGGGCTATCCAATAAAGAGATAAGTGAGCAACTGAACATCTCTGTTAATACAGTCGAAGGACAGATCAGAAAGGCGATAAAAACAATCCATGCTTATTCCGATTCTATCTCGATTTAGAAAAAAGTTTCGAATGGAGTAACGGCTACTTCATTTTATGGTGTATTAATAAATAGACACTAGTGAATTTGGAAGACAAAAACGTTTTGTATCATTTTTTAAAAGATGACTGCTCGGAGGAGGAGCGTAACCAGCTGCATACATGGTTAGTCAACGATCTTGATGAAAATGATACAAACGAACTTCTAAAATCAATTTGGGATAAAACACCCGATGAATCTAAAGAAACCCTCGACAAGGAAAGTATTTTAAAAGGTGTAAAAGCAGCAATACAAGCCGAAGAGGTAAAGGCTGAGTCTAAGAAAATATCCGTTCCACCGAGACGAAAAGCCAACCCCTCCGTATTAGTTGTGTTTTCAATACTATTATTGACTCTGGCAGGTGGATTCTTTTTCACAGATAGAGCTCCTGTTGCAGTAAAAACACCAGTTGCACGGCAAATCACTAAGACTACATCAAAAGGGCAAAGAAGTTCAATTCTCTTACGTGACGGATCCAAGGTTACCCTAAATTCAGAAAGCACTATCACTTACGATGACAGTTTTGGTCTTAATAACAGAAGGATACAACTAGACGGTGAAGCTTTTTTTGAAGTCACCAAAAACAAAAACCTACCATTTACAGTCACTTCAACACATTTGGTCACTCGGGCCTTAGGTACCTCATTCAATGTTCGCGACTATGAAGACGAGGAAAATGCTTCGATTGCGCTAGCCACTGGTGAGGTAAAAGTGAACCGTACAGATGTTTCTTTAAAAGATGCAAAAGTTATACTATCACCGAACGAACAAATAACCGTTGACAAAACGTCTAAAGAATGGCTAAAGACAATTTTTAACCCTGATTATGTTTTGTCATGGAAAGAAAACAACCTCTACTTCAATGACATGTACCTGTCCGACATCATAAAAACACTCGAAAGATGGTATAATGTAAACATTACAGTTGTTGGTAAGGGTGTTGAAAAATTGAAGTATGAAGGAACAGGCAAGTTCGAAAGACAAAGCCTAGAAAATATTTTAGGATCTCTCGGCTACACTATGGGATTTGAAAGTAGTGTAAACGAAAAACAAATTATTATTCACTTGACTAATTAAACTGGCGCGTATGAAAAGAAACTAATCAAGAAAAAATGCCAAGGCAAGCTATTGCAGTAGACCTGCCTTGGACTTACTATCTATATGTTTAACTAAAAACACAAGCAAATATATGAAAAATATATACAGTGCTTCGTTGCAGCGGAGCGTGAAGTATATTCTGTATGGAATGCTACTTCAGATGATATTAATATCATCGATTTTTGCTAACACTACTAGTGCTCAAAGCATTAGAGAATATAAAGTTAGCTTAGAACTACGAGAGGCTTCAATTGCCCAAACGCTTACTAATCTTGAAAGCCTCACTCCTTTCAAATTCTTCTACAAGAAGAAAGACATCAAAAAGGGAGTCAGAATTTCTTTACCAAAGGGAGAATACACCGTAGCGGATATCCTTGAGTCGATTTCTCAAAAGGCAGCGTTGAATTTCAAGCAAATCGATAAAAGCATCTCTGTTGCTCAGATTTCTAAAAATTCTACCTCCCCTACCGATCGCGTAACAGTTGTCGAACAAGTAGTACAAACTATTACGGGGCGAGTTGTCAGTTCAGAAGATAATGAGCCACTAGTAGGTGTAAATGTTTTCCTGAAGGGTACAACTAACGGTACACAAACTGACTTAGATGGTAAGTATAGTTTAAATGTACCGGACGAAGGTGGTACACTAGTATTTAGGTATATCGGTTTCGAAACCAGAGAAGAGGTAATTGGAACGAGAGCAGTAATTAATGTAGTTATTAACCCCGACACTAAGAATCTCGGCGAGGTTATCGTAACAGGTGTGGCTGCGGCAACGCCAAGGGAAAAGCTGTCATTTTCAGTAGCAAGCTTAAGCGCCGAAACACTGACAAAAGCACCTGCCACTAATGCAGGTAATGCACTTGTTGGTAAAGTAGCGGGATTAAGAATTGCTCCAAGTGATGTTCCTGGCCAAGGCCCTCAAATACTTTTAAGAGGTGCTACAAACTTGAGAACAGGAAATGGTCCACTAATTCTTTTAGATGGGGCAATTTTAGAAGGCAGTCTTTCTGATGTGAACGTTCAAGATATTGAACGCTATGAAATCCTGAAAGGGGCCTCAGCTGCTACACTCTATGGTTCTCGAGCGGCAAATGGTGTAATTGCTATTTATACGAGATCAGGTAGTAACCTTGATGTTGGGCAAACAAGAGTTTTCTTCAGAAGTGAAGTAAGGTCTGAAAACACCTACAAAGGACGTCACCCAGAAAAGGCTAGATTCCATAACAAGCAAGTAGACGCTAATGGTGACATCATTACAGATGCAGATGGGCTAGCACTAGATAGAAACCCATCGATCAATGAAGTTCCTTTCTCTAGATATAGAGATCACCTGGAAGACTTTTTCAATGGAAGTACTTCACTTACTAATTACGTGAGACTAAGCAATAGAACCGCTAATGGAAGTGTAAGTGTTTCTTTCGAACAACAAAATGCTTCGGGTGGTATTGATCTTCACGAAGGTAACAGGAGATATAACTTCTCTCTGGCAATGGATCAAAACTTCTCAGATAGATTTGAACTTAAAATAAGATCAAAATACATCTGGGATAGAGATGATACGAGACCTCGAAACATTGGTAGTCTTATTTTTGCTTCGCCAGATGCAGATTGGTTCGCTCCAAATGAAGAAGATGGTAGTCCATTTAATTATGATGCTAACTCATTCATTTTAGACTCATTCTTTAATCCATTTTATGTATTAAGCAATAATGAGTCTGAAAGAGTTAGAAAGCGATTTATTAGTAGTGCACAAGCCGATTTACAAATCACAGATGACCTGAAATTCACTGGGGTTTTCGGTTTTGATACTCGACAAGATAACAGCACCAACTTCCAAAACCCTGGTTATCTAGCCGTAGTGGGTGACCCTGGCCAAGGTGATATTGACAGAGGTTTTGCGCAAACTTTTGCTATCAATGCAAGTGGTGCATTGACTTACGTTAAGAAATTAGGTGATGTCAGCCTAAGATCGACGCTTAAGTATCAATATGAAGACAGACAAGACGAAGGATTTTCAGTAGATGCTGATTTCCTAGGACTTAGCAACTTTAACAACCTTAATGCAACACTTGCCGATACAAGTGGATTAGGCTATCAGTTCTTCTCTGTTACCGATACTAGAAATATTCAGATCAGGTCTGACAGTTATACATTCGCTGTAGGCGGTGACTATAAAGACAAGTATATCTTGGACGCGGTTGTGAGATATGACGGTTCATCTTTATTCGGTGAAGACGAAAGATGGCAGTGGTTCTCAAGAGTCTCTGGTGCTTATAGAATTACCGAAGATTTTGATATTCCTTACTTCCAGGAGTTGAAACTTTCGGCATCACTAGGTACTGCGGGTGGTAGACCTCTCTTCAATGATAGATTCGAAATTGCGAACGTGAATAACGGTTTAATCTCGTTCCCTCAGCAGCTCGCAAACCCGAATCTGAAGCCGAACATCACAACAGAGACCGAATTCACGCTTTCGGGTAAGTTCTTAGATAAGTTCGATTTCCTTGCCTCCTATTCTGCACAAGAAAACAGAGATCAAGTACTTACTGTACCGATTTCTGTAGCGGCTACAGGTGGTAGATCTACACAAGTTCAAAATGCTGCTACACTATCGACCAACACTTTTGAATTTACATTAGGCTATACTGCTATCAATAAGCAAGATATGGGACTAAACTTCGATTTAGTAGCAGATCGTACGAAGCAAACTATTACAGAATTTAACGCACCACAAGTATTAGCTGCAGGTGCTGGTATCTGGAGAGAAGGTAGCGAGCTTACGCAAATGTATGGTAGAAAGTATGCTAAGTCCCTTTCCGATCTTACTGTTGACGAAAACGGAATCGTATTAAATGGCCAGTTTGCTGGTTTAGGTAATACTTCTACCCTCGACGATTATGAGATCAACGACTTAGGATTCGTGATTCCTGCGGGAACTCAGTATACCAATGATGAAAGAGTTGTGCCTTTAGTAAACGCTGATGGTGAAGAAGAGCAAGAGCTAGTGATTGGTAATGCACGCCCTGATTTGAATCTTGGTTTAAGAAGTTCATTCCGCTACAAAAACATGAACATTTATATGTTATGGGAAGCGCAGATCGGTGGTGATGTTTATAACTCTGGTTTACAAGCACTTGATAGAGATGGTTTAGGTCCAGATTACGATCAGGCTGACAGACCTGAAGGTCAAAGACACTGGACTGCGTTCAGACAGTCTATCTACAATGGTAGAAGGTTAAATGCTGAATATGTTGAAGATGCTTCACACATTAGATTACGTGAGATATCTGTGAACTACGAACTTGGCGGACCACAGCTAGAAAAGCTTGGAATGACAAACGTGTTCAATAAAATCCAGTTCAGCTTCATTGCCAACAACCTATTCTTAGCAGCAAAGTATCGCGGATTTGATCCAACGGATGGCGGAATCAACGCAAGGTTTGATGGTTATGGATTCCCATTAATCAGAACCTTCTCAGGATCTGTAGCGCTTACTTTCTAATTGAAAATGTTTCAAACATTAAACAAGACATTTATGAATTTCAGAAAAAACATAAAATCTTTATTAGCTGCCGTCGCCCTAGTAGGTTTTGTCAGCTGTGAAGATCTTGAGGTAGATAACCTCAATGCCCTTGATATCAATGGCGTTTTAGCCAACCCCGGTGAGTTCCCTGCATTAGTGCAGGGAGCTTACGGGCAATGGTGGAACCAAACACAGATATCATACCCGAACATGTATTTGAGTGTTGCAGCTCAAGTATTCTCATCATCATGGACAAATTATGCCATGTTTGATGGTGGCAGGATACCACCAAGACCTTTTGTAAACTCTAACACTGCTTCTACCCGATTGGTAAATAGAAACCCTTGGAGGGGAATTTACAATTCAATAGGACCTGTAAATGATGTACTAAAGGTTATGAACTCTAACTTCGAAGGTAGAGCAATTGACCCTGTTACAGGAGAAGACAATACCGCCGTTGTACTTGCCAATGCTCGTATGATGCAAGGTCTAGCACTAGGATGGGTATCATTAATCTTTGATAGAGGCTTTATCGTCAGTGAAGAGCTCACCGATGACGAATTGGGATCTTTAGAGTTTCAAAACTATCGAGAATGTGCTGATGCAGCGAAGGCAAGGTTCCTTGAGGCAGCCGACCTCTTTGACTCAAACCCAAACATTAACTTCAATGGATTTAATGGCGTGACACTACCAGCTGCTGAGGCAGCACGTTTTGCACGTTCTTATGCCGCGAAAATTGAGGCTTTTTCTGCTAGAAACGCTGAACAGACTGTGAATGAAACAGACTGGAGCGAAGTACTTCAATTGACGACTAATGGCATTACTGCTGATATAGCTCCTATTGGAGATGGCGGTAACCAATGGTGGACACGTGCTCTAAGAAATGGCCAGTTTTCTGGTTGGGTACGCGCTTCTCAACGCCTGATCAATATGATGGAAGGTGGTAGTGGTGGTAGAGACATTCAAAATGCTGCCGATACAGACCCGAATCACCCGACTGCACCATACCCTTGGCAAGACAACGTATTGTCTTACCCTGAGATTACTGCACCTCGAGACCAAAGGCTACTTACTGATTTTACCTATAACAGTAGTGTACCATTTAGGTCAGATCGTGGTTTTTACATATTTGGCAATTATAGTTATAGCCGATACATCTACTTCGTAAATGACAACTTGGTAGGTCCAATGCCTCACTTTACACTCACCGAAAACAATTTATTGAGAGCAGAAGCTCTCATTAGAACAGGTGGTAATAAAGCCGAAGCAGCTCAATTGATTAACGATTCAAGAGTTGGAAGAGGCGGTTTACCTGCCCTTTTAGGAACAGAATCTGACGAGGAGTTACTAAGACAAGTGACTTATGAGCGATTAGTAGAGCTTAGCTGGCATTCTGCCACAAACGGGTATTTAGCACGTAGGATTACGACTTACAAAGACTACAAACTAACACCTGGTACGCCATTGAGTATTCCTGTCCCAGCTTCTGAATTAGAAGCGCTAGGGCAAGAAATATATACTTTCGGGGGACTTGGAAACCCTGATGGTTCTTGATTTAATAAGGATCAATATGGAGGGTTAATAGCCCTCCATATTCAAAATTATTGATGACTAAGGAAGGTAACTAAGTGTACATTTTAATCATTAAGAACTAATAACTGAGATAATAATAAAGGGAAACAAATTACCCTTCATTGATAAAAGATCAGCGCCTTAAACTAGCAACTAGGTTCCTAATAATTAAAGAAAAAAGTACCCGAATAATCCAAGGTTCAAGAATAAACCAAAACCTTGGATTAGGGGTACGAAAGAGACATACTTTGCTTTCGTTTAGTCAGTATGTAATTTGTTTAGAGAGCTGGTTCTATACGAGAACCAGTTTTTTTTCGCCTTTCGACAATAACAAATATAGGGTTTAATTTAAGACCTGTAGTAATAACAACTGATCAGCCAAGAAAACCTGACTGGTCAATCCATTTTCCACCGCAGAGCCCATGTTGACCGTTGACTTTGTGCAATCAGAAAAGGCCTCAAATGAGGCCTTTTTTTATGAATCTAATTTTATGAAAGATGAGGATTTATCAGTTACCACCTAAAGATCGTGCCCGCTGAATTCGAGTCCCCCTATTAGATGAGAGAATTCCCGTTTCCCAGATATTGGCATCAGCAACGCTTGAGAAATATCCTCTAATTCCTGCGGCTTCTACCCTTTTACCAAAAACATAAACAGTAGCTGTCTGCTGGGAAAAGGTAAGGCGTTCAATAAAGTTGATAAATACCTGTAATGGCTTTTCCGGGCCATTATCGATAATCTCATAATTGAAGATATCTCCAACAACCTTTCTTGCTCCGCGGCGATAATCGAGTGAAGTACCCGTCTGTCCATTTGACCAAGTCTGGATTGTTACAGTATCTCCATGAATTTTAAAGAACGAAGCGGTTCCAGAAACCCCAGACCTTCCATCGTCCTTAATGACAAAATCTTTATTTATTAATAGCTCTTTCGCCTTACGTCTGATTTCGCTTAGTCTATTTAGCTTTTCTATCTCTTTTGCTTTTTTACGCTTGGCTCTTAATTCTTTTTTTGTAAGTGGCTTAGCCTCACTTTCAACCTGAGCCTGAAGCCCTATTGAAATCATGAAACAAAGACTAAAAACGACAATTTGTGTGTGCTTTACTTTCATATGCTTTTGGTTGAATGTTAAATATTTAGTTACGACTTACATTATTTAAACTGGATTCCCAGAGTTTAGTTTCAGATGCTTTAGCGTACTTTCCGTCGAAAGTAACATTCCGCTCTCCATTAAAGAATCTGGCTTGAGCTTTGTCACCCCAAATAAAGATGCTTACACTCATAATATTTGCATTTAGTGGGCTAGTAAAATTGAGAATCGCATTATAGCCTTTCCTTCCTCCCTTATCACTTACTCTAAAATTCTGGATACGTCCTTTAAAAGTCACACCTCCGAGGCCATTGGCTCCTCCCGATCGTCCTGGTTCACCGTATTGAACTGTAACTGTCCCTTTATCTATACGAACAAAATTCATTGTTTCACGAACAGGAACTGTAGCTCCATTTACCCCATTTATTGTTTTGGCCATTAATACAAAGTCTCGAGACTCAATCAACTTCACACCAACGGCCTGTTTTTCTTCTCTTAACTTAGCTTTCTCCTCTTTCTTCTCCTTACGAAGTTCTTTCTTAGTCTTTTCCTTTTCTTCAAAATAGGTCGCCTCTTGAGCTAAAGAAAAATTTAAAACCAACGCCAGTCCAAATATTGCTAATACAGTCTTTCTCATATCATTCGGGGTTAATGAATACTCAGTAAACAAGAAGCCAATCACATCTAGACCAACCCGAGAGTTTCATTATTAAAACAACACAAGATAATAAAAGCCTGATAATCAACTAAATTTACTCATATCTCAATGAAGTTATCGGGTCCTGACTGGCTGCTCTTTTAGCAGGTGTAATACCAAAAATTATGCCAACAGTAACCGCTACTCCAAAGGATAAAACGATAGAGAAACCACTTACAATCGTAGGAATATTTGCTAATTCTGAAATACCAAAGGCTATTGCTAATCCCAGAATAACTCCTACCGTTCCACCAGAAAAGCTGATCATAATAGCCTCTAATAAAAACTGATATACGATATCCAGCTTCTTAGCCCCCAACGAAAGTCTAAGACCAATTTCCTTAATACGCTCCAAAACAGAAGCTAACATAATGTTCATAATACCAATACCACCCACGAGTAGAGAGATTCCCGCAATACCCCCAAGCACGTAATTAAAGATGTTTTTTGTACGTTGTTGTTGCTTCAAGAGCAATTCTGGAATCGTGATCTCGTAATCAACAACTTCACTATGTTTTCGACTGAGCATCTTCGAGATAATTTGAGCTACAGCACTAATTTGCTCAGTATTAGCCACCTTAATCACAAGCCTATCAAGCTGATGATAATTTACAGCTCCTTGATTCCTATTCCGGTTTCTTCTCGCTTCTTGAATAAGCGAATTGGTAACCATCAGTCTATTTTCATACCGTATAAGTGCTGTGCTTAATGGCGTGTAGACATCCATATTATAGTCCCGAATCCCCAAATTAGAAATACTCTGGTCTGAAATAATGCGCTCCTCTAGTACGCCAATAACTTTCAACCAATGTCGGCCAACCTTAATATACTTACCAATTGGTTCTTCCCTACTGAAGAATTTAGCCTTTAAGGCCTTACCAATAATACAAACAGGAACTCCTTTCTTGAGATGTTCAGAATTAAAGAAATCACCTTCGTCAAGTTTAAAACCAGAGATGTCAAAATAAGTATTTTCCACACCTACTAACTTAGCTGTTCTTCTAAAGCCATTTCTGCTCAATTCGGTATCTAGAACTATTTCTGGACTGATAGCATCTATACCTGGCACTATTCGCTTTATACTTTCAACATCCATGAAATTAAGCCCCAGCGACAGGTTCTTTTTCGATTCTTTTGTACCAACTGTACCTTCTTCGGCTTCCAATTCGCCTTCGCTTTGCTCAACAATCGGGTTAATTACAATATTATTTACCCCGACCAACTCAATCTGTTCTAGAATCTCTTTTTGAGCACCTGCACCGATGGCTAACATGGCGATTACCGCAGCTACACCAAAAATTATCCCTAAAGCTGTGAGTAGTGAACGTACTTTATTGGCCAAAACTGCCTCCGCAGCAATAGCTGCATTCAATAATATATTACGGATCATTCTTAATCCTTTTTGGCAATTGCTTTATTCCTACTCGAAAGGAGCTTCAATGGCTTCGACTCCATATCTTCAAGGTCCGAAAGGTAGATTTTCATCCCTTCCTCAAGACCATTCAAAACAACAACCTCGTCCGAATTTGATTTACCCAATTTTACTTCTTGTCTTACCGCACTACCTCCATCTCTGGCTAAGACGTAGACTAATGAATCTCCCTGACTATGCACCGCTTCAACGGGAATAAAAACCACATCCTCCAAAACCTCAGAAACAATCTTATTGCTGGTCGTCATGCCTGGACGTAAAGTGGTATCTGATTCAAAGACTTCTACAGAAATTTCAAACACTTTGGAGTCTGAATTAGGTCGTTGTTGACCCATATTCGCTACATCAATCACTTTACCCGTTAATCGTTTATCTGGGAAAGCGTCTAGCCCTATATCCACCTGCTGACCTCTCTTGACGTTATTGATATCTACCTCGTTGATATAGGTTTTAGACACCATCTTGGTTAAATCTGGTAAGGTAGCCACAACGGGATCCCATGCATTTACTTGAGCACCAACACCCAACTTATTACCTCGCCAATCTCTTCTATAGATTAGCATACCAGGTTCAGTAGCCAAAATGGTGAACTTTTGCTGTAGCGCTAACAAAGCATCCAACTTAGACTTATCGTCATTCATCTTCGCTTCAGCCGCCGCCATTTTTGCGATAGACTTTTGCCTTTGCAGCTCATAATTTTCAAGCTCTTGATTGTATTGCTTCTCCGCACGCTCTAAATCCATCTTCTTCTCAGTAACGACCGCCGGAGGCTCAAACTGAGAATTATTTAAGATCAATCGCTTCTTTTGGATATCGAATTGCATCTTATCCATGCCATCTCGTGCCTTTCTAAGTTCGATAGCTGAATCCAGTTTTGCCTGAGTGAATTGGGAAGTACTCACTGTTAAATCACTCATTCTTTGCTGCCTTCTTGTTCCTAATTCAGATTGATCCAAACGAGCAACATAGTCGCCTTTTTCAACTACAGTACCCTCCTCAATAATATGTTCGATCTTAGTTTGAAAAATACCAGCGGATTGCATCCCATCTGGCCCAATAATATCTACAGAGCTTTTCGCAAAGAGTTCTCCAGAAGCGATTACTTCAGACCTAAACTCCCCTCTTTGGACCTCTATGTATACGTCACGAAGATCAGATGAGCCTTTGTTAACCTTGGTAATGAAGAAAATAATCACGGCCACTAGCAGGCCAGCAATTATAGTTAGTGTTCGTATATTCATTTTGACGATTTTGAGTTTAATGACAAGGCATATATAACTAATAGAATAGTTTATTCCTATTTAGTTTATATTTTTTACCCCTTATTTGATGATATGATATATAGTAGACACCATACAGTGAATTTTATTATGTAATTGCTTAAGTAATTTCCTCCTTTTTCCATAAACCACTCTTATCTATGACAAATGGTATGCTTTCTTACATCATTCGGCTCACAATCCAACCAGACTAATACTGAGATGATTCTTGGTTAAAATTTGTTTGATTTTTAAGCACGAAACAGAAAACAATAATTCGCCAGTGTGCTTTCTTGTGAGACTATTGTAGCTTTGAAAACAATGAATTATTTATCTGTAGAGGAATTATCAAAAACCTTCGGTGATCGAACGATTTTGAATAGCGTATCCTTCGGGATAGCACAGGGGCAGAAAGTGGCGCTCGTTGGTATTAACGGTTCAGGAAAGTCCACCCTGCTTAAGATTTTAACGGGAATCGAATCCCCAGATAAAGGCGAAGTTGTTTTTAGAAATGACATCGTAGTCCGTTCACTTCTCCAAAACCCAAGTTTCAAACCCGGTCAAACAATTTTAGATGCTGTTTTCGATGAAAACAACCCAACGCATCAGCTATTAATCTCCTATGAACTCGCCCTTGCAACTGGTGATAGCGAAAAGCTGGAGACTCTTATAGAACAAATTGATGCCGCAAATGCATGGGATATTGAAAGCAGGGCTAAACAAATCCTTGGTAAACTTGGGCTTCATCAACTTGATTTAGAGGTGTCTAAATTATCAGGTGGACAGCAGAAAAGGATTTCTCTGGCGAGTGTCTTAATTCAAAAACCCGATTTGTTGATTCTAGATGAGCCAACTAACCACTTAGACATCGAAACAATTGAATGGCTGGAAAACTACTTGAGTCAGTCAAATATGGCTTTGATTCTGGTTACCCATGATCGGTATTTTTTAGAAACTGTAACGAATGAGATCATTGAATTAGATCAGGGGGCAATTCATCATTACAAGGGTGACTATGCATTTTTCTTAGAAAAGAAGGGTGAACGAGCAGATTCAGAAAGTGCATCTATAGATAAAGCAAAAAACCTATACCGAAAAGAACTTGAGTGGATACGACGGCAACCCAAAGCTCGGGGCACCAAAGCCAAATACAGAGTAGACGCATTTGAAGGCACGAAAAACAAAGCCTTTAGTGCCATCAATACTCAAGATTTAAAGCTGAAGGCTGAAGCCCAGCGACAGGGTAAAAAAGTATTAGAGATTGATGGTATTTCGAATGGCTTTGATGATAAGGTTTTATTCAAAAACTTCAGTTACATCTTCCCACGTCAAGATAGAGTGGGTATTGTAGGACCAAATGGAAGTGGCAAAACTACGTTTATCCGATCTTTGATGGGCGAAATCGAAACGCTCGAAGGAGAAGTTGTCAAAGGAGCCACTACAAAATTTGGATACTATCGGCAAACAGAACTGAGTTTTGACAATGAACAAACGATTATTGACTTTGCGAAATCAATTGCCGAAGTAGTAGAAGTTAGCAAAGGGAGATCAGTGCCTGTTTCTCAATTTCTCACTCGGTTTTTATTTCCACCAGAAGTCCAGTACAAGCCGATCGGTAAGCTGAGTGGGGGTGAAAAAAGAAGGCTTCAGTTGCTTCAAATTCTAATCACGAGTCCTAATTTCTTGATACTAGACGAACCGACTAACGACCTCGACTTAATAACCTTAAACACCTTAGAAGCCTATTTAGAAGCTTTTGAAGGTTGTGTAATCTTGGTTTCTCATGATCGGTATTTCATGGATAAATTAGTCGACCATTTGTTCGTATTTAATGAAGGCCAAGAAATCGAGAATTTCAATGGTAATTACACTGATTACAGGCTAGCACAAAAGAGTCAAAAGGTAGCTCAAGAAGTAAAGCCTGCCGCTCAAAAAAAGACGTCGTACAAGGAACCTAATGAGAAGAAAAAAGCTTCTTTTAAAGAAAAACAAGAGTTTGAATTTCTGGAAAAAGAGATTCCGAAGCTAGAGTCTGAAAAAGCCAAATTCGTGGCGCTATTGAACGAGGGATCACAAGACCATACCGAGCTAACAGAATGGTCTCAGCGAATCGAGGATATTACTAATGACCTAGATGAAAAAGAACTCAGGTGGCTTGAATTATCAGAGTATTTTTAACTATGGCATCCATCAAATTAACATCCGATAAGGTTACACTAGAATCACGGGCGGATGAAACTATACTTGAAGCATCTTTGCGACAGGGTATCAATCACGTCCATGCATGTGGTGGCAATGGTTTCTGTTCGACATGTCGCATATATGTGGAATCTGGGGTTGAAAATCTAAACGAACGTAACGATCGAGAAGAATCTTTGGCGAACCAACTAGGCCTTACACCTGAAATACGTTTGGCCTGCCAGACAAAGGCAGCAGGTGAAGTGGCGGCAAGGCGTTTGGTGCTAGATGAAGTGGATCAGCGCATCATCATGCAGCACGGCGAATCCAAGAAGCCGCGAAGCTTGGGCAAAGAAAAAGAAGCTTCGGTACTTTTTGTTGACATAGCTGATTATACGGCTTTTGCAGAGCAAACACCAGCCTATGATGTAGTGCATATACTCAACCGTTATTTTTTCATTGCGGGCAACATCATCAAGGAAAATGATGGAAGAATTATCGACTATTATGGTGATGGGTTTTTAGCAATTTTCGGCTTGAATGATAATAAAGACCATGCATCAAACTTGATAAAAGCGGGGTTTGCGTTACAAGATGCTATCGATCGATTTGATCATGATATTCACGCGCTGGTAGATCGAGATTTTAAAATCCGCTTGGGTGCGCATACTGGCAAAGTTATTTGGGGAACGATCGGTATAGAAGGCATGGAAAAGGAAGCCGCCATAGGAGACACTGTAAATTTTGCTAGTAGGATTGAACAAGCCAATAAGGATCTCAACACCAAGTTCTTAATTTCGGAAAATCTCTATAAGCAATTCGATAAATGGTGTACAATAAGCGGTACATATGATATTGAAGCAAAGGGTAAAGAAGGCACGCATAAAGTTTATGCGCTAGATAGAATGTTGGCCCCTTTACAATCGTAAATAGAAACCCGATGTTCAACTAGTCGTTAGACTAAGTATGAACACAACAGTTTGGATATTTCTCGGTTCCCTCCTCCTAATTTCCTATACCTTTTTATTTGTGGATGCATTCCGCGCCAAGAGGTCTTCTAGTCGGAAACAATCTGTGCCCATGTTCATGATGTTTTTAATCGGTCCATTGTTCTACTTTTTACTGATTAATAGCCAACGTAGAGAAAGGCGCCCGTTTATGCGAAACATGCGTAGATTTTCCTAAGCCAGTAATAATCCTACTAAACTTATAGGAAAAATAGGCAACCTTTGTTTTACTTTATCGTGATCCAACTTATTGTCGGCTGCAAGTCTATATGAGAAAAGCACTGGAACTCTTTTTTTATCCCTATCTGTTTATCAAAAATGAATCGCGATTTTATCAATAGCCTCTACGTCAGGCAGCAAGTATGCCTTAATTGCGCCTCGCCAGAAACTATTTCTGAGTGGTTCAACGAACTGCTTGGAACACTCTTTCCAGACTTCTCAAAACAAAAATTCAATACGCAGAGAGAATTTGAACTCCACTTGGAAAAACTAAAACTACAGCTAGAGCAAATACTCTCAAGAAATGAGACAAAACCTGAGTTATCTTCCTCCGATTTAGCCGATCTTTTCTTCGATGCTCTACCTGAGATTCATAGCCAAATGGAACAGGATGTAACCGCGATTTTCGAAGGCGATCCTGCTGCAAAGAGCCGTACAGAAGTAATAAGAACCTATCCAGGTTTTATGGCTATCGCAGCACATAGAATAGCTCACCAACTCGATATACTTGGCATTAGTCTAATTCCTAGAATAATTTCAGAATTTGCCCACAGCAAAACGGGTATTGACATTCATCCAAGTGCCCAAATCGGAAATTTTTTCTGCATTGACCATGGAACAGGGGTTGTCATAGGCGAAACGACGGTGATTGGCGACCATGTTAAAATCTATCAAGGAGTGACGCTCGGAGCATTAAGCGTCGATAAAAAAGACGCTGTCAAAAAAAGGCACCCAACCATATCAGATAACACTGTCATCTATGCGGGAGCAACAATTTTGGGAGGTGAAACCCACATTGGGCATGACTCAATTATTGGTGGAAATGTCTGGCTCACCCAAAGCATTCCGCCATTTTCTAAAATCTACTATCAAGCACAAATGACTAATACCTCAGGCGAAACAGATAAGATAATTTTCAAAGGCGAATCGGCATGAGTATAGAAGAACTTATAGGCAATACACCACTGGTAGAATATAAAACGCTCAGCCCAAAACCAAACGTAAAAATCCTTGGTAAACTCGAAGGAAACAACCCTGGAGGAAGTGTCAAGGATCGTGCTGCTTACGGCATGATCAAAGGCGCCTTAGAAAGAGGAGATATTCAGCCAGGTGATAGACTCGTCGAGGCTACGAGTGGTAATACAGGAATTGCCCTGGCTATGATTGCGAGTATTATGGGCGTTGACATGACACTTATAATGCCCGATAATTCTACTCGTGAAAGGGTTTTAAGTATGGAAGCCTATGGTGCCAAGGTTATACTTACACCTGCAGCAAAAACGATAGAATATTCTAGAACACTTGCCGCTGACATGGCCCATAAAGAAGGATATTTTATGTTAAACCAGTTCGGGAACCCCGATAATTACAAACAACATTACAAATCCACCGGGCCTGAAATTTGGAGAGATACGAAAGGCAAAGTGACTCATTTTGTATCTGCTATGGGAACAACAGGCACCATTATGGGAGTATCGAGGTACCTAAAAGAACAGAATCCAAATATTCAAATTGTGGGTACGCAACCAACTGATGGCTCAAGCATTCCGGGTATAAGAAGGTGGTCTCCTGAGTTCCTGCCAGCTATTTTTGAACCATTCAGGGTTGATAGGGTCATTGATGTAAGCCAAGAGGATGCTACTCAAATGACGCGAAAACTAGCGAAAGCTGAAGGTATACTAGCAGGAATGAGCTCTGGCGGAGCTCTGAGTGCGGCCCTTAAAATTGCCCATGAAATAGACGAGGGCGTAATCGTGCACATAGCTTGTGATAGAGGCGACCGATATCTTAGTACAGATCTATTTGGCTAGCTAAATGCCTTAAATCTCAATAGGGCATTACTTATTCATTGCTTTGGATTAGTTAGCCTACATGTATATTTTTCGAGTTAATTGAAATCAAATCATCATAGAATTCATGAGATACATAACACTTCTTTTACTAGTTCTATGCTGTGCTTGCAACGGTCCTAGCGATATTCAAGAACCTACCCCTTACTTACTAGGTGAAGAGGCACCTGGAAATACACCAAAAGTTTATCGGGCTGATATAGTTTCTAAAAAAGGGAGATTTGATATGGGTTTCACTATTTCTCCCAACGGGAAAATCATGGCCTTTGGTGTAGCTCACGAAAACGATCCATCCCAAACGCTCATTTATCTGATGAATTTTCAAGATGGTACTTGGAGCGCTCCCGACTATAGTTTCTTAGCAGAAAACATCAATACCTTTTTCCCAATGTTTTCCCCAAGTGGTAATGAGTTTTACTTTTCCAAATCAGTTGATAATAATCCATCAGACATTTGGGTAGGATCGTTCGAGGACGGAAAAGTCACTAACCCGCAGCCCTTAGACTCGCTGGTCAATTCAGGAACAAGAGAAGCTGGCCATGGACAATCAAAAAATGGTGCATTTTATTTCACTTCGAATAGAAATCTCGACCAAGCCTGTTGCGGCGACATTTATGTAAAGACCAAAAACAATTTGGGCGAATCAGTGATCGAGTTGATGGAAGAATTGAGCACACCTGCCGATGAAGAAAGCCTCTTTCTGTCTCCAGACGAAGATTTTATCATTATACAGTCGTGGCAAAACCAATTCGGAGGAAAGCACGACCTCTATATTAGTTATAAAACGGCCACCCATAATTGGACAACTCCTTTAAGGTTAAATAACTATATCAATGGAAAAGAAATTGAGCAACGACCGTTTGTGTCTCCTGATAACAAGCACCTTTTCTTTAGTAGGATGAGTATAAGTCAAGAAAATGGGCAAGATGTTTATGAATCTGACATCTATTGGGTAAGTACGCAAAAGGTCTTTGCCCCATATGTGTTTCGTAAACCGATATTTCCTACAATGAAGCTGGATGAATCATTTGAATGGTCTTTTCCGGCAGATTTATTCAAAGATATCGATGATGTTTCCTTTGATTATGCTTTGTCTTTCAACGATAAAAAGGTGTTGCCCGAGTGGCTTAAATTTGACGCAGCAAGTCTAACCATCAGTGGTGTTTGGCAATCAGAGGAACCGCTTACTCTAGTCTTAACCGCTACCGATAAATCAGGAAATACGACTACTTTCGAATTTTCTTTAGGAGGTTAATCCACTGATCCGAGCATTACTAACGCATAAAAAAAGTGGACTAAACAGTCCACTTTTTAAAACTATAAATACCTATTTCCGAGGAACTTAGTCTAAATCAAAACGATCAAGGTTCATCACTTTGTCCCATGTCGAAACGAAATCTGCTAAGAACTTCTCTTCAGAATCAGCACAACCATAAACTTCTGCCAGTGCTCTAAGTTCAGTGTTTGAACCAAGAATTAAATCGGCACGAGTACCCGTCCATTTCACTTCTCCTGTTCTACGATCGCGTCCTTCAAAAAGGTCTTGAGCATCTGAAGTAGCACTCCAAGTTGTACTCATATCTAATAGATTCACGAAGAAATCATTGGTCAAAGCACCAGGCTTATCGGTGAATACACCGTGATTAGAACCATCATAGTTGGTTCCAAGGACTCTCATACCACCTAACAATACCACCATTTCTGGAGCAGTCAATGTGAGCAGTTGAGAACGGTCTACCAGCATTTCCTCTGGCGTTACTTTATGTGCTGGATTAAAGTAGTTTCTAAAGCCATCACCGGTTGGTTTCAGCGCTCTAAAAGAATCTACATCTGTTTGCTCAGCAGAAGCATCTGTCCTTCCTGGTGTGAAAGGAACTTCTAAATTATGTCCTGCAGCCTTTGCCGCTTGCTCAACACCTACACATCCGCCAAGTACTACTAAATCGGCAATGGAAACCTGTTTTCCTGACTGTGAAGCATTAAAGCTACTTTGAACTTCGGCTAACGCTGTCAATACTTTATTCAGTTGAGTTGGATTGTTTACTTCCCAATCTTTCTGCGGAGCTAAACGAATCCTACCGCCGTTTGCGCCACCTCTTTTATCTGATCCTCTAAAAGTAGATGCCGATGCCCAAGCTGCAGAAACTAATTCTGAAACCGTTAAGCCTTTACCAGCAATACTTGCTTTCAGATCTGCAACATCTGCTGCATTGATGATATCATAATCCGCCGCAGGAATAGGGTCTTGCCAAACTAGTTCTTCAGCAGGGACTTCCTCTCCTAGATATAACGCTTTAGGACCCATATCGCGGTGCGTTAGTTTAAACCAAGCACGTGCAAATGCATCTTCGAAAGCTTCTTGATCTTCTCTGAACCTTTTAGATATCTCTAAGTATTTCGGATCGTTCTTCAAGGCCATGTCCGCAGTGGTCATCATTAGACGCTGTGTCTTTGACGAATCACCAGCAGCTGGTGCTACATCAGCATTTGAAGCATCTGTAGGAGTCCATTGATGTGCCCCAGCTGGGCTTTTGGTCAACTCCCAATCGTAATCCAACAATACTCTAAAGTAGTCATGATCCCACTGTGACGGATTTGGCGTCCAGGCTCCCTCAATACCACTTGTAATTGTATGATCACCATGACCTGTTCCAAATGTATTTTTCCAACCACGACTTTGCTCTTCTATACTAGCCCCTGCTGGTTCTGCACCCACGTATTGATCAGGATCCGCGGCACCGTGTGCCTTACCGAAAGTATGACCTCCTGCTACAAGAGCAACAGTTTCTTCGTCATTCATGGCCATACGTCCAAATGTTTCTCGGATATCCATTCCCGATGCCATAGGATCAGGGTTGCCATTAGGTCCTTCTGGATTTACATAAATAAGACCCATGTGAACGGCTCCTAAAGTAGCTTCGAGTTCCCCCTCTTCGTAACGTTCTTTGTTACCAAGCCACTCACCTTCAGAACCCCAGTAAATATCTTCTTCTGGTTGCCAAACGTCTTCACGACCTCCAGCGAAACCAAATGTTTCGAATCCCATAGATTCTAATGCGCAATTACCTGCCAAGATCATCAAGTCTGCCCATGATAATCTTTTCCCATACTTTTGCTTCACTGGCCAAAGTAATAGACGCGCTTTGTCAAGGTTACCGTTATCAGGCCAACTGTTCAATGGTGCGAAACGCTGTGTTCCAGATCCGCCACCACCACGACCATCGGCAATTCTATAAGTACCAGCACTATGCCATGCCATTCTAATGAAAAAAGGCCCATAATGACCGTAATCGGCAGGCCACCAATCTTGAGAGTCGGTCATCAAGTCATAGAGGTCTTGTTTTACCGCTTTCAAGTCAAGTTTTTTAAATTCTTCAGCATAATCGAAATCCTCTCCCATAGGGTTAGTAAGGTTAGAATGCTGACGTAGGATATTCAAGTTTAACTGATTGGGCCACCAGTCTTGATTTTTAGTACCACCACCGGCACTTTGCTTAATCGTGCCTCCGTGAAATGGACATTTACTGATATCACCTGAATGTTGCATATTTTCCATATTTGATAGTTTTCAATTGTTGCTTCAATTTACAAATCATATCGATGATTTGGGACGGAATGGTGATGAATGTGGGGCTCAAAAGGCATTAATCTATCAATACCTTATTGAGAATCTAAATGAACGCTTCTTAAATGAATAATAAAACGTGGGGTGCTTAATCTAGCGTGGCATAGGAGAAATCAAGGTCTGTTTCGCTTTGAAACTTTTGACCAAGACTCTTCATATCATCACTACCCTGCTTCGAAAACCAAACGACAGAAACCTTAGAATCTCCATTGGTTCCAAGTTCTTTTAAAAGTTCAATGATTTTTGTGAAGACCTTTCGACTGGAGTTGTCCATATATTCCATTTCCATACTTAACCGAGTCTCTTTAGCCGGGCTGCTGGTATATCTTTTTATCCATTGAATTATAGGTGCGTAGAATTCATCCGTCTCACGCGGTATCGAATACCCCGTGAATTTCAGTTCCCCAGCTTCTGCCTTCAACATAACTCCAGGAGACCCCGAAGTTCTACTTAATTCAAAATCAGACATTTTACTCTTTAGTTCACTCATAATAAGTGAGTATCAGCTCTTTTTACATCTTAAATTTATTTTTATTCTTTATATCATGCAAGTAAAAAGAGGAATTTTAATTAAAGATATATTGAAAATAAGTACACCGTATTATGCGATTATTCTATTCCGATCATTTTCAAGAGTCGATGTGACATTTAATGGCTAGCTTTGCTTTCTAATGGAGCTGAAGTACACACGCAAGTCAATAGAAAATCACCAACCCAATAACCCGCTTCATGGTGTCAAGCTTGTCGATATATTGGAATACCTGGTTGCTACCAGAGGTTGGGAAGGTATGGCAAAGCGAATTGATATTAACTGTTTTAAGAGTAATCCCTCAATAAAATCTAGCCTGAAATTCTTAAGGCGTACGCCCTGGGCCAGAACAAAAGTGGAAAACTTCTACCTAGATTGTATAAAGCGAAAATAGTAGCGTGTGAATAAAGGGAACAAAGAGAAAAAATCGAGCACTTTTGCCGATGCGCTGAGAAGTCACGGTGGAGCTACTAAGAAGACGGTCGTTAAACCTAAGTTTAAAGGTAAATCGGGATTGCACCCTAGAAATAAGCACATCGGCAGGTATGACCTTAAAAAGCTCGCAAAAGCTGTACAGGCATTAAAAAGTAAGATTACGCTCAACGTTAGAAAAGAAGAAACAATCGATTTTTCCGACCCAGAAGCTGTCAAGCTTTTAAATGCGGCTCTTTTAAAAGTGTATTACAATGTAGACCAATGGGATATCCCCCCTGGTTATCTCTGCCCTCCTATTCCTGGCCGTGCTGATTATATTCATTACATGGCAGATATATTGCGCGATAGTAACAATGGGCAAATTCCTAAGGGAGAAAGTGTAAAATGTCTTGACGTGGGTATAGGGGCTAATGCTGTATATCCAATCATAGGCATTAGCACATACGGTTGGTCATTTATAGGTTCGGATATTGATCCAGTCTCTATCAAATCTGTCAAACGCCTAATGGATCATAATGCATGGCTGAAAAACAACTTGACGGTTAAAACACAGCCTAATGCCAAAGACATTTTATACGGCATTCTAGATCACGAAGAGCCAGTAGACTTAGTAATCTGTAACCCACCATTTCATGCGTCTCTGCAAGCGGCTCAAGAAGGCACGCTTAGGAAAGTACGAAACCTTACTAAATCTGAAGTAAAAGAAGCAAAACAGAACTTTGGTGGTCAGGGCAGTGAACTATGGTGCGAAGGTGGAGAAAGACAGTTTGTCGGTACTATGATCAGAGAAAGCAAAAACTTTGGCAAGTCCTGTTTCTGGTTTTCTTCTCTAGTTTCGAAGCAATCAAACTTAAAAGCAATATTAGAATACCTGGCTATTGCTAAGGCAGTAGAGGTAAAAACAATCCCTATGAGTCAGGGCAACAAAGCCAGCCGAGTAGTCACCTGGACTTTTCTGACCCCTGAAGAGCAAAAAGTTTGGAAAGAGAGTCGATGGCGTTCTTAAAAAAAGAAGCGCTTAGAAAAGAACGCCATATTTTGTACAGCTAGCGATTAAAAACGTAAGAGTTTCTCATAAAATAATCGTCCGTACCGTCGTATCGCACCATTTTCTTTATCGTGATTTCATCGGCACTTACCTTTACAATCTTGCGGAAGGATGCCTTGCGGTTATTATCCTTACCCTCACTTACTAGTTCCAACGTCCATTCATCAAGACTTTTAATATCAGTCGATTCTAGCTCCCAATATCCGTTGTAGTAAATCTTATCTTTCTTAATTCTGAATCGATCAGTTCTCTTTTCTATTCGGCCACCAGGTTCGGTAAAAAAGTATTTAAACTCTACCCCTTTCTCTGAATGCTCCGCTTCTACCCGCATAGGTAACGTCACGAGTGTTTCATCATCGCCGTAATTCAAATAGGTAAGACTGCCCTCCCATTCTCCATTATATACTTTTAAATGCTGATTCGTGAGGTTTGGAGTAAGTACAAGTCCTAGACAAAGACAAACTAAACTGGCTAATATTTTCATATTGTTTTTTTACTGTCCTATGTCTAAAAGCTTGCCAATTACGCAACCGCCTGTCCTACAGCATGTTATCATCAACAGTATATATCAAGTTGTTCCACACTGAAACAGAGACCTGAACCAGTCCGGAACATACGCATCAGTAATTGATTTGAATTTCGGTTTCAGCCAAGAACCGTGGCATAATAGAGAAACTTCAATCCCAAGGCTATGTTCTTATTTGAAGAACCCCTACCTTTGCGGCTTCAAATTCAAGGATTATGATTTCAGCACAAAACGTATCATTATCATTCGGAAAACGGGTTCTTTTCGATGAGGTAAATATAAAATTCACTGGAAACAACTGCTACGGTGTAATTGGTGCAAATGGTGCCGGGAAATCTACATTTTTAAAGATTCTCGCTGGCGATCAAGACCCTAACTCTGGTAAGGTTACCATTGAGCCAGGCAAGAGAATGGCCGTTTTGAAGCAAAATCACTTTGAATTTGACGAAGAGACTGTACTCAACACTGTGATGATGGGCCACTCCGTACTTTGGAACATCATGCAAGAGAAAGACGCCATTTACATGAAGCCAGATTTTTCGGAAGAAGATGGTATTAAAGCGTCAGAACTTGAGGCAAAGTTTGCTGAAATGGATGGTTGGAACGCAGAATCTGATGCGGCGGCCTTATTGAGTGGTCTTGGTATTACGGAAGATGCTCACCACAGCCTGCTTAAAGACCTGAATGGTAGCCAGAAAGTAAGAGTTCTATTAGCACAGGCACTTTTCGGTAACCCAGACATCTTGATATTGGATGAGCCTACTAACGACCTTGACATTAATACAATTGCTTGGTTGGAAGACTTCTTACTAGAGTTTAAGAATACTGTCATAGTGGTTTCTCACGATAGGCACTTTTTAGATACCGTATGTACCAACATTGTAGATATTGACTTTAGTCAGGTGAAGCTTTTTACGGGTAACTATAGCTTCTGGTACGAGTCTAGCCAATTGGCCCTTTCTCAAAGGTCTGCCGCCAATAAAAAAGCGGAAGAAAAGAAGAAAGAGCTTCAAGAATTCATCGCTCGCTTCTCTGCCAATGCGTCTAAGTCAAAACAGGCTACCAGTAGGAGAAAATTATTAGATAAAATCACCTTAGAAGACATTCAACCTTCGACCAGAAGATATCCTGCAATCATCTTTCAACAAAATCGAACGGCAGGTGATCAAATATTAGAAATCAAGAATCTAAGTAAGTCTAGTACAGAAAAAACACTTTTTAGCGGCTTGGATCTTTTTGTAAATAGAGGAGATAAAATCGCGGTATTGAGTAAGGATGGTTTGGCAACTACTTCTCTCTATCAGGTTTTGATGGGTGAGCAAACAAGCGATTCTGGAGAATTTAAATATGGTCAAACCATCACGAAGGCCTATTTACCGAACGAAAACGAGGAGTACTTCACTGGAAATGAAAACCTAGTAGACTGGTTAAGACAGTTTACCGAAGGTGAAAAAGATGAAGTATATATGCGTGGCTTCCTTGGTAAAATGCTGTTCTCAGGAGAAGAAGTATTCAAGAAATCAAATGTACTTTCTGGAGGGGAAAAAGTACGCTGTATGCTTTCCAGAATGATGCTCGCTCAGGCTAACTTATTATTAATCGACGAGCCAACCAGTCACTTGGATCTAGAATCGATTCAAGCATTTAACAATGCATTGAAAGATTTCCCTGGTACTGTCTTATTCAGTTCTCATGACCACGAGTTTACCCAAACGGTCGCTAACAGAATTTTGGAGATTGGACCGAAAGGCTACGTAGATAAGCTGTGTACTTACGATGAGTACATTGCTAACGAGGCTTACCAGGCACAACGAGAAGCCATTTATTAATTAGTAAGTTTCAAATAGGGTGTTAACTTGGCTAGACAAGTCTAATTAATGCCTTTACTCAGCTTACAAACACCACAAAGTTTTGATTTTGATCAATGCCTCTTCTTTTTAGACAGAGGTTACGACGAATGTCTTTATCAATTGTCAGGACGATCGGTGCTACGCACTATAGAATGCGATGGTGTTCTTGTGCCTTTTTCAATTATCGAAAAGAAAGGGAATTTGGTGATTGAAGTTGATGAGGGCATTACAGATGAAGTTCAAAATTTAGTGCTCGATTATGTCAAAGAGTGGTTCGACCTAGAGCGTGACCTTGCTCCTTTTTACAGCCTGCTAAATAAATCCGACCAACTTAAACCTCTGGCAGAAAACTATCACGGGCTTAGACTAATTGGAATACCAAGCCTTTTTGAAGCACTCTGCTGGAGCGTTCTCGGTCAACAAATCAATCTAACATTTGCTTTCAAACTGAAACGCCGATTAGTTGAAGCATATGGTGAATCAATAGTTTTCAAAGGCCATAAACTCTACCACTTTCCGAGCCCCAAAGCATTGGTGAATTTGGACGAGGAATACTTGAAAACTCAACAGTTTTCTCGGGGAAAAGTGAAATACATCAAAAACGTGGCTGAATCATTTCTAAAAGATGGTTTGAGCAAATCTACCCTTCTCAAAATCCCTGAATTTGGAGAACGACAGATGCTTTTGACAAACATCAAAGGCATTGGTGTATGGTCAGCTAACTATGCACTTATGAAAACGCTCCATCAGCCAGAAGCAATTCCATTTGGCGATACTGGCCTAACGCAGTCTCTATTTAATTTCGGACTTATCCCTGACCGAAAAGATGAAGCAGCTATAATTAAGTTTTTCAAAGAAATGCGGGGTTGGGAAGCCTATACGGTTTTCTATCTATGGAGAAGTCTAGCTGGCTGAAATTTCATCGGAAAAACGTATCATCAACCGCAAGTTTTCATCGCGCCTATCATCTTATATGAAAAGTGTAGTCATGAAAAATATTAAACTCCTATTTTTTTCCTTAGTAGTGATCGTGCTGAGCGATTGTTCTTCTACAAAACCAGATCAGGGTTCTCAAGGTGCTCCTACTGATCGAGATCAACGTTTCGGACCACCCCAAAGAGGTGGTAATGGCCCCGGCCAAGGCCCTGGAGGTCCTGGCGCTGGAGGTGCCAGCAGAAACAACCCCGAGGCGGATAATCAAGGTGGCAATACCTTCTTTATCAATTTAGATGGTTCCGATTGCAATGTAGATATTGAAGCTAAACTCGGTGTTTCAAGTGTTTATACTGAAATCATCGACGAAAAAAATCAACTAAGAAAGATTACCATCAATAGCATAGCCGACCATCAGGTAGGTGAATTTCCTAACCCTGGAAACCCAAATACAATTAAAGTTTCAAAAGGCACATTCAATATTCCGCTCAACCCCAAAGTAGCCACTAAAACAACCAGTGCTCAAGGGTTTGATTCGGGTGTACTTTTTAGTGGTGTGAGTATTGACCCGTTTACGGCTGAAATGTTCATAGGAAGTACTGGACAAATGAATCCGAGATATAACATCACCACACTCACCTCCACTGAAAACCTGGGGTTGGATTGCAACAATGCCCACGTGCAGCCAACAGGAAAGTATCATTATCACGGAACTCCTTCAGCGCTGGTAGACGATGAAGGTATCGATGGATCTGAAATGGTTAAAATCGGATACGCATCTGACGGTTTCCCTATCTATTATAAGTATGGGTATAATTCCGAAGGTGAATTGGTAGAGCACCAAAGTGGCTACAAACTAAAAGAAGGCGATCGTGGTGGAGATGGCGTCACAGCACCTGATGGCCCACATAACGGAAGGTATTTTAGCGATTATAAATATGATCAGAATTTATCTGAATTAGACGCTTGCAATGGACGCTGGGGCAAAACTCCAGAAAGCGCGAATGAATACTACTATGTGGTCACTGACAACTTTCCGTCAGTACCACTTTGCTTTAGCGGTACTCCAAACAATGAACTTAGAAAAGGCGGTGGCAGAAATGGTGGTCAAAGACCTCAACGAGGTGCCGGCGGGCCTCCACCTAGAAGAGGTGGTAATCACGATGAAACGGAACCAATCAATAAATTATGAAGTACGCGCACAGATTACTCGTCTCGATATTGATTTTTGGAATAGTAAGCTACAAAGCAAATGCACACGACCCTGATCAGTTTAGCTATCAGTTTTCTTATGGAAAAGGGGCAAATGAAATGATAATTCACTTAACGCCGAAAAGCGCCTTTGATCTGATACTGTCATTAAAGCCCGACTTATCGGATACGGCTGTGATCAGACTGAAGGATTACATTGTTGACTATGCAAACTATTTCAACAAAACGGTTCAATTAGACATCAACAATAATAAGGTAGATTTTATCCTTTACGCCACTAACCTGACCGAACATGATGCCACGTTGAGTTTTCAAATCAATGGCTATAAGGGGGCTTATGACGACTTTCGCTTATCTATTTCGAGCTTTACAGAAATATATCATCATACAGAAAACAATGTAAGGGTCCCAACATCGCAAGGTGAATTAAACTTCATTCTAGACAAAGACAAGCAAACCTATATGCAGTCCGACACTACCATTAAAAGTTCATTTTGGTCGGGAAATGTAAAAATATATGCGTTGGCTGTTCTAGCACTGTTGATCGTTTTAGGGCTTTCATTAGGTGTAGTCAGAAAAGTAAAACCCAATTGATTTGGGTTAGAAACAAAAAAGGGGAGATGACTGATATCATCTCCCCTTTTTTATCAATGAACCTTATTAGTCTACTCTAAGCGTGTCTGACGGATTCATTTGTCTTACACGACGCATCTGGATATTTATAGTTAGTACACAAACGCTTAGCAATAAAACAGAAGCTAAAACAAGGTTTACCAAGTCAATTGGCGCATGTTCGCCGTAAACACTATCCAGTAAAATGCTTACAACTTTTACTGCCAAAAAGCAGCCTGCCACTAGCGCAAACCCGACGATAAACGAAAACTGTTTATAAACACCTTTCAACAAGGTAACGGTCGATGCACCGAGCACTTTCTTAATTCCGAATTCTTTAAACTTTGAGGATATATTTAAAGAAACTAGTCCGAAAAGTCCCATAGCAGCCAGAATTACAGCCATAGTAGCGGTGAAAACCAATACATTCTTCAGCCCCTTCAAGTCCTCAAATTCACCATCGCGCACCTCCGATTGAAAATGAGAAACGAACGTTTCATCGATATAAGCTTTTTCCCAACTGGACTTTAAGGCTTCTCGAACGCCCAAAATGGTTCCAGGTCGTGTTTTCACCGTTAAAGTTGTCTGTAAAGAATCAGGAACTGCTGTAAAAACCGAAGCTTGAATTCCATCTTGAAAAGAGCTGTAATAGTAATCTTTTAGCACCCCTACGATCTGGTATTCTTTTTCATCAATCGTCACCATTTGATTGGTAAAATCGTCTAACTGAAAAATCTTCATAAACTTTTCGTTGACGAGCAGCTTACCTGTAAGGTCACTTTTTAGTTCCCTGTTAAAATACCTACCCTCCACTAGTGGGATATTCATAAACTCAGGATACTCAGGTGCGCTTTGTAGAAACTGACCGTGAAAAGCTTCCTCACCCACTTTCATCTCACGAAAATCCCAATGTCTGTTTAGGCTGTTAAAGCTTCCAGAGACATCCACAACATTCGGGTTCTTTAAAATATCTTCTCTAAAAGCGCTTAACCTATCCTTCGACACGCCAATAACGAGCTTGTCCATTTGGTCGTAGCCCCAATCCTTTGCGGCATACATGGAATTATTTTGAACGGCTGAAATTCCAGCAACTATCGTAATAATGGCCAAAACGAACTGGAAAGTGAGCAAAACCATGGTAAATCGACGTTTACCACTGACTTTCTCTGACCCTCTAAAAATTTTAACTGGCTTAAACTTAGAAACGAAAAATGCCGGATAGGTACCGGAAGCAATGGTTAAAAATAATAACAAGGCTACAGCAAATTTCTGGAGCGCGAAATGACTAAAAAACTGAAGTTTTAAGGTACTGCCCGAAATCTGATTAAAACTCGGAATGAAAAACGCCATGGCCAATAAGCTACCAATAACCAGAGCCAAGCTGCAAAGAATCAGGTTTTCGGAAAGAAACTGTAAGACTAATTGCGACCTTCTACTACCGATTACCTTACGAATTCCGATTTCTTTTACCCGTTTGGTGGCCATCATAGTGGCAATATTGATATAGTTAGACATAGCGAGTACTAACATGAATCCTGCTATACATGCCAACAAAATCATAGGCGCTTTTGGCGGCATCATGCCCACTCCACCTTCAATGAAACGTGAGCTTTTCGCCATCGTAACGATCGGTTCAATAGCTAGTGCTTCATATTTTCTCTCATGACCAAAGCCTTGCTGTACTTTGGTTAAAGGCTGTAGGTTCGCTACAAACAGATCACGGTCAACACCTTCCTCTAATTCTACAAAAGTGTTTGCATTGATATTCTTTAGCTCTCGTCCAGAACGATACCAATCGAAATGAATGACAAGATCAGGTCTTAAGCTTCCCTTTCTTTCTGGCTTTTTAAAAACTGTAGCCACCTCAAAATCCCTACTCTCGCCCAGGATTGTGATATTGACGATTTTACCTATTGGGTACTCATCCTTGAAATACCACGCGGCTGTTTCCTCAGAAATGGCAATCTTTTTAGGGCTACTTAGAGGTTTAGAGTCCCCGTATTTTACTTGGTAAGTAAAAGTTGTGAAAAACCCTTCATCTGTAAAGACGGCATAATCCGTGAGTTTTTTGCCTTCGACCACGAGTTTAACTTCTCCCTGTCTGAATTTTAAAACGTTCTTTACGCCCGTAATTTCCTCTTTTATTTGGTCGGCAATCGCCCAAGAGACATAACCATATTTCCTGTCCTCACCTTCCACAAAAGCATCATGTGTGAGTAAGTAGATATTGTCACCATTCTCATGAAAATCGTCGACATTAGTTTGATACTCGATGTAGAGAAAGGCGACCAGACAGCAGCCAATAGCCAAAGACAGCCCTAGAATATTGATTGTTGAAGGCATTCTTTGTTTCCAAAGATTCCTTAAACCGATTTTAAAATAATTTTTGAACATAGCAATGTTGTTTAATTTTTGAGTTTGACTTGAATTTCGTTTAATGTTTGCCCACCTAAAGAGCCTCACAACGTCCCAAACGAATGACCTTTTCGCTTGGCTGGCTCCTTTATCTTCTAAGCGCCAATAAAACAGCTCGTATACATCTCCTTGGATTTGCTCCAGCAGTTTTGGGTTACAGTACCAACCCAGAAATCGGTCAGCCCACTTTGGTGGATTAATCTCTTCCTGACTCATTTATGAAAACTGATATGAGGTAGCGCTTGCTAGTTGACCATAAAGCCTTTCTCTCACCGATCTCACTTGATCCAAAGTCGATCGCCCAGCAGAAGTCAAATAAAAGTTACGCCTTCTTCTTCCACCACGTGTTTTAGAAGCCCCACCCATCTCCGACCGTAGAAAACCTTTATCTTCAAGTCGGTTCATCACCGCATGAATAGCACTGATATTAACCTCTCGACCAGTCTGATCTTTAATTTCCTTCAAAACTGATACGCCATAAGCATCCTCATAGAGCACACCTACAACTAGAAGGACTAACTCTTCCAGTTCACCGATATTTGTTCCTTTCATTGATCAGGCATTAGATTTACAAACATAGATCAAATCTATAACATCTATGTTTGTAAAACAAATAAATGAACGAGTGTCGCCCTAAAAAAACATTCAGATTGACTTTTTAAGCTTGTTTTAGCTTAAATAAATTGATTGTTTGATCTCTACCACGAAGTATAAATGATCCTTTTGGAGTGGCATCGTACCGATCACCCAGTTCTATCTTATCCAAAAGATGTTCAGAAATAAGCAGCTCACTTTGAAGCTCATTGCAAAGTGATTGAATCCGAGCAGTTACATTGATCGCATCACCTGTAAATAATAGTTCTTTCTTCAACACGCCAACTTCACCGCGTGTCACTTGTCCTATATGAATACCCGCCTTAAATACTGGAACTTCACCGAAGTTCTTGAGGTAATATTCACGATTCTTTTCAACAGATTCCTTTATTCCGAAGAAACAGGCAAGGCAATTTGCTTTTACCAGCCCCTCTTCTCCTTCCCAAGAAAGGACAATTTCGTCACCGATATATTGGTATATCTCAGCTTCCGTGGATAAGATCGACCTGGTCATATCTCGGTAATAGCGGTTAAGAAACCGATAATATTTTTCATGCCCCATTTTTTCGGCAATGCTCGTCGAGTCTTTCATATCTAAAAACATGAAAACTCGTGTTTCAACTTTAGAAGTATGGTATTTACCGGTAAAGAAGTTCACCACTTGACTCGTTCCAATATTATCGATCATCTCCTTGATAAATAGAGAGAGCGTAATAAAGGCGGCACAATGGATCATGGTACTCCAAAATGCATAGTTGGAAATAAAGTCACCCACCGTTTTTAGCACATCTGGATGAAATAAGGGGAGCTCTAAAGCCGAAGCATTAATTGGCAGAGCCAGCAGGAGAAGGAAAGCTGTAAGGAACACAGCATATAGCAGCACCTTGCTCATCAATTTGAAGACAAAGCTCTTGTTACTTAGAAGAAATCTGAAAAGAGTCAGTTCACAAAAACCGATCAGTCCTCCCATGAATATGCTTCCCAGCAATATTGATATTCCAGAAGCAGTCGGGTCATATGGGTTAGTGGTAGAAGGATAAAAAGAAGTATCACCTAAAAGCCCTCGCTCAACGTTATAATAAAGCGTGCCACCTATGACAAAAATAATCACATAAATAATCCACGAGAGCAGAAAGCTCTTTCGTTTTGGTGACAGTCCAGACATCAATTTGAAATTACAGAAATCAATGGCTGTTTTAACGCCTTAAGAAAAATAATTCAGTTCAATGTAACCTTTCGTAGGCATAGGCGACTATCGGTGCAAGAATCCTTATTTTAGAATATGAGCAATTCCAAACAAAATGATTTTATGATAGCCTATAACGGCTGCCACGATCGTTTTTTACGCTATTGCTCTTCCCTTGCTTATGGAAAAATGGACGTCCAAGATCTGGTACAAGATGTACTGGTAACAGCTTACCATAAGTTTGAGAAAATTGAAAATAAGGATCAGCTTTTACATTACTTGATTAAGGCCGCTCGCAATAGGTCGATCAGCTTGTGGAGAAAACAAAAAAAACAACAAGAACTGACGGACATACATGCTGAAAGGCTCGCTGATCAAGGTGTATCGCCAGAAACTATTCTGGATATCCAAGTGCTCTATCGCATGCTCAATAAGCTTCCAACAAAACAAAAAGAGGCACTTATCCTCTTTGAAATTAGTGGGTTTAGTATGAGAGAAATCGCTGAGATTCAAAATAGTAACGAAGGCGCAGTAAAGACTAAAATTAGTCGAGGAAGGAAAAAATTGGCTGCATTAATGTCGGATGAATCGGCTAGCCAAGTTTCCGATTTGTTCGAAACCATTCAAACCATAACGCTATGAAATCGATAGATAATTCAGGCATGTTTGAAAAGGCAAAACAGGTGCCAACGGAGCTCTCTAAAGAGGTCGTCTTGGAGTTTATTGCCAGCATTCCGACACTCCCTCCCCCGACGAACAACTGGTTTCAAAATTTCAATTTAAACTCAATTATCATGACAACAACAGTCATCACAGTGGTCACGAGTGCGATACTTTATTTTAGCACTCCGAATAATGAAGAGAATCTCCAACCGATTCCTCAAAACGTCCCAGAGGTCGAACAAGAACAAACCATTTATACGGATACTACCCAAGAGGAAGTGTCAGCAGTTGACACGGCACCGAAAGAGGGTGAACCACCCAATGAACAACAAACAACGCCGAGTAAGCCTAACAAAAAGGCAAATATTCAGCCTGCACAGGTTACTAGGAGTCAGGAGGAACCAAATGATACAACATCATCAATTGGCTCTTTGATTCCTAGCTTGAATCATCTGGATGCGGGACAGGCAGTCCAATTCAATACTTCCCCAACGAAAACATCGCCAATTTCACTGACAGGTGCACAATTAAGAAGTCTTAAGAGTAAGTTGATTAAGTATGTGAAGCAGGACGGACTCAATCGGAGCAATTACAACTTTATTATTGTAGAGTTTAACAAGCGAAAACCGAAGATCAATCACCACACCCTCACGCCTCCTCAAATAAAGCGTTATGAGGACTTATTGGCGTCGTATAATGTTTCATATAGTCCACAAAGACGCATTGTTGTTGACAAAAAATACATCATGGTCGGTGACTTTACAGAGGAAGGATTTTCTGGAAGTGCGCTTGGCAGAGCAATGGATATTCAATTTAAGGGTTATGATAATGGCGAAGACTTTGATCTTTTTAGTGATGAAAAGATAACCAATGGCTCTCCCACAAAATCAGATACACTGAGGTCGATAAGACAAGTAACGGTATCGCCTATAGCTGAGCCTAAACGAACTGGTGGTTCATTCTTTCAACCTTATGCACCACCGCGCCCGGCACCTCCAATTATTAGAGGAAAAGGTGGCCAAGAGGAGTATAATATCGTATTCAAACAGTCCAAAAACCCTTCGATATTTGACAAGTCAGGTGTTCGGAAAAGGAATATTCTTACACGAAAAAAACTTAAGCAATTAAGGAGAGCCGTTTACGATGTGCTTTACAAAGCTGATGTAATTAGTTCGAAAAAAGTAGATGTTAGAATAGAACTCAATCCCGAGCTACTCACCGTTAACAGAGAAAAAGTAAGTGATTTAGTAAACCTGGATTTGCGCGATGTATTTTTAAAATATGATGTCTCATCCGGGTCACATACCAAACTCCTGATGAACAACGAATTTATTATGCTTGGAGATTTCAAAGATAATAAATTCAATGGCTCCGTTACAGGAGAACTCAACTCTAAGGATATTCAGGAAAGTATTTTTAATGATGATTTTAAAGAAATTTCCATGTTTGGGTTAGACACTATCTCCAAAATAGACGATAATTGAGAATCAGTCTTAACCAATAAAAATACACTTGGCCTATCCAGATGATATAACTTCAAATAAGGCGCTACCACTTGTCTCTATAATCATGGCGGCTAAAGATACTGCACCTTATTTGGAGGAATGTCTTGATTCAATTTTAGCTCAATCTTACCAAAATTGGGAGCTGATTGCCATCAATGATCATTCAACAGATGCTACTCCTGAAATATTGACGTATTATGCACAAAAAGATAGGCGAATACGGGTCTTTCACAGTGAAAGAAAAAAGCTTATCCCTACTCTGAAACACGGGTATCAATATGCTCAGGGAGAATTGATTAACCGGATGGACTCGGATGATAAAATGCCCTTTGATAAGCTCGATACGCTTGTGCGAGAGTGGATGCAATATGGCAAAGGGAATATCATTGCTGGGGGTACTGAGCATTTTGTGGATGAAGGAGAAGTTGGTGGTGGATTTCTTAGGTATGAGAATTGGCTAAATCAAGTGGCCAAAGAAAGCAAACACTACCAAGAAATATATCAAGAATGCGTAATACCATCCCACTGTTGGATCATTCACCGCGATGACTTTGAACTTGTTGATGGATTTAATCCAGAGGTCTACCCTGAAGATTACGATCTCTGTTTTCGGTTTTATAAGCATGGCCTAAAGGTCAAAGGGATAGATAAAGTTTTACACTATTGGCGAGATCGATCGAATAGAATTTCTAGGACTTGGGAGGAGTATAAAGACAATCGGTATTTTGAGATGAAACTTAGATACTTCTACGATATTGATAGAGACCAGGCTAGACCACTTGTGCTTTGGGGTACAGGTCGAAATGGAAAAGACATGGCTAAATCGCTCTTAAATTATGAAAGTAAATTTCATTGGGTTTCTGATAATGAGCGTAAGGTTGGAGTAAATATTTACGATATCCAAACAGCGCATTTAGATATTATTCCAAATCTAGATGCTCCTCAAATAATGATCGTAGTGGCTTCTCCCGAAGGCAAAAAACAAATTGAAGATCAACTTGAATCTTGGGGTAAACGGCCAGTGAAAGACTATTGGTTTTTCCTTTAATGGAATAGATTAAGCAATAAAAAAGGGAGCCTAAGCTCCCTTTTTTATTGTCTCTCTTTATCAAAATCTATCTCCTTCTTCGGATTTGTTGTGCCGGAAACACCACTGGCGATTCATTACCATCTTTACCAACTGCGGAAACTCCGAAATAGTAATTATCAATCACTATTCCCTCCAAGGTATGCTCATTTACTCCCGAAACATATTTGAAATTATCCCAAGTCGGGGAAGTTGTTAATCTCCAATAGAGCTTATAACCCGCAATATTGGGGTCATCAGACTTAGCCCATTGTAACGTAGTGGATGGCCTAACGGCGCCTCCAATTCTTACATCCTTTGGTGCTGGTGGCGCCCAAGCCAAACCTGCCATTGAAATGGCGTTAACCGCAGTAAGCTTTTTGGCATAAGGAAAATTCACCCCTTCAATTACGTCGCCATACTTAATACCATTTTCCTCTCTTATATTTTGATGTTGACGGTTGTAATTTTCATGTGCTTCCATGATTCTTACTCCTGCAAAACCCAAATCATTGAACGGTCTATGATGGCCGCCTCTTCCGAACCTATCTAAACGATAAATCATCATCGGATTCATTTCAGGCATATACGTTTTTACTTGCCCGTGAATATATCTTGCGAGCTGCCTTGAAATACCATCTACTTCGCCTCCAGCGAATCTTCGAGCACCCCGCTGGCGTGCCGTTTCATTAGCTGGCGTTGGTTCAGAAAAGATTCGGAAAGTTCGGTTATCGATCACCCCATCAACACCTTCTATATTACCAATCATGTCGTTGTTTAATACGCCTATGATCTCCCAATTATTCTCTTGGGCATATTTCGCTAAACCTCGGCCACCAAATAAACCTTGCTCCTCACCTGATAGACCAACAAAAGCCACACTATGCTTAAACTTGTATTTTGTCATCACACGGGCGGCCTCAAGTGCTCCGGCCATACCAGAAGCGTTATCATTAGCCCCCGGTGCGTCTATTTCATAATCCATCGTATTTGATGCTCTAGAATCAATATCTCCAGACATCATTACATAGGAATTCGGATAATCGGTACCGCGTAGCACTGCCACCACATTTACAACCCAAGCGCTATGTGGTACCCGGCTTCCTTGTGTTTTTTCCACAAAATCCTTTTGATAAAACACCTCTAAGCAACCACCGCATTCTTCAGAAATCTTCTCGAATTCGGATTTAATCCATCTTCTAGCCGCACCAATTCCTCTGGTTTCAGAAACTGTGTCGGAAAAAGTATTTCGTGTTCCGAAATTGGCTAAGCGCCTAATGTCAGTTTCAATTCTATCGGCTGAAGTATTATTAATGATATCATATATCCTAATGTCAATCTCAGGTGGAGCTTGTTGTGCCGACAATCCTTGAAATGACATTAAGAAGGCAATCATTCCTAAAATTTTAAACGTCTTCTTCATAAAGGGTTTTGGTTTATGCTTGGGCGTTTAAATTAGAAAAGAAATGGACATATCTAAACCGATAATTGACTAGTGGATTTTATCCAAAGTACTAATACAGTCTTTAAGGGTCAGGAAGCTTACAGTTGTTAACTAATGGAGGATCTATAAAAAAGAATAAAATTTATTTAACGTGTAACAAACTTGGCACATAGATTGTCGTATAAGAAGAGTAAGCATAATAAAAGGGATGAAAAAGAAAACACTATTTATAACAGCAGCTGCAGTAATTGCCACAGGTCTTGGCATTTACAGCATAGCAGGCAAGAAAATTGCGCTTCCTAAAAAAAAGAGAAGTAGCAAATAGGTAACAGGTCCAGTATTCTAACATCGTTAAATACTGTTAAGATGTATGGCCTCGGTATATCCGGGGCTTTTTAGTGTCTAAACTTTATTAATTTAGCAACAGACCAAGTTTTATGAAGCAATTCCTTCTGTTGAGTTTCTTACTCACCGCGAGCCTGACCCAAGCTCAAATCGTGGAACGCCCTGCGGACCCTAGGTTAAATATAGATTCAGCCGTCGTAATGATGGATCAGGAAAAATATACCGAAGCGGATGTTTACTTTATGAGGGCTTTAGATGCTATTGAAGTGTTGCCTGCCGACTTCTGTTTTCATTTTGGTAAGAACTCATTATTCCTAAAAAAATATACTCAGAGCATCGATTGGCTCAATAAATACCTTGAATTGAAAGGTAGCACCGGTCAATTTTCTAAGGAAACTATTCTATTACTAGACAAGGCCGAAAAAGGTTTTAGAGATAACCGTGGTGTAATTTCTTCTGCCGATGTCAACAAAAAATTCTTCTACCAAAATACAATTAAGTGTAGTGATGATAAGCCGATCTCTTGCCCAGTATGTAAGGGAGACGATTTGATTATAACCATTGATCCACTTGGGGAAAAGCTCTACAAAGTATGCCCCTTTTCAACAAATGGGGTTTTAACGTGTACTGAGTTTAATTTGTTAATTCAGGGCAAACTAAAACCAAAGAAGAAATAGAGTCAAATGCCTAAGACGGGGAATTGTTTTTAAATAAGGCGTTCAATCACCCGCTGAATAAGCCGATCGACGGCCGCCTCGTGATTTTCTGAGAACTCTTGCCTGGGTCTATTGGCGATCAAGGCATTCAGGCTAATCATTTGATGACCCAATAGTTTTGCCATGGCGTAATAACCAGCAGTTTCCATTTCGAGGTTAGTAAAACGACCGAAAGGTGTTTCCATCTGTGCTAACTTATCCACCATGCCGTCGATTCTTGGCTTCAACCTCACCTGCCTACCTTGTGGTGCGTAAAAACCCGGAGCCGTAATCGTGACGCCACGATGGAAGTCTGTTTGAAATAACGCTAATAATTCGCTTGAAGCTTCAGCCAAATACGGATCAAAATTAAGATCCAACTGATTTCTGAGTGAAGCCAGAAATTCATTTATACGTTCATTAGACTTCCAATCATAAAAGCTCATGAGCGTATCTAATCCCAATGCGGCTTCAGAAACCAAGTGTGCATCAATAGGAATATCCTCTTGGAGACATCCAGATGTTCCAATTCGTATAATCCTCAATTCTTTGAGCTCCTTATTGACCATTCTGGTTTTCAGGTTAACATTGACAAGAGCATCGAGCTCGGTCATCAGCAACTCGACGTTGTCCGTTCCCATTCCAGAGCTCATGACTGATAAACGAGTTCCACTAATACTGCCCGTATGCGTAACCAGCTCTCGGCTATTTACGCGATGTTCCACTTGATCGAAATAACGACTTACTTTCGGTACTCTATCTGGATCTCCGACTACGATGATGGTATCGGCCACCATTTCTGGCAATAAGTTTAAGTGATAAACTCTACCGTCATCTGTTAAAATCAGTTCTGACTCAGGGATACGTACCATTAGTCGATTTTAGCAGGGTCTCTCTTCACCCCTTTTAATGGGTTATAGTGATTAGTATTTTTCTGATAGTAACCCGTGCCATCATACGGCCGTCTGGCAGGATTTTTTCTGCATTCTTCTGAGCAACAGCCATCCATTAACCAACCCGCTTCTTCTGACATTGGGATATGCGCATTACATTCAGGATTTGCACAGTTAACCATTCGATCGGTCGGCACTCCCGAAATAAAACATTTGGATAAAATAGAAGGGTTAACCGAATTTACATCAGCTGTAATCCTATTATCAAACACATAGCATTTGCCCTCAAAGTCCTTTCCTTCAGCTTCTAGACCATATTTAATAATGCCACCATGGAGCTGGTAAACATTTTCAAAGCCTTGTTCCAATAGATATGCACTGGCCTTTTCACACTTAATCCCACCGGTACAATAGGTGATGACTTTCTTTTTCTTAAGATGCTCTAATTGCTCCACTTCTTGCGGAAAATCCCTGAAGTTATCGATGTCCAAAGTCAGAGCATTCTTAAACTTCCCTACTTTATGTTCATAATTACTCCTGACATCAAGGATTACAGTATCATCATCCTGCTTTTCTAATATCTCTCTAAATTCTTCAGGCTCAACATAAGTACCAGTCTCTATATTTGGATCGATGTGTCTTAGGCTTGAATGAACTATTTCGGGTTTCACTCGCACGTGAAGTTTGGCAAAAGCCATGCGATCATGAGCTTCAACCTTGAATTCAGTATGACCAAAACGCTCATCGGCATGGACATACTTCATATAAGCCTCACAATCTTCTTTAAGTCCGGAAACTGTTCCATTTAGCCCTTCAGGCGAGATAATAATTCTACCTCTTAGGTTATTTTCAACGCAAAACAAGTGATGCTCTTCTCTGTATGCCTCAAAATCCTCGATTTTGGCATAGCAGTAATACAGTAATATTGAGTATTCCTTTTCCATAATTCCTGCCCTATTGCTTGTAGGGTGGTTATACGATAACTAAAAAATTGTTTCTATACTTCTTTTGCTGGATTTCCGAACATGGTTTTATCATCCCCCACATCGGCAATAATCACTGAACCAGCACCTATTCTTACATTCTTTCCAACTTTGACTCCTGGTACTATTGTCACACCCGAGCCGATAAATACATTTTCGCCAATCTGCGCCTCTGCACCCACCACTGCTCCAGCTCCTACTTGTACAAGGTCTCCTAATTGAGCACTATAGTCTACCAAAGCGTTACTATTAATCATGCAATGGTCTCCAATTTTTGCATTTGCACCAATAACAACACCGCTATTGATAAATTCACCGTGTCCTATGTGGGCTGTAGGAGCAATTTCTGTATTGCTGTGAATGGCGTTAACCGGCATTTTCTTTCTTCGCTCTTTTAAAAGCTTTACAATCCCTTTTCTAAGTGCACGATCATCTACTGCGATAAATCCCTCGCATTTCTTACCAATAAGCTTTAAATGTCCGTCATCGTCAGTTCTGCCAAGAACCGATAATTCGCCGAGCTCATTGCCATGCAGTTCTTCATTATCATCGAGGTAACCATAAACGATGATGTCGTTGCTCTCAAAAATCTCTTTAGCTGCTTGGCCAAGTGCGTTTGCACCAAAAATAATTACAGGGTTTTCCATTCACTTTGCAATTGAACTGCAAAGATAATGCTTTTGAAGCTATTTAAGCACTAAGGTTCATTTATCGGCTTACTAATTCTGCGCCAATGTTACAGTCGATGCAGCGGTTGCCACTACAAAAGGTGTTGTACAATTCTATCAGCCCTTGACTATCAAATGCTGAAGAAACATTCCAACCGTGTTCTGTCCATAACGCTGTGATTCTATTCGATTCTTTGGGTAAGGCCATGAGTAGATTCATAGCTTTTTCCATGTATTCATATTTATCCTGATGTTTTGCATAGGCCACAAGTAAAGGCACCGTCGTATTAATCAATAAGTTGACTTTGGCTTGTTTGGTCATTGGGCCGGTAATCATTTTACTTTTTTTGTCTATAACCACATGATCTATCCAATAATCAGGTTGTCTCATTATCAACTTATCTATTAGTGACTTTGGCTCAGTGAACTCTGTAAAAAGACTGAAAAGATTCTGAAATTCGCAGAGCATTGCCGCAAACTGGGCAATTCGAATTGTCGGAAAATTAGAAGGCCTAACCCCAGAAAAATTCCACTGGTTGTAAGTTATTGACTCTTGAATATCATACTTCGCTTTCAAGTATAGATATTCCTTTTTTAACTGTTGAGGGTATTCGTCTACCACATCAATGTTCAATAAACCGGATGCACCAAAAAGTAGTGCCTCATATTGATAAAGCTGACTATGTTTTCTTAGAAATTTCGAAGGGACAGTTCTGGCTAGCCGCAACATATTCTCGGCGTTTACCTTAAAGCCAAAACCTTTGGCCAACCATTGATAAGCCGTTTCTTCCCATGAGTAGTTATTCTCAAGGAGCAATTCATTCACTGCTTTTGACTTTTTCTCCAGCCGATTAATCAACGTTTTTTCAAGCATGGATAATCGGGTGACCACTTTCACACTCTTCAACTGTGTCCCGCAGGGGATTTTGTCTGTGTTTTTAAGCATTAACTGATAGCGATCGATAAGCTTGGGTTTAATCAAACCTTTTAAAGCGATCGTAGGAATTGGTTTCCCCGAAGGGTTCAAGACTTCTTTATCATACTCATAAACCACATGTAAGATGACGTTGCCATAGTTCGGATCGTTGGAGTGCTTGTGGTTGTGCCAATCGGATGAATTGATATGAATTTCTACCGAACCAGCCCATTGCATTTGATCTATAGTGAGTTGGGCTTCTTTAAAGTCTGGACCCGCAAGATGGTTGTGAAAGCCAATTTTCTGAATGGAGACTGATGCTCCTGAAACTGTGACTAAATTGGATTTATTAAAATATTGATTCTTCCACACAAAGTGAAGAAATGCTTCTTGTATCATGGGTGTATATGTTTACACCCAGAATTTATAGAAATTTATTTAAATAATCGGTCATTTGCTGCTGTAGTTCACGGGCTTTTTCGCCTGCAACTGTCGCAAAGTTTGAAGTATCGTCGGCATATATTATGCCTCGGGAAGAATTAACGAGTAAACCACAAGTGCTATTCATTCCATACTTTGAAACTTCCTCTAAACTACCGCCTTGAGCACCTACACCAGGAACTAGGAGAAAATGATCTGGTACAATCTGTCGTATATTAATCAAGGCTTCAGCACGGGTAGCTCCAACCACATACATGAGTTGATCGTGTGTCCCCCACTCTTGGCTCTTTCTAAGTACTTCTTCATAAAGTTCTCCACCTTGGGTTAACTCCAAGTTTTGAAAGTCCTTTCCACCAGCATTAGACGTAAGAGCAAGCAAGATGACCCACTTATCTTCAAAAGCTAAGAAGGGTTTTACAGAGTCTTCTCCCATATAAGGCGCAACTGTAATAGAGTCACAGTTCATTTGCTCAAAAAATGCCTTGGCATACATCTTAGACGTATTACCAATATCTCCTCTTTTAGCATCTGCTACGATGAAGATATCTTCTGGGATGTACTCGATAGTTTTTTGTAAACTTTCCCAACCAGCAATCCCATGCGCTTCATAAAACGCAATATTGGGCTTATAAGCTACCGCATACTCGGCTGTAGTATCAATTATTTGTTTATTAAAAGCGAAGATTGGGTCTTCTTCTTTTAAGAGATGGGAAGGGATTTTTTCTATGTCAGTATCTAAGCCAACACATAGATAGGACGACTTTTTCTGAATTTGCTCAAAGAGCTCTTGTCGATTCATTCGTTACGTAAATCCTCTTTATGTTGAACTGGATTAGCTTTTTCATCAAACTCAAAAAACTTTTCGTTGTAGGTCTGATTAGGTTTAAAACTAGAGACTTCAAAAGCAGATATTACATCATCGTAATCCACTAAATCCCATGCTTTTAAATAAGAGTCTTTTTGTCCAACATACATCAAAATTTTAGGGTAAGGAGCATCTTCATCGGTTGAAAGCAACTCGATCACGTGTACTGGCTCACCATTTACCTCGTCCAGTCTTTTATACTCAAAATTAAAGCCTTCCTTGTAGATGTCGTAAATCTTGGCTGGGTTAATCGCTCCTTCTTCCGGTTCAAAGTTACTGATCGTTAGTTCTTGTGTTTCGACAAGGTATGTCCATAGAACAGGGCCATTACAATAGATATGCTGATCTTGAAACTTAAGTACAAACTTCTCTTTTGCCACCGCAGCACTACCGCTCAGCCTTTCTATGACTTCCGACTCACTGATTACTCTTTGTACGAATGCGATTTCATAGCCTGGCATAGCCTTGTATGTCTCGCTCATTTTATCAAGGATAGATTTTGCTTCACCTTGCCCTTTGACGGTTACGGATATAACCACCAAAATCATCACGTAAAATATTCTCTTCATCTTCTTATCTAATCTCTTTGAATCAATTATCGTCCAGAGTATTCAATAACTGTTCCAAACTATATTCGTCAGGTATGAGTACCTGACGTGCTTTACTTCCTTCAAATGGGCCAACAATTCCTGCAGCTTCCAATTGATCAATAAGTCGACCAGCTCTATTGTAGCCCAACTTCAATTTTCGCTGAATCAAACTTGTACTACCTTGCTGATGCATTACGATCAATTTGGCTGCTTCTTCAAACAGCGCATCTCGATCTGCCAAATCTACATCGGCCTTGCCGCTATCTCCTTCATCACCAGTAAATTCTGGCAATAGATACGCGGATTCATAGCCTTTCTGCGACCCAATGAAGTCGCAAATTTCGTCTACTTCTGGCGTATCTACAAATGCACATTGCAATCTTATGACATCGGAACCTAAAGAAAGCAACATATCACCCTGCCCAATCAGCTGATCGGCACCTCCAGCATCTAGAATTGTTCTAGAATCCACTTTGGACGTTACCCTAAACGATAATCGTGCTGGGAAGTTGGCTTTAATAATACCTGTAATAACATTCACGGAAGGCCGCTGCGTGGCAACTACTAAATGAATACCAATAGCACGGGCCAACTGGGCCAACCTTGCAATTGGTGTTTCCACCTCTTTTCCAGCTGTCATCATCAAATCTGCCAGCTCATCTATCACTAAGACGATGTAAGGCAAGAATTTGTGTCCTTTTTCAGGATTCAACTTTCTATCGATGAATTTCTGGTTGTATTCTTTTATGTTCCTACACGCTGCATCTTTCAATAGATCATAACGCTGATCCATCTCAATACACAGAGAGTTCAGGGTATTGACAACCTTTTTAGTGTCTGTAATGATGGGCTCTTCATTATCAGGAAGCTTTGCCAAATAATGTCGCTCAATTTTATTGAATAGGGTTAATTCTACCTTTTTAGGATCAACCAGTACAAATTTGAGTTGCGATGGATGCTTCTTATAAAGCAGCGAAGCCAAAATCACATTTAACCCGACAGATTTACCTTGACCAGTAGCACCGGCCATTAGTAAATGAGGCATTTTGGCCAAGTCTGTGATAAACACATCATTTGAAATGGTCTTCCCTAGAGCCACGGGTAACGCCATATCCGAATTCATGAATTTATCGGTAGATATAACCGATTTCATGGAAACCATTTCCTTATTCTTATTCGGCACCTCTATACCGATTGTTCCCTTACCAGGGATCGGCGCGATGATCCTAATCCCAAGCGCTGCTAAACTCAAGGCTATATCATCTTCCAAATTCTTAATCTTCGAGATTTTAACACCCGCTTCAGGTACAATCTCATACAAGGTAACTGTTGGGCCAATTGTCGCTTTAATGCTAGAAATACCAATCTTAAAATTGGTTAGGGTCTCTACGATTTTGTCTTTGTTGGCTTGAAGTTCCTCCTTGGTTACCGAAATCTTACCAGTAGAGTACTCTTTCAAGGAGTCGATACTCGGAAACTTAAACTTCGGCAAATCCAAAGTTGGGTCGTAGTGACCTGCCTTTTTCACTAGCTCTTCAGCTGCTTCATTTATCTCAACCTCAAAACTTGGCCCTTTTTCCGCTGGCTTGGCGATTGGTTGGTTAATTGGCTCAACTTCTAATTCCAACTCCTTCTCGGGCTTCTTTTCAATTGGTTGGGGTGGTGTAGCATCCAATTCGATGGTTTCTTCAACCATAACTGGTGTTTCCGGAGCCTCAGTCGCCTTCTCTTGCTCTTTTTCCTCTTTCAAAGAAACAACCCATTCTTTCAGCTCTTCTTCAGGATCAACTGATTCTTCTGCTACTGCTTCATTCAGCTCAGTTGTGCTATCATTGGCTATATCCACTGTTGGTATAACGTCGGACGCTTCGTCGGTACCTGCGACAGCATCTTCTACCGAGGATTTCTTGAGGGATAAGATTTCGGTGATGTTGAAGAAGAAAATTACAAAAACCAGTAAGGTGAATGCTAGGAATAGGATTGTTCCGAAGCCTAATAAATTGTCAAAGAAAATTGAAAGTTCATAGCCTAAACCGCCACTATAAAAGCTCCACTCTGATACCGAAGTATCTCCTTTTATCATCGAACCCATCAAAAGGCTTAACCAAATCAGGAAGAACGACACAAAGGCAACAGCCCTTGAGAGTTTCACTAAAGCTTTTCCCCAGACTATTCGATAACCAAAAATGAATAAGAGAGGTGGTATCAAAAAAGCAGAAATACCAAACCAAGAAAATATTAGTTTATGCGAAACTAAGGCACCCACTAGCTTCATCCAGTTGGCCGCTTCTTGTCCTAGTGATTTTACGGTTTCATCTTGGCTAAAAAAAGCTTCTACTACACTTTGGTCTACTTTTCCGGTAAATAGATAACTAACACAGGCTAGAAAAATGAATACCGCAGATAACAATAAAAAGAACCCGACTGAGAGCAAAAAACGTCGATCTTTTAAAAAAGGGATATTTAAACTGAAAGATAGTTTCTTCTTGGGCCTTTTTGCTTTGCTACTAGACTTGAATGTATTGGACTTATACGTGTTTTTGGCCATTTAAAAATCTAAAACCTGTTTATACGAATTTAATCGAAATTAATTAACTGAGACTATTATTCTACAAACGAAGTCACTGCCCGTTTTCTTTCCACTGGGCAACACCTTTATTTATTCGCTTTACCATGCCAGGTCCTTCGTAAATAAAACCAGTGTATACTTGTACCAAGCTTGCCCCTGCTTTTAGTTTTTCGATAGCATCTTCTGCCGTTTGAATCCCTCCTACACCAATGATTGGAAAACTACCATTAGATTTTTTATGTAAGAAGGAAATCACCTCAGTAGATCGATTCTTGACTGCCTTGCCACTTAAACCACCTGCCCCTATCTCCTCAATAGTCTGGCTCGGAGTTTTTAAACCCGACCTTGAAATCGTAGTGTTGGTAGCAATGACTCCAGCAATACCGGTTTCGTTAACAATCTCTACGATATCCATCAATTGATCTTCTGAAAGATCTGGGGCTATTTTTAATAAAATCGGCTTATGGTCTGAAAAGCTCTTGCCTGCTTCTTGAAGGCTATTTAAAATATGCTTTAGAGGTTCTTTTTCTTGAAGAGCTCTTAGGTTGGGTGTATTGGGCGAACTTACGTTTACCACAAAATAATCCACATACGGATGAAGTCCATTGAAACAAGTCAGGTAATCATTAACCGCCTCTTCATTTGGCGTCACTTTGTTTTTACCGATGTTTCCTCCAATTAACACATCTGATTTTCGATGCTTTAAACGCTCTATCGCGGCATCTAGGCCTTCATTATTGAAGCCCATTCGGTTAATCAAGCTTTTATCATCTGGCAATCTAAAAAGCCTTGGTTTTGGGTTGCCCTCTTGAGGTTTTGGTGTAATTGTACCAATTTCTATGAACCCAAAACCGAAAGATGATAGCTCATCAGATATTTTAGCATCTTTATCAAAGCCAGCCGCTAATCCCACGGGGTTCTTAAATTCTAGACCAAAACACTCCGAAACTAAGCTTGGGGCGTTGTAGTCATATAAACCTTCGGCGATTGACCGAGCGCCTGGAAATTTAAATAGTCTTTTAATCCAACGAAAGGCAAAATAATGAGCTGATTCTGCATTTTTCGTAAACAGGAAGGGGCGAATGATACTCTTGTACAATGGGGAGATTTTTGGCAAAAATAGAGCTTATACTTGAAAGGAGTAATTCTTTGGGCAGGAAATGATCGGCATATTATCCTATTGAGTAATTTTGAAGCTATGAAAGATATTCTTAAAGCTTTCGAACTAACGAGCAGCCAGGCGCTCAACTATACTTTTTTTGCCTTAGCGGTATTGATATGTGCCTTTATTCTCCTTAAGATATTAAGGGCATTTTTGAACCGATATATTAGAAAGTCGAGTGATGACCTAAAGGTAGACCCCACGCAGTATAAGTTCTTGAATAACGCCCTTGGGTTCATTATTTACCTAGGAGCCATTGCATTTATCTTTATGGTAATCCCAAAGCTCAAGACGGTTGGGGTAACACTTTTTGCTAGTGCAGGTATCTTCGCGGCAATTATCGGTTTTGCATCGCAAGCAGCGTTTTCGAATATTATCAGCGGCATTTTTATTGTCATTTTCAAGCCTTTTCGCGTCGGTGATATTGTTCAGGTGAGTAACCACTCGACTGGTACAGTTGAAGATATAACGCTGCGTCATACAGTCATCAGAGACTTTGAAAATAAGCGATTGGTTATACCAAATTCGGTCATTAGTGCTGAGTCAATTCATAACTACAATTTGATTGACGAAAAAGTCAGGAATCATATCTTTTATGGTATAAGCTATGATTCTGATGTTGATCTAGCGATCAAAATAATTCAAGAAGAGGCTATGGCGCATAAAAACTTCATAGACAATAGAAGCCAAGAAGAAAAAGATAATGGTGACCCAGCTGTGATTGTCAGGCTAATCAACTTCGGCGATTCTAGTGTGAATTTAAGAGCGCAGGTTTGGTCGAAAGACCCAATTTTAGCTTTCGAATTAAAGACCGATATTAACAGGACAATCAAAAAACGATTCGACCTTGAAGGAATTGAAATACCTTTCCCGCACAGAACGCTGGTTTACAAAGGGCAAAAAGAAGGCTGAGGAATCAAATTCAGCCGACCAGCTTAATCAAATGCCTGGTTCCCTGATTTATACAGGTGATCAGCATATAGATGAAGTCAAGTTAGAACTTATTCAATTCAACGAATCAGAATTTGATCAAAGTACTATTACACCATCAGCATTATCGGAAGTAGTTAAGCCAGATAAAATTGCCTGGCTAAATGTTGTTGGCCTGCACGATACCGAAGTGATTAAACTGATTGGCGAAGAGTTCAACATTCACAACTTAGTTTTAGAAGATGTATTAGACGTTAACCAACGCCCTATTTTCGACGAACACGAGGACCACTATTTGTTTGCCACTAAAATGCTCAGAAACACGAGTGGCAAGGTGATCAAAGAACAATTGAGCATCGTTGTTGGCGATTGTATTATTATCACTTTCCAAGAAAAAGAGGGTGATATATTTGACGGTGTTCGAAATAGACTTAAAAAGTCCAAAGGACGAATCAGAACTAGAAAATCAGACTATTTAGGCTATGCTTTACTCGATGTAGTAATTGACCATTACCTCGCGATCATTGAAATTTATGGCGAGGTAGTTAATGAGCAGGAAATATTGCTTTTGGATGAAGTAAACAAGGAAATACTAACGGATATAAACTTAGTCAAGAAAGAAGTTAACCTTTTAAGAAGGTATGTAAGACCATTAAAGGATGCGATAATCGCCTTAAACAAGTCTGATTCAGATTTGATAGAAAAGAAGACACGTCCTTTCTTGAAAGACTTACTAGAACACACCACTTATGTAGCAGAAAGTATTGAGGTATACAGGGAAACGATCAATGACAACCTGAACACATATCATACTCATATGACAAACAAGCTAAATGATGTGTTGAAGGTACTTACGGTGTTCTCGGTGATATTTATACCGCTTACTTTTTTAGCTGGTATTTATGGAATGAACTTCGAATTTATTCCGGAATTAAGCTACCGATATGCCTACCCAATTTTCTGGGCAGTAATAGTAACGGTCGCAGTCGGCATGATTTTATACTTCAAACGGAAGCGTTGGCTTTAATCAACTTCTCGGGTGAAATTCTTGAATCACTTGACGAAGATAATCACGATCCAAATGGGTATAGATTTCGGTTGTAGTAATCGATTCGTGCCCTAGCATTTCTTGCACAGCCCTTAAATCAGCACCACCTTCAATTAAATGAGTGGCAAATGAGTGCCTGAATGTATGTGGGCTAATTGTCTTTTGAATGCCAGCCCTTGCCACAAGATCGCGTATGATGGTAAACACCATTTGTCTGGTCAGTTGCCTGCCCCTTCTGTTTAAAAATAGAATGCTTTCGTGCCCAGGTTTTACATCTAAGTGATTTCTGATTGTTTCTCTGTAGAGCTGGATGTGCTTTAGCGCCGTTTTACCGATTGGGACAAGTCTTTCTTTACTCCCTTTACCAAATACACGTAAGAAACCCACTTCAAAATGTACGTTGGCTGTTTTTAAACCCACCAATTCACTGACCCTTAACCCAGAACTATAAAGCGTTTCAAGCATAGCTCGATTTCTTGTTCCTTCAGGAGTAGAGTGATCGATAGCCTCGAAAAGCTGATCTATTTCCTCAACGCTAAGCGTATCTGGCAACTTTCGACCCAGTTTCGGCGCCTCTAACAATTCGGTCGGGTCTACATTCAGCACACCTTCGTAAAGTAGAAATTTATAAAACGATTTCAATCCAGAAATAATCCGAGCCTGAGAAAAAGCGCTCATTCCTAAGTCGTTGATCCATTCAATAAAATCCTGTAATTCAATAATTGAAACAGACAACGGGTCTAAATCTTCTTTGTCTGCTATACCCAAAAACTGCCTGAATTTAACTACATCACGGATGTAAGCATCAACTGAATTGACACTCAAGGAACGCTCTAACTTTAAGTAGTTTTCATATTCCTGTATATGTATATCCCAAGACACCCTCAATAATAGCAAAATACTGGAGCTATGCGGTAATAATCGCTGCCTAAACTTCGGAACAATTAAAGAATGCTTTAGATTTGATCTTTATGAAGATAATCATCATTAACGGACCCAATCTTAACCTACTCGGTACTCGAGAGAAAAGTATTTATGGTGATGAATCATTCGAGGGATATTTAGAAAAACTTAAGGGTACTTTTACAGAAGTTGACCTCTCCTACTACCAAAGCAATGTTGAGGGCGAACTCATCAATAAGCTTCACGAAGTTGGGTTTGACTATGACGGAATCATCTTTAATGGTGGCGGTTATACGCACACCTCTGTAGCAATATCTGACGCCATAGCGGCCATAAAAACACCTGTAGTCGAAGTTCATATTTCGAATATCCATGCGCGAGAAGAATTCAGACACCTGAGCCTTATTACTAAGGAATGTGCAGGTATGATTACTGGATTTGGGCTAAAAGGCTATGAAATGGCCCTAGGTTACCTAACCTCAAAAACTTAAAGTTCAAGCGATTTTTTCATCGCCATAGGACAAAGAATTCCACCCCTTTTGAACATAATCACAAAGGCTATTCCTAGCTTTGCATAAACTTTTTAATCATGCTTAGTTTTAAAGCTATTCTTTCAGTTACGTTGATCCTTTTCTCAGTGATCGACATACTTGGTTCTACTCCTGTAATCATTGATTTAAGGAAGAAAAACGGACATATTCAGTCAGGAAAAGCAACTTTAGCCGCTGGAATTCTAATGATTCTATTCCTCTTCATTGGCGACAACCTTTTGGGATTATTTGGGGTTGATGTAGGCTCTTTTGCCATAGCTGGATCGATTGTAATGTTCATTATTGGGCTTGAAATGATTTTAGGGAGAAACTTTTTTAAAAATGACCCAAGTGCCTCAGGTAGTTCATCTATCGTACCGATCGCTTTCCCGCTAATTGCAGGTGCAGGAACACTAACTACCATTATTTCCATTCGCGCAGAATATGCCGAACTGGATATACTTGTCGGCATTGTAGTGAACTTGATTTTTGTCTACGCTGTGTTAAAATCTACCAACTGGTTAGAGAGAAAAATTGGTGATGCCGGATTAGGCGTGCTTCAAAAAGTATTTGGGATTATATTACTCTCCATTGCCATTAAATTATTCAAAGACAACATCATTAACCTATGATAGTAATTTACACCGATGGCTCTTCGAGAGGAAATCCTGGCCCTGGAGGCTATGGAGCAGTGATGAAATACAAAGAACACCGGAAAGAACTCTCCCAAGGTTATCGTAAAACGACTAACAACCGCATGGAGCTCCTGGCAGTCATCATAGGCTTGGAAAGTTTGAAAGTAGAACAAGCCAAGGTGAAGGTGTATTCTGATTCTAAGTACGTGATTGATTCGGTAGAGAAAGGTTGGCTTTGGAACTGGATCAAGAAAGACTTCAAAGGAAAGAAGAACAAAGATCTTTGGTTACGTTTTGCAGAAGTGTATAAAAAGCATCGGGTTACATTTCAATGGGTGAAAGGTCACGCTGGAATTGAAGAAAACGAGCGTTGCGATCAACTGGCTGTAGAGGCTGCCGACGGCGGCAATCATCTTATTGACGAAGGCTTTGAGTCTGGACTTTATTCCTAATCCGATTTGGCAAATACCTACTTTCAGTTCAAACAATTCCGAATAGAGCAAGATAAGGCCGGTATGAAGGTGACCACCGATGGTTGTCTTTTTGGCGCGCTGATCCAACCTGTACCAACAGGGACAATATTGGATGTAGGTACTGGAACAGGGCTATTATCCCTTATGCTGGCACAAAAAACTAGTGCCCAGATTGAAGCCATAGAAATAGACGAATCTGTGGCAGAACAAGCAAGCCATAATTTCAGGACTTCGCCTTGGGCAGGTCAATTAAAAGTGCACACTACTAGTCTACAAGCATTCAATCCTTCCAGAAAATTTGATCAGATCGTTTGTAACCCTCCATTTTTCAAAGGAAATGCACTCGGAAAATCAAAAGTCAAAAATCAGGCGGTGCATGACCATACCCTTCCAATGGAGATCCTCTTAAAAAGATGCAACGATCTACTTCATGATCAGGGATCGCTATGGCTTATGTACCCACCATATGAAATGAGCCTATTCAAAGAGATGGCTTTAAAGGTTGGGTTCATGGAAGCAAATAGTATCAGCATTAAAAACACAGAGGGAACCTCCGCTATACGCGTAGTGACTGCATTTAGTAAAAAAAAGGAGTCGGTAAAGAAGGATTCAAGTATTGTTATCAAGAAAGCAGACCAACAGTACACACCAGAATTTATTGAACTATTAAAACCATTTTACCTCCATTTATAAGGTCTTTTGAGCAAGTTATCCCATACACTTGCAGCCACTGATAAAATCTAATACCTTGTGCCCCTTTCTAAGGAAACGCATGGATATTTTAGGTATAGACATCGGTGGTAGCGGTATAAAAGGCGCCATTGTTGACACACAAACGGGACACTTAATTTCTGAAAGATTTAGAATTCCTACGCCAGAAGGTAGAAAACCTGATGATATGGCGTTGGTGATCAAACAGATACAGGAAAATTTCCATTGGAAAGATAATATTGGAATCGCGTTTCCTACAGTAGTTGTCAATGGCAAGGCAAAGTACCATAGCAATTTGCATGAAAGCTGGAAGGGAATGCAAATCGACGACCACTTCAGAAATCACTGCAATCAAATATTTAATGTCATTAATGATGCAGATGCTGCTGGACTAGCTGAAATGAAATACGGCGCTGGCCGCCACCATAGTGGTTTGGTCTTAATGATTACTATTGGTACAGGACTGGGCAGCGGATTGTTTTATGATGGTGTACTTATTCCAAATTTCGAATTAGGCCATCTATACTATAAAAAAGGCCAAAATATCGAGCACTATGCAGCCGATTCGGCCCGAAAGAGAGAAAAACTAGACTTTGATGTTTGGGGAAAAAGGCTCAATAAGTTCTTAACACATGTGGAACGAATTGTTAGCCCTGACTTTATCATTTTGGCTGGTGGGGTTAGTAAACACATCCATAAATTCAGAGATCAGATTACTATCAAAACCCCGTTTGTTGTTGGGGAAAAGGAGAATAATTCGGGGATTATTGGTGCTGCAGCTTACGCCGCTGATCATCATAAATAGCAATAGGATTACCTCTCAAACCCTAGAGATTCCAAAGATTCTGGAGTACCAATAAGCTCAGCTTTGTTTAAAAAGCGTTGCATGCCTAGCATCACCTCAAAGTTGGGTTGATGTAAGTGTTTAGGAATCTTATAAATCCTCTCATCTTTTCTATCAAATGGAGTTGGCACCTTAGAATTGAACAAATGAGGCATTAGGATTTTAGAGCAACTGAAAGCTATCCTATCGAATTCATTTTCTTTGATATGTCGGGTAATACGTTCATTTATCTGTTCAAAGAAGATAAGGGTCTTGGCCAAACGCACCCTAGAACCCGCTCGAGATTTACCTTTAGTCTTTAAGTGCTTCAGCTGACTCTTTCCTTGTTTTTTACGCACCATATAGGCCGATAGCACCTTGTGTTCAAGACAAGTTTCTCCTTCAAAAACACCGACTGCTGCGCTACCTGTCTGCACTAAAAGCATTAAGTATTTTACCTGATAATCTGGATCAATATTACCCTCATTTACTTTAATGGTAATGGGTAACCTTAACTTGAATTCAGTTGCAGTATTGGTGAAAAGAAATTGATGTTTATCAAAATCATAACCAGCTTGGTAATCACTCATTTTGAGTTTTTCTACCAAATCGATCGCTTCTTGGCGGTTCAGAAATATACTCGATTGCTGCACATACAATGTTCTCAAATTTGAACTACAAAACACAGCTTTTTCAATGAAGAAAGTGCAGAAGATTATTTTCTATATTAACTTATAAGAAGCACCTTCGCATCACGTTATCTAGCTACCCACATGACCAAAGTAAAACCTAAACGAAAAAAGATACTCAAATGGCTTTTGGGCATCTCTCTTGTCCTAATTACGGGCTTGATCGGGTTTTATTTCAGTGTTTATTGGGGCTTTTGGGAGCCTTTAGCAACAAAAGAACAGCTTTCTGACATTCGCCAAAGTGAGGCTACTGAAATCTTTGCTGCCGATGGCGAACTTCTAGGCAAATACTTCATATTTGACCGTCAGCCGATCGACTTTGAAGAGATTCCCAAGCATTTAATTGACGCGCTCGTAGCCACGGAAGACGCGCGCTTCTACGAACATAACGGCGTAGATAGACGCAGCCTACTTAGGGTGATTTTCAAGACTATCCTATTGAGAAATGAATCTTCTGGAGGTGGAAGTACAATTTCGCAACAACTCATAAAAAACTTATACCCACGTCAAGATCATGGCATATTTTCAATGCCAGTATCTAAAACTCGAGAATCTATTTTGGCCGTCCGGCTTGAGAAAATTTATAGTAAAGAAGAAGTCATTACTCTATACCTAAACACAGTTCCTTTTGGTGATAATACCTTTGGAATAGAGAGTGCTGCCGAAAAGTTTTTCAGTAAAACCGCTCAAGAATTAACATTAGAAGAGTCAGCAGTCATCGTCGGCATGCTGAAAGCCTCCCATAGCTACAACCCTCGCCTATTTCCAGAGAGATCGAAACTCAGGCGCAATGTGGTAATGAACCAAATGAAAAAATACGGCTACTTGACCGAAGAGCAGTACCAAATAGCGTCCAATACGCCATTGGAATTGAGTTATACTCCCTACAGCCATAATCAAGGTACAGCAGCTTATTTCAGAGCCAATCTCCGAAAAAAGGTACAGTCGTGGTTGAAAGATTATAATGACTCAGTTGGAACCAATTATAATCTATACACCAGCGGACTAAAGGTTTATACTACACTGGATTATGGCATGCAAAAACTGGCAGAGGAATCGCTGACCGAACATCTGACTCAGTTGCAATCGGACTTTGAACAGAGCTATGGTCAACAAGCCCCATGGTACAGAAATAAAGACATTTTAAAAGATGCCGTTTACAAATCGAACGTCTACAAAAAACTTAAGGATAAAGGATTATCTGAAAAGGCAATACAGGATTCTTTAAGTGTAAAACATAATATTGAATTGTGGGATTGGGCAGGGAAAAAACTGGTAAAAGCAAGCGCCCTTGATAGTATTAGACATTATACCAAGTTTCTAAATGCGGGTGTACTGTCCGTAGATCCTTTTGCGGGAGAAATTAAGGCTTGGATTGGGGGAATAGATTATGAGCACTTTCAATACGATCATGTCTCACAAAGTAAAAGGCAAGTGGGTTCTACTTTTAAACCGGTAGTTTATGCAACAGCCCTGGAACAAGGCATAGAACCGTGCAAATTCTACTCCGCGCGACAGGTAACTTATACAAATTATAATAATTGGACGCCTGTAAACTCAGGCACGCCAGACTACGACAAACGCTACGCGATGAAGTCTGCATTAGCAAATTCGGTCAATACGGTGGCGGTGAAAGTAATGGAAGACGGCGGTATCGAAAATGTAATTGACTTGGCTGAACGAATGGGGATTGAATCCGAAATACCTCAAGTCCCTTCAATCGCCTTAGGTACGGCCAGTATTTCGATTATGGAATTGGCTAAAGCCTATACGAGCTTCCTAAATATGGGTAAACCTTCTACACCCTACTTTATCAAACGAATTGAGAATAGTAATGGCGAGGTCTTGGCCGAATTTCAACCAAAAGTAGCTGAAGAACCTGTTTTCTCGGAAAGCACAAGGCTAGCGATGTTAGAAATGATGAAAGGTGTTGTTAATGAGGGAACTGCAACTCGATTACGCTGGAAATATGGTTTGAAAAATGATATAGCAGGCAAAACAGGGACAACTCAAGATAACAAAGACGGCTGGTTTGTTGGAATTACTCCAAGGCTGCTCACAATTTCTTGGGTCGGTGCCGATGATTACAGAATAGGCTTTAGAACTACCGCGATGGGGCAGGGTGCTAATTCAGCTTTACCGATCTTTGGACTTTTGCAGCAGAAAATGATCGCACAAGGTGGTTTTGAACGCTACACCGATGCTCAATTTCCTCCACCGTCCATAGCCATCCAAAATATGATGAGCTGTGCCACGGAAAAGAAAACAGGGGTACTCAATCGCGTCTTCGTCAATAACAGCAAGCCTAAGGTGACGGAATTCGATTATACCCCAGAAACTGCCGAGCCTAAAAAGAAAGAGGGCATCCTGAAGAAAATCGGCAATATCTTTAAACGCAAGGACAAGAAAAAGAAGAAAAAAAGAGGTAGCTAGTCCAATACCACCTCTTCTTCAACAAAGTCGAAACCTAGCGTCTCAAGCTCCGCTAAAATCGGGTTATAGAATTCAGGAGTTATCGGTATTTGCACGCCTCTAGCTTCTATTTTGCCTTCCATGAGCAATTTAGTAGCAATACCCAATGGCAGGCCCACTGTTTTAGACATGGCAGTATCCATCGCGTTTTCACCATTAGCAACCATGGCCGACCTTATCCGTTTCGTTTTACCTTGCTCCTCATAGTCAAACAAATGCCACATTACGATTTGATCTTTTTGATCAGGGCTAATCGTCCATTTTTTCTTCAAGATGTGTTCAAGGATTTGAGCAGGAGTACCTTTCATTAATCCCACTGGCTCCTCATCAAAAAGTCCTAACCAATTTAGCTTATGCATTTCGGCTCCATCTTTATCTAAACCTAAGTAATGAGCAAGTTTTAGCTCCACCGAATCGTCAGGATTAAAGGATAAGAAAGAATTGATAAACTGCCTGTGCGTCATTTGAGTTACAGACTCCATTTCATAAGAGTCATCTGTAGCACCCAATTGAACAAAGATATCCCAAGCTTTACAGAAGCCCGGTCGTCGTAAAGTACCTCTGTACAAGGTTTGAATACCTTCTAGTTCATATACTTCCAAATATTTCAAAGAGTCACGATTCGCATAGCCCTCAAAATATCCATGACCAGGAATATGGATCATTTCTATTCGCCTGAAAAGCTTAGGATATGGAATGTATTTATAGCGCCCCTCTTGGATAAACTTAACCGTTCCTTGCCCTGCCAATACAACGTTTCTTGGATTCCAAGTAAAACCATATTGCCAAGGGTTATCATCTTTAGGATCAGGTGCCAGAAGACCACCAGTAAACGACTCGAAAGCCCGTAGCTGCTGCCCTTTTTCATTTCTTATAAAGTCGATCACTTTCTTTGCCGACATATGATCGATTCCGGGATCAAGACCACACTCATTTAAAAACAGAATACCTTTTTCTTTAGCCTGTTGATCCATGGCCTTCATATCTTCAGAAACATAAGAAGCTGTAATCAGATGTTTACCAAATTTCAGGCAGGTTTCGGCCACAGTCGGGTGGAATTTCGCAGGCAACATGGAAATCACCACATCGTTTTTAGCAATCAGCGCTTCTTTTTCATCGTCTTTATTGATATTGAAGGCAATCGCTTTCCCATTCGGGTGATTATTGACCTTTTCCTCAGCTAATTGGAGGGCGTAATCGGCAACACTCACCGTCCAACCTTTTTCGGAAGCTGCTTCAAGTAAATACGAAATAAGGGAAGTAGCGGAGCGACCAGCGCCTAAAACCAAGATATGATTCATAAAAAATTCTTTGAACTCGAATTAGGCAAAAACTCATTTAACTTCAAATGAATACTTGGAAATGCTTGCGGGCAACCTTGCTGACCAAACATTCGTATCTTCCTATCCGCTTGAAATTCAGATATGCCAAAAGAAATAAAGAAAGAACTTTCCCTCCGTGTTTTCCATAAAGATGAACTTGATGAAGAGGTAAGGTTATTAGTTGATAAAGCGCGCCATACTGCTAATAATGCAAGAGCCCCATATTCTAATTTTAAAGTTGGAGCAGCTGTTTTGCTCGAAGACGGTAAAGTCGTTTTAGGTAATAATCAAGAGAATGCTGCCTATCCCGCTGGCCTTTGTGCCGAAAGAGTAGCCTTTTTTGCTGCCAGCGCGAATCACCCCAAGTCTAAAATTTTAAAGGTGGCCATCGTTGCCCTTCAAATGGATGCTAATGAAAATAACATCCCTGCCCCATGTGGAAGTTGTCGGCAAGTAATGAGTGAGTATGAGGTGGAACAAAACACTCCAATTGAAGTATATCTGACAGGTGGAAAAGGCGACATTCTGATGTCCGAGTCAATTGATAACTTGCTACCTTTCAAGTTCTCTGTAGAACAACTTTCTTAATGCATGGAAAATAGAATTACTGTTCCTTTTCAGGCACGATATGAGGTCTTAGGGACACCAAGCTCTAATATTGAACAAGTTTGGTTCGTGTGCCATGGGCATGGCCAACTCGCCAAATACTTTATTAGAAAATTCGAAAAGCTTGATGATGGTAAAACGCTGATTGTAGCTCCTGAAGGACTGTTCAGGTATTATTTACAAGGTTTTACTGGAAGGGTCGGTGCCACTTGGATGACCAAGGAAGACCGGCAGAATGATATAGAGAACTACCTTACTTATCTATCGGCAGTCATGCAAGAGGTAAAAACGAGCTTAAACCCTGATGTTATGGTGACACTTTTAGGGTTTTCTCAAGGCGGCGCCACTATTTCCAGATTTGCGACGCAAACCGAGGTTCACTTTGATCGTTTGGTGCTTTGGGCTGGGATATTTCCACCAGACCTTCCGCCCTTGGCAAGTCATAGAAAACTCCGTGATAAGGAATGTATACTTGTTTATGGAACTGAAGATGAATACTTAACAGCGGGGCGAATCGCTGAGCAAGAAGGTATCGCCGAAACAATAAAAATCGTGCCCGAGACTCTGAAGTTCAAAGGTGGGCACGACATTAATGCAGAATTACTTGAGGTAATTAATCAAAGGCCTTATCGCCAAAATTGACTATCCCTTGCAAATTTTGTAACGATCTTGGATGGCACAATGGCGACAGGACCTGCATAAATGCCACCATTATCCCCGATATCTTCCACTCGAACAGCTATGGTATTTTTTCCTGGCTTGAGCAAGTTTCTCGGTATATCATAGAGTCTTAATTCGCTAAAACTACGCGATCGACCGATACGTTTTCCATCATTGGTTTCGCCTATTTTTACTCCATTGACAAAAATCTCGTCAAAGTCATCGATATAGCCACCAACCAATGTAAACTCTTTGATTTTACCACCTTCTGGGATTTCAAATACCTTTCTATACCAAGCAAAACCTCGGTAATTCCGTATGCCGATCGTTTTCCAGTTAGAAGGTACGATGATGTCTTCCCAATTAGAATCATCATAAACCTCATTGGCATATTCTTCTCTATCTCTTGTTCTGATTTTCCATACACCCTCTAAAGGATACATTTCGTTATAGGCGGCATCGGCTACTAGCAAGCCAACTTCGCCGCTATAGATTCCGCCTTCACCGCCTTTGTCGAAAACCCTGACAGCGATAGTATTTTTTCCATTTCTATCGATCAGCTGCGTAGGTATTCTATATTCTCTTTTGGCATTCCAAGCCGTAGAATAGTTGGGAGGAAAACTACCTGAAAAACCAATTTTAACGCCATTGAAAAACACTTCATCCACATCATCGATATAGCCAAGTCTCAAATAGTGACTTCCTTCTTTTTCGAATTCGTCACCGTCGATCTTTGTTCTATACCATGCGAAACCGTCATAACCATTGAAGCCTTCGCGCTCCCATCTTCTCGGTACATAAATCTCTTCCCAGCCAGAATCATCGAAATCCTTTTCGGCGTACTCCGCCTTGTCTCCGATGAAAAACTTCCAATCCCCTCTTAAATTATATAGTCTGTCGAGGTCCTGACCTGATACTCCGACAGTAATGAGAACTAATAATGATATGATAATTGTCTTATACATGCTTTGCGTTTCTAAAACTCAGCCCTCAAATTTTGAGTGGCTGAGTTGGTAGTAGTTTAGTTGTGTTAGTTTTAACCGTTGGGCTTTTGTTGTTTCTTTTTCAAACATACGGGCCATATTAAATCTGAATGTCATATGCCCGTAAAGAGATGTCACCAAATGTCACAAGTGACTAAAAAACTCTTTTAATCGCCTCAAACGCATGTTTTTTTTATGCTTTTTAGTTCAAAATAAATTTATACCCAACCCCGTGAACCGTCAAAATATGTTTAGGCTCATTAGGGTTTTCTTCTATTCTTTGTCTCAACCTCAAGATAAAATTATCTACCGTTCTGGTGGTCGGTTGGCTTTCATAGCCCCAAACCTTGTTCAATAAGTCATAACGACTAACCACCTCGTTTTTGTGTTCGAGCAAGTATTGTAATATCTCGTACTCTTTGTGAGACATTCTCACGTCGCCGGCTTCATTGGAAGCGGTAAACTGTGAGAAATCCACTGTGAGATTACCAATAGCTATTGGTCCAGAGACTTCACTCGCTGCCGAAGGTTTAAATCGGCGAAGTATTGCTTTTACTCGAGCAATTAATTCGCGTAAGCTGAAAGGTTTGGTGAGGTAATCATCTGCACCTAACTCTAAACCAAGTACTTTATCGATTTCTTCACTCTTGGCAGTAAGGAAAATGATTGGTGTTAACACGCCTTGTTTACGAATAGCCTTACAAACGTCGAACCCGGACATTTTCGGCATCATTACATCTAATATAATTAGGTCGAATTGACCATTTTGAGCTTTCTCCAAGCCCTCCTGACCGTCAATAGCCACTTCTACTTCATAAGACTCAAACTCAAGGTTGTCTTTGAGCCCAAGACGCATTGCAGGTTCATCTTCTACTATTAGAATTTTAGACATTTTCGTTTTTATGTAATGGGAAAAATAATTTAAAGGTACTGCCCTTTCCTACCGTGCTGGTCACTTCCACCTTACCTTCGTGGGCATCCATTATATGTTGCACAATGGTAAGTCCCAGGCCAGAACCCTTGGTGTCGTGAACATCGCCCGTAGGCACGCGATAAAACTTTTCGAACAATTTATCGAGTTGGTTTTTCGGGATGCCCATACCATGATCGGTAACAGCTACGTAAGCCATTTCGTTTTTTCGGCCAGATTCGATCACCAAACTTTTCTCATCTGGGCTATATTTCATGCCGTTATCTAAAAGGTTTACAATTACCTCAATTAGGGCTTCGTGATCGGCTTCTATATTTAGGATTTCGTCTGACAATTGAATACCATGTTTGAAGCCATTATTCTCAAGGTGGTAGGAGTAGGTATTGTAAACTTCTTCCACCACCGTATTTAAATCAACCGCACGTTTGTCATAAGTCCGCTTGCTCGCTTCAATTTTAGAAAAACTTAGGATTCGGTTGACCATATTTGTTAGGCGACCAACCTCTTTGGTTATAATGCCATAATATTCCTTCTTCTTATCTTCGGTCCTAACCCTATCCATTAATAGCGTCTCGGCAAACATATTTATCAAAGCCAAAGGAGTTCTTATTTCGTGAGAAACGTTCGAAACAAAATCTGCCTTCTTTTGAGCCAGTTTCATTTCTTGTTGGATGCTTCTGAAAACTAGAATAATACCGATCAGCATTACAATCATAAGTAAGCCGAGGGCAATGATGCTCTGTGTTTTCCTTTTATTCACCGCTTCTTGTATCGTTCCACCTGCCCGATCGATACCGATTTCGTACTTGGGCAGTAAATCGATCGGTTCGCTTTCATAGCTTCCGAATACGTTCTCTTTCGTGGAATAAACCACATAGCCATCCGAAATTCTTCGGCAAGTAAGAATAAAGTCTTCGCGGGCAATTTCTTGAAACTTTGGCACTAAGTATTGCTCAATCATCAGTACGGCATCGAAGAAATAAATACCAAATTTTGCTGACTCCCCAGAACCCAGCACGAAGAAGAAAAAATCTAATTCTTTCCCCTTGTTAAAGAACTGTTTATCGCTCTTTTCAATTTTCATGAAATCACCAGCTTCTTTGTATTGTAACAGCCGATCGAAGACACTTTGGTTTTGGTTAAAAATACTATCGGCAACGGATGTCAGCCCCCTTTTTTCATATTCCGGCAATGTATAAAGTTGGTCATCACCATCGGAGGCATCTTTCAAATACAAACCCCAAAAGAAGTTATAAGCGCTTAATTCTTCGAGCCATTCAGCATCGGAAACCACACCCAAATCACGATCCATCATCGTGGTGATATCCGAGACCTTGTCTTGCACACTTTGGTTGATAGAAAACAGAACAGACTCAAGCTGACGCTGATAGATTTTTTCAAGTTCGCGTTCGTCTGCTGTAAGGGAATTTAATTCGAAAACACCATAAACAATGACCGGGATGATCAAAATGAATAGAATGGCGATAAGAGGTTTGTTTGCGCGTTTTTTCAACCTAAATCTTCTTAGAATGTGCTCGAAAATACAAAAAGGATGGCCCTACAATTAATTCTGTGACAATCTTTTACAACCGATGGGTTTTTTAAGAGTATTTCATATCTTTGCAGGCCGAAAAACAAATACATTAAAAATGTTAAACAATTACGAGACAGTATTCATTTTAAATCCCGTTTTGTCTGATGAGCAGATGAAGGATGCTGTCGGCAGTTACGAGAAACTCCTGAAAGATAACGGAGCTGAAATCGTGAATTTAGAAATGTGGGGACTTAAGAAATTGGCTTACCCAATTCAGCACAAGTCTACTGGTTTCTACAATTTGATTGAATTCAAAGCCGACCCATCTACCATTGCAACACTAGAAATAGAGTTCAAGAGAGACGAGAAAATTATGCGATTCTTAACTGTAGCTCTAGATAAGCACGCAGTTGAGTACAACACCAGAAGAAAAGGTGGCGCTTTTAACAAGAAAAAGAAAGAGGAGGCAGCAGCATGACTTTAGTAAACGAACCAATCAATAGAGAGCAGCAAAGAAAAAAATATTGCCGCTTTAAGAAGAACGGAATCAAATACGTAGACTACAAGAACCCAGATTTCTTGATGGCCTTCATTAACGAGCAAGGTAAGATACTTCCAAGAAGACTTACTGGAACTAGCTTGAAGTACCAGAAAAAAGTAACGCAAGCTGTAAAAAGAGCAAGACACATTGCTTTATTGCCTTACGTAGCTGACGGATTGAAGTAGAACCCAAAACTGAAAAGACAATGGAAGTTATATTAAAGACTGATATTAAAGGTTTGGGCTACAAAAACGATACAGTTGATGTAAAACCAGGCTATGGTAGAAACTACCTTATCCCTCAAGGATTTGCGATTTTAGCGAGCAACTCTAACAAGAAAATGATCGCTGAGAACATTAAGCAAGCAGCACACAAAGCAGATAAAATCAAAAGCGATGCGCAAGCAGTTGCTGATGCTATCGGTGATGCAGCACTTGAGATTAAAGCGAAAGCTGGTGATAGCGGTAAAATCTTTGGCGCCGTGACTACATTACAAATTTCTGATGCTTTAAAAGCAAGAGGAGTTGATGTAGACAGAAAGAAAATCTCTTTCAAAGGTGAAGTGAAGATGTTGGGCGATTATGAGCTTGAGATTGATCTACACAAAGAGGTGAAGAAAGAATTGAAATTTAGCGTGATCGCTGAATAAGCAATAGATACTAAACACAGAAAGCCTGTCCATTTGCATGAACAGGCTTTTTTTATGCTTTTCAGGATGCGACACCGTCTCCGTCATCCTGAGTGAAACGAAGGATCTCACAATGACTTGGCGCTCTCAAGAGCCCTCCTCCTCAGACTATTTCACTCCTCCCCACTTGACATTATAGACACATTGAACTTACATTAGAGAATGGTCAATCAACCGTTTGCATAATAATTCAAGATGCAAGGCTTGAATAGACCATCAATTTTCCCTTATTTCCCAGAAAATCAGAAACTTAATTCTACCGAATTAACGCAAAAACATCAGCCAAAACCCTCTCCTATAGACTACAACAATGAAATCAGGACAAAGTAGAGTTGTAATAGAAAATGTAAGCCCCGAAATCAATTGCGGTTTGCATGCTTCCAAAAGAACTGTTGGACAGAAATTTCAAGTATCTGCCGATATCTTAGCCGATGGCCATGACGTGCTCAGTGCGCATATCAAATACAAATTTGGTAAAGCCAAAACTTGGCAATACGCCGCAATGCATCACGCTGGAAACGATGAGTTTGTCGGTGAATTTATTGCCGAAAAACAAGGCACTTACACTTACACTGTAGAGGCTTGGGTGGACTACCCCCTCACCTGGCAGCATAACATCGAGCGAAAAATTGCCGATAATCAACATGTAAATGTTGAGCTTTTAGATGGAGTTCAGTACCTAGAGACAGTTGCCAAAAAAAGCGCTAATGATAAAGCCTACGTTACCGAGCTAATTGAAGCCTTTCAAGACGAAAAAGCTTACAACTTTGCCATCGACGAAGCACAATCCAAAAAGCTTCACGATGTATTTCATAATCACCCAACCAAAGAATTTGCGACGACATATAACAAGGAACTAAACCTAGTTGTCGATCGGCAAAAAGCACTTTTTAGCACATGGTATGAGTTCTTCCCAAGGTCTACCGCAAAGAAAGAAGGTGCGCATGGAACATTTAAAGACTGCTTGGATGTATTGCCATATGTATCCAAAATGGGATTTGATGTAATTTACTTCCCTCCGATTCATCCGATTGGGACAGCCCATAGAAAAGGAAAAAATAACACCACCACGCCACTACCCGACGATGTAGGGGTGCCTTGGGCCATCGGTAATACAACAGGTGGACATAAAGATATACTTCCAGAGCTAGGGTCGTTGGCGGACTTTAAAAAAGTGGTAAAAGCAGCGGCTGATCAGGGCATTGAAATTGCCTTAGATTTTGCACTACAGTGCTCGCCAGATCACCCTTATGTCAAAGAAAACCCCTCTTGGTTTAAGTGGCGTCCAGATGGTACAGTTCAGTATGCTGAGAACCCACCCAAAAAATACCAGGATATCTACCCGATCTATTTCGAATCAGAAGATTGGGAAAACATGTGGAACGAGTTCGTTTCCATTGTTTTGTATTGGAATAAACTAGGGATTAAAATATTCAGGGTCGATAATCCACATACCAAACCATTTGGTTTCTGGGAATTCCTGATTGCCGAAGTCAAAAAAGTTGATCCAGATGTACTTTTCCTCGCCGAAGCTTTTACAAAGCCGAAAACAATGCAAAGATTGGCTAAAATTGGTTTCACTCAAGGCTACACATACTACACTTGGAGAAACAACAAAGCCGAGCTGATTGAGTATATGACGGAGCTTACGAAAAGCCCGATGAAAGACTATTTCAGACCGAACTTCTGGCCAAACACGCCCGACATTAACCCTTGGATACTACAAGGCGGCAATGAAAACCTCTACGTGGTTCGCCATATGATGGCCGCAACACTCTCATCTAATTATGGCATGTATGGCCCTGTTTATGAGCAGATCGACAACGCGGCTTACATCGGTAAGGAAGAGTATCTAAACTCGGAAAAATATGAAGTTCGGAACTGGGATTGGACCAAAACCAATAAGCTTACGCAGTTGATCACCAGAATTAACCAAATTAGAAAAGAACAACCGGCATTTCAGTTCACTAACAATATTGATTTCTGCACCATCGAAAACGACCAAATACTGGCCTATTTTAAGCAAAGCGAAGATGGTAAAAATAATATTCTCTGTGTCGTAAACTTAGACCCATACAACAAACAAGGTGGTTGGGTAGAAGTACCAAGGCATAAAATGGGTGTTTCGGGTGACACGCCTATGCGTATGACAGACCTTGTGACTGGAAACAGCTACATCTGGAATCAAGACTGGAACTTTGTAGAGTTAGATCCATATCAGGTGCCGTATCATATATTCTCTATTCACTTTTAAGATCTAGTCATGTCTTCTAAAGCCAATCAAAAAGCAATGCCATGGAACGAATTATTCTCAGAAGAGACCTACCGTTCTAGTTTATGCGACAAGATTCTACCAGAATACATGATGACGACGCGGTGGTACGCAGCCAAGACCCAAAAGGCAAAGACCTATCGCATAGAACAATACATGCCTTTTCTGCTAGAAGACGGAGCAACGGCTTTCTTGATCACTATTGAAGTCAACTTTCAAGCTGGGTTTACGGAGTACTATCTCATGACACTTCTTTTCACAGAAGATGTATCTGAAATAGACAAAAAAGGCAGAGTGCACCAAACTACGATTGGCGGAAAAAAGGGATGGATTATAGACGCTTTATATTCTGAAACCTTCAGAAAGGCGCTTTATGAGCAAATTCTTTTACAGAAAACGATCACAGACGGAAATACAAAACTTGTTTTTGAAAGAGGAAAAGTACTAAGGTCCAGACCCGAGTATGAGTCTTCTCAGGTCATGAACTTTGACCAAAGCAATACTTCGATAGAATACAATGGAAAGTTCTTCTTCAAAATGTACAGAAGGCTTTTCCAAGATGCCAACCCCGATCTTGAACTCACGAAATTCTTATCGGACGAAAGTGAATTCAAAAACAGCCCAGCTTACGGGGGTAGCGTTAGCTGGATCAAAAACCAATACGCTACGCTATCTCTTGGCATTATGCAGGAGAAAGTAGAGAATAAGGGTGAGGCTTGGAATCATACTTTAGATATGATGAAGGGCTATTTCGAAAGAATTGAAGCTACAGATATAGAAATAGCCGATATCCAAACGGTGAAGAGCTTTGACTTTAAATCGCCGGAAGAATTAAAGTCAGATTTTAGGTTACTCATTAGCGATGATGTGCTCAGTAAAGTGGAGCAAATTGCGCTTAGAATTGCTGAAATGCATGTGGCACTCTTTAGCAACAAAGTAGACACCAAATTCAACCCAATCGCCTTTAATGGTGACTATACCGTTTGGTTGAAAAATAGAATTATCTATCAACTCAACGCGCGATTCATACTGGTAGACGAGAACGTAGAAAAGCTTGACGGCCTAGCTAAACAGTATGCGCAAGAGTTCGTCGACCAAAGAGAAGAGATTACGAATAGATTCCTCGACTTTCAAGAAGTAGAACTGAACAGTAGTAGAATTAGAATCCACGGTGATTTACATTTAGGCCAAATCCTAATGACCGAATCCGATGATTTTTATGTCATTGATTACGAAGGAGAACCAGAAAGTACCATTAGAGATCGGAAAGTAAAGCAAACCCCGCTGAAAGATGTAGCTGGAATGCTGCGATCATTTCACTATGCGGTTTATGCGACCATTTTCAGTTCGAAAAACAACTTTAAGCTGTCACAAGAACAATTGTTCGAGGCAGGAGAAAAATATTATCAAGCGATTTCAGCTGTGTTTCTTAACAAATATGTAAACACGGCCATGACGAACAATTTAGACATTGGGTATCAGTCTGAAATACGCTATTTGCTGAAATACCATCTACTGGAAAAGGCAGTTTACGAAATCGGGTATGAATTAAAAGCTAGACCAGACTGGGTAATTATTCCATTAACAGGAATACGACAAATTTTAGAAGACTAACTATGGAACAACATCAATTTACCACTGCAAATTCCTTATTGACAGATTTTGATGGCGAGCTTTTCAAATCAGGAAAGCATTTCAAACTCTACGAAAAATTAGGCTCAAAGCTCATAGAAGTAGATGGCAAAAAAGGAACGCAATTTTCAGTTTGGGCACCCAATGCTGAAAAAGTCCAAGTAATTGGTGATTTCAATTATTGGAACGGCGAAGGGTACGAGTTATACCCGCGTTGGGATGGATCCGGTATTTGGGAAGGATTCATAGAAGGGATTGAAAAAGGAACCGTTTATAAGTACAAAATCCACTCAAACAACTTCGGCCAAATACTGGAAAAAGGCGATCCGTTCGCTATGTATTGGGAAGTACCGCCAAAAACGGCTTCAATCGTTTGGGAAACCGATTATAAATGGAAGGACAGCAAATGGATGAAGTCCAGAAAAGAGAAAAATGGACTCAACCAGCCATACTCGGTTTATGAAGTACACTTAGGCTCATGGAAAAGAGATAAAGACGGAAACTCCTTATCCTACAAGCAGCTCAGTAAAGAACTAGTATCCTATGTGAAAGATATGGGTTATACCCATGTAGAATTTATGCCCGTGATGGAGCATCCGTTCTTCGGTTCATGGGGATACCAGTGCACAGGCTATTTCGCGCCATCTTCTCGTTATGGAACACCAGACGAATTCATGGCCATGATTGACGCTTTCCACAAGGAAGAAATTGGTGTGATCCTCGATTGGGTACCATCACATTTCCCGAGCGATGCGCATGGACTTTTCAACTTCGATGGGACTCACCTATTCGAGCATGCCGATCCAAGACAGGGGTATCACCCTGATTGGAGTTCTTACATCTTCAACTATGGAAGAAATGAAGTCAGGGCCTTTTTGATCAGTAGTGCCATGTATTGGCTAGATACCTTCCACACCGATGGTTTGCGGGTAGATGCCGTAGCTTCGATGCTCTACTTGGACTATTCAAGAAAAGAAGGAGAATGGGTACCTAACCAGCATGGAGGACGAGAAAACCTAGAGGCAGTAAGCTTCTTAAAAGAACTAAACGAAACCGTATACGGTGAGTTAGACGGTGTTCAGACGATTGCCGAAGAATCAACATCGTGGCCATCAGTATCCAGACCTACTTATGTAGGAGGTCTTGGATTTGGTATGAAATGGATGATGGGCTGGATGAATGATACTCTTGAATACTTCAAAAAAGACGCCTATTACCGTCAATACCACCAAAACAATATCACTTTCAGTTTAAACTATGCGTTTACTGAAAACTTTATGCTGCCACTCTCACATGATGAAGTGGTGCATGGCAAAGGACCGTTACTAGATAGAATGCCAGGCGATGAGTGGCAAAGATTCGCGAACCTTCGTTTGTTATACGCTTACATGTATACACACCCAGGAACTAAGCTGGTATTTATGGGTGGAGAAATTGGTCAAACTACAGAGTGGCAACATGACTATTCCATTCCATGGGATCTTTTAGATCATGCACCGCATAAAGGCATGCAAGCGTTAACGAGAAAGCTTAACACCTTATTGAAAAACGAGAAGGCCCTTTATGAAAATAGCTTTAGTGCCGAAGGATTTGAATGGATTGAATTAAATGACAACCAAAACTCAGCTCTCAGCTACATTCGAAAAGGTAAAAATGCTAAAGACAACCTAGTGGTCGTTTGTAATTTCACGCCAGTGGTGCGCGAAAGCTATCGTATAGGAATTGATGGCGGTGACTGGGAAGAGATCTTTAACTCTGATGAGAAGGAATTCTGGGGAAGCGGGGTTCTAAATGAAGGGCTTATAAAATCAGAAGCCACACCGCAACATGGCCGAGTTAAATCACTAGACCTAAAACTGCCTCCTTTAGGCGTTATCATCTTAAAACAAAAGGCTAAACCAGCCAAAACAACAAAAAAGAAAAAGTAGAGTCAGCGTAGATGGATAGATACTTATGTATACACGGGCACTTTTATCAGCCCCCGAGAGAGAATGCTTGGTTAGAAAAGATAGAAATTCAACCGAGTGCTTTCCCTTACCACGATTGGAATGAACGAATTACGCGAGAAAGCTATTACCCAAATGCCTTTTCGCGCGTGCTCAATGACGAAGGCAAGATCATTGACATTGTAAATAATTACTCTAAAATCAGCTTCAATTTTGGACCAACCGTGCTTTCATGGATGGAACAACACGCCCAAACCACCTATCAAGCAATTCTAGATTCTGACAAGGAGAGCATGCTCAATTTTGGAGGACATGGATCTGCTGTGGCACAGGTTTACAACCATTTGATTATGCCTTTGGCTAATCGAAGGGATAAGGAGACGCAAGTAATTTGGGGAATTGAAGACTTTAAGAATCGATTTGGTCGAATGCCAGAAGGCATGTGGCTAGGAGAAGCCGCCGTTGATACGGAGACACTCGAAATCATGGCCGATCAAGGGATTAAATACTCCTTACTTGCGCCAAGACAAGCCGCTAGATTCAGAAAAAAAGGTGCTAAAGACTGGATAGAGGGTATTGATTCAAACAAGCACTACACCTATAATCTACCAAATGGTAAATCGATCGCATTGTTCTTTTACGATGGTCAGCGATCGCAAAATGTAGCGTTTAAAGGAATTCTACAAGATGGCAAGCGCTTCGCCCATGACTTAATGGAAGGCTTTCGGCAAGAATCCGATCGGCAATTCGTCCATATTGCCACTGATGGCGAAAGTTACGGGCATCACCATAAAAACGGGGACATGGCTTTAGCCTATTGCCTCCGTTATATTGAAGAGAACAATCTTACCAAAATTACCAATTACGGGCAGTATCTATCTCTATTTGAACCAGAATATGAAGTTCAAATTCACGAGAATAGTTCTTGGAGCTGTGTTCACGGAGTAGAAAGGTGGCGAAGCAATTGCGGCTGCCATACCGGTGGTGAAGGGCACTGGCATCAGAAATGGCGTGAACCGTTAAGGACAGCCTTAGACAATGCGCGCGATAAAATGATCAATATCTATGAAGAAGGGTTAGCTAAATTCACAGATGATCCTTGGGGTATGCGAAACGATTATATACGAATCGTACTCGATCGCTCTAAACCCAACCTGAATAGATTTTTAAAGAAACATATCAAAGTACAACTCACAGATAATGAGCGAACTCATGTGATGAGAATGCTGGAAATGCAGCGAAATGCCATGCTCATGTATACCAGTTGTGGTTGGTTCTTCAATGACATTTCAGGAATAGAAACGCTACAAATTCTACAGTATGCATGTCGCGCGATTCAACTAGCCGAAAGTGAGTCTAATCATCGCTTTGAAAATGATTTCATAGAAGATTTAGCCAAGGCAGAAAGTAATGTAAAAGAAGAAGGTACTGGAAAAGATATTTATCTAAAGCACATACTACCTTATCAATTATCGCTTACCCAAGTGGGCATGCACTATGCTGTCGCCTCACTTTTTGCCGATAATCCACAAAGTCTTACCGTCCTGAATTACGATTGTAAGAGCTTATTTTTCGAAAGGAAGAGTGCGGGACTTCAAAAGCTCGCTTACGGTACCACCGTGGTTAATTCTAAAGTAACTACCTCTAAGAAAGAATTCAGCTTTGTGGTGCTTTATCTCGGTCAACACCATATTATCGGTGGAACCTGTAAGCGATTAACGACAAAAGAATTCAGCCCAATATCTACGGCCTTAACGGATGCATTCGAAAAAAGTAATGCGGCTTTAGTGGTGGATATTATCAAGGAGAAATTTAGAGCACATACTTTCTCATTCTTTGGCATGTTTAAGGATGAACAAATGAAGCTGCTCAATCAATACTTGGCAGACAGTGAAGATTTAGCTTATGATTCCTATCGTAAAATCTATGATAGAAACTATGGTATCCTTAATGTAATGAAGGGACAGAAGCTTCAAATCCCTCCTACTTTGAAACAAAACATTGACGATGTTATCAATATCGAGTTCAAAGACCTATTCACGAATGGTCACTTTGCCATTGAACGCATGGAAGAGCTTGTGGAAGAAACACTCAAATGGGATGTAAAACTCAATGGTGAATTAATCAGTGCTAAGCTTAATGATCGTTTGGATCATATGTTTGGTGAGTTCCAGAAAGACCTATCGAATTATTCGATTCTTGAGGAAATTCTTAAAACGATGAAGCTTTACAAGAAGGTACACTTGAGTCCGCTCTTAGTAAACCTACAGAATAACGTTTTTGAGCTGAGTAAATCATTAATATCAAAAGAAGGAAGCCCAACCGATGCTAATCAAGTAGTTGTCGAACTACTGGAGCAAATTGCACAAGAAATCAATATTGATTTGAGCTTTATCAAAAGTAATCCGGTGAGCGTCTAAAGATTTTAGAATTACAAGCTTGGCGATACCACATTCGTTCGAATGTGTTCCAATACCAATCATAAGGTGTACGAAAATCGTACACCTTTTTTCGTTCAAAAATGCACACATGATTTTATTACACTGATTTACAGATACTTACAATTTGTGGCACAGCCATTGTAAATTAATTGGCAGGTCAGTTAATAATTAAAAAAACAAAATCATGAATAGCCCAATAGTCAAAAACAACAGAAGCCCGAAAGTCAAAAACGTAAGCGCTTTAATCGCTGTATTGCTTGCAGCAGTTACACTACTTCAAGCTGGTAACTTGAAATCTGAAGATTTAAACAGCACTAAGATGTCAGTGATGGAAGCACAACTCATCGCTGAGGTTGAGCAGTTCTACGCTGAAGAGGAACTAACCCTAGAAGAAGAAATTTACCTAGAAATGGAAGAACAAGTTGAGCAAGTAAGCATCTTCGATAACGAAAACAACCTTGTTTCAACTGGAAACCCTGCAGAAGATAACGAATTAAGAAAGCTTGTAAACAAAGCAGATTACATGAGCGAATTTGCTGGTAAGAAATACTACAGACTTTCTGAATAAGAAAACAACTATCTAGTCAATAGTTATTAGGGTTAAATCTTGGTTTAAAGCCGGTCAGTCGATCGGCTTTTTTTATGCCTTATGCTGAACCATTTGGTATAAAAAAGGAAAAGCGGCCATCAATCGACAACCGCTTTAAGCTCTCAATGAGAACTACCTATGGATCTTTATAGCTTTAAAGCGCTACTACAGAATTATCTTCGAAAGTGAAGTTGTTAGGAACGTATTTATCAGCCGCCCAATCATTCTCCCAAACCTTTCCGTCGATTAAATATCTGAACTGATACTCTTTTCCAGTCTCAAGCTTTACAGTCGCCTTAAACGCTCCAGACTTTAATTTTTTCATTTCAGTAGCAGTTTCATCCCAGTTGTTGAAATCACCTACCAATGTTACCTGACTTGCTTCAGGAGCTGACTCTGCTCCGAGTTGGAAAGTCACGTTTGCCTGCGGCTTAGTCTTTAAAAATTGTTTCTTAATGCTCATTTCAATAAAATTTACAATTCAAAGGTTTTAAGATATGGCTGTGACAACAAAAAAAGTCTTAAATATATAGTGAAACGTTTGCACTGAGAAAGAGATGTAACCACCTCTATTTCAGGGGATTCAGAATAACAAACGTTTGTTTTTCAATTAAACAAACGTAATCGTTTCCATAAACCCACCAACTGATTCTACGATAGAACAAAAACTAATAACTCAAGCCAAAAACTTGCTCTATCTTTAGGTATGTTTCGCACCGAAATTGAAGACATAAGACACCCAATATCACTAACACATACGGATAGTATCCTAACCATGGGGTCTTGTTTTGCCGATGAAATTGGTAATAGGCTTTCTACTAACAAATTCAAAGTGCATGTCAATCCCTTCGGCACCGTATTTAACCCATTATCGCTTTTCGAACTTATTGAAGGAGCATTAGGTTCATTGGACGGTCTTGAAGACGCTTACTTAAAAAGGGACGGCCAATATTACAACTACAAGTTTCACTCGTCGGTCAGTCATGAATCTAAAATAGGTTTACAAAAGCACATTGAATCGAAGTTTTCCCAAGTAGCACAAGACTTAAAAAAGGCTGACGTACTATTTCTAACATTCGGTACAGCTTGGGTGCATGAAATTGCCAAAAGAAAGCTACTGGTGACCAACTGTCACAAAATGCCCCGAAAGGAATTCAACAAACGGCTTTTAGATGTACAGGAGATCATTCCAGCTTTCTTTACCATGAAGGAACACCTTCAAGCGGTAAATCCAGATTTACAAATAGTGCTTACTGTAAGCCCCGTGCGCCACACAAAAGAGACATTAGCCCTGAACAATGTTAGTAAATCAGTTTTGCGATTGGCCTGTCATTATCTCTCGGATATGGCTGAAGATGTGCACTATTTCCCCTCTTACGAAATTATGCTCGACGACTTAAGGGATTATCGTTTTTATGAAAAAGACCTAATTCATATCAATGAGCAGGGTATTGACTACATATGGCAGGTCTTTTCAAAAACTTATTTCAGTAAAAAAACACAAGACCTAGTCAATGAGTGGCAAAGTATAGCCAAGGCACTCTCCCACAAGGCTTTCAACCCAAAAAGCGGGAAACATCAACAATTCTTGAGAAACACTTTACAGAAATTAGAAGGCTTACAATCAAAACTCACTGTGAAACAAGAAATAGCGAAAGTCAAATCCCAACTCAACATCAATGGCTAACCATAGATTTACGAATAGGCTTTCAGAGGCCAGTTCACCTTACCTCTTACAACACGCCCATAATCCTGTCGATTGGCACCCATGGTCAGAAGAAGCCTTAGCAATTGCCAAAACAGAAGATAAACCGATCATTGTAAGTGTTGGCTATTCAGCCTGCCATTGGTGCCATGTGATGGAAAGGGAAAGCTTTGAAAATGAAGACATAGCTGCCATTATGAATGAGCACTTCATTTGTATAAAGGTAGATCGAGAAGAGCGACCAGACGTGGATCAAGTTTATATGGATGCAGTCCATGCGATGGGCTTACAAGGAGGCTGGCCATTAAATGTATTTCTGCTACCCGACCAAAGACCTTTTTACGGAGGCACTTATTTCCCTCCACAAGGATGGGCCAAACTTTGTAATCAAATTGGAGATGTTTTTAAAAACCAACGGGTGGAGCTAGAAAAATCTGCAACCGGTTTTATGCAGACGCTTGGTAAAAGTGAAGTCGAAAAGTATGGCCTCCAAGTTCAAGACAATGGCTTTTCCAAAGAAACTCTTCGTGAAATGGCTTCAAAGTTTGCCCAGAATTTTGACCTAAACAAAGGAGGAAATAATCGAGCACCAAAGTTCCCTATGCCTGTTACCTACGGATTTCTACTTAAGGAAGGAACAATCAATGAAAACCAGTCGTCACTCGAACATGTAGTCCGAACGCTTAACCATATGGCCTGGGGCGGATTATACGATCAAATCGGTGGTGGTTTTACGAGATATTCAACAGACATGGACTGGTTTGTACCGCATTTTGAAAAGATGCTGTATGACAATGGTCAATTAGTTTCCCTTTACAGCGAAGCCTTCCAAAAATTTAAAACACCATTATATCAAGACATTGTCTATCAAACCATAGATTGGCTAGAAAGAGAAATGACCAGCCCTGAGCATGGATTTTACTCCGCCCTTGACGCGGATAGCGAGGGTGAAGAGGGGAAATTCTATGTCTGGCGAGATGATGAAATTCAAACAATACTAGGCCCAGATGCCGAAATTATAGCGGACTACTATAACATTACTGGTGGTAATTGGGAGGGAAATAAAAATATACCATATCGCTCGGGAGACGAAGAATCAATAGCTCAAAAACACCAAATGAGTGTCGATGAACTCCAAGACGTGGTCGTGGCGGCTAATCACAAACTCTTACAGGCAAGATCTTCTCGCATAAGGCCAGGTCTGGATGACAAAATATTAACGGGTTGGAATGGGCTGATGCTCAAAGGGCTTTGTCAAGCGTTCGCTGTTTTTGAGGAAGAAAAATTCTTGCGGATGGCCTTGAAAAACGCCCAATTCATTATCGATCAAGTGTACACCGATGGTTTATTGAAACGTAACTTCAAAAATGGTCAAGCGAGCATTGAAGGCTATTTAGAAGACTACGCGGCGGTTATTGAAGCATTCATTGCCCTTTATGAAGTTACATTTGATGTAAAATGGCTCGACTACTCGGAAAAGCTGACTGAAACCACTTTAAGTAATTTCTTTGATCAGAAAGAAGAGCTATTCTTTTTTACCTCAGATCAATCGGAACGATTAATTACCAGAAAAAAGGAAATTTTTGACAACGTTATTCCGTCATCAAATGCCAGCATGGCACAAAACCTTCACAAACTCGGAATTCTGCTGGAAGAACCTCGCTATTCACAAATTTCGCTCCGCATGCTTCAGCGAATTGATAGAATTGTGACCATGGCTCCCCAGGACCTAGCTTATTGGGCCTCGCTTTATGCATTAAGGACCTATCCTACCGCTGAAATTGCAATTGTGAGCGATGACCCACAAGCCGCCATGCACGCGATCAACAAAAGTTTTATTCCCAATAAAATTTTAGTGGCTAAAAAACCGGAGGAAGTATCCAAACTGGCTTTACTTCAAAACAGAGCTCAGGTTAGAGAACAGACTACATACTACTTGTGCTATAACAAGGCTTGTCAACTTCCAGTGAATTCGGTAGATGAATTAATTGCTCAAATTAAAAGTTAACAAAAGAGCGTAGAAAGAACTTTTTCAATCATTAAATTCCAGCATATTCAAGTGACGGGATACGAACCTATTGAGTGAACTACAACTAAATATCGATGCTCCAGACAGTGGAGAGATTTACTTTGCCGATATCGCTTTGCCGATACCTATCCCTCAACTATTTACCTATCGGGTACCCACAGAATTTGTGGAACTTATGCAGCCTGGAATTAGAGTCATCGTTCAGTTTGGTCGACAAAAAGTGGTGACTGGCATAGTCGATAATATCCACCAGAAAGCACCTGAAGTATATGCCGCCAAACCGATCTTAGACGTAATGGATGGTGAACCCATTCTGACCGAAGCCCAAACCCAATTGATGAAATGGATGGCGGGTTACTACATGTGCACCTATGGAGAAGTGCTTAACGCGGCATTGCCATCAGGTTTAAAGCTGAGTAGTGAGTCGAAAATCCAACTTCATCCAGAAAAGGATTGGAATGACACACACTTCCCATTAGACGAAAGAGAACTGCTACTGCTTAATACACTTGATAAAAATGAAGCTCTCACCTATCGGGAAGCTGCAGACGCTATAGGCCTAAAAAGTGCCTATAAATACATTAAGTCTCTTGTACAAAAAGAACTCATCATTATTTACGAGGAAGTAAAAGAGCGATATAAACCAAAAAAGGTAAAAAGAGTAAGGCTTAATGAGCATTATGTAGAAAAAGAGGAGCGACTTGAAGAACTTTTTGAACGATTAGAAAAAAAGCCGAAGCAAAGTAATATTCTGCTTCGATACCTTCAGGAGATTCCCGTTTACCAAACGCCTGAAAAGAATGAAACTGGCCTCGAAAAGAGCATTTTCGCCAATGAAGGCTTTTCAGTATCCTCTCTTAATACCTTAATAAAGAACGGTGTTTTTAATGCTTATGAAGAAATTGTATCAAGATTTGGAACCTCCACTATTCAACCTTCTAAAGAGATTGAGCTAACCCCAACTCAAGAAACAGCGAAAAACGAAATCTTAGATCATTTTACGAGCAAGCCGACGGTGTTACTTCATGGTATTACTGGGAGTGGAAAAACCGAAGTATACATTAATCTCATCCAAGAAGGTCTCGAAGCTGGAAACCAAATACTTTACTTGCTTCCTGAGATTGCCTTGACCGCGCAAATTGTCAACAGACTCAGCTTAGTGTTTGGTGACAGAATGGGAGTCTATCATTCTAAATTCTCGGACAACGAACGTGTTGAAGTATGGCAAGGGCTACTCAGTGGGCGATTCGATTTCATCGTTGGGGTGAGAAGTGCCATTTTCTTACCCTTTTCGAGGCTTGGATTAATCATAGTCGATGAAAGTCATGAAAGTTCCTACAAGCAATTCGATCCTGCACCTCGCTACCATGCCAGAGATGTAGCCATTTACTTATCCCATATCCATCAAGGGAAAACCTTATTAGGATCAGCCACGCCATCCTTGGAATCTTATACAAACGCACTCCAAGGCAAGTTTGGCTTAGTAGAGCTGAATAAGAGGTTTCATGAAGCCAAACTTCCAGAAATAGAAATTGCCGACATCAGGTCTGAGAAAAAACGTAAAACCGCTGTTGGCGAGTTTTCTTCAACGCTTATCGAAGCGCTAAAAGAAGTACTGGAGAAAAAAGAGCAAGCGATTATCTTTCAAAACAGACGGGGCTTTTCAAATTACATCACCTGCGAAGATTGTAGCTATATCCCCGAATGCCCTAGATGCGCTGTTAGTCTCACTTATCACCAATATAAGAACCAGTTAAACTGCCATTATTGCGGCCATAAAGAGGCCGTTCCATTGGTTTGTCCTGCATGCGGTGGCACACGGATTCATACCGTAGGGATTGGTACAGAAAAGATCGAAGAAGAGCTCAAACTTATACTACCAGAAGCTAGAATTCAGCGGATGGATTTAGAGACTACGCGCGCTAAAAATGCTTACCAAAACATCATCCACGACTTTGAACAAGGTAACATTGACATACTCGTTGGTACACAGATGGTGAGCAAAGGATTAGATTTCGATCGCGTGAGCTTAGTTGGTGTTTTCGATATCGATCGTATGATCCACTTCCCGGATTTTAGGTCACTCGAACGTGCATTTCAGTTAACAACTCAAGTAAGTGGTAGAGCTGGACGAAGAGATGTAGAGGGAAAAGTAATCATCCAAACTCGTGACCCCGAACAAGGAATTTTAAAGCTTATCCAAAACAACGACTTCCTCAGATTTTATCAGGGAGAAATGTTTGAACGCGAGCAATACAACTACCCTCCTTTCAGTAGAATGATAAACTTGTTGGTGCGGAGCAGAGATAAAAAGCTAACAAATGAAACCGCTCGCTATCTCGCAAATATCTTGGTAGAAGATTTAGGAGCCAAAAGAGTACTTGGTCCGCAAGAACCTTTAATCAACAAGATTAGAGATAAATACTTGATGGACGTTTATCTAAAAATTGAAAAGAAATATAAAATCGAAGCTGTGAAAGATGTAATTAAAAAAGCACAGCTAGAACTCCTCAAAAAGAAAGAGTTAAGTGCTGCCGAAGTAATTATCAATGTAGATCCCTACTAACTTTTCGGCTCTTGATCTTCGGGTTCCTCATCACCTTCTTCATGCTTTTCTTCCTCGGCTAACACCTCCTTATCGGCAGCTTCTTCCGCCTCATCGCTCATTCGTGATACGAAATAAGAAACCTCCTTACTCGACTGATTATCTTTTTCCAAAGCATCAGCAATGACCTCTTCTGGAGCCAACTCTGGCTCAGTTCCACTGAAGCGGATAAGTCCCCAAGTCATAATTATACTTGTGGCAAGAATCGTTATCAAGATAATATCTGAATTAAAAGTATCGGAGGTTAAATGCGCAGGAATAGAAAAGAACAATAAAACTGTAATTAAGCCCCTAGGAGTAATAAATAGTTCGGGAAGTATGGATTTCTTGATAAAGAAAGCTTTTAGTAAAAGGAACCTTGACAAATAGAAAACCGCCACAATGATCAAACTTACGCCTACAATTTCTAGGTTTAAAAGCGCCCTAAAATCGATCGTAGTACCAAAGACCACAAAGAAAAATGTCCGCACTACAAAGGCCGATTCACGTGTAACTAAGTGTAAATCCTTTAAAATACCGCTGATCATTTTTGAGTCTACCCACGATTTAATTTTTCCAAAGAAAAACAGATTGGTATTATTTAAAAGCAATCCGAATACCAGTATAATCACCAATGAAGATAGGTGCAATTGCTTACCAATGGCATATAGTAAAATCAAAACAGCGATTAGCATAAAGAGCTTTACATCGCCAACGAGTCGCTGAAAAAGCAATACCAAAGCATAGCTAATCGCAATAGACACTACGATTGTGATAACGATGTTTCCGATAATACTGTAGACCACCGTTCCCGTATTCTCTGTACCCACATTTTCTATCAAGAAATAAAAGAACATAATCCCCAGAATATCGGAGAACGTGCTTTCGTAAATCATGAATTCCTTTTTGTCTTCGAAAAGGCCATTTACGCTTGGAATCACAATCGCGCTACTCATAATGGACAGCGGAATGGCATAAACCAAGGATATAATGGGGTCTTCTTGAAAGACTTGATTTATAATAAAGGAGATAGAAAAAGCGCAGACCATGAGCGACAATAAAGCCACCACAAACGACTTCCATATAATAGGCCATTTGTCCTTAGAGAGCTCCAAATCTATGGCGGCTTCAAGTACAATCATGATTAAACCGACTATACCAAGGACTTCTAACGTACTGAATATCAATGCATCTTGACTGTACTCATAAAAATCCATGACCAACTTGATTCCTACACCAAGCAGAATCAATAAAATAACACTCGGTACCTTAGTTCGCTTGGAAACAAAGTTGAAAATGTGTGAAAAAATGATCACACAAGACAATGCTATTATCAAGTTGTAAGCGTTCATAGTCAAGTATAGAGAAAAGTCTTTATTAAAACTCGTACTTATTCAAAATAAGTGGCACAATTGAACAAGGCCGCCTGTCAAATCTATCCGTAATACGAGGCTCAAATACTTCCAGTTACTGGAAGTCATGATTATCTTCCCCTAAGTAATAACACCACAGACATGAAAATTCGACTCAGTTTACTCGTTTTGATGGCAATACTTTTAAGTTGCCAACCCGAAAGCCCGAAGCATAACAACACTAATACAGCACTATTAACAGCAGCCCTTAACGCAGAGGCCTACCTACACGAAAACATCATTGAAGAATCACCAAATACGCTCTCTTGGAAAATGATGCCTGATAGCGCTAACTCCCCGATAGATGTTTCACTTTACTCTGGTGTTCCAGGTATCGTCCTTTTCTATCTTGAACTCTATAATGCCACTGGGAATACCGATCATTTAAATAAAGCGGAAAAAGGAGCCAATTATATGTTGGAAACTATGAGCGCCATCAAACCTAATGTCAACACAGTAGGGCTATACACTGGTATTGCAGGAATAGGCTATATGGCTTCCGAAATCTATCAAGTAACCAAAGCACCGAAGTACAAAGAAGCCATAGTGAATACGGTAGATATGTTAGCCAATTCAGCCACCAAAACAGTACATGGAGTGCACTGGGGCATGACTTCGGATATAGTTTATGGCGCTGCAGGCATTGGTCTGTACCTCAATAAAGTAGCCGATGAGTATAATATTAAAAAAGCCGATATCCTTTCCGTTCTAGTGGCAAATCAACTTTTGGAGCAATCAACGGTATCTGAAGACGGCCTTCGCTGGAAAATGAGTCCTGGTATGGATATTCATATGGACAATTTCTCTCATGGTACTGCAGGCGTAGCCTATTACTTGGCTGAAATGTTTGAAAGAACAGGAAATGAAGATTATCTGGTCGCTGCGAAAGCAGCAGGAAACTGGCTCGCTAAGTCTACCAATGACGAGGGGCTTGTTGCACATCATTTACCTGGAGGTGAAGACCTGTATTACCTAAGTTGGTGTCATGGGCCAGCCGGCACTACTCGATTATATTATGCACTTTATGAAATTACAGGAGAAAATCAGTGGCTCGACCTTATTAATAACGCTGCAAATGGTGTAATAGCACTAGAAATAGATGAGAAAAGGACGCCAGGTTATTGGAACAATGTCGGTAAATGCTGTGGTGATAGTGGTGTAGCGGAACATTATCTTTGGCTTTATGAAATCACAGGAAATGAAGATTACCTTTCATTTGCCAAGAAACTAACCCAGAATATACTTGCTGCTGCCGATAATTCAGAAGGCATTTTAAAGTGGATTCATGCCGAAAACAGAAGAAGCCCTGATGAAATTGCCGCCCAAACTGGATTGATGCAGGGAACCGCTGGTATCGGACTTTGGTTGTTACAACTAAACGCATTCGAAGAAGGAAAACCATCGCAAATTCAGTTACCAGACAAGCCCAAGGCTAAGCGTATAGAAATGACCAATGATTGATTGGTATAAGCCGATTATTTCTTCCGTATAGTGATTTTATGGTACATCAATTAATAGTACCTTTGCCAAACTTTTCTGCTCCCCGCGAGTAGAAGTACAAGACAAAAAGAACTCCGCTTAAATGAGTGATAAAACCAATAAAACGTCGGAAGAAGTTTTGAGAGAACTAGAAGAAATGGGCGATGCCCATATCATGAGTTCGATTGCAACACCCTTACGATCAGACGCTTTCGATCTTTCTGACGATGAAAAGATCGAGCAAATTCAAGGATACTTTGAAAAGATCATGCACACCTTAGGTTTAGACCTAACGGATGACAGTTTGAAAGGCACCCCAAAACGCGTAGCAAAACTGTTTGTTAACGACCTTTTTAAAGGCTTGAACGAGAAGAACAAACCCTCGATGTCGACTTTTGAAAATAAGTATCAGTACGCTGAAATGCTTGTCGAAAAAGACATTACACTTTACTCCAATTGTGAGCACCATTTCTTACCAATAGTTGGAAAGGCACACGTCGCTTACATTCCTACTGATAAAGTGATCGGCCTATCAAAGATTAACAGAATTGTAGACTACTTTTCAAGAAGACCTCAAGTCCAAGAAAGACTGGCTATTCAAATTTTGAACGAGTTGAAGACGGCCCTCGATACTGAAGATGTTGCGGTCTATATTGACGCTGAGCACATGTGTGTTAGCTCGAGAGGTGCATCGGACCAATCTTCTTCCACTGTAACAGTCGAGTACAGCGGCAAATTCAAAGAAGAACAAACAAAGAATGAATTTTTAGCCTACATCAATAACAAACTCAAATGAGTCTTTACAAACAGTATCCCATCAATGTTCAGAACACATTAACCAGTCAGAAAGAGTTGTTTACGCCACTTTCAGAAGGTAAAGTGGGCATGTACGTATGTGGGCCAACTGTTTATAGCGATGTACATTTAGGCAATGTTAGAACTTTCCTATCGTTCGACATTGTATTTCGCTACTTAACGTTTCTGGGCTATAAAGTGCGCTACGTAAGGAACATTACGGACGTAGGCCACTTAGTTGGCGACGCTGACGAAGGAGAGGATAAAATTGCGAAAAAAGCCAGGTTAGACCAGTTGGAGCCTATGGAAGTGGTACAAAAGTACACCAATGGTTTCCATGATGTGATGCAACTTTTCAACATCCTCCCTCCTTCAATTGAACCCACAGCGACGGGGCACATTGTAGAGCAAATTGCATTCATTCAACAAATTATTGAGAATGGTTATGGCTATGAAGTTGACGGTTCGGTTTACTTCGATGTCAAAAAATATAACGAGGATCATCCTTATGGCGAGCTTTCAGGTAGAAATGTAGAGGAAATGATCTCTAATACGCGTGAGTTAGCGGGACAGGATCAGAAGAAAAATTCCTTAGATTTTGCACTATGGAAAAAGGCCGAGGGTGGCCACTTAATGAAATGGCCTTCTCCGTGGGGCGAAGGTTTTCCTGGATGGCACTTAGAATGCTCTGCCATGAGTACCAAATACCTAGGCCAAGATTTCGATATCCACGGTGGTGGTATGGATTTAAAGTTCCCTCATCACGAAGCAGAAATTGCCCAAAACAAGGGCTGCAATAATCACGGCGGTGCGAAATACTGGATTCATGGTAATATGCTCACCGTTAATGGACGAAAAATGGCCAAAAGTGAGGGAAATGGCTTTACTCCAGAAGAACTATTAACGGGTAATCACAAATTATTAGAAAGAGGCTATAGCGCCATGACGGTTAGGTTCTTTATGCTCATGAGCCACTACGCAAGCACGCTAGACTTTTCAAACGAGGCACTTCAAGCAGCAGAAAAGGGTTATAAGAGATTAATGGCTAGCGTAAGTTTGATTGACAAACTGGCTGAGCCTGGAACTGGTGCTATCGATAAAGCTAAAAGTGACGCCTTAAAAGGAGGTGTCGAAAAAGCGATGATGGATTTGAGCGACGACTTCAATACCGCAAAAGCGATCGCTTCACTTTTCGATGTGAGTTCGAAAATCAATATTTTCTACCAAAACCCGTCGGAGTTAGCTCAAATCGATAAAACTACTTTCGAAGAAGCTATTGAGCTGTTTAAAGGTATAATTTCAGAAGTACTTGGGCTGCAAAATGAAAATGACGACGCTCAAGATGGCAAAGTTCTAAAGGGAGTGATTGAGGTACTTATTGAGTTGAGAAAACAAGCCAAGTTTGCTAAGAACTACGAGTTATCAGATAAAATCAGAGATGATTTAAAGGCCGTTGGCGTTCAAATAAAAGACGAAAAAGGAGGCGAAATGTCCTTCACAATAGACTAAACTTATGATCCTATCTGGAAAAGAAATTAAGCGTGAAATGGGAAAAGGCATCAATATTGAGCCTTATAACGAATCACAACTTAATCCGAATAGTTACAACCTAAAGCTACACAATGAGTTGATGGTTTATTCGAATCCAGTATTGGACATGAAGACTCCTAACCCAGTTGAGCCTTTGACCATACCCGAAGAAGGTCTCTTGCTGGAAACCGGCAAACTATATTTAGGCAGAACAGTAGAAAAAACTGAAACGTCCAAGTTTGTACCTATGCTTGAGGGAAGATCATCCATAGGTAGATTAGGGCTGTTTATTCATGTGACGGCAGGTTTTGGAGATGTTGGCTTTAACGGATTCTGGACACTGGAAATTTTCTGTGTACAACCGATCAGGATTTACGCAGGCGTAGATATTTGCCAGATATTTTACCATACCATTGAAGGTGATTTTGATACATACAAAAACGGTAAGTATCAGAACAACGATGGCATTCAAGCCAGTATGCTTTATAAAGATTTCAAATGAAAAAAGTCGTAAAGGCTATATTCATTTTCCCTATTCGTGTTTATCAATACGCTATTTCGCCACTCCTAGGAGCAAATTGTCGCTTCAACCCAACTTGTTCGGCTTACACTGTAGAAGCCATTCAAGAATGGGGACCTCTAAAAGGAATTTGGATGGGTATGAAAAGGTTTAGTAAATGCCACCCCTGGGGTGGCCATGGTTATGACCCAGTGCCCAAAAAAGGGGAAGAGAAATAAGTTAGTTAAACCTCTGGCATTTCATGGTATAATCGTTGGCCCTTGAGCAAGACGCGGCAAGATTTTTGATTAAAAACGACGATGAATTGCCTGGTTTTCTTAAGTAGTTATATGAAAGGCAATAATTGATTTAAATCGATCAGCTACTTTTATTTATCAATAAACTCTAAACAGACACATGCAACGACTTTTCACTTTACTATTCGTAATACTATTCGCGCAATCAATTCAAGCACAAGATTGGCTAGATGGCTTTATCATAACCAAAAGTGCCGATACCTTAAAAGGGAAGATTCAATATAGAACCAGCGATGTTCAGTTTCAAAAAGCCTATTTCAAAGAAAATGGAGCAGTAAAAGAATACATTCCAAGCGAAGTGCTTGGCTATGGTATCGACGGTGTTAAGTCTTATTCATCGCAAGCGGTTGATAATGAATTTGTAGAAGTTATCGCTGTTGGTAATGTCAGTCTATACCGAAAAAGAAAGACTTTATTGATTCAAAATGAGAATGGCGAAACCTATCCGCTCGTATCAAAGACAAAAACGGTAGTCAGTGAAGGAGAAACCTATGTTTCTGAAGGAAAAAAATGGAAAAGCATCGTTTATGGCATGTTATCGAGTTGCGATATCCGACCAGAAGATTTAAAGGAACTAAACTTTAACACTAAAAATATTTTAGGCCTAGTCACAAAGTATAACGCCTGTAAAAATGGGACGACTAAAACTTACCAAAACAATGGCTTGAAGACTGTTTTGGTAGATTATGGAATACATTTCGGTATTAGAAATGGAGAGCTAAACGTTTCTGCATCTGGTGGACCGGACAGACCAGTCGATACCAATCATAAATCTACCAATGCGATCATTGGAGGTTTTCTCAACTTCAGATTCCCCAATCTATCTGAGAAAATATCATTGCAAGTAGGTCTTAATTATCAAACTGTTGATCTCACTGGAAACACATTTACAACGAATGCCGATAACCCTTCTAGAACAAGCTTAGTAGTAGATAACTATGAAATAAATAGCGGGTTTAGCTCATTAGGGGTTCCTATCTCACTAAAGGCATTACTAGTAGATGGTAACATATCTGTCTTCGCTCAGTCTGGAATTGTATTCAATCAAATTTCAGGCACAAGTAGTACTAATACCAGAGTAAGAATTATTGACAATGGCGCACCCACAACAACAAGGGCTACGGAGGTATTCGACTTCGATTCTAGCGCTATTCACCCTTGGGCACGGATAGGTATCTCAAAGAGCATTCTTGGAAAATACAAGGTTGGTTTGGCATTTGACTTTATATTCTCAAATGACAACCTTCTTCTTAATCCAGATAAGTTTTCGCCATTCAATCAGACTGGCTTTTCTCTTTTGCTGAGCTACTAGTAATTAAGTTTAGATTTTTCGGAATCTGATCAGAAATCCCATTCCTCATTTATACGAGCGATGGCATGGTGCGCGGTAAGATCATACTGGCATGGAACCACGGCTACATAGTTGTGGTCCACTGCCCATACATCAGAATCTTCCCCTTTATCATTATTGACGAAGTTTCCAGCTAACCAAAAGTAAGGTCTGCCATAAGGATCTTTGCGGTGATCAAACTCTTCTTCCCAATGAGCGTTTGCCTGTCGGCAAATCTTGATACCCTTTATTTTCTCATTCTGTTTTGGTGGAAAATTCACATTTAGGGCAATCCCCTTTCCTAAACCATGTTCCAGAACTTGTTGAGAAATGTGTTTGATATAGTCTCTCGTATGCGAGAAATCAGCGTCTTGTGCAAAGTCCGATAGAGAAAAACCGATGGCTGGAAATCCTTCTATTGCACCTTCTATTGCGGCAGACATGGTACCTGAATATAAAACACTCACGGCAAGGTTACTCCCATGATTAACTCCACTAACCACCAAATCGGGCGTACGATCTTTTAATACATGGTGTTTGGCGAGTTTGACGCAGTCTGCTGGAGTTCCAGAGCACTTGTAAGAGATGACATCCAAATCCTTGAATAGCCTTGTTTTATAAAGCCTTAAAGGTTCCCCGATCGTAATGGCGTGTCCCATTCCAGATTGTGGACTATCGGGTGCGACAACAACGACCTCTCCAATTTCAGCCATCACTTCTACCAGCACTCGAATGCCGTGAGAAGTAATACCGTCGTCGTTTGATACAAGAATTAGTGGCTTGGACATAGTGCAATAATTGAGTTCCCTAAGTTCGAAACATTCAGGTTGTGTACTAGAAGACTTACGAAAAATTTATTGGAAAATTTGGTCTAAACTAAGTGCCTTGAATTTGATTATAGTATCTAACGATCTCAATAATATCCTCAACTTGATCCACCTTAAGCTTTTTATCTTTGATATACCTGCGAATCTCATTCTGTTTATTTCGGAAAGCACTGATTACCTCCTTTTTACTCGAGCCTAATAACTCCATTTTACCATTACTACTATCAACCAGATAAAATTTATAATCTAAATACCGCACTTGTACACTTCTACCCCCTATTGGGTTAAATCTTCGTGCTCCCCATCGGTAATACGGATTATCTATGGTTCTTGTGGATAAGGCTATAAATTCGCGCGCAATAAGACTTGTTCTAGCATCTACGAGTACCTCAAAAAGCTTTGGCCTTCTGTAGCCTGTTTCTGTGGTAAATGGAATTGAGAAGAATAATCGCTTTAACGCTATATCTTTTTGGAAAATATCGAATTGGCGTATTTGGTTAGCCCCATACGTTAAAGTCTTTTGGTCTACTATGACCTGGATTAAATCAGCACTTAAATCATACTTGACATTCCCATCGAGTTTGGTGCCATCCACGAGTGTAACACTCCCCTCATGCCATACTTGGCTTGGAAACTCAAATTGTTCTCGCTGCGCAATGCTTAAATGAAAGCATGAAACAAACAGTAAACTGACAATAAAAATTCTCATCGCACTAAATAAACGACAACTATTTCAAATGTTTTAAAGATAGCATCATTAAAACTTGAAAAGTAGGCCAAACGACTAAACCAACAGGTATTGAGGTAGATAGATTTTTTGAAAGAAGATTTATTCTAAGGTGTTGTAATATTCGACTAGATTAATCATTCCCCATGCATTTTTAACATCGAGCTTATTACTCTTTATAAAGGTTCTTAACTGTTTATGGTGGCCTTTAAACGACCTGACGACTTTCTTCACTCCTTTCCCGATCATCTGTACTTCCCCTTTTTTGTCGATCAAAAAAAAGTCATAGTTGGTTCTACTACCCGCGGTACGAACAGGCCGTACACCACCTACTCCTTCGGGGTCCCTGATTGACCAATTGGAAAAGATAGCTTCCTCCCTCGCTAACAAGCTCACGTCACCAGAATAGAAAATCTCGAAAAGTTTCGGTCGCTTATAATTGCCTCGCTCTGCAAAAGGAAGCGTGATAAAATATCTTTTTGTTTTATTCGCCTCTTGAAAAAAGAAGAATTGTTGTATTTGGTTGGCAACAAACGTTCTAGTAGCCCCTTTTAAGTCAAAATGAACAGCATCAGCTGTCAAATCATATTTAATTCTTCCAGTAATTCTTTCCCCATCCTTCAAGAATATTTCACCTTCATGCCAAACCTGGCTTGGATGCCCATAGATGCCTTCTCTCTTTTTGACATCCGCGTCATTCAACATTTGCTCTAATACTGCCTGATTATCTTGGGCATTACCCTCAAGAAATAAGGCTATAAACACGAAAATAATAGCTAACCTCTTCACACCGTTCAATTTTAAGTTAGAACTAAGAACGAACCAGAAGGTTCACTAAATCAAACGATTATTAGTCAAATAGTTACAGTAAATACACGAAGAATCAATTTCTGTTGAGAACAGCTATTTATCTCTTTTGAGCGGTACGTAATCTACGATCTCCAAACCGTACCCAATGATCCCTACACGTTTTTGCGGATTGTTAGAGATTAATCTCAATTTAGACACGCCCAAATCTCTCAAAATCTGCGCCCCAACACCATAATCTTTCTCATCCATTTTGACACCGAATTTCCTGTTGAGCGGCTCATCAGTAATACCCACTTGCTGCAATGTCTTCATCTCATGCAAAAGTCGTTGACCACGCGCGTTTTGATTCATATAAAGGACAACACCTTTGCCTTCATCTTCAATCATTTGCATCGCGTACTTTATTGGATTACCGGCATCGAATTTAAACCCGAAGATATCACCAAGAGTGCTAGAAGAGTGGACTCTTACAAGAATAGGCTCATCGGGCTCCCAAGTCCCCTTTACTACTGCTAAATGTACTTCTCCTGTGTTGATTTGCTTGTAAGATTGTAAATGAAAGTCACCGTAATCTGTTGGTAATTCAATTCCTAGGTCTTTTTCAACTAAACTTTCATTCTCTAATCTATAAGAGATTAAATCCTCGATCGAAACGAGTTTGAGGTTAAAACGATCGGCAACTAACTTTAAATCTGGTAGCCGTGCCATGGAACCATCTTCATTCATGATTTCCACCAGTACGCCACCCGTCTTAAGACCAGCCAGTCTCGCAAAGTCGACCGCAGCTTCAGTATGCCCAGTTCTTCTCAGTACGCCTCCACGCTTAGCTCTCAACGGAAAAATATGTCCTGGTTTACCTAATTCCTCAGGTCGCGTTTCAGGGTTGATTAACGCTTGAATAGTTTTGGATCTATCAGAGGCAGAAATACCGGTAGTACAACCATGACCAATCAAATCCACAGAAACAGTAAATGGTGTTTCATAGGCAGCAGAGTTATTCCTAACCATTAGCTCAAGACCGAGCTCGTTACATCTATCTTCCATAATAGACGCACAAATTAGCCCTCGACCGTGAGTAGCCATGAAATTGATGATCTCTGGTGTTACCTTTTCAGCTGCACAAATAAAATCACCCTCATTCTCTCTGTTTTCATCGTCTACGACAATGATAACTTCTCCATTCTTAATGGCTTCAATGGCATCTTCTATTGAATCTAATTGAATTTCTTCAGACATATCTGCGATTTTGCGTTGCAAAGGTAACAAGTAAAAGAGTGTGTCAAAATCAACGAGGAATTACCGTCCCGAGCTCAGCATCTACCTCCATTAAAAGCGTTTTTAAATGCATATACATTTTTATCAACTCTTCTTGTTCTTGCTCGCTTGAAGGCTTTTTTAATGACTCATCTGTTTGACCGATGAGCTTTTCCAGCTTCTTTTTCTTCAATCTCAAGACCATTTTATAGGCAGCTTCTGGCAGGTCTTCAGACTCATGTACCACGCCAATCCTGTGTCTTTTTTCCCAACCTTCACTCACGAAATACTTCATTTCCAGTAGGTCGATCACAAGTTTACTCATGGCAGGGTCGTTAGGACCTATAAATTGATCTGGGGCTAATTTATCTCCTCGACTTACAATCTCTGCAGCGTGGTTGAAAGTCTTCTCGATCATTTCATCTTCGAACGTGATGGATTCGGTTTCTTGAAGAATGAAGTCCGCCACCGACATTTCATCGTCATAGGCTTCATTTCCATAATTGACAAGTAACCTGAGACATTCCCTTTCAACATGATAAGAAGTATGCTTTAATTCCTCCTTTTTAGGCGGTGTAGTAGGTACTGGTTCAGCTGTCTCTACCTGCAGCTCATTCCTATTCTGTGCTTGACGATCTTTCCGCTGCTTTTGAATAAGAATTTTATTGAGCTCACTAATTAAAACTTGTTCTTCAATATCAAGCTGACTAGCACAACTCTGTATATAAACTGATCGCTTAATACCATCTGGAATTAAGGATATGCTTTCAATAACCTCACGAATAATCTGGACCTTCTTAACAGGGTCTACCTGTTTTCCACCATCCGTAAGAATGTTGGTTTTGAAAGTGATAAAATCTTGCGCGTTATCTTCCAAGTATTGCTGAAAGACCTCGGAACTCATTGATCTGGAATAACTATCAGGGTCCTCTCCTTCCGGGAAAACAACTGCCCTAACGTCTAGATCATTCTCCAGAATCATATCGATCCCGCGAAACGATGCCTTTATACCTGCGCTGTCACCATCATACAACACCGTGATATTGCGCGTATAGCGATTAATCAGTTGGATTTGCTCCTTTGTCAATGAAGTACCGCTGGAAGAGACCACGTTTTCTACTCCCGCCTGATGCATAGAAATAACATCCGTATAACCTTCCACTAAAAAGCAAGTATCAGCGTTTCTTATGGCTTTTCTTGCCTGAAAAAGGCCATAAAGGATATTACTCTTGTGGTAAACTTCCGTTTCTGGCGAGTTGATGTATTTTGGCTGTTTCTTATCCTTGCGCAGCGTTCTAGCACCAAATGCGATGACCTTACCCGCTACATTATGAATCGGAAATACAACTCTACCCCTAAAGCGATCATAGACTTTATTGGCTTCTGGCTTTAGAATAAGACCCGCCTTTTCGAGCATGGCTTCGGTATGCCCTTTAGCAGTGGCCGCTTTGAGCAAACCATCCCAAGTATCAAGCGTGTATCCTAAATCGAACTTGTCTATGGTTGATTCGGTAAACCCTCGCTCTTTAAAGTAGCTCAGTCCAATTGACTTACCTTCTTCGTGATTGTGCAGAATATCTTTGAAGTACTCGTTTGCAAAATTGAGGACTATGAATAGACTATCGCGCTCATTTTGAGCAGCAATCTGCTCATCAGTCATTTCTTCTTCCTGAATCTCTATACCATACTTTTGTGCCAAGTATTTAAGCGCCTCAATATAGTTGATACCCTCAACCTCCATTACAAAAGAAATGGCATCGCCACCTTTACCAGTAGAGAAGCATTTAAAGATTTCTTTAGAGGGAGAAACGTAGAAAGAAGGTGTTTTTTCGTTCGTAAATGGGCTTAGTGCACGATAGTTACCTCCAACCTTTTTAAGGCTTACAAAATCACCTATTACATCAACGATATCGATGCGGTTCTTAATGTCTTGTATGGTAGCGTCGTTGATGGCCATTCTGAATTTCAAATATAGCGATTGGATTCACTTTTCTTGAACTATAATCTTACGAGACTGTTAATGAAAAGTAAATCGTATGCACTTTATTTGCATCTGAAATTGAATAAGAGATGGAGTTGACTAATACCAGCGTTTTAAATGCCTTAAGACACGTAGATGATCCTGACATTAAAAAGGACTTGGTGACCTTGAATATGATTCAAGACATTGAGATTGAAGGCAATAAGCTATCATTTACTGTAATGCTGACCACTCCAGCTTGCCCCTTAAAAGAAGTCATCAAGAATGACTGCCTAAAAGCGATCGAGGAACACATTGGTAGTGATGTGGAAGTGGACATTCTCATGAGTTCACATGTAACTACCACAAGAGATAACACGCCGCTTTTGCCAGGTGTCAAAAATATTATCGCTGTCGCCTCTGGTAAAGGTGGCGTCGGTAAATCTACGGTAACTGCCAACTTAGCGGTAGCCTTAGCGCGTCAAGGAGCTAAAGTCGGCATAATCGATGCAGATATATTTGGTCCATCCATGCCCACAATGTTCAACTGCGAGCACGAACAACCAGGTATAAGAAAAGAAGGAGAAAAGAACTTAATCATCCCCATAGAACAATACGGTATCAAGTTAATTTCCATTGGTTTCCTGACCCCTGCTGAAAATGCGGTGGTTTGGCGTGGACCAATGGCCAGTAGTGCCTTAAAACAGTTTATCGGCGACACAGAATGGGGAGAATTAGATTACCTATTCATTGATTTGCCTCCTGGCACTAGTGACATCCACCTTACGCTTGTACAAACCGTACCTGTGACTGGTGTGGTGTTAGTAACAACCCCACAAAAAGTTGCACTGGCAGATGCTCAAAAGGGCTTAAATATGTTCATGCAACAACAAATCAATGTGCCAATTCTTGGGGTGGTAGAAAATATGGCGTACTTTACACCAGAAGAACTACCTGATAATAAGTATCATATCTTTGGGAAAGACGGGGGCAAAAAACTAGCCCAAAAGCATGATGTGCCATTTTTAGGGGAAATACCATTGGTACAAGGAATTCGTGAAGGTGGCGACATTGGTTATCCTGCTATTATGCAAGAAGGACCAACTTCCGATGCCTTTATGCAAGTAGCTGAAGCGACAGCCCAAAGGGTAGCGATCCGAAACGCCGAGAAAGCGGAAACGAAGAAGGTGGAATTAAAAGTTTAATGATATGTTGGACAGAGTAGAAGCAGCACTTGATAAGATTAGACCTTTTCTTATTGCAGATGGAGGTAATGTCAGGGTATTAGAAATCACCGATGATTTAGTCGTGAAATTAGAGCTTGAAGGTGCCTGTGGCACTTGCCCTATGTCACCAATGACCATGAAGGCTGGTGTAGAGGAGGCACTCAAAAGAGATATTCCTGAAATCACTGGCGTTGAGGCAATCAACGTGGCCGAAGCTTAGCCCATAAGATCGGTATGACAGGGTTGAGTTGTTTTTTCAATGACTTAATGTCGATTCCATTTTACTATCTATTCGATTAACTATCTTTGTTAAATATCTTATCGCGTTGCATAAAATGAAAAGTCTTTGCAACCGTTACATTTACTGAAGATGAGCAACAAGCCTTTTACCATTTTTCGTTTCCTCAAAAACATCGGTATTATGGCAGGTATTTTTACAGTCCTGTTACTGTTCTTTTTTTACGTTTACCTGCCAGCCACCACAAATCACAACGAGACGATCACTGTACCTGATTTGGTCGGTACTTCTTTCGATAATATTGATGAACTTTTGACCAACCGCGACCTGAGATACGAGGTTGTCGTTGATTCTGGCTATTCGGAAAGATTCGATCCAGAAACTATTCTTAGTCAAAACCCAAAAGGTGGCTCCAAAGTAAAGGAGAACAGAAAGATTTATTTGACGCTCAATGCTAATGTACCGCCACAGATAAGAATGCCTAACCTGATCAATACAGATTTATTGAATGCCGAAGACATTCTAATCAGCAATGGGCTAAAAAGAGGAGAAATTACTTATGTGCCAGATTTAAGAGAAAATGCCGTAATAAAACAGGAACTCGAAGGTGAAGAAATTGAGCCTGGTAGTATGCTCTACAAAGGATCAACGATCGATTTGATAATCGGTAACGGGGTGGGCATTGAGACCTTTCCTATTCCGGATTTTCTGAGCAAAACATTGGAAGAAGTAAAGTTCCAGGTCGAAGGCTTCGGTTTTTCGAACTTCGAAATTAACTATATCCCGAATGACACTGTCCCCGAACCAGTAGTTTACAAACAGCTACCACCGATGGGTGAAGTCGTCAGAAAGAATCAACTGGTAGAGGTTTGGATCAGTATGGAAGAACCTCCTACTGAAAATGAAGAGGGCGAAGGCGACCAAGGAGGAAATCAATAAATAAGTTGCTAAAAAAGGTCTTCATATTAACACTTATCCTTTCATCAGGTCTTTCAAAAGCTCAAATCGTAGAACGCCCTTTACCGAACAAAATAAATAAGCACACTGGAAACACCTTCGCTATAAACGAACCTAGCGCTACTTTAAATACCATCTTCTTACCCATTTGGGATGACTTTTCTACGAGTTTTCAAGTTCCCTCAAGTGAAAAATGGTTCGGTGCTAATAACGTAAGGGTCAGTAGTGGGATTGGGATCAATGCACCAAGCTTAAATGTGGCAATTTTTGATGGTGTAGATGTTAATGGCAGTCCTTATGACGCCAACAGTCTAATTAATGGGGCCACCGACAGCCTTACATCCCAGCTAATCGATTTATCGATTCTCGATGCTGATCAAGCAGATTCCGTGTTTTTGAGTTTTTTCTGGCAACTTAATGGCAATGGAGAACTACCAGATAGTGAGGATTCGCTCGTGGTACAGTTCAAAAATCCGCTCGGCCAATGGATAAATGTATGGTCACAAACAGGCGGTAGAGATAATGAAACATTAGATTTCACTCAATCGATCATTCAGGTACCAGCTAGCTATTTTACAGCCGAGTTTCAATTTAGATTTCAGTCTTATTCCAGACTTGCGGGTGCTTTCGACACGTGGCTTGTCGATTATATTTATCTCAATAGTCGTAGACATGAAAACGATATCGCATACGTAGATCGTGCTTTGACAAAAAGGCCATCTTTTCTAGTTGCCCCCTACACTGCCATGCCCACCGAACAGTTTTTTGCCAACCCAGATCGCTACTTAACTGAAACGGATGGTGAGCTTTTCAATCTTAACTCATTCTTCCAACCTATTCAGTACAGCGCCACCGTACGAGAACTTACGGAAGATGTATTGATATCTACATTAAATGATGACACTGTAGTAGACCCTTTGACAGGGCCTTTCGAAAGACGTTCTATTAGTTCTCCTGTATTAGACGACGCATTACTAGACAGCGATGCCGATTCTCTTTTATTGGAAACAACTTACTTTATCCGGTCGGGCGATAGCTTCTTTATCGAAGATATAAACCCAGGAATTGATACTACTTTCAATACGCAAATAGACTACCGATTGAATGACACGGTTAGAGTTACTACAGTGATCGATGATTTTTTTGCCTATGACGATAGTGATCCAGATTTCGCAGCAGGCATCAATCAACGAGGTGGGCAACTGGCTTACGCCTATTATGCAGAGGAAAGAGCGCTCTTAACCCATGTGGACATCAACTTTCCGTTCGTACAACAGGCAGGCGAGCCCATCGAAGTCATTGTTTGGGATAAACTCGATAATGAGCCTACCTCCATTCTCTTTCAGGATTCTTATAGCGTACTCAGACCCAGAGAAATCGGTGAATTGAACGCCTATGAATTGGATACCCCAATATTCGTACAAGACACTTTTTACATTGGCTTTCAGCAGGCTACCAATGAATTTTTAGCAGTAGGCTTAGATAAGAATAACGATACTGGAGACTTGATGTATTTTAATGTCAGTGGCGAATGGGAACAAAACGAATCTGTGAATGGAAGTTTTCTAATGCGTCCAAGATTTGATAAAACGATCGCTGAAAATTTCACCCAGCCCAACGAGATTAGACAGGAGGCACCAAATATTTATCCCAATCCAAGTCAAGGTGAGATTTTTATTGAAGGAGATGTAGAGCAAATAAAAATCTATGACAGTTGGGGACAAGAAAGCGTTTATTCTACCAGATCATCCATAAATGGCGTTTGGGTAGATTTAAGCAAGAATAAAAAAGGAATATATTTACTGAAATTTATAAAAGACGGAACGATCTTTAGCGAAAGGATCATCCTCAACAATTGATATGCAGGAAATTACAGTTGAAGAATTAAAGGCCAGAATGGCCAATGATGAAGCCATTAACCTCATAGATGTACGGGAAGAATGGGAGTTCGATGAAGATAACATCGGTGCTCAACTGATGCCATTGGGTGAGATCCCAGTTCGAATTTCTGAAATCGACCACTTGAAAAATGAAGAAGTAATTGTTCATTGTAGGAGTGGTGCCAGATCAGCCAAAGCCCTAAAGTATTTGACATCTCAAGGGTTTACGAACGTGATTAACCTAAAGGGAGGAATTATGGCTTACCGAGAGTCATAATTATCGATCAAAAACTTCAAGAAAAGGAGCTGCAGCTTCAGTATGGGTTTCCCCAAAACTGATCAGTCCGCCTTGGTGCCCAGCCATCGCGATCACCTTCATTTCTCCTTTTGGTGTTTCCTTAAATAGCCTATGAATTTCTAGTGCCATCTCAGGGGTGCCATAAGGTATATTCTCAGCCGTGGTAGGCAAGTCCCCTAACCATTTAAGCCACTGGGCATCGTGATGAATATGAATCACGGCATTTATTATAGGGTCGGCCTCATAAATAGCCGCATGCGTTAAAGACTCTGATGAAGCCTTCACAGGGCCGAAACACGTTAATGCGTTTTCTTGAATATTATACTCCTTGACGATTGTGTAATGATCAATTCCCAAACTATCAATATGACCTGTTTGGGTACCTGAAATGACAAACTCCTTATCACCGATTTTCTGGCTTATATTCCCGAAACCGACTTTGTACTGCTTATCGTAGCCAATGAGCCCCAAAGCATACATATTATCTCGCCAAAAAAGTAGTTCTTCTAAACCAGATAGGTTGGGAGCAGCACCCTTAATCCATTCCAAGTCGAATTTGATATATCCATCATCCATTGGAAGGTGCTTTTTCTGGAAATAAAGTCAACAAACCTTCACTACTTGCCGAACAAATGCCTCGCTCCGTAATCAAGCCTGTCACTAATCTTGCTGGTGTCACATCAAAACCATAATTGGCCGCAGGAGTGCCAGTAGGGCTTAATTGTACCTTTTGCATTTTTTCACCCGTCCAACCCCAGATAGACGTTACCTCTTCTCCACTCCTTTGCTCTATGGGGATTTCCTTTAATCCATCATTTAAATCCCAATCGATCGTTGACGAAGGTAGTGCTACATAAAAAGGTATATTATTATCTTTTGCGGCTAGTGCTTTAAGATAGGTTCCAATTTTGTTTGCAACATCTCCCTGAGCGGTGGTTCTATCCGTACCGACAATCACCATATCCACCATTCCATGCTGCATTAAGTGTCCACCTGTATTATCCACGACAAGCGTATGTGGTACCTCTTGCTGTAAAAGTTCATAAGCAGTGAGGTTTGCTCCTTGGTTTCTTGGACGCGTTTCGTCTACCCAAACATGAATTGGGATTCCCTCCGCTATGGCCTGATAAATTGGAGAAGTGGCAGTTCCCCAATCAATTGTTGCTAACCAGCCAGCATTGCAGTGCGTGAGAATATTGATTGTTCTTTGGTGCTTTTGATATAAATTTCGAATGATATTTAGGCCATGTACCCCAATGTTCCGACAAACCTCAATATCATCAGCTTTGATTTTATCAGCCATAGTCAAGGCCTTTTGAACACGCTCGTTTTCCGAAAAGTCCATTAGTTCTTTCATCATCAAATCTACCGCCCAAGCCAAATTCACGGCTGTCGGTCGAGATGCTTTCAAAGTATTGGCAGCTTTGATAAGATGGTCGTTCGAAGGATTTTTTAGACACGCCAAATAAAGTCCGTACGCAGCCGTCACACCAATTAATGGAGCACCGCGAACCACCATATCAGAAATGGCCTTAGCCGCTTCATCTACTGAATTTACTTCATATACTTCCATTTGGTGTGGTAACAAGCGCTGATCGATCACCTCGATCACCTCTGGATTATTATCCTTTAACCATATGGTGTGATAGTGTTTACCTTCTATTTTCATTTTCTTAATTAAAAAGCTCGATTATGCTTTCATTATCCTTGAGGTGATGTGTATGCAAGTGGCAACTTTTAGCAGTTATTACATGATCTATCGTATCATCTATAAAAAGGGTTCTGTCGGGAATAACACCTGAATCCTTAATCACATACTGGAAAATGTCTTTATTCGGTTTCCGCATTCCAACCTCATGCGAATAGTAAGTTTTCTCAAGCAGTTCATCCAGTGCATTATAACCGAAATGTTGTTTGAGCCTCTCTGTAAAAACTGCCAAGTGAATAGTATTGGTATTACTCAATAAGAATATTCGTTTCTCAGACTTTAGTTTTTCCAGCAGCCTAATATTCTTCACAGGAAAGTCGAGAATAATCGAGTTCCAAGCCTCATCAAGTTTATGATCATTTAGAGGAATAGGCAAAAAGGACCTCAGCCCATCGCGAAACTCTGAAGGACTAATAGCACCAGTTTCTAGGTCGGTAAACAAAGAACTTTGGGTGGCTTTAGAATAAAGTGCCTGAAAATTAGGGATACCCAACTGCTTAAAAGCCCGAATTGGGGCATCATGATCAATATTGAGGATAACGCCTCCTAAATCGAAAATAATGTTGTCTACTTCAGAAAGATCTAGGGGCATTTCATGTTGTTTAATTAACAACAAATATGTAACATTGCAGTCCAATTTTCAAGGGTATAAAATGCTTTTGAAAAGAGCCTATAACCTGCCTACCGCAGGCAGGCTCATTTGGAATATAAATAGGATTTTATGTAAAATCTTAGGGCCTATAACTCAGTTGGTTAGAGTATCTGACTCATAATCAGAAAGTCCCTGGTTCGAGCCCAGGTGGGCCCACTTGACAATCAGACAGTTACGAATGTAACTGTCTTTTTTTATGTCCTGATTTTCTACATCTTGCGTGCTTTTCGCGTGCTTTTTTGTGACCAAATTTGGACTGTATTAGTGTCGGTTAAATACCCCATTTTCAAAGCCAGATAATACATATTTACAGTATTAATAGTCCTCTGCTTCTTATAGTCCTGACCCAGATATTTGCATTTCAAGAGGTCTACAACAGCAATTAGAGGTGCCTGAATTGACTTTTTTGAATTCACACAATAAACTTCCTGATGTTTTCTAAGTAAGATCGGCTCACTTTTACCACATCGTCATTGGTCATTACCACCTCATATACTGAAGGGTATTTATACACTTCCTTGATATAGCTGACATTAATAATGGCCGAACGATGAACTCTTGTAAAGTGTTGTGGATTTAGTTTCGATTCAAGTGCCGAAATTCCGTAGTTGCTCAGATGGCTACCGGTAGAGGTGACCAATTTAGCGTAGTCTCCATTTGCCTCTATCCGTATGATTTCTGCAGCCGGTATATTGATGAGTTTTTGCCGTACAGAAACGAGAAGATTCGTAAGGTAGGTCTCCTGTTCATTCAAAGAACTTACCAAACTATGAATCTGCGTAAGATAGTTTTCCGATCGTTGATCGACTAACTGTATGGCTTCCGCAAACCGCTCACGCGTATAGGGTTTTAAGAGGTAATCCAATGCATGTACTTGAAATGCCTGAAAAGCATATTCATCATAGGCAGTCGCGAAAATGATTTGAGGCATGTGATCAAGCTTTTGTAACACCTCAAAACCGGTGAGTCCTGGCATTTGAATATCCAGGAAAACCAAATCTGGCTTAAAGTTATTAATGGATTTGACCGCATCTACCCCATTATTGCACTCATCCAGTAGCACTAAGTCTTCATAGTCTTCAAGATATTCCTTAACAAGTGATCTTGCCGGATCTTCGTCATCAACTACAATTACCTTCTTCATGATATCAATTATGACCTCTTAAGTTAACAGAAAAGCGGACTACCAAACCGCTGGGTTCATTATGGGAAAGTTCTAATCCGTGTCCATACATTTTTTCAAGGCGTTCATGTGTATTTGATAAGCCTACCCCTTTGGTAAACACATCCTCTTTCGACTCCAAATCTATTCCGCTGCCTGTGTCACTGACTTCTACTTGCAAACCCTCCGCGCCTTTGCGTATAGATACCATCATTTCTCCTCCGGTTATCAATGGAGAGATGCCGTGCTTGACCGAATTCTCAACGATAGGTTGAATAATTAATGGTGGAATCAGAGCAGACTGGATATCTTCATCGACAGATATCTTATAGCTTAGTCGATTTCCAAATCGTTCTTTCTCAAGGTCAAGGTATTTAGTCACAAACTCTAGTTCATCTCTTAAAGGCACCAATTCTGCTCTTGAGGCTTTCAATTGGTATCGAAATAGGTCAGAAAGTTTGGCAATCATATTTCGTGTTTTCTCGGCACTTGGAGGAATTGACGCGTTGATTGTATTAAAAACATTATATAGAAAGTGAGGGTTTAGCTGGGCTTTCAAGGCACTCAATTCACTTTGGAGCCTCATTTGATTTTGTTCTGCGATCACCAGGTCTTTGGTTCTCATCTTCGAGTAGTAGTCATAAATATGAAAAATACCGAACTGGATAATGTAAAAAAGCCCTGTGATATAATAGTCCCAGATTTGGCGTGCTCCCTTTACATAGAACAACCCAAGCTCTTCACACAGAGGATAATAGACCTTCGCCCAGACCACCGCAAATAAGGGCAGTACAATCAAATGAATAAGCACCTTCTTCCATAATGGTTGGTCGTCCAATTGTTTAAAAAGCAAAAACCAAATGGGCAACGTAAGGATAGCCTTCAGTGAAAAGTTGAGGGTAATCGTCAGGTAATTGGGATTAGTACCATTATCTATTGCGATGGCAATGAAATAGGTGATTGCAATAAAAACATATACTATAGCAATCAGCAGAAAGTCCTTCCTCGTCATGAACACTAGTCGTTTTTTGATTCAATAATCTCAAGAATATACCATTTACTAAAGTTAATTCAGACGAACTGCCAAATAAGTCGATGAATTGCAAGAAGGCAAACCAACGGCCTATTTGGTCATGCACCGATAAACACTTTAAAGAAAACTGGACTACCTCTACTTTCGGATCAAATTTAAAAGGTAAAAGAAATGAGACAAACCAATTTGATCCAAGTGTCCTTAGTTTTGACACTGCTTATCACCCACTTCAGCTTGAATGCGCAAAAAGTCAACTCAAACGCTATTCATATAACCAAAAAAGAACAAAGCGGTATCAATCCAGGTCAACTCATGTTTAATGGAGTGGTAATTCCAGAGGAAGTCAAAACTAGGTCATGGTTTATTCCTCCCCTTTTCGACCTATTTCAGTACAATACAATCGAAGGTTTTGTTTTCAACCCCCGAATTTCTTTAACCCAGCAACTGTCCGATGAAAAATTCATAGCCTTCAAACCAAATCTCAGATATGGATTTGGAAGTGAAAAACTCTTAGGCAAAGTCTCGGCTATTTATTACTACAATCCATTACAGTTCGAATCATTAACCATTAATGGAGGAAATTTTGTAGAGCAGTTTGATGAAAACAGCACACTCACCCCATTTGCCAATAGCTATTCCACATTGCTCTCTGATCGTAATTTTCTGAAAATATTTGAATCAACATTCCTGGAAGTGAGCCATAGCTTCTCTCCTTTAAAGAATATACAATTGTCAAATCGGGTATTTTGGGGTAGTCGCAATCCATTACGAAACCTTGAAAAACTGGATAGCACCAAAGAAGGGTATACCTCGAATATCCCACTAAACAATGAATTAGGAATGGTTGAATTCGATTCACATAAGGTTTTCTATCAAGAAACAGAGATAAGGTGGCAGCTAGGGCTGAGCTATGAATACAGAAGAGGTGCCTTTAAAAGTACAAGTCAGTACCCTGCCATAATTTTAAACTACAAGTCGTCACATGATGGTGTATTTAATTCGAGCTTGTCCTATCAGCGTATTTCTCTTGAGTTAGAAGGCAAGATAAACCTAAAGACTTGGGGCATAGGCCAGTTCCGTTTTGAGGGGGGTGATTTTTTATCAGCCGACTCTCTAAGTCTCATAGACCTGACTCATTTTCAAGGAAATAGAGTAGCTTATACGGCTTACGAGCCTGGTACCTTTCAACTGTTGGATTATTATTCCTTCAGTACACCTGAAGGCTTTTTTAGAGGACATTACCTGCACAAATTTGACCAATTGACCCACAGACGTGGCATTAATCCATTTCAACCTTTTATTGATGTTAACTTTTTGAGGACAAGTGATGTAAGTTATTTCGAATTAGGTCTGGGGCTACAAGGAATGGCAAGGCCCTGGCGAATTGGTCTCTATAACAGCTGGATAGACGGAAGACATGATCGTATAGAAATCAGGTTTGGGTTTATTATATCAGAGTTATGATTCTATCGAAAAGCGTTATTGTCTGTAAGTTGAAGTCTCGTTTTTAAATTACTTCTGATGACCTACAAGCCGTACATTCCTATGATAGTTTTAGTCTAGGAATTAAAAGTGATTAATTCATTAGAAGCGAAACATTGAATGGGCTTTCTCATAATCAGAAAGTCCCTGGTTCGAGCCCAGGTGGGCCCACTTCAAAATCAGACAGTTACGAAAGTGACTGTCTTTTTTTATGTCTTAATCGCGTGCTTTTCGCGTGCTTTTTCCAATCAAAAACAGCCTATATGATACTTAAATCAATTATTAAGGATCCCCGATCTTGACAGGTTGACATCAGCACTTATCATCAAAAATTAAGGTCATTGTACTACTCAAATCTTCTTCTGATCCGTTCTCTTTAGTCCTAAATCTCACCACTTCCCTATTAACAACTCCTGAATAACATATTCGGACGATTGGTCAATCCTCTGAGCCCACTTTTGTTTTCATTAAATACGAAAACAGAAAGCAAATGAAAAATTCAAACAACAAACAGGTATTGGCCAGCTATTTTGAGGCATTTGGCCGGGGCGATATGGTGGCTGTTAGGTCCCACTTTCACCCTAACTGTAAAATCGTAAGTGTCCGTGAAGCAAGCAGAGTGAATGGCCAGCTACATGGTAGTTATCAGGGGCTGGAAGAAGCCGAAACCTTTTTAGGTAATATCGTTAGCCTTTTCGATACGCAGAGCTTTGAGGTGAAGTCTCTCATGGAAGCAGAAGAGAATGTGGTGTATGCGCATGGCAGCTTTGTCCATAAGGTCAAAGCCAAAGGCAACATGTTTGAAAGCGACTGGGTACAGCGCTGCGTGATTGCCGATGGCAAAATATTGGAATATCGTTTTTACGAAGACTCAGCTGCTTATGAAATCGCTGCCCATTAAGCCTCAAAATCGCAAGATTATGAATACGCTGATTCTGATGTCACTAGCAGTGCTTACTGGCTTTATGGTGGTGCTTCAGGGCGGGCTCAATTCCCGTCTTGGTTCACTACTTCAAAGCCCGTTGCTGGCTGCCCTTTCTACGCTATTTTTCGGAGCAGTATTCACTTTTATTGCGGTGTTGGTTACCTCAAAAGGGTTCCCTACGCTGCATTTAAATGTGGTACCTACCTATCTCTGGTTTACCGGAGCCTTTTTCAGTTTTCTGGCAGTCACACTGTTTTACTACCTCATTCCAAAATTGGGCATAGGTACTGCAGTGGCATTCGGACTCTGTGGTCAGGTGATCTTTTCTACTCTCGCGGCTCATTTTGGCTGGTTCGGTTTGCCTGTAGAACCTATCGATGTCAAAAAGATGTTGGGCCTAGGCGCACTCATTACTGGTATTTTACTGATAAAACTGTAGAACATTCAACTTATGAAAAACTCAAATCAATCGACTAATAAGAATGTATTGGTCATCTACGGACACCCGGATACAGAAAGCTACAATGAGGCTTTGGCTAAGGCCTATATCAAAGGCCTTGATTCAGCACATGCCTCATTTGAACAAATCAAGATTCATGAACTGAACTTCAACCCCAATTTGAAATACGGCTACAGGCTAATTTCAGAGCTGGAACCAGACCTGCTCGAATCCATCGAAAAGTTCAAATCGGCCGATCATATTGTGTGGTTTTTTCCTATGTGGTGGTATGGCTACCCGGCTCTGATGAAAGGTTTTGTAGACCGCATTTTTCTACCGGGCTCATTCTTCAAATACCAGAAAGGTAAGTCATTTCCCGACAAGCTGCTGAAAGGCAAAACTGGCAGGATAGTGATCACCGCTGATACCGTGCGCTGGTACGACCGGTGGTTTATGAAAAGTCCGGCCATACAGCAATTCAAAAAGGGTACCCTACAATTTGTTGGTATAGACCCGGTAAAAGTCAATTACATAGCACCGATTAAAGATTCTGCACCGGGTTTTCGTAAAAAGTGGCTTAAAAAAATTGAGCTGCTTGGCCAAAAAGTAGCCTAATTCTTTAATCAAAAAAGTCCTGAAAGGTAATTCCAGACGATTGCTCAAAGGCACTTTATAAACTTTGAATCATTAAACAGCCCAAAGGGCATTTATTAACTTCAAGAAACAACAACATGAAAACAACAATGAAACTGAGTCTGGTGCTGTTAGTCATTATCAGTGCCTGCTCCCCTAAAATCAATTTTATCGGTAACCAGCATGCCCCAACCCAATCAGTTGATCTCTTCTTCGATGCAAAAGACATTGAAAAAGAGTATAAGGTAATGGGATTTATGCAAAATGAGGGCAGGGAGTTTGCGAATAACCCTGAGAAGATCAAGGCAGCTTTGATAGAAGAAGCTAAAAGACGAGGTGCTGATGCCATCCTGTTTGGAGATGGCTACAGCGAACTGGTAAACAGCTCAGATGGACTAGGTTTTGGTGACCGAAATGGAAAGGGTGACATCTTTGGCATGGGTACCAGTTGGAACAATCATGTCAAGGTATTCAAGGTAAAACTGATAAAATACCAATAGTATGAGTGGGCCATTATTGATCAAAAGTGTTACAGGTTGTCATTGTCCTAGATGTAGGCAAGGCAATCTGTTTCGATCCTCGACATATAACCTCAAAAGGTTCTCAGACATGAACGAGAAATGCGAAGTATGTGATCAGACCTTTATGCCAGAACCTAGCTTTTATATGGGAGCTATGTTTGTGGGTTATGCATTGCAGATAGGTCTTTTTCTGGCTACCTACTTTGGCATTCGTATCATCAACCCCAATGCAAACCTTGAAATATACATGGGTATAATGATTACATTAGTAATCCTGACACTACCCATAGTTTATCGCGTGAGTAGAAGCATTTGGATTCATCTGATGATAAAATACCAGCAGCAAATCGACAGTTTGACCAATCAATCCACAACAAATGAGAGCAGTAGTATATAAAAAATACGGCGACCCTAAGGTATTGAGGCTCACAGAGCTTGAAAAACCACAACCAAAAGCCAACGAACTGCTTGTAAAGGTAGAAGCATCTACCGTGGCGGCTGGTGATACCCGTGTTCGTGCTTCAGATTTCCCCGCCTTCTTCTGGCTGCCTGCACGTCTGATTTTTGGCCTCTTTAAACCCAAAAAGCCAGTTTTAGGCCATGAATTTTCAGGAGTGGTTGAGGCTGTAGGTGAAGAAGTAAGCCACTTCGAACCAGGAGATAGGGTGTTCGGCACGACTACTTTGCTCAAACAAGGCGCTTATGCCGAATATGTCTGTGTGCCTCAAAAGGCTAAAAACAGTGTAGTAGCCAAAGCTCCTGAAAGCATCGACCTGAAGCAAGCGGCAGCATTACCCATCGGTGCGATGACGGCTTTCTATCTACTGGAAAAGGCCAAGTTGCAAAAATCCAACAAAATTTTGGTTTACGGAGCTTCAGGTAGTGTTGGAACCTACGCAGTTCAAATGGCCAAAAAGATGGGTGCTAAAGTAACAGGAGTATGCAGCACAGCCAATGTAAAAATGGTCGAAATGCTGGGAGCACAAAAAGTCATTGATTATAAAAAAGAAGACTTTAGCAAGGTTAAATGCTCGTATGATGTGGTTTTTGATGCGGTAGGAAAAACTTCGAAATCCAAGGCAAAGTCGGTTTTGAATAGCGGAGGCCGTTATGTTTCTATTAATATGTTCACCTCAGAGAATACAGCAAAGTTAAAAGCCATTAGCCAAATGGTCGATGCTAGGCAGCTTCATCCATTTATTGACCGTGAATATCCGCTCGAGGAAATCGTAACTGCGCACCGTTATGTCGATACCGGCAGAAAAAGAGGTAATGTGTTGATAAACCTCAAGCCTCAGTAAAAAGTGTGAGCGTAAGCATTTGATGATGAAGGGCAGCTAGGTCCTTCTCTACCGGGCAAATCTCACCATAACTGTAGAATCCACTGATGGGAGTCTGACTTCCAAGTACCTGACGTGTTTGCTCAATTTCCTGGTCTATGTGTTGGTTGAATAAAAGCTTGCGGCCTATGCAGCTCACCATTAGGGCCATTTCGGGTGTTTTGCCTAGGTTGCTCAATGCTTCATTTGCTGCTCCTCTTACCCCTGCTAATAAGTCGTCAAAACGGGCCCTCATAAACTGTAACTTAGCACCTACAGGGGTGGGCTCCCCCAGTGTTATCGACTGATTAAATTCATCGGTATTGAACACGGTACGTACCACATGGTCTTCGGCTCCAGGCAGCCACACCGCCACAGGGTATAACAGGGCGCTGCCGGGCAAGCCATCGGCATCATCGCCTAAAAACTGTTTGTAGAGAGGCAAGGGAGATAGCTCACCCAGTTCTAAAATTTCACGCCCCTCAGTCTTGGTGATCTCGTAAGTCTCACCCAATTCACTCCAGCCCCCATGAGCCCCAAAGCCCACTTTGAGGGCATCGCCATAAAACCCAATGGCTACAGCCATGCTCTGATCAATGTCATCATTGAGACCTACCAAGGTTTTAGAAAAGTTAGCGCCATCGCCTGCCAGACCACCGCTAATACTTACATCTTTGTTTAGGTTAGCGTACATGCCTTGAACGAGATCAGAACCATTTACTAGCCAGCCATCGCCAAAAAGCAGTACATGCTTTAAATCGTTTTTGGAGAATTTACCAGCGAGATTTTTACCCAATGCAAAGCTCTTGTCCTTGTTTGCAAGCTTTGCCGAGTGAATGGCAAAAGGGGTTTTTTCCAGACTTACGGCCATTCCGGTGATGGCTTCATGTGTAAGCTCTGAAAAGTAAACCTCACCAGAGGTGGAGCAACTGATCACTTCTGTTCCAGGATACCCCTCTTCAACTGCGGGTAGCCAGTCAGCTGATTCAAGATTACCTCGTGAAGTAAAAACTAAAACAAAAGAAACCTGTTCATTGCCTGTTATATTTTTCTGAGAGTAACTAATTTGATTTCCCGCCACAAGAAACTGGTCTACTATCATGGTTTTGAATGGTAAGGAATAAAAATAAGAAAGCTACTTTGTTCTCTCAAAAGTCATAGCGTGATAAATCAGAAATCGATAGCAGTTTTACCCTTTAACAATACCAGTGGAGATATTGAAAATCAATATTTCGCTGACGGCATTTCTGAAGAGATCATCAATACCTTGAGTAAGATCAGTGGGTTGAAAGTGACTTCGCGTACTTCTTCATTTAGCTATCGAGATAAGCAGGTAGACGCAAGACACATTGGCAACGAACTGGGTGTAAGCACGCTGTTAGAAGGTAGTGTTAGAAAAGCATCCAAAAGAATTCGGATTGCTGCACAGCTTATTAGAACCGATACGGGGTTCCAGATTTGGTCAGAAAGTTTTGACCGAGAACTGATTGATATCTTTGACCTGCAAGATGAAATCAGCATGTTGATTGCTGAGAAAATTCGTGAGCATTTTGGTCACTTCGATATTCAGGACGATTTCAATACACCAAAAACCACAGAATCCGCTGCCTATGAGGCTTATTTAAAAGGGCGATACTATCAGCTTCAGTGGACCAATGAGAGTATTCAAAAAGCACAAGAGGCTTATAAGGAAAGTATTGAGATTGACCCGAAATACCCGATGCCCTATCTAGGATTAAGTCAAAGCTTTGCTCATTATGCAGCCTGGAGTCAGGTAGACAGAATGAAAGGTCTTTACATGGCGCAACATTTCATCAAAAAGCTGGGTAACGACTTTAACCACCTTGCAGATTTACACTACACCAAAGGGCTTTATGCCTTTATTGGTAATTGGAACTTTGAAAAGGCTCAATTTCACCTCTCTGAGGCGCTGAAGATAAATGCCAATTATGCGGAGGCTTTAGAGTTTCAGGCAGACCTCTGTAATGTATTGGGAGCATTTAAAGAAGCACAAACTTACATTAACCGGGCCCTTTCACTCAACCCCAATGCGTTGAACCACCACTACACCAAGGCCATTGGTTACTACTTGAGTGCAAAATATCAAGAAGCCATTAAGGCGCTGGATGGAGCATTATCGATATTGAATACCTGGCAGATGGCCTTGGAGTTAAAAGCACTTTGTCTGTTACTATTAGGTGAAGAATCGGCATTCCGGGTTACAGTAGAACAAGCCAAACCGGAAACACAGCAAGCCTTATTTCAATTGTGGCATGCCTATCATCAACAACAACCAAGTGATCTTGAAATCACCAACGCATATGATTTTTACCTGGGCATACCGGTGTATTTAAAGCTTTATAGTGGTCAGCATCAGGAGGCATTTGATCACTTAGTAGACTCAGTCAAGAATCGATCTGGCCAATTTCTGGGCTTTCGGTTTGATCCGTTGCTTTCACCACTGCGGGAGATAACTGACTTTAAAAAGCTGGAGGCTCCGTTCCTGGCCATGACTTTGGGCGAGGCAAAGAAAACAGATATCAAAACTGAGGAAGAGGTACTTACAGAAAGCGAAGTGGCTAGTTATTCCGAGGTTGTAAGACGGTTGATGTATGAGGAACGGGTGTACATTGATGCACATTTGACGCTTCGGAACTTAGCTGAGAAAGTCGAATTGCACCCCAATAAGCTCTCTTGGTTGATCAATCAGAAAATAGGTAAAGGATTCAACGAGTACATCAACGAATACCGACTCAAAGACTTTCAAGAACGAGCACTTGACCCAGCCAACAGCCACCTTACATTATTAGGTTTGGCCTATGACAGCGGTTTCAATTCCAAGTCCGTGTTTAACGACTTTTTCAAGAAAAAAACTGGCATGACTCCCAAGGCATGGGTAAAGAGTAACAATTAATCCGCTTTTCTATATAATCCGGTTTATCTTAGTCTAAAATTGTAAACTTGAAACGGATTTCTCCGAAAACAAAATTCAAAATTCAAAAGATCATTCCTTTTGGCATCATCTGGCTGCTGATGTCATGGGTTTTTCTATTTGTTGAATATGCTGCCGCGGGCTGGAAAGGTGCCGAAGATTCTGGAGTAATCGCTCTGACCCCTCGCATTGTAGCTTTTTCAACCTTCGCTGTCTTTTTTGTGGGCTTAGGAGTAGGGCTACTGGAGGTATTCTTTCTAGACCGACTTTTCAAGAAATACAGCCTCGGTCGAAAGGTCATTTTCAAGTTTGTATTTTATTTTTTATTCGCACATATCATCATTTTCATTTTTTACCCATTAGCAGGTGCGGTCGAAACAGGAGCCAGTCCTCTGGATGATCGTATTTTAGAAAAATTCAGTCGTTTCCTAGTGAGTGTCAACTTTATCAGCACCATGGTACAGCTTTCCTTTTCCCTGGTAGTGAGTCTGCTCTATGCTGCCGTAAGTGATAGTTTGGGACAAAATGTATTGATTAATTTCTTCACGGGTAAATATCACACACCAAAAAAAGAAGAGCGCATTTTTATGTTTCTCGATATGCGCGACTCGACTACGATCGCAGAAAAACTGGGACACGTAAAATATTTCGAATTGCTTGGCAAATATTACCAAACTATGTCTGATGCTATCATCAAATCATATGGCGAAGTCTACCAATACATTGGCGACGAAGTAGTGATTTCCTGGCCGATAAAAAGGGGTTTGGAAAAATCACGGTGTGTCAAATGTTTTTTCTATATACAGAATGATTTTTTGAAACAAGCCGAGACTTTTAAAAAACAATTTGGTGTATTCCCAGGATTCAAAGCCGGAATGCACATGGGTGAAGTAACCACTGGCGAAGTCGGAGCCCTTAAGACAGAAATTGTTTTCACAGGTGATGTGCTCAATACCACCGCACGCATCCAGTCACTTTGCAATCAATATAAGGCTGAACTGCTCATAAGCAAAGATTTGTATACTCAATTAGAAGACTATACCACTTTCCAATTCCATGAGCTTGGTAGCATGGAACTTAAAGGCAAACAACAGCAGGTAAGCATATTGGGTGTAGCACATCCTTCTTAGCCAAGAGCCCCCCCTTCTTGGACTTCAAAAAAGTCCGGTATTTCATAGTAAAAGTCCTGAAAAAGATTCCCGGACGATCTGGGCTTCCCAATGCCCCACCTTTGAATCATCAAACAATTTTTAAAGATCAAAAACTATGAAAACATTATTACACTCAATCATCGTACTCTCTCTTCTCTTGATCATCAGCTCTTGCAGCAATGATGATGACGCACCGACACCAAATATCTCTGGGGAATACACAACTGCAGAAGCTTTGCTGGAAACACATGGCTTTCAAGGGAGCGTTCTGATTAGAAAAGGAGGCACCGATTTTATGAGAAAAGGCTTTGGCATAGCAGATGCCGGAGCAGGCATTGCTAACGACCCATCGCTGGTTTACAGAATTGGTTCCATGACTAAGGCCTTCACCACAATGGGCATTATCAATCTCAAAAGAGATGGCTTGATCGAAAGCTTTGACCAGCCACTAAGTGATTTTGACGATGAATTTCCCCACGGTGACAAAATCACATTGAGACACTTGATGACTCATTATTCCGGGTTACCCGATTATATAGGCGTGATAGAAGAGGTTTACAGAAATCAGAACTTGTTCTTCACTGCAGAGGAAATCTACGATATCATTAAAGAATCTGCTGGTGAAGATGGTTTACTCTACGAACCTGGAAGCAACTTCTCCTACTCCAATTCAGGCTATCTCATTTTGGGCCTTCTTATCGAAGAGTTGACAGACATGGACTACGATGACTACATCGGTCAAAATGTAATGACTCCCTTGGGTATGAACCAAACCGGTAAAGGCGCAGATGACATTCAGGGAGCTGGCTTTGCCAAAGGATACAAAGATGGCCAACTGATAGCACCTTACTTGATGGAACTGGCTAATAGTGCCGGTGAATTTGAAAGTACCATTGCTGACCTGGAAAAATGGGGCGATGCACTGATGGGCAATGAACTCCTAACAGCGAATGAGAAGGCAGACTACTTTGCCGCTCCTTATACGGAAGACGACTTTTTCACCTCAGGCTTTGGCTGGTTCACTATCAAAATAGACGGCACCCTAGTCTACAATCATGGGGGCAACATCGATGGCTTTACCTCTATAATTGCTCTACTACCCGAAACCAACAGCATGATTATCCTGCTCAGCAATGTGGAAAACTGGAGCCCGGTCAATGAGGTGCTGGAAGCGCTGGTAGTCAACGAATTCTAAAACAATCATAATCAAGCCGGGCCACAAGCCAAATTACGGCCCGGCATTTTTTAAAAGCTGAAACTTAACAACTCATGAAAAAGATATTCCTCATCATACTACTGATTACCGGGTTCTTGTTAAACGCTTTGTCTCAGGAGAATAACCAAAAGCACAGGTTGGAACAATTACACCAGCTTTTCAAAACTTATACTGAGGAAGAGGTCATTCGCAATGCCTTCTTCCGAATAGAAACAGCTGACCAATCGATCTTAATAGATACGGTAGTCGGGAAGTTTGCCGATGGTGAGGAGGTCACCTTAAATACTCCTTATTACACCGCCAGCATCGGTAAGACCTTTACGGCTACAGCCATTACGCTTTTGGTAGATCAAGGGAAACTGGCTTTTGAAGATCGGGTGGCAGACCATCTGGGTAAGGTAGTTACGGGCCTGTCAGTCATCGATGGTGTAGATTATAGCAAGGAGTTGACGATTCATCATTTACTGAGCCACACTTCTGGCATGGCCGATTACTTCGAAGACACACCCATTTCAGGTGTAAACATGATGCAGAAGCTAATCACGGAACCCGATCATTTTTGGAAACCTATGGAGCTCATCGACTTTACACGGCAGCACTTCAAGGCTCGATTCCAACCTGGCCTAGGATACCATTATTCAGATACCGAATATGTGTTGCTCGGCCTTATCATTGAAAAAGTTACCAAAATACCGCTGCATCAGTTTTTCGAAAAGTACATCATCAATCCTTTGAGTATGGAGCTGACCAGTATGAACCTATGGTCGGAGCCTGTTAAAAGACCAGACTTTCCATTGGCCGAAATCTATGCTGGCCCCATTGAGATCAGCCGTTACCAGAGCCTCAGTGCCGATTGGGCAGGCGGTGCCATCCGCAGTTCTGGTCGAGACCTGAACGACTTTATTAAGGCTATTTTTCAGGGAAATTTAATCAGTGAGAGTAGTCTTCAAAAAATGCAACAATGGGTACCAGAAAGCAAAGGCACTTACTATGGGTATGGGCTTAGAAAGTGGGTATTAAATGAATTGAATCCTTCATGGCCAGCCCTCACGTTAATCGGCCATTCAGGCAGTACGGGAGCCTATATGTATTTCTGTCCGGAATTGGATATATACCTAAGTGGCACCTTTAATAACACAGATTACATGCAACAGCACATCATGTTCCTTGCTGAAATATTGATAGGAATTAGTACAAACTCAAAATAGCAGACAAATGAAAAAGGAGAAGATCTTAGTAGCCGGGGCAACCGGCTATTTGGGGAGGCATATTGTCAAGGAGCTACAATTTAAAGGAATAAACTTCCAGGTCATAGCTCGCACCAGCAATAAGCTCAAAGATTTAGGCCTGAAAAAGGGTCAAATCATTGAAGCTGAAGTAACCAAACCTAATACTTTGAATGGGGTAATGGACCAGATAGATGTGGTCATTTCTACTGTTGGTATTACACGTCAGAAAGACGGTCTTACTTATATGGACGTTGACTATCAAGCCAATATGAACCTGCTCCATGAAGCCAAAGCAGCAGGAGTGGCTAAGTTCATATACGTTTCGGTTATTGGTGGGGACCAAATGCGGCATTTGAAGATTATGGAGGCGAAAGAAAAGTTTGTAGACGCTTTAACACTGTCGGGCCTAGACTACACCATCATACGCCCAAATGGTTTCTACTCTGATATGAAGGACTTTCTCGAAATGGCCAAAAAAGGGAGGGTTTATCTTTTTGGAGATGGTGAATTCAAACTCAATCCAATTCATGGTGCTGACCTAGCCCAAGCTGTTGCAGACAGTATTGAAAGTGATCAAAAAGAGATTGAAATAGGTGGGCCGGATATTCTCACGCAGAATGAAATAGCAGCCTTGGCATTAAGAGCCTGGAAACGTCCATTGAAGATCAGTCATATACCCAATTGGGTCAAACGCATCTTTCTATCTGGCTTGAAAATTTTCACATCATCCAAAACTTATGGTCCCTTTGAGTTCTTTCTGGCCATGATGGCAAGAAATAATATTGCTCCACGTCATGGAATACATCGGTTAGAAAGCTTCTTTATGCAAGAAGTAGATAAACTCAACTAACAGATCGAACAGAGGACTTTTCTCACAACGGGTTTTTATTTCAGTTTTTAAAAAAATTTTAAAATGAGCCTTTCAGCAACTATTGACTTTCAACCTCAGGTGTTTCATTCAGGTCACCTGAGCCTCTTGGCAGAGCTAAATGATTCAGAACTTGATACCTTATCTTCTCACAAATCGAAAATCACCTACAATAAAGGACAAGTTCTCTTTTATCAGGGTACCAGACCGATGGGGCTGTTCTGTATTCACTCGGGTAAAGTAAAAGTTTCCCAAAATAGTTCGAAAGGAGGAGAACAGATTTTATATATCAGTAAACAAGATGACTTTTTAGGTTATCGTGCGTTGTTAAGCGAAGAGTATTATGCCGCAACCGCCACGGTCACGGAAGAAGCTTGCATTTCCTTTATTCCAAAAGAAGATTTTCTTTCTGCGATATGTTCAAACCCAGGCTTCCTTCAGAAATTGCTAAACGAGGTTTGCAAACACCTTGGACAAATGGAAAAGAAAGTGACCCAATTCTCAGCATATTCTGTCAGGGAAAGACTTGCAGGAACTTTGCTCACATTAAAGCAAACTTATGGGGTGGAAGGAACGAAATGCACGATAATTGATTTGTCATTAACACGGCAAGAGCTTGCTAACCTGATTGGTACTGCCACTGAAACATTAATACGATTACTCTCTGAATTCAGAACTGAAGGGCTTATCAGGCTCGAAGGCAAAAGAATAGGCATCTTAGATGAAAAGAAGCTGGCAAAAGAAGCTGACTTTTTTAGGGAAATTAGCTTTTAAATGATTCAGCTCTCTTCTGAGTACTTAAAACTAAATTATTTGCCTATCTCATCCCCGAAACTTCGGGGCAGAAAGTCCCTGGTTCGAGCCCAGGTGGGCCCACTTCAAAATAAGACAGTTACGAAAGTAGCTGTCTTATTTTATGCCTTACTTGCACGTTTTCTGCATGTTTTTATTCTTTCTAAATATCGTGTCAACTACTTTGAAAAGGCACTCTCAACTTCGAATAGATTAACCATATCGCCGACATTAGAATTAGTTCAGGCTCTAAATTTCCAAAAGGAATAAATCTCAAAAAAGAACCCTCTCTCTGTTAATCAGAGGGTCCTTGGTTCGAGCCCAAGAGGAGGAGCTTAAAAGACAGCCACTTACGTTTAAAAGCGCGAAGTGGCTTTTTTATTTGCACTTAATTTGCACGCAAGTTTAATTGCCTTAATACTTCCTCACTTCAGAAAGTGTTTGATTCAAAATAGGGAGTCCCAAGCAAATTCCAACCATTCGACACACTAATCACCCAAAAATGGACCAAAGTCGAAAAACGGTATAATCCCTTCAGCTCCACAGTCCTAACTTTCCTATCATATTTTTACTTAGGGTTTCTACAACGAACCATCATAAGTGCATCGGCTATCTCATGTACAGTCTTGCGCTGAGCGATCAACTTCAACACCTCAATATCTCTTGTAGTCAGACGTTCCATCAAAACCGATCGATAGGCCACCAATTTTCTGTGCTTGAGAGAATGTATTCATTAAAGAAAATCTGTGTGATTCCTCTCTTAGAAGTTTGGGAAAGCTTACTGTTTATGAACAGACTGGTGTTCATGCAAAAAACGAACATTGACACATGAACCAATCTATTCATTTGTTACTCAAAGCTTCCCTTTAAGAATCATCACCTGAATTTCTCTTTATATTCTCTAGTCTTTTCTATAAGGTCGATAGCCTCGTGGTAAAAATCATTCTTCCAATCAAATTCATAGACAATAAAACCATTGTAGCATTCTGTTGGGATGAGATCGAAGGCTTTGAGCGTCATTAAAAATCGTTCCATGCCGCCAAAAGGAAAGTTTCCAGTGGAGAACTCAACCACACCGCTAGTTTCATCGAATTTTTCAAGTTTATCCATATCCACCTCGAACGTGAACTCCAGATAGTTGAAAATACCCAAAGTATCGAACGCAAAAACACCCGCTTTTTTCTCGTCAAATCCAATATAGGATTCTAAAAATTCATTAGCATAATCGGGAATTAACTCGCGATACCGCTTGACTTCAGGTTCAACCTCCTCTCTCCATTTCTTTTTTAGCTCTTCCCATTCCCTATCAGTCATTCTATTCCATTCCTCTTCAGTAGATGGCCCCTCAATATCTTCCTCTTCAAATTCAAAGCCTGGCTGACGGGTTTTTAACATGTGGTCAAAAACCTTTTGGAAATCTGTAAACTTGGCTGGATCTTTTATATCGAATTTTATGTAAAGCATTTAATAATTCTAAAAAGCCTATGCTAAGATTGAGCAATAAGTAGAGCGTACCCTAAAGTACATATCCGTTTGTCATTCACTAGATCTTTATTCCAATCAATTAATCGATACAAAGCGGTTATTTTCATAGGTTCAAAAACAGAATTGGCCTTTGTTTTCAAGAATTCAATTGGCTTCAAACTTAACTCTTGTTCCTCTGATTTACTAAGCTTCAAACCTATACCATGACTGGTAAGCAACTGAGACATGCCTCTGCTTCCAAGAAACTTGACATCACCATCTGCCCTTCTGTAATCTTCTATCAAAAGAAGGTGGCCATATTTTGAGTTTTCAGAGGTTGATTCTAGTGAAGTACTCTCAGATATCCATAGACTCAATTTGTCTTGGACTTCTATTCTGCTTGCTGTAAGCGTTTCTTCATAATACACATAGTCTTTTTTGCATAACGGATAGGGAGCATGTCTTTTGGGTAAGAATTGATTGCTGCTTTTGATGTATTCGGCTACTGCAACGGATTTTTCATAAAGAGAGTAGACGGGTTTTGTCGGGGATGAGGTTGAAATATTTAACCCACCTACCCATTTCGGCCAGACAGAAAAATAATCTTCTTCGGTCTTAAAGCCCATTAATTGATCATAATAGGAGTCAATTCTTTTAGCATCAAGGTAGATATAGTTTTTCACACGTCTCTTTAATAACTTTTTTTCTCAAACCCTCGAGTAGGATAAGCTTCAAGGAAAAGTTCTTTGAAATAATCAAAACCTAAGAGCTTAGTGCCCCTGAAAGCCAACATACTCTCCACTTCCTTATCGAAATCCTCTTTATTCACCTGACCTGGTTTCAATCCCTGTTTTGTAGGAGGCGATATGGGTTTGCCCTCCTTTAAAGCACGCGCACGGTCAAGGACTTCTTTCATCCGAGCTTTTGATCCGGGTTTAGATGCATAGGCACCATTGTATGGTACCATTTCCAATTCTAGCGCTATAAATTTTCTCAGTTCTGAAACCTCAGCATCAATCTTTCCATTGACATGTAATAGTGTTTTCAAAAGTGGGTCAAAAACCTCTTTAAGGGACATCTCATCTGGTATAGGTATTAGAATGTGCCCTTTTTCCAGAATTCTATAAATCAGAAAACAAGGGAGCTTATTTTCATCTACTCCTCTTGGTAGCATTTGAGTGAGTTCAGCGGAGGTGTATGGTCTATAAAAGTCATAACTCCTATCACAATAATGGTAATAACCAGATGAATCTACTCGTGTTTCCCAATAGTCCCTGACTTCCTCCCCTTTTTTATTGTAATATTTTTCTGGACCAAAAGGATAATTGTGCTTTTCTAGCGGCCCTATGAATAAATTTTCATTTGAACTGCTTACATAATACGTGTAATCATCCCTAAAAGAACCATTTACATCTCTTTCATAATCAGATGCTCCCACCAAAACAACTTTTATTTTGCGTGAACCATCTCGTAAGTCTTCTATAACATAGCGTAGAAAGTCGGATTGGCTAGATCTGAAAACCCCTTGGTCTTTTATATATCTCAATGGAACAGTTCTTTTGTAGTTAAGTCAGATAATTTTAGGCAAGCGTACAATAAACTCGGTTCGTCTTTTCAAAAAATGGTTTTCAAGTTCAGTATCATTTTTTCTTGAAAGTGGCCAGTTTTATTTTGGCATGTTCATGGCCATAATCACTAGCTAGATCATAAAAGGCCCTCGCTTTGGAGAGATCTTTGGGATAGTCACTTGCAACACCTGTTTCAAAAAACTCTGCCACATTATAAAAAACATTCCCTATGATATCTTTATCATCTGTTATTTCGAATAAGTCACCATCGCGAATTAATTCCTCAACAAGCACTTCCATAATCAAGTTTCGGGCATTGTCCAAACCTATTAAGCCTCTGATGCCATTAATTCTTGATTCTCCATATGGTGCTATTGCATTTTTAAAGGCCAAGGAATAAGCGGCTTCTTCTTTATCTACTTCTACGCCATAGCCATTTTCAAGGTGGTATGCCAGGTTGCCAAGGGCATAGAAGTCTAATTGGTTGGCGGCCTTTTCATACCATTTTACGGCCTCTTCATCGTTTTTGGCTACGAACCTATAATATCTCCCCAAGCGCCTTTGCGCAACCGCATTACCATCTTCCGCTTGGTCGATTAGATTTTGAAGCCCGTAATTACTTACCCACTCTTTTACCTTATTACTGGGAACAAGTGTTTTATCCATTTCAGTGATTGAATTTTTCAAAGAACCATTAGCCACCCTTTGAAGCGCCTTGGTTACCAGTTTACCGGCTTCCATGTTTGTAAAGCTGATCGCAATTTTATTGTAGTAACGGGCTCTACCGGCTGGAGCAAATGCTTTTCCGATCGCATATTGATATGTCACATCTTCTCCATTAAACACAAGCTTAGCGGCTATCCCATTTTCTAACTCAACCTCTTTCAGGTCGGAAAATTGAAAACTGTACATATAACCTTTATAGTCTCCATATGCTGAAAAGTACCCGTAATTATAGGTGACTTTACTGCCGCTTATTGAAAAATTCTCTTCTTGCTCTTTCTTCTTATTATTGGCAAGCAAAATGTATGGCATATTTTCCTTGATGATTGAAATGTTCTCGATCGAACTAACACCTTGTGATTGGTCTTTGTCAATGAGAAATGGTAATACTTCTAGTTCTTCTTCCAAACCATACTCAGTGGCGGATGAACTAAGTGAAGGTAACGAAGATAAGTTGTGGGTTGGAACTGTGGTTGTAGTCGTAATAAGGAGAGTAATGAAAGATAGTATTGAGATTTTCATAAAATTGATTCTTTTATTTTGTTGTTGGGTATCTGCTCTAATTAGCAATAGATGTGCCAATTGAAAACTTAAATCTGTCTTAGAAATACAAGTTAAAAGCTCATGCCAGTTGAGCTGCTAAAAGATAAAGATGAAAAGTCCTATACACGAATCTCTTCAGAATCAGTCCGTGCAAAAGTGGAATAGCAAAAAAGAAGGATAACAAATAGAGATAGTAAAAATTTCATGGTTTTGATAGCGCGTTAAGTTTAATATTTATGTTGGATAATATAAGCACTAGGCTATTTGGAACCAACCTCTTCAACAAAAGTGCTGTCTTCTAAATGACCGGATAGACTTCAAGAAATTTTTCTTGAAATGATCAAAGCTTGTCAATGTCGCTCCCTCGAATTGAAAAATTCTGTCTCCCTCACAATCAGAAAGTCCCTGGTTCAAGCCCAGGTGGGCCCACCTCAAAATAAGACAGTTACTAAAGTAACTGTCTTATTTTATGCCTTACTTGCACGTTTTTCTGAAATTTTGAAGAGCCTATACGGCCTGTGATTGCTGTTTTCGAGAAATCTCCTCCTTGCGAATAAGGCAACCCTAAGCTTCATTCTAAAACTTCAGTAAACAGATGTTTTGATGCGGCTTAGGAATAAACTCTATTTTAGCAACAGCCCAAAAGAGTCCAGGAAGTCTACAAATCGGCCATCGGCTTTGATTTCTTCTTGAAAGCGTGGGTCTTTAATCAAGTTAGGAAAAGTCCATGGATCGGCACAAACGCTTTCAAAACTCACAAAGGAGATCGTATTGTCTGTTACTTGCTTGTAAAGGCTATAGGCTTTTTCTGGGGCAATCATATCTGCAGCCTGTACTAAAACGGCTCTTTCTACTGCACCAGTTGGGAAACTCTTATTCTGGATGACGGTTAAAGCAACTTCATCTAGCTTTTGCTTGGCCTTGGCCTCATCGCCTCTTAAGTAATCAAGTTTGGGTAGATATACATCGGGATTAAAAGTACAAACAGAATAAAGGTTAATGGGTCTGAGCACAATGTCTTCTACTTGCTGTAGTATTTGTTGTCCCATTTGCTTACTACCCATGGTCAATACCAATCTAGCCTCATTGAGGTTATCGTTGGCTACTAATGGGCAGACCCAGCCATTGTGGTCTACGGTATGCGCTGCCATATGACCATGCCACTTATTATGATAATCTTCAAACTTATTATCGAACATGGCCACCACCATGGCCTTATTTTTTACCGCCCTTTCATCCCAAGGAAACTCGGTAGTGGTGTTCTCGATGGTTGCTTTAAAATCGTTAAAAGAAGAGATCTTACCATCGCTTAGGAACTGATAGTATTTAGCTTCTACAGCATAATGCTTCTCTTCAGGATAATACTTAGCAAGCTTTTCTAAAACAGGTACCATCTTATCGTAATCGCCCATAATCTCATAGGCAAAGGTGAGCTGGAAGCTGATATATCCATTGTCCTGTGTCAGCGCAAAGGCCTTTTCTAAAGCAGCTTTAGATTTTAAGGGTTGATCAAACATAGTGTAGAGGAAAGCGGCCTCTTTTAAAGAGTTGTAATCACTTGGGTTTTGCTCTATTGTCTTCTCAAATGCGGATAGGGCACCTAAAGGGTCTTGTTCAATATTCTTTAGGATAAAAGCTTTGGATGCCAGTACGGCCGGATCATTTGGGGCTAAAGCATTCGCTTTTTCAAAAGCATCGTAGGTTGCTTGCTTGGCTTCTTCGGCCGCTTCTTTATTGTTTGGATCGTTCTTAAGTAAGTCATAGCGTACGCTTTGAATTTCAACAATCAAATTCCAGGCTGATGCAAATTTGGGGTCAGCTGCTACGGCTCGCTCCAGAATTCGTACACCTTCATTGTACTCTTCAAAGCCTGCATTGGGTCGTGTCACCACATGTCTACCGAGCAGGTAATCTTCATAGGCCTTTAAGTTATCCGTAGGTTTCGCATTTAGCTCGTCTTTCTCTTCTTGGCTTAGATTGGCTTGAAGTTGTTGCGCAATTTTGGTCGCCATATCGGTTTGTAGGTCGAAGACATCGGCCAACTCACCATCATAGATATTTGACCATTCTGTTTGGTTATTCTTGGCATTCACCAGAGAAGCCGTGAGTCGTACTTTGTCTTTGTTCCGCCTTACCGAGGCTTGCAGGATATAATTGGCATCGAATCTTTTCCCAATTGTACTGAGGTCTCCCTCGAAGCCTTTATAAGTCTCCATGGCCGAACGGGCAATGATCCGGAAATCCTTGACATTTGACAATCGAGAAACAATTTCCTTGTAGATACCGGTACTGAAAAAATCATCCTCCTCTGATTCACTTTCATCAGAAAATGGCAAGACGGCAATGACTTGAGTTTTAGCAGAGGTTTTGATCATGTCGCCCGTAAAATCATAAACTCGATCGACTACCAACAGTAAGATCAACAATACGAGTCCACCAATGATATAATGATTTAACTTTTTACTGGTCGCCTCATAGATACTCTTATCTTCAGAGATATTATCGGTTTTTTTAAATCCCGTGGGTGTCCATTCGTAGATATAGGCGAAGACGATCCAAAAGGGTAAGGCAATAATCAGGACAATCAGAGCAACTTTAGAGACACCATTACCTAGTTCCAAAATCGTAACCAGTAAAGCAATAATTTGGAGCAAAGCGTATGCGAAAACTACATAAGAGATAGTCGCTTTAATTACATTACGCCGTTTTAACTCTCCTATAAACTTGTTCATGCTTTGGTTGATCCGAATTAGCTAAACATAACACATTCAGCCTCAGTAAAAAAATATATTACAAGTGTATGTTAAGCTCTTATGAGTTATATGTCAGTTTTAACACGTTACGTGTGCAAAACAAATAGCATAGGAGTTATGGGTAGTATTCAGAGTTTTATTGGTGGGTGATATATTGACCATTTACTCAGTACGTTTGATTAAACAACTTCCAAAGCCATAGAACCATTAGCGTACCAAAGATACAGTGAGCTATCTGCGAATTCTTTGACTTCCTACTTCTTAACAGTGATTACATAATTGCCGGATATACCATCTATAAGGTTAGCTTCACCTCCCGAACCAGTAAATGTAAATGAAAACTGGAAATTGGTTTCTGTCAAATCATTAATTATGATTGTACGCAATCTATCCAAAGTTATTTCACCTGCCTCTTCATTAGCCCATTCCCAAGTTCCAGAAGCACTGAACAGCTCTCCGGCATTCATAGTATTGTAACCTCCATCCGTGAAAGAGAGTCCAAAATTCGGGTAATTAAGAGAGGCATCTTCACCATCAATGATGATACTGCCACCATTGGCCAGGTCCCAGGTACCTGCTAAGCGCTCAAAAGCCAGTTCTTGTGCATTTGGTGGCGCATCATCATTTCCACAGCTAAGATATAAGCATGAGATAAAAAGAAGGAGTAGATATCGTTTGGCTATTTTCATTTCGTTTAACGTCTAATCATTAGTTTTTTGACAATGGTTTGTTCAGCAGTAGACAGGGCGATCATATAAATACCCTGAGCATACGATCTTACATCTATCGTATAACTGGACTTCCTAATTTGTTGGATGGCTATCATCTGAACACCCGATGGAGAAGCTATCTTCAGGTCAACAGGTCTTCCATCGAACTCAGTTAAATCAATCGTGAATTCTCTATCTGTAGGGTTTGGATAAATTGTGACCTTTGCCGGGTCAACCCGATTATTCTCCAACGCCGTGATGATGGCACCTTGAGCTGATACTGCCACATTCTCCATGCCACCATTATAGGTTAAGACGATATCACCTGAGTAAGTCCTTACTTCCTGTGGGATAAATGAAACGGTAAGTATAGCACTATTCCCAGCCGCTATCTCCGACATAGATGATGCACCACTAAAGCCATCTGGATAAGCAATGTTGCTTATTTCTAAAGGTCCATCTCCATCATTAAATACTTCCATACCGAAAGTAAAAGTCAAGCCCAATGGAGCCGGTTCCGCAGGATTTGTGTGTACTACCCTGATGATCGGTTCAGGTACATCGGTAACCGAAATTGTAAATACTTTTTCAAAGGTGAGTCCAGCTCCATCGGTACTGCGTACCCTGATGATATAACTGCTCTTCGTCTCAAAATCAAGTACACTATTTACGGTCAATTCTGCTCCGGTGATGGTAAAGTCATCATTGTCAACGTCTCCGTCTCCTGCCACCAGGCTATAGGTAAAGGTCTCCCCATTGTCATCATCAGTGGTAGTAAAGCTTCCTATGGCAGCATCTGCAGCATTGTTTTCAGCAATGCTGGCATTGTCCAAAGTGATGTCTGTCGGAGCTTCTTCTACGTTGTTGATTGTAATGGTGACGCTCTTTTCGAAAGACAATCCGGCTTCATCGGTGGTTTTGATCCTGACGGAATAGCTAGATTTCGTTTCGAAGTCAAAAACCTCCTTTGCAAGCAGGCCACCATTTAGTGTTTCGAAACTGGCATTGTCAGTATCTCCTTCTCCTGCCACCAAACTATAGGTATGCGTATCTGATGCATCCGCATCTGTAGTAGCAAACAAGGTCACTGGATCATTAATGGCATTGTTTTCGTCAATGGCAGACAGCCCCAAGACTATGTCTGTTGGTGCCTCGTTCAAATCATTGATGGTGATGGTGAAGACCTTATCGAAGGTCAGTCCCCCTTTATCTGTCGTGCGTACTCTCACTGAGTAACTGGTTTTGCTTTCAAAGTTGAAAATCGACTTAGCTACTAAGCCACCATCTGCAATGTCGAAGCTGGCATTGTCAGTATCACCTTCTCCGCTTACTAAGGTATAGGTATGCGTCTCACTGGCATCTTCGTCCTTGGAACTCAGGTTCCCGATCGCATCATCTACCGCGTTGTTCTCATCAATGGCTGCATTGTCCAGTGCGATGTCGGTAGGTGCTTCATTCAGGTCGTTGATCGTGAGTACAAAGGTTTTATCGAAAGTAAGTCCACCAGCATCAGTAGTTCTAAGTCGAATGTTGTAACTCACTTGACTCTCAAAGTCAAAATCTACTTTGGTACTCAACGTAGTCCCATTGACCTCAAAACTGGTATTATCAGTATCACCATTACCTGATACTAGGCTGTAAGTGAAGGTATCTGCTGCATCTTCATCAGTAGAAACCATAGTACTGAGCCCTTGACCACTGACCACATTTTCATTAAAAGCCGTCGCAATGGTTAGGTCTGTGGGTGATTCATTGACATTAGTCACAGTCACCTGTACTGCCACAGTAGATTCGTTAATGCCATCGCTGGCCTTCACATCGAGCAAGTAAGTATTGTCCCCATTGGCATCGGCCGGTGATTCAAAGTCAGGTGCTGTTGCAAAACTGATGACTCCGGTATTTGCATTGATATTAAAAGTCGCTTCATCCTTAGTAATACCCAGGCTGTAAGTGATCTGCGCATTAGGATTGGTGTCAGTCGCATTGACATCTACCACAGTGCTGGTATTGTTTTCTGCAAAACTGAGGGCATCAATATCGGCAATGGTTGGAGCAGTGGCATCCTTTACGGTCAGGGTAAACTCCTGAACCTCGCCATTTACTGTTCCATCATTAGGCGTGAGCTTGATGTTATAAGTACCCACTTTTCCAGTTGGATCACCGGTAAGACCAGCAGTACTAACGTCTCCACTGATTCTTCTGATTCTATTGGCATCTCCAAAGATGATATCGCTGCCTACCAGGACAAAATCGTAGAAAAAACTCATAGTTGCCTGGCTGAGACCTCCATCGGTCAGACCTACGTTACCTGGATTCTGATCCTTTATAAATGATGTGGTTACATTCGCATCCTTGTCAATTTTTCTTATGCCAACCTTGCTTCCACCAAAGATGCCTCCTCCCTCAGATATTAAGAGATTCCCCTCACTATCGAGTGCCAGACCACTTGGGCCAGTGAATTGTGCAGTAGTGCTACTGCCATCTTCAAAGCCCTGCACGCCACTACCCGCCACAGTAGAGACCTCCCCACCATTAGTGATTTTTCTCACTCTGTAATCACCTAAATCAGTCAGAAAAATATTGTCTTCACTGTCGATCAATAACTTCCAGATGGATTTAAATCTGGCATTCAATCCAGCACCATCCTGATATCCTTGCTCGGTGTCACCTGCGAATTTGCTCACCGTTCCATCAGGCTCTATTTTCACTAATAAGGACCCACCTTCAACAGCAAACAGATTCCCCTTACTGTCAAACACCAGGGCACCCAATCCGCTAAACTTGAGGTCAGAGAGATTCTGTGTCTCATCGATTAGTTTGCTGCCCCTACCGGCATAAGTCGTAACTTCTCCGGCCAGAGTAATCTTTTTGATTTTGTTATCATCACTTACATACAAATTACCATCGGGTCCAAAAGTGATGTGACTGATTTGGGTAAATCTGGCGTTTTTGCCCGTTCCATCCTGATCACCTATAGGCTGACTTTCATCTCCTGCCAGTGTGGTTACCTCACCCTGTAAATTGAATTTTCTAATTGACCTAGCACCGAATTCATTAAAGTAGAAATCATTATTGTCTTGCGTTACCATGTCTAAGATCACAGACATACTGGCATCGGTACCGGTACCATCAGCTCCGGGAGTTTCGCTGCCACCGGCTATTGAGCTTACTGTAGCACCTCCTTCATTGTTGAGCTGGAGCCAATCGGGAATATCTGAACCATTGACCGTTACATTATCGCCATCTTCATCGGCTGTGGTGAATGGGTAATTATAGGTTTCATTGTCATTCACTTCAGTCACTGGGTCTGAGGTGATTTCAGGGGCATCATTGCGATTGGCCAGTGTAATGAGCAGGTCCTGGCTGGTGCTGTTCACTCCATCGCTCACACTTACGGTGATTTCGTAAACCCCGTTTTGATTGGCATCGTTGGGTGCTTCAAAGTTCAAGGCGGCTACGGCTGCCAGTTTCCCTTCTCCGTTTTCAGTAGTCACCTTAAAGCGTGCAGCATCAGCACCTCCCACAATGCTGTAAGTAAATACGGCTTTGCTGTTGGTATCGCTGGCTTTCAGGCTAAAGAAGGTATCAGTACTATTTTCAGGCACCGCGGTGGTATTGGCTGAAGTAAATACAGGAGCCGTAGCATCTACTACCGTAATCGTAAATTTCTGCTCTGTCTTCAGGTCGAATGGTACATCGGCTGCTGTCAGGGTTACTTCATGCGTACCTACCTGGTCTACAGCTGAACCATTAACTCCTGCTGGCACATTAGTGCCATCGATTCGGAGAATTCTAGAATTGGTATTTTGAACGGAAGCGGGGTAATTACTGACCACCAAAGTTCCATTCTGATCTCTCATAAATCTTCTAGGGGATGCCGATTCAGTCTTAGCATCTTCAAGCGATCCCATATTCAATCCCTGGTAATCAAGTCTCCAATCATGTTCCGTACTCAGGGTACCATCGGCTGTGAGTCTCAAGATTATGTTACGCTCGTTGGTAAGATCTTCACCAGCAATGAGCACATCTGTCCCATCTATGATCCAATCGTTTAAATCAAAGTTGGCAGGAAGGATGGCTAAAGCACTTGGCACCCCGTTTTGCCAACGTACAACAGATCTTGATCTGTCGGGTCCGCTAGGATAGTCTACCGCATAGTAAGATCCATCATTAAATGGAAGAAAAATACCGCTTCCACTGGAGAAGACACCTTGTGTAATATTCACCACCTGACCAGAGGGGGTCGTTTCGTAAATATCTGTAAGTGCAGGCCCTATACTGAAAACCAGGTTGCCATTCTCCTTAATTCTAAAATTAGATACCCAATCATCAGCATTTCCAGTGAGGTTAACATAGTTGGGCCTTTGTGGATCAGACCATTGAAACAAGGTGCTTACCTGATTTGTAACCAAGTCTATTTTTCTGAACGCCCTGTTATAGTCGGATAAGATAAGGGCTTTTCTATCAGGTGTAGCCCGAATGTCAAATAGAATCGAAAATTGAGCCGCAGACTTATCCCCATCTATCCAACCATAAACTCCCGATCCATCGGTAGCAAAAGGAGAACTAGTCCCATCTGAGGTAGTTTGGAATACTCTATTTCCCCAAAATCCGGGTATGGAATAATAATTTCCATCAAAACCAAAGTCCCCTTTTTGAAACATAGTATTTATTCCACTATGTATTTCCTCTAATGCTCCTGTGCTCCCCTTTTGCAAGCTAAGCCAGGCAGGCAAGGTTCCATTGACAGTAACAGGGTCCTCTTCCGGGTCAGTCGTTTGATATGCATAAGTGAAAGTTTCATTGTCTTTTACAATCAATGACTCTGCACTAGGTTCGGTGGTAAAAGCGGGAGCCTCATTTTTATTACTGAGTTCCAACGTAATAAGTGCAAATCCCCAATTATCTGCCTCATCTTGGACACTAACAAGCAATTCATAAATACCATCCTGATTAACATCTGAAGGAGCTTCTTTATTCTGAGCAGTTTTCACAGAAATTTTACCATCGGTACTCACCTCAAAAAATTGATTATCACCACCTACACTAAAGGTGTTGAATCTCAGATTTTCGGCTTCGGTCACATTGTCGCTTCCAGTAAGCTGGAAGGGAATCTCACCAATGAAATTCTCTTCGAAACGGAAGGCACCTGGATTAATTTCGGGCGCAGTGACGTCTTCAACCGTTAAAGTATAGCGCTGCTCTGCCAAACCTCCAAGACCGTCTGATGCCTGCAGCCTGATGTCATAGGTACCTGCTTTTCCTATGGCATTGCCAGTGACTCTGTCTGGGTTGGTTTTGCCATTAATTTTTCTGATTACATCTGAATCCAAAATGATAAATTCATCTTCAGATAAGACAATCAGTTCAGTTATATTGGAGAACTCAGCATCATTTAGATTAGTGCTTTCAATATCGTGATTTTGGGAGAAAGAAGCACTTGAAAATACTTTGGTTAAGCTATTATCGACCAGGCTGTATTTGTTAACAGAAGTAGTTTCACTTATCGCGAAAAAGCCAGATCCCCTACCGGCAATGTATAGCTGCTGTTCTTCAAACAGGAACAACCCAAAGGGTAATCTCATACCATCATCGGTAGTAAGCAGGGTACTCACTACGCCCTGTGGACTCACTTTGCGCACTTTTTCTTGAAATACTTCGCTGAAATACACGGTACCGTCTTGGGCTACGGCCAGCGCATTGGGAGATACGAAAGCGCTGGCCGCGTCTCCATCCGTTGAAGGGTTGATTCCCGGAGGAGCGTTTAACTGACCTGCTACTGTGGTCACCTGGTTATTGGCTATTTTACGGATCGAATTCCGAGAGGTAAAATAAAGCTGATCCTGTGTATCAAACACCATGCCCGTCAGACCTCCAAAACCAGCAGTTATGGACGTTTCCTTCGGGTTACCATCTTTTTCTTCGGTAGTGGTAGTGTTCAAAGCACCCGCCACGTGAATCCATTGATTGTTTTGATCTAAGCGAAGGATGACAAGGGCAGCTACAGAAGTGTTACCTTGAAACGCCAATGCAAATAAATGTACTTCATCACGACTATTAATTGCGAAAGCATATATGTCTCTAATTGTTAAGGTAACGCCTTCCACTAAAATTCTCGTATTGGAACCGAGCGTAAATATCTGGTCTACATCACCATTGGGAGATATTTTGGATAACCATTTACGGGACATCGTCCATAAGTTACCCTTACTGTCCTGTCTTAGATGTATGCCAAAAATACTTGGTAACCTTGCGAATCGTGTTGCCTCGCCATTGTTTTCTTTTTCTATTTTGAGCCAATCGGGCAGATTGGTACCCGTCACGGTTACCTTATCACCATCTATGTCTGTGGTGGTAAAAGGGTAACTGTAGGTTTCGGTGTCTTTTACAGTGAGGTATTCAGGGTCGGGGTCTGAAGTAAATTCCGGATTCTCGTTTTTATTGGTGAGAATCAATCGAATGTCTTTTATAGCCGAGGCATTTCCAGCATTATCGACCGCTTGCACTTTAAGGTCATAGGTTCGATCAGCGCCCTGGTCGTCCGGATTCTCAAAGTCTTTGGGCGACTGCAATAAAATCTTACCGGTACTGGCGCTTATGGAAAACCTAAAATCGTCTACCCCGCCTGCAAAAGCATAAGTAAGGGTTTCGCTGGGGTTATTGGAAGCTTCCACCGTAACGGCATACACCTCTCCGGTGGTGTTCTCTCTGAAACTCCTTTTTGCAGCTGAGTTAATCACAGGTGCCGTTTTATCCAATACGTTGACCGTATATACCTGATCTTTTGTAAGTCCTCCTAGGTCTTCGGCCCTTGCTGTAACGGTGTAAGTACCAACAGGTATAGTTGGTGAGGCACTGATACTTTCAGGCCGTGAGATAACAATTTGATTTAAGGCATGAGAATTATTAACTGGGGCATTACTAATCAACTGCACCGAGTTTTCAGAATAGACCATGCGATCTGCATTGCTGTTGTAGGTAATGGCTGCTAATCTGCCCAAACTTGTCTCATCAAATTTCCCTCGCTGCGGAATGTGTTGATTGATGTCTTCTATTTCATTTTTAATGATCACTGTACTAGTACCATTGACATCAATCTTTCTAATAATTCGATTGTTTCCTGTTCTTGTTTCAAGACCTTCTGTTTCGGTGTCATCCTCCATTATCCAAAGGCTATTGTCCTTATCGAAGTGCATATCAACTACCTTACCGATGGAGGTGTTGTTTGCTGCATAACTTTCGGTACCATTACCTATAAAATCAGAAACCGTACCATTTGGGGTAATTTTCTTGATGGTGAATCCATCTAGCACAAAGAGATTGTCATTGGCATCAATGGCCATTCTGGTAGGATCAGTAAAGGTTCCAGCCGCACCAAAATTTGTCACCTGACCAGATGAAACGTCAATTTTCTTAATCTTTTTATTACCCCTGTCAGAAACATAAAGGTTTCCGGCCTTATCAGAAACAATGCTATTCAGGTTATCGAATCGGGCATCGAGTAAGCTTCCAGTGACATCACCAGATGGGGCTTCTTTTAAGAATACCTTACCTGATGCACCTGCAAAAAGGGTCATTCTTTCTGTGGTAAAGTCCAGCTTACGAATTGTATTGGCATCTATAATGAATACCTCATCATTTTCTGTGTAAACCACATCACGGTAGATGTCATCATAGAAATGACTGTATTCATTACCCAGAAATAATGGCGAAGCCCCCCATTTAATCCTATCAAATGATACATCATCCTGAGATACTACCTGACCATTTTGATCAAACATTGATGCCTCAAGACCATTTATTGTTTGGGAGCCAGTTGTGCCCACTTTGGTAATGGTGAAACTCGTGGTTGTGATATCATCTCTTAATCCACCAAAGATGTTTCCGATTTCACGAAGCCCAATGAAATTACTGAAATAGACATATTCACCTTTGCTATTGAAGTCGATGGCACTTACATTGTCTGCACCAGAACCAAAAGCGCCTACTCCCTCTTCAATGCCTTCCGTCACCCTGGTCCAATCAGGTCTATTCAAATAAGATACCTTCACCTGGTCACCCGCATCAGGGTCTTCTGTAACTACGTTTAATTCAAAAGGCTCATTGTCATTCACGTCAATAGTAAAAGAAGGAGATGGCACAAAACCAGGTGCTTCGTTTACATCGGTTAGTGAAATTGTCACCTCTTGTGCAACAAAGCTATTGATGCCGTCTTCAGCTACTATGAAGATTGAGAAAGTATTTGAACCTGCAGCACTTTCCTTCTTTTCAAAGTCTAAGGGGCTCTTGATTCTGACCTTATTGGTTTCAAATACTTCAAATTTATCAGCATCAGCTCCTAGAACCGTGAATTGTAATTGACTATCATCGGTGTCTACATCAGTAGCGGTGATGGTATATATGGCGGTGCCTGAGCTGTTTTCAGGCGCTGTGGCTGTAGTCCCCGAGGTAATGACCGGAGAGGTATCATCCAAACCTGTGACGGTTACAGTGACGGCCTGGAGGCCGGTATTGATACCATCCGAAGCAATTACATTTAGCTCGTAACTATTGTCAGCTCCATTATCTGTAGGTGCTTCAAAGTCAGGTGCAGCGGTAAAAGTGAGCACACCTGTATTCGCATCGATGGTAAACAAATCTGCATCGGTACCCGATTTTGAAAAGCTCAAACTGGTATTCCTATCTACATCTGTGGCGGTCACGGTAGTCACAGCCGTGCTGTTTTCAGCCACACTGATGGCGGCCGTGGCCCCTCCCCCATTACTACTAATGACCGGGCTAATGTCATTGGCATCCGTTACGGTAACTGTAATATCTTGGGTATCTGTATTGTTACCGTCCGATACCGTTACCGTTACCAAATAGCCATTATTGGCACCATCATCAGTTGGGTTTTCAAAGTCTGGTGCGGTAATGAAGGTAAGTACTCCTGTATTGGCATCAATTGAAAACAGCGCTTCATCTGTTCCTGATTTTGAGTAGCTCAGATTGGCAGTAGGATCAGCATCTGTGGCAGTTACCGTTGTCACTGCGGTGCTATTCTCTGGTACATTGATAGCAGCTGTGGCTCCTCCACCATTACTGGTAATCACTGGGCTGTTATCGTTGACATCCGTTACGGTTACCGCTATATTCTGGGTATCTGAATTAGTTCCATCGGAGACCGTTACTACTACCTCATAGGTATTGTCGGCCCCATTGTAAGTTGGATTCTCAAAGTCTGGTGCGCTGATAAAAGTAAGTACTCCGGTACTAGCATTGATGGAGAATAATGCCCCATCAGTACCAGCTTTAGAAAAGCTAAGGCTGGTATTAGTATCTACGTCTGTGGCGGTCACGGTAGTAACTGCCGTGCCGTTCTCGGCTATGCTGATGAAAGCGACCTCTCCACCTCCATTGCTGGTGATGACCGGGGCGTTGTCATTGGTATCGGTGACGGTAACCGTAAGTGTCTGCGAATCGGTTCGCTCGGTGTCTGATACCGTCACGATCACTTCATACATATTGTCAGTTCCTACATCGCCAGGATTTTCAAAATCAGGTGCCGACTTGAAAGTCAATGCACCACTGCTAATTTCAAATAAGGTCTGGTCCGCACCACCGGTAATCGTAAAGGCCAAAGCTGCGAGATTATCCGCATCGGTAGCAGTCACAGTAGCTACTGCCGTTGTGTTTTCCGCTACATCAACACTTGCTGTAGCGCCTGCTCCATTACTGGTGATGACCGGGTCATTGTCATTGATGTTTTCCACCATGATGATGATGGCCTTGGTACTGCTGTTATTGGCATCGTCTGTGGCGATTACATCCAGTAAGTAGGTATTGTTCTGGTCAGCATCTTGTGGATTCTCAAAATCGGGCACTGTTCTGAAGGTGATACCGCCATTGTCAATGCCGAAAAGGGCTTCGTCTTTGGCATTGCCCAAAGTAAAAGTAACCGTTCCAGCATCGGTAGCAGTGGCGGTGTAGGCAGTGCCCAGGTCTCCTTCATTGTACAATGCACCAATTTCTGAGGTAAATACAGGAGCAGTCACATCGGCTTCTTGTACATCCGTTACGGTTACGGTGATGGTCTGGGCATCAGTCCGCGAGCCATCTGAAGCGGTCACAGTCACCACATAGGTATTGTCAGCTCCATCATCAGCAGGGATTTCAAAGTCAGGAGCCGAAGTAAAGGTCAGCACTCCGGTATTGGCATCCAGACTGAATAAAGCGGCATCCGTCCCAGATTTAGTATAGGTGATACTTGAGCCCGCATCGGCATCGGTAGACGTAACCGTGGTCACAGCGGTGCTGTTCTCCGCTACGTTGATAGCAGCAGTAGCTCCGCCTCCATTGCTCGTGATGATTGGATCATTGTCGTTCTCAGCGACATCTGTGACGGTTATACTAAGGGTTATTGAGACATCTGTATTGGTAAAATCACTAGCAATAATCTCAACCTCGTAAACATTATCAGTATTCCCATCTTGAGGGTTTTCAAAATTTGGTGAGCTATTGAAAGTCAATAAGCCTGATATTTCTTCAATAGAAAAGAGGTTTTCATCTTTGCCGCTTCCAAGACTAAAAAATATGCTGAACTGATCGGAAGTCGCCTCGGCAGTGTAAACCGTTCCAGTAGCATTTTCAGCAAAGGTGGTGGTAGTGCTAGAAGTGATACTCAGTGGATTGACTTCGGACACATCTGTCACGGTAACAGTTATAGTTTGAGCATCGGCTCTCAAACCATCAGATGCCGTTACGGTCACCACATAGGTATTGTCCCTTCCATCATCTGCAGGTGTCTCAAAGTCGGGAGCTGAAGTAAAGGTCAGTACACCTGTGTTGGCATCCAGACTGAAAAATGCTTCATCTGTACCAGACTTAGAAAATGTAATGCTTGAACCTGCATCGGCATCAGTGGCCGTCACTGTCGTCACAGCAGTTGTATTTTCCGCTACATTGATAGCTGCAGTAGCTCCTCCTCCATCACTGGTGATGATAGGGTCATTATCATTCTCAGCAGTCACAGTGACGGTTATCGTCTGAGCATCAGTACGAGTACCATCAGATGCCGTTACGGATACTACATAGGTATTGTTGGCACCATCGTCAGCAGGTGTCTCAAAGTCAGGAGCTGAAGTAAAGGTCAGCACTCCGGTATTGGCATCCAGACTAAAAAATGCTGCATCTGTACCAGACTTAGAAAAGGTGATACTTGATCCTGCATCAGCATCAGTAGCGGTTACTGTAGTGACCGCTGTAATATTTTCCGCTACATTGATAGCAGCAGTAGCGCCTCCTCCATTACTGGTGATGACCGGGTCACTGTTATTCTCTGCTACATCGGTTACTGTTACGGTGATGGTCTGTGCATCGGTTCGGGTTCCGTCTGAAGTAGTTACAGTCACCACATAGGTATTGTCACCGCCATCATCGGCAGGTGACTCAAAGTCAGGAGCGGAAGTAAAGGTGAGGATTCCTGTACCGGAACCGATAGTAAAAAACGCTGCATCTGTACCTGACTTAGAATAGGTAATGCTTGAGCCTGCATCGGCATCGGTGGCCGTTACAGTAGTGACAGCAGTAGTATTCTCCGCAACATTAATGGCAGCAGTAGCTCCGCCTCCATCACTGGTGATGACCGGGTCACTGTTATTCTCGGCTACGTCCGTCACAGTGACTGTGATAGTCTGCGCATCCGTTCTCGTCCCATCTGAAGCAGTCACGGTCACCACATAGGTATTGTCACCTCCATCATCAGCAGGGATTTCAAAGTCAGGGGCCGAAGTAAAGATCAATACACCGGTATTGGTATCCAGACTAAACAAGGCTGCATCCGTCCCGGATTTAGCATAGGTGATACTTGAGCCTGCATCGGCATCAGTCGCGGTTACTGTGGTTACTGCCGTAGTATTCTCAGCAACATTGATAGCAGCCGTAGCTCCACCTCCATTGCTGGTGATGATCGGGTCATTGTCATTCTCAGCTACATCAGTTACGGTTATACTGACCGTTATGCTCGCATCGGGATTGGTAAAGTCGGCTGCAATGATTTCTACCTCGTATACATTGTCGCCATTACCATCTTGTGCAATTTCAAAATCAGGAGGATTATTGAATGTCAACAAACCAGATATCTCCTCAATTGAGAAGAAGCTTTCATCTTTACCACTACCCAAGCTAAAAAAGATACTGAACTGATCAGAGGTGGCTTCAGCAGTGTATACCGTGCCAGTGGCGTTTTCAGCAAAGTTGGCGGTTGTACCTGAAGTGATGGACAAAGCACTCCCGCCTTCGGCCACATCATTCACGGTAATACTTAGTGTGATACTTTCATCAGAGTTAAAAAAATCACTGGCTATGATTTCTACTTCATATACATTGTCTCCATTGCCATCTTGCGCATTTTCAAAATCGGGAGGATTGTTAAAAGTTAGTTCTCCAGAAATCTCTTCAATAGAGAAGAACGATTCGTCTTTGCCACTCCCTAGGCTAAAGAAGATACTAAACTGGTCGGAGGTAGCCTCCACAGTGTATACGGTTCCAGTCGCATTTTCATCAAAGGATGCAGTTGCTGCTGATGTAATACTTAAGTTTTGGGCATTCAACTGAGTTGCACCAATAAACACGAAGAGGATTAAGAGTAGATTACGGAAGGTACTATTCGTACTAGCTCGTGAATGTCCACTAGCTAATCGACTTGTGCGAGATTGGAAAAGCATATCTTAATGTTTTGGTCATTAACAGCACCAGTCACCAACAACTGTTACTATTAGAAGGCCGAAAATCCACTTCGCAGGAAAAAAATCCGCTACCCAGTTGGGTAGTTATTACAATAAACTGAGTTTAAACAACAGAATTAATGATTTTTTGAGTCTTGAAATACCAGTGTAGACTCCTCACAAATAATGGTCAAAACTGGCACTTGACTGATTAATAATGAGTTAGCTTCAAGCTATTTGAGATAGGACTTAACCATATCTTCTGCCTCAGCACGTGATGAAATTTCCAGTTTCAGGAAAATATTTTTGAGGTGAAATTTGACGGTATTTCTCGAAATAGAAAGCTCTTCAGCTATTTGGGGGTTTGAGTATCTTCTTGATAGAAGAGATAGCACTTCTACTTCGCGTTCTACTAGGTCATATTGAGCAATGAAATCATTTATGTCAGACTGCTTATTCATTGCCAGGCTACGGAAAATTTTTATTCTATTCTCAAGAATGTTTTTAATCCTTGCCAGAAATTCCGAGGCATTAAATGGTTTAGTTAAGTAATCGTCAATGCCCAAGGTTAGCGCGTACAATTTATCTTCATGATCAGCACGCGCAGTTAGCATGATCAGTGAGACTTGATGCAAGGCTTCATCTTTCTTAATCTCTTCTAGCAATTCAAAACCATCCATTATCGGCATCATGACATCTGAGATGACAATATCTATCTGCTGCTGTTTTAAAATATCAAGCGCCACTTTTCCATTCTCGGCCTGGTGGATTTCAAAATATGGAGTCAGGGTTTTAGCGATAAAAGCCCTCATCTCAGAATGATCCTCCGTTACCAATAATGTAGGCTTTTCTACTTTAAACTGCTCTTTATACCGAATTACCGTTTTTTGAAGAGCGTCTCGTAAGTTTTGATCTTCTATTGCAAATAGTGAAGTGACGGTTTCTTCCTTAACCTCCTTAAATGGTAGTGAGAAGATGAATTCGGTTCCTTTTGCTAACTGACTTTCCACCCTTAAACTCCCATTGTGCAACTCAGCTAGTTCCTTAGCTAATGCAAGACCAATCCCCGTACCACCTTCCGCTTTTTTGCCGGGCTGTCCAGATTGAAAGTACCTATTGAATATATGCGGCAAATCTTCAGGGTGAATCCCGACACCGGTATCCGAAACACTAATATTTACAAAATCACCTGATTTATCTTTATCAACATTCACCTTAATTTCTCCTCCTTCAGGTGTAAACTTCAATGCATTAGACAAAAGATTATTGATAACTTTTGTACACCGTTTTTCATCCATCAAAATGGCTAGATCTGGGTTTAACCGAAAATCGTATTGAAACCGAATGGATTTGTTAGAAAACCCCACTGAATAGTCGGATAAAAGTAGTTCTAAAAAATTATTGAGTCGCACAGGATTCTCAACCAACTCGAGTTTACCCCCGTCCAACTTTGCCAAATCAAGAATTTCTTCAATCAGAGAGCGTAAACTCTCCCCATTTCGAGTTGCCGTTTCTAGTACCTCTAGTACTTCCGGATCGTTAATTTTCTCATTATGCATCAGTGATTCAATAGGCGCGTTGATCAGTGTTAAAGGAGTTCTCAATTCGTGCGATATATTGGCGAAAAATCTCGTCTTGACTTTGTCCAGCGCTAGAAGTTTTTCATTGGCTTTAGCCACTCTTCTTCTACTCCAGAAGACAAAACCGATTATTAGAAGTAATAAAAGCGAAAGGGTAACGAAAACCCACTTTTGCCGATTTTGAAGCTTATGCTCGCTTTGTAGCAACTGGTTTTGAAGCTCTATTCGGTCCACTTCGTGTGTCACTTCCAATTCCGCTATGTTTTTGAAGTAAGTATTACTATTAAGGTCCGATTGTATATAGAAGACACCTTTATAAAAGTCCAAGGCTTCTTTATGCAATCCCTTACCACTATAGCAGATGGAAAGATTATTTAAAGCGTTGGCTGCAAGTCCATTGCCACCGGCTAGAACAGCCAAATCTAATGCTTCCAAATGATAAGGAATGGCTTGATCATAAGCTTGTTTTGAGGCATAATAAAATCCTACATTATTTAGAATATAAGCTGCATTTATCTCGATTCCGATAGCTTTGGCTATTCTCAGTCCTTCCTGAAACCTTTGGACTTTCAGCTCTTCGGTTTGATAGCTACCTGCTACATTATAATGTTTGGCCAGAGATTCCATCATCAGCGTATCCGTCGATTCCAGGTTTCTCTCTAACAATGTGATCGCCTCTTCGGCATACCTCAACTTGATCGCGCTATCCTTTTCGAGTATCATTTTTGCGTACAGCATGTACGACTTTCCTAATGGATCATCCAAGGCATCGAAAATATCAATCGCTTTCTGAAAATAGTCTTCGAATGGGCGATCATTGATTGTCCCCAAACGAATAATGTTACCAATTTCATAAGAAGCAATTGCAATGCTTTTTTGGTCTTCCAGTTTCTCCGCTAGAAACAGCGCTCTTGTAAAGTACTGATAGCTATTTCCCAATCCGTAACTCTTACTTGATATACGACCTAGTTGCATATTCAGAGCCAATTCAAGCTTATCATCTTCCGAAACACCATCCAATCGGTTTTTAGTTTTCAAATACAACTGACTCCATTTCTGATTTTTCAGCTTCTCCATCGTTTCTACCAATTGAACCCCAGTCACATCTGTTGCAAGCAGTCTTAGAACAGCATTTGCTGCTTCCGATAGTTGATAATTATAGACTTGTCCTTTTGAATCGGTTGAATGACACAGGAGAAGACCAAAAAGAAAAAATGGTAGGTATTTGAAATGTGTTTTAAAGAATTCCATCAAGTGCTGTCTCTTTCAACGCAATTAATAACAAGCTTCTTATCGAGGCAAGAGAACATAGTTTTTATCCACTCATTATGTAAAATCATCGACTAATGATAGTAGAATCGCATGAGTAAATCCGACCAAATCATCCTCGAAGCATCTGGGTGGTAAGCCCCTAGTTCCAGCCCAGGTGGGACCGATTGAAGATCAGCCAATTATGAAAGTAGCTTGTTTTTTTATTGGCCATTCAATTTCTTTTAGATCAATATTGGATAAAGACTTTCGAGTGCCCCTATAGCAAGGCTTATGACCAATCCCTTTGTTGATAGCTTTTCGGTGTTGAATGTATTTGAATGTGCTATCCAAAGACTAGGTAAGGCGCAAGCAAACAACACAATATAGGCGACCAGTGGCATATTGACTGAAGTAATACCCAATAGGTCAAATATAATTTCTTCCAAGATGGTGTAACCAAAGATTGCGAGCGAGAGGTTTGCTCCCTTGTCATTTTTGAAAAGAAGAAAAGCTGCATTGATTAGCATAAGACTTATAATCAACAATGAATATTTCAAATAGTATTCAGGTTTGAAGTACATACTGAACTCAACACTCAATTGCGTAGTCGAAAAGAAATAGACTATGAGACTTAAGGCCACTATACTAAGAAGTAATGATGTAATCCTTCTCTTTTTCATCGATAACCTAAGTTATAATTAGTTTGGGAATTCTAGAAAGGATTGAGAATTAAGTGTCCAATGTTCGATTAAATAACCTTTCCGACGAAGATGACCCTACAAAATCAAGTAGAAGTCTAACCTCTACTTTATTTTAACATAAAATACTTGTGTTCTTTAGTAGGTTAGCTTGAAACAACACCAAGGCACATCAAACAATAAAATTGATTGCCGTGGAATTTATAAATGTAGAGATGAAGTCGGAATATTGCTACTCAATCTAAAATGGCAATTACTAATTTGATCCAAGATCTATTGCCGATGATAGATCTGAATTATAATTTGAAATGTTTGCAATGGACGAGTTATTAAAATTGAGTACCCATTTAGTTAATATGAAATGTATACTGAAAAGGTTGGCTTTATTATTTCTTTATTTGACTCTAGGTTTTGAGTCTTATGGCCAAAACAAATTCATAGATTCACTAGGCAACTTGTCCTATTATGAGCTAGATACTTACTTTCTTAAGACAACTGTAGACACTATCAATGATCAGCACTATGGTAAGGCTTATTTAAAAAAGGCAAAAAACGAGAATGACATTGAACGGATCGCTTACGCTTATTTCAACCTTTCCAGATCATCCAATGTCCGAAATGCTATTCTTTATTGCGACTCTGCAATTTTCTTCAGCCGAGAGCTTCAAAACCATGAATACCTTCCAGCATCTCCTTATTCTCAAAAGGCAACTATATACTTCGAATTGGGAGATTATGAAAAAGCCCTCGATGATTTCCTTTCTGCCCTTTTTTATGCAAAAAGAGGAGGAAACAGGCGGGTAGAATTACATGTAAGAGCAAACATAGCTACGCTAAAAATGATAACGCGCAATTACAAAGAAGCGCTATCGCAGTACAAAGAATATGTAGATTTCATTGAAGAGAATGGTTTTGTTGATCAAGGTTTAATCATAACAAATAGTATCTATCAACTTGCAAATGCATACTTCAGAAATGACATATTGGATTCCACTGATTTGATTATTTCCAAAGGGTATCCTATGGCGGTCAGTACCAATGACACCACTTTGCTGGCGTACTTTACACTTTTGTCAGGCGCGAATGCTTTTAAAAAAGGAAATTACCAAGTTGCTATAGATAGTCTTTTAATTGGCAAAACCCTTATTAACGAGCAGTATTTTAGAATTGATGAATTCAATGCTTACGCAAACCTTTATTTGGGCAAGAGCAAAATGAGATTAAATGATGAAATGTTGGGCATTAACTATTTGGAACAAGTGGATAACTACGTACAAAACGCCTTGCCTGCTGAATATGATTTTCTGGCTATCTACGAGCTTTTGATCAACCACCACAAAGACAAAGGTGATCTAGACAAACAGTTAAAATATATTAATCATTATATCAAAGCCGACAGTGTTTTCAGAACCAAACAAGGCATTCTTGAAAATGGCATCACATCTGGATTCGAAATTGCAAACATCTATGACCAAAGAGGTCAATTGATCAAATTATTAAAAAACAAGAATGAGCGATCGAGAAGATATCTTTTCGTGTTGATAGTTATAGCTAGCATAGTGTTGATCATATTACTTTACAGCCTTCGGTTAAATAGGATCAACAAAAAAAAGTTCAAGGCAATTATTGATCAGATAGAGGAGGAAAAACGAGAACAAGAACTTCTGGTATCTGACACAAAAGCAAATCGCCCCCCTAATTCTGGATTATCAGTTGAGCTAATTAACGAGATATTAAGAAAACTAGAGGTATTCGAAGAAAGAGACCAGTTTCTAGAGAATCATACATTACCCTCTTTAGCCAAGGAATTGAATACTAACAGTACATATTTATCTAAAGTCATCAACACGTATAAGAGTACAAATTTTTCGAACTACTTGAATGAACTTAGGATTAAATATTCCATTAAAAGGCTTCACGAAGATCGCAGGTTCAGGATGTACACAATAGAAGCTATTGCGAAAGAATCAGGTTATAATACAGCACAATCATTCTCAAAAGCCTTTCAAAAAAAAACCAGACTCAAGCCTTCTTACTTTATACAACAATTGAATGCTCAAAAAGAATGAGACTCAGTATCTCTAAGATTCAACTCCCTGATTGCTCAGGAAACAAGAACTTACTATACGTTTTAAGGTACTTTTCAACCTGCCCTACCCCTCTAAATCAGTCCTTTCCCTTCCAGTGACGCTTGTAGTTTGGACTGGTTTTCCCAAAACCGATCCTTAATCTTTTCTACTGCTTCATCGAATGCCGTAATACCCCTCAAATTATTCATAATCGGGTCAACCTCTAGAAATACGAGGGTCCAGTATTGAAAACTATCCTCCTTTGCAAAGATATTAAGTTGTTCAATGACTCGGTCTATTTCTCCCTCATTAGCAAATTTCATCGCAAGGCTCATACTTTTGTAAATGGATTGGTCATTTTCACAGTACTCAGCGTAAGACTGGTAAAAACCAATTGACTCCTCAATCAGACCCATCTTTTCATAAACTTTACCAATCCAAATATCCGCCTGAGGATAAACATTCAGTCCATTTGTCTCTCTGGCAGTGACGAATTTTTCGAAATAGTAAAAGGCACTATCGTATTCTTCCTCGTAATAATAGAAGTTCGCCACTTCCTGTAAGATGTCTAATCGAGAAGTGTCTTTTTTCCATTCCTTTAATAGAGACTTTTGACCTTGTTGAAGATCGCGTTCCTTGGCATACATGATCAAGGCATTTAGATAAGGTGCAAAGTAGTTTTCTTGGAAGTGGTTAAGCGATTTATCGATGTATAAAATTGCCTCATTCACAAAACCATTTTGTATAAAAGCGTTTCCTAGGTTTAAATAGAGATAGCTTAAGGTAACGGAATCACTGGCGGCAACATCGAGCTGATTCCCTTTCAAGGCATACTCCAAATATTTACTGGAATTGGGAACGATTCTAAAATAGAAGTCTGCCAGCATTTGTATGGCAAAAGACGAATTGGGGTTATATTCTAGAGCCTTTTCAAGGTGTGGAAGGGCAAGTTCGTTTTCCTCTGTCTGTATATAATAAAAATACTTGGCGATCAAACTCTTGTCTGATTTTGAATCATATAGCAAGGCCTTATCCGCATAGCTGTTAATTTTTTCGGTATGCTTTTTCTCAATTCTAGTTCTTTCCAGAAGGTAATATGATATCGCGATGTTAGCGTATGCCAAAGCGAACTCAGGATCCTGTTCGAGCGCTTGTTCAAGTAATGCAATGGCTTGTCGAAGACCATCAGGCGTTTGTGAATTCAGAGGACCGAGTGCCCTTAGATAATAATCATAAGCCAGTAGGTTTTCGGTGGGTTTTTTCTCTAATAGTTCTAACTCCGAAGGAGTCACAATCACTTCTATAGAACTAACTATATTTCTGGCGACCTCATTCTGTAATTCAAAAACATCAACAAACTTCCGGTCATACTGCTCTGCCCATAGATGATTATCCGTTGTAGCTTCTATCAACTGGATGTTGAGTAGAATCTGGTCTCCAATCTTTTGACCACTGCCCTCCAGAATATAACCGACATTCATTTCTTTGGCTATTTCAGGAATTGTCTTCTCAGTATTTCTATATTTTTCCACGGAAGACCTGCTAATTACGCGTAAGTCTTTAATCTTTTGAAGGTTGTTCAGCATCGATTCCATGAGACCATTCACAAAATAAAGATTCGATGAATCACCACTATCGTTTTTGAATGGCAATACAGCAATAGACTTATCGTTCCAGGTTGCACTTGAATTTGTCCCCTGTTTCCCATTAAGTAATCCAAAGGAATAAGCAAGAATACTAATTAGTAGCACCGCGACAGCAACTGATGGCCATTTCAAATTCAGATTTCCTTTGGCATTTTTAGAATTCGGCACCTCAATATCACCTAGCAGATGATTAGAAACAGCATATACCTCAATGGGCTTTGTGATGTTTTTCAGTTTATGAACCCCCATAGATGCCGATATAAGGTCATCTTGATTTTTCACTTCGTCATACACCTTGTCGGAGATATAAACACTTCCTGCGTTGGCAAGTGATTCAATACGAGAAGCAATATTTACGCTATCTCCGATAATCTCTTCCTCAGTTACAATGATGTCGCCTGAATGTATTCCAACCCGAATGGGGACCTTCGGTTCCTCTCTAAATGCGAGCTGCATTTCTATGCCACATCTTACAGCATCAATTGCACTAGGAAATGTACTTAATGTCCCATCACCAAAATACTGTAGGATGCGTCCATTGTATTTTTTGGTGGTAGTGTCAAAAACCTCTCTGTGGCGTTCTCGATAAGCAACACCTTTCCTTTCATCCGTTTGCATGAGAGAAGTGTACCCCTTAATGTCAGTGAACATAATGGCGACCAACTGTCTGTTTCTGGTAGATGCCCCTCCCTGGTTTTTATCGCTCGCTCCTCTTCTACCTACCTCACCAGGTGGATATCCATAATATTCCCTGAAACATTTGATAAAATAGGAGGTACTTCCAAAGCCAACTTTATAGGAGACTTCCGACACGGTGAGAGAAGTCTGCCCAAGTATCTCCATGCTCTTCTCTACCCGAACCTTTCGAATGAACAGACTCGCTGAAAGCTGGGTTTGCTGTTTGATCTTTCTGAGAAGGTTTGAACGGCTTGTATTCATTGCCTCTGCCAATTCAGAGACACCAAATTGTTCATTAGAGATATTCTCTAGGATGATGGATTCCGCTTGATCAACAAAACTTTCGGTGTTATAAGATGCGCCTGACATAGCTTTAGGTGGTTCTAAACCGGTAAAATTTTAGTGCACCAACCCCACTTGTGTTTTCCATAATAGAGGGTATAATTTAACCATTTGCTCCATAATTTATACTTCAGCTCCATAGTTTTTATGACTTCCGCAAACTTTATGGATTTGGCTGTATAGCTCATAGGGCTCCCTTTCATTCATTCCTGACCTTTGTAAAAACTGTTAATCACACAGAACATTAAAAATTAAGATCATGAAAAATCTATTAATCATTCTTTTATTCTTTAGCACATTAGTCGTCAAAGCTCAAAAAACAAGCGTTGAAAAATCAACATTCGGAGTACAAACTGGGGTTTTAGGTATCTGGGCATATAATGAAGCAAAACTGTCAAACAACTTAGCACTTAGAACAGAGCTTGGTTTTGATTTTGGTATTTGGGAAACTACTTATTACGATGATTATGATTCCCCGTTCATTCTTACGCCTGTTATAGTTGTTGAGCCAAGGTTCTATTACAACCTCAAAAAACGTTCAGAAAATTCTCAACGAACTGACGGAAACAGCGGCAATTTTATTGCTCTAAAAACTAGTTATCATCCAGAATTGGCTCTTTTCAATACTGACGATGCTCCGGTGGTAAGTGATTTCGCCATTATACCTACTTGGGGAATTAGAAGAAATCTAGGAGACCATTTTAATTATGAAGCAGGTATTGGTGTAGGGTACAGTTACACATTTGCTGAACGTGCTGGTTATTCAAAGGACAAAGGTGAAATAGAATTGAATATGCACTTACGAATCGGATATAGTTTTTAGCATACGCAAAAACGATTTTTTATACATCCCAAGAGTTGATTGCAAGATTAGATTTTTGGCAACAATGCTCCTTAGCATTTAAGGTGCTAGACAGTAAGTGGAAAAACTACTTTCTTTTTGAGCTTAACATTAATACCGGCATGAACTTTTAAGGTTGCGTCTCGAAAACTCACTCAATTACTCATTATACAACTATTAAAATTATTGAAATGAAAAATTTATTATTTATTGTATTTACATTTTGTGCACTTCTCTCCTACGGTCAAAATGAGACCATTCAAATTGAAAGAAAAGGATTTATCATTGGCTTTGGGTTAGGCGGTGGTGTCATCAGTATATCTGATAGCGATCAAGAAGTACCTTTCGATGAAGCTCAATTCGGAGGTACTTTTCCTAATTTAAAATTTGGTTGGATGGTCAATGATCGCTTAGCGATTTTAGGAATGTATTCTGGAATGGGATATGAATACGAAGGCAAAGACAGAACTTTTGATGCATTTATGCCCTCTGTTCAATATTGGGTAAAAGATAGATGGTGGATTAATGCAGGTGCAGGATTGGCTATGGATTTTCCAGCATTCTATGAAGACAATATTGAGGATGAAGATTGGAATTTTGGCGGTGCTGTTTCCTTCAGTACAGGATATGAATTAGTTCAAAGGAGGAATTTCGCCTTAGATCTTCAAACACAACTGCAAATGGGCTGGACGAACATCAATAATAACTTAGACCGAGATGCAGTTTTACTTTCTTTCGGAATAGGGTTTAACTGGTACTAGAAAAGGGAAAGTGTTCTTGAATAAAATGGAGTGGCTATGGACCACTCCATATTTAGAGTAAGTCATCCACCCCTTCAAACCGTTTTACGAACTTAATTAGTTAGGAGCTTTACCATGAATACTGTTTTGAACATCAATTGTATTTTTTGTGCTTTAGCTTCTAGTTAGTATCACAACACAAGTCTTATGAGCAAGAAAAAAACTAAAAAGGTTCTCAAAGCCATATTCATTCTAGTCTCCATTGGGTCTCTGTTTTTTGTGCCTTGGCTTTTAGTAAAGGCGTGGATACTTCCACTACCTGATACCGTTCAAGAACAGTTGGATGAGGCCATCGGTCATGGATTCGAAGGCATGGTTGTCTTTATAGACCAAGCGGGGCAACCACCTCAATATTTAGCTTCAGGTTGGCATAATCGGGAATTAAAGATTCCTGCCAAGCCTGATGCCTTTTTTAAGATTGCCAGCATCAGCAAACTTTATGATGCAGTAGCTGTAACTAAATTGGTGAGTGCTGGAAGCCTGTCTCTAAACAAAACAATTGCTGACTACCTACCACAACTTATAGGCCGCATTGAAAATGCAGATAAAATCACACTGAGATTGATGATACAGCATAGAAGCGGTATACCTAACTTCACTGACACACCCAATTTCTGGGCATCTCCTACCGAGACTTATGAAGAAAGTCTGGCTTTGATCATCGATCAGCCGGCAAACTTTGAACCCGATGAAGATTACGAATACTGCAACACCAATTATCTATTGATCAATAAGATCATGGATGACGTACTAGGGTATAAAAACTTTCAGTTCATTCAAGAGGAAATTCTTACGCCTCTAAACCTTACTAATACATTTGCCTCCTTAAATGATGTCGATATAGAGAATGTAATGAGTGGCTATCATGTGGGGTACCCCTCTGATTTAAAGACAAACGATTATGGCATGCATGCCACAGCAGAAGACTTGGCAACCTTTATGCGTGCATTGAACGATGGGACACTGTTCGGGCCGGGAGAACAGGAAATTTATGCTTCGATATATGAGTTCAAACATGGAGGTTGGGTTCCTGGATATCAGAGTTTTGCAGAATATTACAAAGAACTTGACGCAGTAGTAATTGTGTTCTACAGCACCACCGATCCTGACCTCTATAATTGGAACTTATCCGAGATTATAAACAACAGAATTGTCAGAATACTGAGAAAGAAGAAGAGCAAGTAATTATCAATATCATTCAAAAGCCTAGCCGCCCGCATCTACTACGGCTATTACAAAGAAACGTTCTAGTTGATGCGTTAATCCAATAGGTCAATCAAGGCATTTATTTTCATCATTCTGAATGAAGTGAAACACAATGAAGAATCTGTCAATCATTATACGGGATTCTTCGTTCCACCTTGTTCCACTCAGAATGACGAAAAACCAATGATTTCCTGATTTGCTGTTTCCTACTTAACTTAAGGAAAGCTTCAACTGTATGCGCCATTTTCTGCTAGGCCTTTGCCTCCTCCTACCCTTGCACTCCTTTGCACAAGATGAAATAGAATACAATGAGTACTCCTATACCGAATTCTTTCAAATGATTGAAGATGAAGAGGACTCTGTTTTTACCTTGAGTAATGCCCTCATTAGAGCAAATCAGCGTGTGGACACAATGCATTTTGCCTTAGCTGAGAATCTCAGTCTTAATCTAGAAGCAGGAAACGTATCATCTATCATAGATAACTGGCCGCAAAGAGACTCTATATTCGTGCGAAAGCCCATAATACTGAACAATGTTCAATTCGTTACTGGTGCTCCGTCTGAAGACCAAAACAGTTCTGCATTCATACAATCTGGTTTGTATAAAGTACATTTTCTAGAACCAGTTGAGCTACAGAACTCTATCTCTATTCTACTCTATCAATCGACGTTTGAGAAGGGATTGACCATCTTAACGAATAATCCAAAGGAGGTAAACAAGGCTTACAACCCCTATAAACTAGAGGCTAGAGGTAATATCTCTTTTATCAATGTGGATTTCATGGTTGCTTCTTCCGAAATCAAAAAATCATTTCAAATCAATCAAGATTTTGAGGAATCGAATGATTACAATTTCATATTAAAAAATTCGAGTTTTCCCGCATTTGATGTCATGAAAAATATAACCCTTAGAAACATTAAGAATGTCGAGATCTCTTCAAATCAGTTCAAAAATCTGATTCTACGAGTTTGGGATTGTCATGTATACCTAGGCAAATCATCGATTGAAGGGGTAGCCGGAATGTCTTTTTACGAAGAAGGTAGGATCACAATACTCGATAATCATTTCAAGGACTATGTCATGTTATACAAAGCTAATAACCCAAAACTCGTCTTAAGTACCGACTGGGAACAATGGTTTGATAAATTTGTATTCAATGGCCATGCAATTTATGGGTCGCAAGAAACTAACTTCAATGATCTTAATAAAACCCTTGGCGAATTAGTATACGGCAGAAAAAGCATCTCGCTTTTCCAGGACTCTACAAGGGTTCAAAATCGAAGAGCGTATAATGAAACCACTAAGGATTTATCTCGGTTTTATAATGAATTCAAAGAAAACTACGATTCTGAGAACGCCAACTTAGTTTATAGAGAAATTAAGAATCTGGAAACTCAGCGGTTAGCCTATTTATACAAAACCGGCCCCACCTTTGACCGATATTTTACTAGGAAAATCAACCAATTTCTAAAAATCTTCTCGGCTTACGGCACCAAGCCTTCAAGGGCCATTATCTTCTCTGTTTATGTAATTTTGGCCTTTGCTCTGGTTTACCTCTTCTTCCCAAACTACTGGGATAGCCATGGTAAAAACCGGATCATGGATCGTTACCGCTTCTTTACTAAATACATGAAGCAAGATTCAGGCATGCATGAAGTCTATCTGGAAGAAAAGAGTCATGAGTTGATGGCCTCCGAAGATTTCAAGAGCTACATGTTGGAGTCTGAGAAAGGAGTTCCCAAATTCTTTATGGCTACAGCCCTACCCTTGTATCGTTGGTCGGTGGCAGGTACTCGAAGCTTCTCTTGGATACTCTCTAATGTGGATGTACTCAAAGGCAAATGGTCTGATACTGAAGATTCAAAAAAAGGAATCAAATCTATTCTTCTTATTATGGCTTTCCTGATTGCGCTAGCCTACGACATCTTCATTAAGATTCTCAATGCCCTAATGCTCAGCATTAATACCTTTACCACGCTCGGTTTTGGGGAAATCCCGATCAAAGGCCTACCACGTTACCTAGCCATTATTCAAGGTTTTATCGGCTGGTTCATGCTAACCATCTTCTCAGTCTCTTTAATTAGCCAATTATTGAATTAGAACGTCATTCTGAATGAAGTGAAACGCAATGAAGAATCTGTCAATTGATTTACGTGGATTCTTCGTTCTACTTTGTTCCAGTCAGGAAGTCACTGTTCTTATCACAGAACTATTTGATGACTTTTGCTTCGTTGATGATGAAGTTCATATGATCGATATTTTTGGCATTTAACTCCAGTTTACCTTGCACTTTTATAAAATCATCGATTTGTAAATCATCTGGGATTTTCTTCATCCTCACCTCTGCTACCGTTTCAGGCCCAGCCCCACCACAAAAGAAACATGAACTTAGCGGCATACCAGAAAGAATAAATGCCCCATCGATATCAAATGAAACATAAAAGCCTGAAAGTGTAATTGTTTTGCCATCTAAGGCCTTTAGTTCATTATTGAAAGTTGGTACATCGAAGTAAGAATCTATTTCTTCAAAGTAAGTTGGGGTAAAAACAACTTTCTTGAAAATATCCCACCCCTCTGGCTCATTGGTTGCAGGATTACCAAATAGCAGTAAGACCAATATTGCCGACTTATACTTCATAAAACCTTCTTGTGCTATTTAGAATTAGCGTCTAAAATGGCAACGGCAATTTACCCAATAATGTTATTGATACACAGCGCAGCCGTTTGATTTGGTTTCAAAAAAGGGGGCTCAATTCCTTTTGTGCTGTTAAAATTGTCTTAGAAAGGTCAACTTCGCAATAAACTGTTGTTCCTCAAATGGATTTTCCAATCCACTAATCTGGGTATTGTTAAACACCAAATAGATAAAAGATAAGGGTTGATACTCCCAACTCAACCTGACATTCCATCTACCCTGTTCATCAAAAGTATTGTATTGATAAAAAGTGGATAATTGAAGCCTCGGGTTTGCCGCGAATCGGGCACCAATGGTACTCAGATGAGTTTCGAGGCTTTCCTCTGCCGCTCCCAAATCACGTAATCGATTATACTCATAGTCATAGGTAAAAGCGATGCGCGGATCAGGCGCAATTCGAATACCAGTATTAACTGTTTGCCTTCTCCCGTTGTAAAACTCCCCCCATTCATAACCTCCACTAATCGACCATTTCTTAGATTGATCGGTATTGAACCGAACTTCGTGACGTGTATAATAGTAATCGTCTTGACCTATTTGAATCCCTAATGGGGCGAAATTAAAGTTGATATTTTGCCATGTAGGGAAAATTGAATAGGACAAGAAACTCCCATCCGTGAAATAGACCCAAACTGGAAATAACCAGAGGTTTGCCTGTTGAAAAGTTCCCGGATCACTGGCATCATGATAATAGTTAACAAACACACCTGGGTCCCACCGTCTAATCCATGGTAGTTTTTTAGGTCTTACAATCCAGTAACCTCCCGGATTGTGACGGATTACATCTGACTGTCGCACAAACCCCATGGCTGGATTATAATTTGGAGTAGTTATTTCTGTCGACCATCCCCAGTAAGAGTTATTGGCAGATCTTCCAGCAAACAACCTTCCCGCAAAACCAGCTTTACTTAATTCATGATCGATTGAAGTACTCGCTAAATAGTTGATGGACCAAATACTTGAGGGTCGAATCAAACCGTCTATTGTAATGGTGCTGTTATTCTGCTGGCTTAAACCCAATGCTTCAGAAGACTCATCCAATCGATGAGTAACCATTACCCCGATGTTATTCTCTCTACCATAATTTTTCAAATAACGCGCTACCGCAAAGTTTGCACCAGCGGAACTCTCAGTTTCGGCCTGATGCATGTACAAGCCTGCAATGGCCTTCTCTTCGTCTCTGAGCGTAAACCTTGCCCCAACATCGATTGGCGCCGTTGCTGAATTAAAATTTCCCTGTAAGCCGATCCTTCTGCTAAAAAAAGGTCTGATAGAGGTCTGTCTACCACCAGCCCATATACCTGAGTTCTCCAAGAAAAACTGTCGCCTTTCTGGAAAGAATATATTGAAACGCTCAAGGTTATTTACCGCTCTATCCACATCAGCTTGGGCAAAATCGGTATTAAAAGTTAGGTCTACCACCGTATTTGGGTTCACAGCCCATTTGACATCGCCGCCTAGTTTAAAATCACCACTGGTCTCACCATTACCACCCGCATTTTGCTCTTCGTACTGATAAAGCGAGTAGGGCTCTACCCTAACGTTGGCGCTAGGTTCTGGCAGTTCAAGCCCCGTCAGTTTAGCAGCATAAGTCATTCGAAATGGAGAAAAAGATTGCGGAATCGCTGGAAAAACGGTTTGTTCGTACTCTCTCCTCGCCAAACGATTAAAGGTTATTCCCCAAGACACATCTTCACCCGGAGCAACTGCATCGTAACGCAACGATTTAAAAGGGATGGCAAATTCGACAAAATACCCATCATCGGTTTGGCTGGTCCGAACAGACCAAAGGGCATTCCAATCATTATCAGTGACTTGATCATTAAAATTCTGAAGGTCTCTTTGGTTGCCGTAAGGCGTGGTTTGGAATGATACCGCAAACTGCTTTAAGTTTTGAGGATCGAGTTGTACACCGAAAACATCGTTTTCATTCCAATTGAAATCCCTCCTTAAGTCTTGCACTCTAATGCCCGCTCTCCCCAGTGAATCTTGACAAAAGGCACCAATATATAAGTTCTTCTCATCGAAAAGGACGCGCACACTCGTCTGGAACCGATAATCGCCACCTTGCCGAGGTTCCATTCGAAAAAACTCAGTAACGGCCTCGGCACGTTGCCAGTCTTGTTCGTCCAATTTCCCATCTATCTTTATGGGAGACATTGCTTTAATGGCTCTTATTTCTAATGGATTTTTCGGAGGCGGGAAATTGCCATCGTTTTCTTGTCCATCAGCCGAAAAAATCAAACCAATGCCTAAAATCAGGCATAGAAAAAATCGTTGCATCACGCTAGTTTATCGAAACGGATTGTTCGCTCTTCTTGTATAGGAGGCCAATCATGCTCAAGATCAGAGTAAACAAAAACAAAATAATCACCCCTGAAGCTGCGCTAGATTCTACTACGCCCTTATCAAACTCAAAATCAGGTAGCACTTCTAGATCGGATTTGACCAACATTTTATTCTTGAATACGAATGGTAGAAAATGATCTCTCCATTCAATGTTGAAAGTCTTTGTCTGATTCTGAAACTCCTTATAATGCGCCGCAGATGTGCCAGCCAGCCTAGTAGTACCGTTTTGGAATATCACCGCAGGACTGAGCAATCCCCAAGTGTTCACCCAGTTTTGTTGCTGATTTAGTTGCTTATCAAAAGCACTAATCAAAGGGTTTAAGGTCTTCTCTGTAATCTCTTGACTAGCGTAGAATCCTTGCCAGTAACCGTAAGCATTTTCACCCTCATTTCGGATCAGTTCGGGATGATTTCTTAAATACTCGTCCAATACCTTATCCTGTTCTTTACCCAGTTGTTTCTTAGTACTTCTAATTTCATTTAACAAGGCTACACGCGAAGGCATAGGGTAAATTGTATTAGCCATTTGATTGATTACCGTAGGCACTATCAGTACCAAAAGAATCCAGAGTGAGAGTAGTGAAACGGCATTTTTTGCAGAGGAAAAGCCAAAAACATTAACCAAAAATGTTAGAGCAAACCAAAATGCCATGTAGGCATAAGTAAGCCCAAAAAACTGGAGTAGATTCAGGTCGGGTTTTACCCCGATTGAAAGCATCGTGACCAACAATACAACTGTGATAACAACAACTAGCGCTAAGAACCGAACGATGAATCTTTGCAAAAGCCATAGTTTTATATTGATTGGATTAGAAGCCAACAGTCTGAATCTCCCAGTCTCAAGCTCTTGAGATTTTAGATTGTATGTAAAGGCAATGATTAATAATGGTATTAGATAGGACAGCACAAAATTCAAGTCAAAATTGCCGAAAAGTAATTGCACTGGATTATTTAATTCATTGAAACTCATTGTCGCTAAGTCCTCTCTCGAAGAAATATTGACTTGGTGAGTATATAGATCACTCTGGCCTATCACCAATTTACTCAGTGGTTCAGCAGGCATTATGGTCAAGCTACCAGTGGCTATAGAGTAATTCATAGGAGAAAGCCTGAAAGCTCTTGGATGTTCTTCTCCGTTTGCCAAAGCTGTCGCAATGACATCTACTCTTTCGACTTTTTCCAATTGGTTTTGTATAGCCTCGGTTAGGTTTGCTTGCCGCTTTTCGAACTGTTTCAACCCATTGTGTCCAGCATAAATACTAAGCCCTGTAATCACAACTGTTAACGAAACGAACCAATAGTTTCGACTCAAAAGCTTTATCTCATGTAAAATATTCTGAGTCAACATTTTACAAGCGGGTTGAAGAATAAAAAAGTAAACCGAAAGAAAGCACTAACCACAACGATAGTATGAGTAGATTGCTCTGCCCTGCTACTAACACCTGTTTAAAGTCTGGTGCTTCATAGGCAAAATCAGGCACTTCATTTAGAAGAGATGCATCAGCTTGATAATCCCACTCTCCTAGCTTAGAGTTTTCGGCAAAATTGGTATTCAAGATTCTTTGCATTTCTACCCTATGTTTTTCAGCCTTATCAGAAAAATTCCAATGCGTAGCGTAGTCGGTATTTGCTAATGCCATAGACATAAATCGGGTCGGCAGAAAAGGAGATAAAACGGCTAGTTTCCTATAGACTTTTGTTTGTGACTCGTAAATCTCTTTCAGGCGCTCATTGTGTTTGAAATACACTGCAGCCTCGTGTTCTTCTCCTTTTTGCATGCGTAATGCATCAAAGTTGAAAGGTAAATCTTCCAACTTCTCTACATTGTATTCCTTGAGTGTTTCCTCCTCTAGCTTTTTAGATGCTTCGTTCCATGGATCGTGACCATCAAGTCCTTTGCTTTTATCTTCTGCTACGGAAGCTTCAAATTCTACTCTCGTTGGGTAAGGGTAAATATCATTGGTATAACTGCTTGCAATTTTTGGTACTGCTAAACAGCCTACTATCCATATAGTTAAAAGTGAAACCATTGCAAGCCCCGAGCTTCTGGATATAGTGGAAATGAAAAGTGTAAGGCTATTCATAATCGCGAAATAAGCCAAGTACACCAGTAACATCGTAATCAAGAATGGCCACTCAACATTCTCGATGAATAAGGCAGAAATAATAAAAAGTATTGCAGTCAATACAGCGATCGGCATGAAATTGCCTATCCATTTACCAAATACTAGCTGCCAATTACTGACTCCTTGTGATTTGATAATCCTAAGCATTCCTCCTTCTTTTTCTCTCGTTACAGATCGATGCCCCATCACGATAATGAGCAAAGGAATAACGAAGAGCAGTATAAAGTCTGGCGTTAAATCACCAAACCTTGATAGACCTGTTTGGTCTGCCGCGGCTACCATATCAGCTTCGTTTCTCGAATGGGCTTCTAAAAAAATAGATACCCCGGTGTATTTCTCTACGCCAGGATCGATCAGGGATAGTGGAAACTGAGGCTTAAAAGCAAAAGTACCATAGTGTGCAGCATTGTGTGGGTTTGTAGCACCTTGGGCCAACCAAAGTGTTCTGGCATTTTCCGTAGCTTGTTTTCTCTCTATGTTTTTAGCCTCCCAATTTCTTTGGCTTATAAAAACAGCAACTGTACATAATAAAACTACTATGGCCAACATCCATTTAAATTGACCTGAACGGGCAGTTTCTCGAATTTCTTTTTTAGCTATATGAAATACCATGATTAGTTGTCCATATGGTGCAAATACAATTTTTCTAGCTCGCTGTGATCAATGTCTTTGGTAGACAATTGCTCTACTAATTTTCCCGACTTCATAATTCCGATATCGGTTCCGGTTTCTTTGGCTCTAAAGAGGTCATGAGTAGCCATAAGTGTTGCAACACCTTGATCGCTTAGTTTTATCAGCAATTCAGAAAACTCATTGCTCGCTTTTGGATCTAAACCCGATGTAGGTTCATCTAAGAGCAATGCTTTCGCTTTTTTGGCTAGGGCAATAGCAATCCCAACTTTTTGGCGCATTCCCTTTGAATACTTTTTAACACGCTGCGTGTGGGCTTCCTCTTGAAGTCCAGCGTCATTTAAAAAGGCAATTAACACCTCTTTTGGATACCGCTTTTTAGACAATCCAACAAAGTATTCAAGGTTTTCTAGCCCTGAAAGCTCACCGTACAGATTTAAGTTTTCAGGTATATAGGCGATGACCTCTTTCGTTTTCAGTGGGTCTTTTGCCACATCGATCATGTCGATAACTGCCTTACCTTCAGTTGGTGCTATAAAATTCAGGAAAAGGTTTATAGTTGTTGATTTGCCAGCACCGTTCGCTCCTAATAGGCAATAAATATCTCCTGCTTCTATAGACAGGTTTAGGTTATCGAGCGCTAGTGTCTCTTGATACCTTTTGGATAGGTTGACGGCGTGTAACATTCACTATTTATTTATGCAACAATGATGCAAGTAAGCATCTCTCCGTCATAATTGCAACAATGATGCAATTACGTTCAGTTTGATTTTAGGAATGGTGAATTGTTGATTTCACTGGTTCTATTTTTTCTTCCAGTAATCTGAAATAAGCGTGTAAACATCTATCTCACCATCAGTAAGTCGATAATTTGACTTTTTATTTAAATAATCCTTCAGGATGAAATCCGCCCGTTTGTAGATAGTAGAATCTACTTTTGTGGGTGTATAACCTTTCGGAATGGCGTAAGTGAAATAACCCTGGTCGCCTGCAGCCACTGGCATATGGAAAAAATCACGTTCAACAAATTTTCCTGACTTTTCAGTTGATAACGATGCATTGACGAAGAAGTCCACGGCATGTTCGGGATATCCAAATAAGTAACCATAGGCACGATAACGATCATTTTTTTCTTCGAACTCCAAAGCTGTCAAAATGGTGGCTGGATTGGAATTAGGGGTAAACCCCCATTGCCCAAAAAACTCAGCTTTACGGGTCATTAACTTCGATAATTGTTCGTGCTGACAAACAATGATTTGGAGGTTTCTTTTTCCCTCCCAAGTTTGCCTGAAAGGAATGAGCAAAAATGTGAGATCATCGGTAGAAAGCTCCTTTAAAACCTTATTCCAGCTATCCAATTCAGACAACGCCATTCTTACGGAATCTGATTCAAGATCAGCTATATTTCTGTCGCCATCTTTCATTTCTCCAGCCTTGGCTATCGGATATGAAAGGGCAAAACCGAGGCTACTGATAGGTTTAAGGGTATCCATTAAGGTGTAAAGCGCTTCATGCTCAAGGCCATAACCCAGTAAGTCATGTGCCATCTTTACCTCGCCTGGGGAGAGATTGGAAAGGTTCCAAAGCTTAGTTTTAGTACTATATCCAAGTTTACTTGATGTACTGCATGAAACTATGACCAATAAAAGAATGGCAAATAGTGTAAGCTTCTTCATATCAAAACTCCGTTTGAATCGGCCAGTTATCTACAAACTCTTTCCCTTCTTGCCAATCCATGATTTCTTCGACTGTACAAAGACACTGTTCTAGTTCAGATTGTATTTTAGGTTGATCTAAATTTTGACCTATGATCACGAGTTCGTTCTTGCGATCTCCAAAGAATTTACTCCAATCAGATTCAATTTGTGCTCTGTTTTCAACAAAAGACTCATAACGAGTTCGCTCTTCAAATGGCATAGAACACCACCAAACACCAGCCGAGTCAGTTCTTAATGAACCTCCAGCTTGCCCCCAAGTCAAGGCATGGTCGGGTCTAGACGCAATCCAGAACAAGCCCTTACTTCGAATAATATTAGTAGGCCACATAAGCGAAACATATTGCCAGAAACGCTCTGGATGGAAAGGGCGCTTATCACTGAATACAAAGGAGCTAATCCCGTACTCTTCAGTCTCTGGCGTATGTTCCGTTTCTAATTCTTTGATCCAATCCGCTAACTGCGACGTGGTTTCATAGTCGAAGCTTTCGGTTCCTAAAACCTTATTCAATGGTACCTTACCAAACTCAGATTCGATAACTTTCGCCCCAGGGTTCAAGCTTGATAGTATATCCTTGAGCAATTTTAAGTCAGACTGACTTACCAAATCTGTTTTGTTGATTAATATCACATTTGCAAACTCGACTTGATCCGTCAGTAAATCGACGATCGTACGACTATCCTCTGCCTCATCATTCATTTCTCGACTAACTAAGGTATCGGCAGAACCAAAGTCTTTCAAAAAGTTAAAGGCATCTATCACCGTCACCATTGTATCCAAACTACAGACATCTGAAAGATTGACTTCTAGCTCATCACTCTCAAACCAAAATGTCTGGGCTACAGGAAGTGGTTCTGAAATCCCAGTACTTTCTATCAATAAATACTCATACTTATTTTCTAATGCCAGCTTGGCCACTTCCTCAATGAGATCTTCCCGAAGTGTACAGCAAATACACCCGTTGCTCATCTCTACTAAGCGCTCATCGGTTCGGCTTAATGTATTCCCTTGCTTGACCAACTCGGCATCAATATTAACCTCGCTCATATCGTTTACGATTACAGCTACGCGCAATCCCTCCTTATTATGCAATACATGATTGAGCAAAGTAGTTTTACCGGCTCCTAAGAACCCAGATAAAACAGTAACTGGTAATTTTTTCATGGTCTAAGTAATGTTTGGATTTGTTTGAGCTGTTTAAGCAACTCTTCATGAACTGCGACAATCTCTGAGATACTTAGGGCTACATTCGGGTCACCATGATCATGGCCTTCATGACCTTCTAGTACTAAATCATAACCTGGTATAGCGAATAATCCCTCCTCTAGTGTATGGATAACTTCGAGCAAGCTATCTTTATGGTGATATTCAGCACCTTTCAATGAATCTGCTAATCGCTGCATCAAAGCAATTGCCTCCTGTTGGTTTTCGAAGGCCTGCTTCAACAGCTTTTTCTCTTCTTCATTCTTATGATTACAGGAAAACAATAAAACAATGACCAGCAACACGAAAAAACCCTTGCTCTTCATATCACTTAATGATTTTAGCGTCTTCTAGGATAAAATTCATGAAATCGATATTGGTACTATTAAGCTTTAATGTACCTGATACCTTCACAAACTGATCAATTACTATCCTCTTGGGGATTTCGGCCATTCTTATTTCAGCAACAGTCTCTGGGCCAGCTCCTCCACAAAAAAAGCACGAGCTGTATGGTAATGCTGACAACATAAACACTGAATCTAACTCCAGTGGAATATAAAAGCCCGACAGCGTAATTTCTGTATCTTCTAAATCGATGAGCTCTTTATTGAAGGTAGGCACATCAAAATTGGCATCTACTTCTTTGAAATATCTAGGCTTAAACGTGACTTTTTCAAATATCTCCCAGCCCTCTGGCTTTTGGTTAATTACCAAAACGCTCAAGGCTATAAGTAGGACAGCTTGAAGTGTTTTCACGTTGATTTCTTTTTAAGGTGCTTGTAATTCATAGCTTCAAGCGCAATTTTAGAGACAATCTTTATTATATGCAACAATGTTGCATATAATAAATCAATGTTCAACACAGCGCTCACACTTACCTTCCATTAACACAGGAATGTATTCTGCATTGTAGCTATTGAGTGCATTTAAATAGCTTTCTGGATATTCTGGTAAGCATATGACTTTGTCACAGGATTTACAATGGAGGTGCGGATGCTGACACTTATCCGTATGATCTACTCCCTTATAGAAATAGTAAGTCACTCCTTTACTATTCAGCACTTTTGAGACTATCCCCAATTCAACAAATGAATTGAGCGTTCTATAAATGGTAACGCGATCGACTTCAGTCAGGCTTGATTCTATTTCGGAAATGGAAAATGCCCTTTCTTTATTGGCAAGGAATTGTAGTGCCTTCACTCTAATAGTAGTAGCCCTACATTTGTACTTACCTAAAATCGTTTTGACTTCTTGTGTGTTCATGTACAAATAAGGGCTACTATCTAAATGATCGAATAACTTAAGTAACTAACCAAAACTACTTTATGATTAAGCTAAACATCACGAATCAACTGATATCAAAAGCACATTTGAATAACCGTTGAATTTTCTAAACTACTTTTATGAATTCTAGCATTGCTAAAACTCATGCTTTCACTCTTTATCCTAAAAGCACTAATGCAACAATACTGCATTTGCAACAATGATGCAAATAAATTACACAAATGGTTCAAATCATCCGTATAACACCATGCATTATGGAAGGCTCATTTCAAAAATCAAGATTTTCAAAAGCTATTTTCGAATCGAAAGCAGTGTATACTAACCTTAAAACTGCTTGATACGAGATGATTTTAAATCAAGGAAACAATCACTGATATCATTATGCTCCATGAAAAAAATACTAGTACTAGTGATTGAATTTTAGGCTACTCTATTTGTCACTTTTTCAACTCAACCTTACTTTTGTTTAGAATTAGTCTAAATAAAACTAGATCGAAATGAAAGTGAGAATATTCGCATCCCTTTTACTCATTTTTGGACTGTGTCTTCAATTAGATGCCGTCGCTCAAAAGTCTAACACGCTTCTCGATCGAGGGTTTTGGCGATCGAAACCTTCTGTTGAAGAAGTAAAAAAGAAAGTACAAGAAGGCCACTCTCCTACCGAGTTTACATCCTCTATGTTTGACGCTACCACGTACGCTATCTTAGAAGGTAATGATCTATCGGTTGTCAAATACCTACTAAGTCAAGGTAACGATGTGAACAAAATCACCCATGATAAGAGAACTTATCTGCACTGGGCGGCCTACAGAGGTCAGACTGAAATCATGGAGCACCTTATAGCTTCTGGCATAAAAACTGAGCTAGTTGACGATGGTGGAAACTCAGCCATGCTATTTGCAGCACGCGCAGGGCAATCAAACAAAAAGGTCTATGAGTTACTCACTCAAAATGGCGTAGATATTAAAGAAAGAAATGAGCGAAATGGTAGAAATGTACTGCTGACATTTGCTGGAAGAATGCAAGACACCAAAATGCTTGATTATTTTATTGGGCTTGGTGTAGATATCAATCAAACGGATAACAATGGCAATGGTATCTTCCATTATGCAGCTGTTACGCGAAATAAGGAATTACTACAAAAGCTGGTGAAAGACTATAAAGTGGACTTTAAAGCGAATGCTAAAACTGGCGAAAATGCCTTCCACTTTGCTACCAATCGTAATTTTGATGAAGAGGAAGCTTCTGCAATTCCATTGTTTGAGTATTTCGAAAGTCTTGGCTTAGATCCAGCTAAAACGACCATTTCTGGAAGAAACTCCCTTCACAATCTTGCTTATCGCGCGAATGACGTTGCCTTACTCGAATATTTCGTCCAAAAAGGAACCAACATCAACCAAGTAGATCAAGATGGCAACACTGTTTTAATAAATGCTGCAGCCCGAGGAAGTCTTGAAAAAGTCAAATTTATTGCGAATACTTCGGACGATATCAACGCGAAGAACAAAGACGGTTTTTCGAGCTTTTCGCGTGCCCTCAAATTCAACTCCATGGAGGTAGTTGAGTTTCTATCAAACGCTGGCGCAAAAGTTGAGTTAAAAGCCGAAGGAGCATACGATCTTGGTTATCATGTGGTAGATGCAACAAGACGAGACCTTGACCTTTTTGATCAGAAAATGAATTTCTTGATTTCGAAGGGTTATGATCCCAAAACTCCCCAATTCGATGGTAAAAGCTTATTACATGTGGCAATTGCCAGGCAAGATGTTGATTTGCTCAAAAGACTGATTGCCTTAGGAATTGATATCAACGCCAAGGATAGCAACGGACAAACAATCTTACACCATGCAGCAATGCTTGCTGAAACAAGCGATTTACTCAAGTTCCTTATTGCTTCCGGAGCAGACAAGAATGCAAAAACTGAATTCGAAGAGTCTGCCTATGACTTGGCTTTGGAAAACGAAATCTTAGGAGCCGATAGTGCTAATATTCAATTCTTAAAATCTCAGAGATAATGAAAACGAAATTTTTACTAATTGTCACTTTAGTAGCTGCTTCTATCAGTTTCGGATTCCAGTCGACTACATCGGAGGAGATTTCTTATAAATGCCTCATTCAATTGACCAATTATGGTGGAGAAGGAGCATATGTTGTGCTTTCTTTACTAAACGATCAGGGAGAGTATGTTGAAACACTATCCGTACATGGCGATGACGAAGATTGGTATGAGGACTTACCTGCTTGGTATGAGTTTTACCCACCAAACAAAGAAAAAATCGACGGTATGGCGGGCGCTTCAATCTCAAGTGGTGGCCGAAAAGTAGCTAGTCTTAAAGTGGACGCTTCCTTGATTAATGCCGGTTACAAACTCAGGTTCGAGACTGCCGTTGAAGATCAGGATTACCATGAAAAAGACTTAGAAATTGACCTCACCGAAGAAGTAGCAGGTCAACGTTTAAAAGGAAATGGCTACATCCGCTATGTCCAATTGATCAAAAAATAGCGCATTAGCTTATGTCATCATCATTGTGGCGAGCCGCTCACCTTTGGCTAGCTATAATAAGTTCAGTATTTCTTTTAATAGCGTCTGTCACAGGCGCTATTTTGTCTTTTGAACCTATTTATCAAAAGGCGCACAATTACCACATTGATAACGCCGATGATCTTTCGATTAGCGATGTAATCGATAATATCAGCTCAGTACAAGGTGAAGTGCTGAATATCACTCGTGATAAAAACGGTTTTGTTGCTGTTCAAAGCATTACATCTGATACCCCGTTTTATGTCAATCCATTTAGTGGAGAAAAAATTGGCGATGTCATCAGAACGCCTGAAATATTCGAGTTTTGTCGAACCCTTCATCGTTCTTTGTTATTAGGACAAACTGGTAGATTTCTCATTGGACTTACCTCTGTGGTCCTACTTTTTATTGCCTTAAGTGGCTTTTTCCTCATTCTTAAAAAGCAAGGGGGACTGAGTCAATACTTTTCTAAGGTTGTTAAAAACGACTTTTATAAAGATTACCATACACGTTTAAGTCGCTGGTTGATTTTATCTGTCATCGTACTTGGTATTTCAGGGACCTATCTTTTTCTGGAGCGTTTCAACGTGGTATTAGTACCAACTTTAGATCATCAGGTCAATGAGACTGCGCTAACTGACGGGCCTGCTGAGCCTATCGCTACTTTCACCACTTTTAATACCATTTTACTAGGAGATTTAAGAGAAATTAATTTTCCCTTTGCCGATTTTCCTGATGAGTATTATGAGCTCAAACTTCGTGATAAAGAACTTTTGGTGAATCAATTTAATGGAGAGGTGCTCAGCGAAGTTTCTTATCCCATCGTGCAGTTAATCTACCAAATCAGTTTTAACCTCCATACCGGAGAGGGTACTACAATCTGGGCTGCTATACTTGGGCTCACAGGAATAGGCACACTATTTTTTATTTATAGTGGGTTTAAAATCTTCTTGAAAAGGGATAGATCAAAAATTGTCAACCCTTTTTCAAAGGATGATTGTTCGATGGTGATTTTAGTGGGATCTGAACAGGGCAGTACTATGCGGTTTGCCAAAGCACTACAAGCTGGTTTATTGAAATCGAAGGCGAAAGTTTACTTAACGAGTCTGAATAACTATGAAGCCTACCAAAGCATAGAACACCTTTTTATTTTAACTTCTACTTATGGTGTGGGGGAAGCACCAGCGAGTGCTGACAAATTCTTTCAAAAACTAGCAGATAAAAGGCAACCGAGATCTTACGGCTATTCGGTTTTAGGCTTTGGAAGTAAGGCCTACCCTGACTTTTGTCAGTATGCGATTGAAGTAGATTTGAAAATGCAACAAGTGGCAGAGGCTAAACCTTTACTCCCGCTTTATAAAGTCAATGAGGAGTCGAAGCCAGAATTCATGACTTGGCTAGGTGCGATCGGCCAGGTACTTCATCAAAAGATTACCATAAACGACAAGGATTTAGCCGCAGCCAAGAAGAAACAGCTTTCTTTCAAAGTCTCTCAAAAACAAGATTCTCAGAATAACGCTGACCAAACTTTCTACCTTGAATTAAAAACCTCGAAAAAAACCCTTAAAGATTATCGATCAGGAGATTTGCTCGAAATAACGCCTCCTGATGAGACTAGAGAACGCCTTTATTCCATGTCTGTAGATCATGAGAAGTCTACAATAGGTTTAAGTATTAGAAAGCACGAAGCTGGTATTTGCTCTACATTTCTAGGCGATCAAATCAGTGGCAATAAGCTATACGGTAGGCTCAAGTCTAACCCTGAGTTTCACTTTCCAAAAGAAGCGCCTGGCGTAATTTTGATAGCAAACGGAACTGGAATTGCTCCATATTTAGGAATGTTAGCTGAAAGTTCGCTATCTCAACATGTTTCATTGTTTTGGGGAGGACAAAATAAAGCATCCTACCAACTTTATGAGAGCCGCATCAATGAAGCTTTAGCTAATGGCAAGTTGAATAGAGTTTATACTGCATTTTCTCGAGAAAACGGCACCAAAGAATATGTTCAAGACGCAATTGCCAAAGAATTGGACAACATTACTACTGCACTGAACCAAGGGTATGTGGTAATGATTTGTGGTGGCTTAAACATGCAAAAAGCAGTTGAAAATAAACTTGATGCGCACCTAAAAAGTAGTTCGGGAATAAGTGTAGAAACGCTAAAAACACGGAATCAGATTAAGGCAGATTGTTACTAACAACTGATTGATCAAGGCTTCTTTAATCACTGCAAATCATCCCAATTTGGACACAAAAAAAGAGCAACATCTTCATGCTGCTCTCCTTTTTAGAACCTTTCACTTACTTACTCTTGAAAGGCAGCAATTATCGCCTTCACTTCTTTTCGAACGCTTTCGCTGTTATAAACATCGGCTCCAACGGCTTTATCACCTAGTGCAAATATCTTTTCGAATAAGCTTTTCTCCTCTACTTTGTCTTTAAATGTTAGCGTTTCTTGAGCCGCGAAAAGCTCATCCCAAACTTTTCTCACGTCAGACCAATACCGCTCATTTTTTGCCCACCATTCTTGGGCATCTTTGCATTCGCTATCATCTACTTTCGTATAAGTATTCCATCCTTTCTCCTCTGCCAACAACTTATCGCCCTTTTCAGACCTGATTACCTTGTCGTTGTCTTGCTCATGAATCCAGCCATCCTCGGTTATCTCCTGACGATTGGTTCTCACCATCAGGTTGTAATCCGATCGCTTGGAATACTCTCGTCTTGGCAACGGAGAATCTGCTGTATTTTCCCAGTAGTGTCTACCATCTACGTGGACCCAACTCGCTGAACCTTCGTATCTCAGGCTACCATCTACCTGATAAACCTTCTGTGTCCACTGCCCTTTCACTTCTTTTTTAGGAAGTTCCTTATACTTCCAGCTATTGTCTTTGTCGTAAGTATAAAGTGCGGTGTTCTGATAAAGCCAATCCTGCCTCCAGTGCTTCACGATCGTTTTTGGCGCTACAATCAGTAAGTGTTGTAGAGAGACTTTGTTCTTGTCGTCTTCTACTAACTGAACCCATTCTAAGCCTTTTGATTTATAATTTTTGTGAAACTCATAGCGCCTGTCTGGCGCAAAAGTTTCGGCAAAAGTGAACTTGACTTTATAGCAGCCGCACATCTCTTTAATCGCCGCCAAATCTTGTTTCTTCTTACTTTGGCCCAGTGCTGACAGACTCATCAGACACAGGGCTATAATCAATAGCTGTTTCATATTTATTTTTGTTTTTATTTCTAATGATGGACTTGAGTTGATGCTTACTCTTCTAATAAATCGTATTGGAATTGAGGGTTTCCTCTTTCGCCAGACTGAGCGTCTACGAGTCTGGTGAATCGCAGTTTGTAATAATTTCCGCTTGTGTCTTTCACCACGTAAAAGATCCCTTCTTTAACCCCTGTTTCAATATTTGACCCTGGCTGTGCTACATTCCTCCAACCATTGCCTATGGCAGATATGGCGGTTGAAAAATCTACACTACCAATCTGGCCATATGAGAAATTATCGTAGCCAATTTCTCCTGTTACCTCAACCTGAGCCACTTCTACTCCATTTCGATTACTTATTACATAGTCTCTTATCGCATATGGAATAGATGTTCCAGGACCTACCGTTAAAAGATCGGTAAAGATTGTAAAGGCAAAATCCCAATCATTTCTCTCTGGTATGGTCGTGATAATACCAGTATCAAAGCTGACCGCTACGAAATCAATATCATCACGCTTAGAAACATTCAATTCTTGGTAAGAAGTAGCATTGATTTCGGCATACTGTAATGTGTATCCTTCGCCATTTCTTAAGGTTCTGACCTTCATCCAACCTCTAGGCGAACCGTCAGGATTCTTTCCTCTATTTATGATGTAAACAGGGTTATCTTCGGCTGTGTCTGAAATTTCGTCAATAGCCGTTTTTGTAAGGTCTCCGCTTGGATCATCAGACCAAGTCTTCGCTTCAGGAAGCCACACTGGTGGTGGGCCAAAAAGGGCACCAAAAATTGCATCTATATTTAGCTGTACGCCAAAACCTACAGTATCCGCCGCTGAAACATCATTTAGTTCGACCTTTTGAATGGGCCTTGCCAGTGTACTCGATGAATTATTCAATATGACTCTGAAGTCCGACCCTGTATAAAACCCAAGGTCCCAGGCATTCCGAGCCACGGACGTTTGACTTTCTTTCGACAGATCAATAAAGACTTGATTCGGTTGTGTCGGACCACCTACCGCAGGGTCTATAATGGCGCCACTCGCTGGTGGATCAATGCTCGGCCCACTATCATTCGAACAGGCACAAAGTCCCATTAAAGCGACTAGTGATAGGCAATAAATTACTCTCTTTTGTATCATTTTAATTTTGGATTATAGCTTAGTTTTAAGAAGTATGACCTTCCGAAAGAAATAGGTACTGAAGGCCCACCAGAATGGGCCCCTCCACCCACTCCTGAATTATTTATGTTGATTACATTTAGAATATTTCGAGCGCCAATAGTCACCTCCAAAACATTGGTGATCGGCTGTATGATAGTCGCATCAAGCCAATGAAAATCACTGATCTCCCCTATGCTAATGACCTGCTGATTCTGATCGTTGGTCTCTGTGAAGTAGGTTTGTAATCGGCCCGTATATTTATAAAAGAGGTTTAAAGAAGTTCGCTTTTTCGGAAAACTGTATGATAGATTGGCATTGACCTCGGGCGAATAAAAGAAGCGCTCTAAATTCTCCTCTGACTCAGAAACTTGATTAAACCTTCCGATATAAGAAAGCCCGATATTGGCGCTAAGTTGCCCCAGAGACACTTTCTGCGTCAAGGTGGTACCGATCGTTTTAAACCGATCGATGTTCAGATAAGTCGTGCTGGTTGCGTCATTAATATTCTGGCCTAATGAAATTTGGTTGGTGATGGTATTATAGAATACGTTCAAGTCTACCTCTACCAGTTTAGACGCTACCTTATACTTTCCAATCGTATTAATGCTCAAATGATTGGACGTTTCGGGTGTTAAATCAGGGTTTCCAAATATTCGGTGATTAGAATCAACAAACTCAAAGTATAATTCTCTAACAGATGGTGCCCTAAACCCTCTACCGTAAGAGAACCTGAATTGTAAAGCCTCACTTTGCTGTAGTTTTAGCTGAAAAGAAGGGATTACTTGACTTCCAAAGGCACTGTTAGTTGAATACCTAATTCCCGGCCGAAAAACAACCTTTGAAACTGGCTGAAATTCCGCGGAAGCATAGAGTGCATATTCTTCAATGCCTTGGCTTGCACTAAGAATTCTACCGCCGCCTACGTTTTCTAAGGAGATTTGGTATCCGACTTGTAGATTGAAGTTATTGATTGGACTCAAAAAACCTGTACCGCCAAACTCCCATACACGGTAAGTACTCGTATCCTGATCTCCATCGCCGGATGTCAGCTGCTCGTTACCATTTAATATATCCTTCGTGAAACGCCTTTTCTGTCTTTCAAAGTCTGAAAATGAGGCAAAAGCCGTATATCTGTTGAGAAATGGCAAACGGCCTTCTGCTTGAATCTGATGTGAATGCCGTTTGGAGTGGTAGGTTTCATCAATTGCGAAAGGTCGATTTTCACCATTGGGCAAGAAGTTATTTTGTGCTGCCCCCAATTCTTCTATTAGCTCATCTAATACATCTAATCGATAGAATACACTGTGATTATCATTTTGGTATTTGACTAAGGCATTACCTGTCAGCTGTTGCTTTGGATTCCACTCGTGTTGCCTAAAACCAGCATCTCCTTGAAAACCAAGAAAATCATTGTGTTGAAAACTTATGAGCGACGATAAACTTTGATTAAAGCGATGGTTTATACTCACTGATTGCACATGACGACCTGCATCTAGTCCAAGCTCATTTCCGGCCGTCTCACTTTGAAGCGCTACGTTTACTTCGGTCTTATTTTTAAATTCTTTTTTACTAATAAGGTTAATGACCCCTGCCAATGCATTGGCGCCGAAATTCACAGCCATTGGCCCCTCCACAATCTCGATGCGTTCAATATTCTGAAGGTTGATCTGACTTAGGTCGGCACCGTTACCATTTCCTGAACGATTGACCAAAGGAACGCCATCAACTAAAATCTTAACATTTTGACTGGAAATACCTTGTAGACTCAATGTGGAACTGCCAATGGCAAGATCCTGACTGACCCTAATGTTTAATTGATTGGCAAGAGCTTCCTGCAAGTTAAATGCCCCGCGCTGTTTAATCTCTACTGCATCAATCGTTTGGACTTTGAAGATTGAATTACGTGCTGATTGTGGATTGAATTGGCCTGTAACTACTACATCTTCTAACTGGTTGGTGCTTGGTTTTAGCCAAACATCTAAACCAGCTTCTGAATGAATTGTATCGGCTACGGACTGATAGCCTAGGTGATAAACTTTAAAAATAAATGGGAAAGGTACTGCAATTTGGCCCTTTCCCTCTTTGTTCGTAACACCTTGCGCATTGGCTCCGTTGCCCAAGGATGTCACATGGTACACAGCGCCTTCGATGGGGGCATTAGATTCAAAATCCAAAAAGCGAATGGACTGTCCCGATGCAGCAACAAAGGATATTAGAAAGACAACTAAAACAACCGAAACTCTTGACATCTATTTAGAATGATTCTTAATAGATGCAAATATAGGAGGCGTTCCCCCCACCATCGATTACTAGTTCTAGTATAAAGCGATCACTACTTCTAGTATGTCATTTGGCCAAATTGATTCATTAACTGAGCATTGAACTTATCGACTTTTGAACATGCCATTGCTCAATTCTGGCCGTTATTTCTCCTTTTTAAGTAATGACACTTGATATTCTAAGCGTTTGATTTCGCGCATCAAGACATTTTTATCCATCTGGTTCCAGCCCCAAAGTTTAAATAACATCATGGTCATGAAGGAGATAAGGGTATAAAACATCCACTCAAGCTTTTCATCTTGGTTTTCGGTATCAAGCATGTTAACGAATGTGTAAAACGCAACTGCCAATACCACAACATTCATAATCACCATAACCACATTCATCCAGCGATTTTTACCTTTAAAAAGCCCAAAAAGTTGCTGTGGAATGTTTTGTTCACCCATTTTATCGAAATAGGCAGCCTCCTCTTGCGATAAGGCCTCATGAATCAATTGATCTACTTCTTTATCTGACTTACTCATATCTAATTGTCTTTAATATTTTTCTTCAATTCTTTTCTCGCATAAAACAGCCTAGACTTGATAGTTCCTTCTGGCAGGTCTAACAAACTAGACATCATTTTAATGGAGTATTTCTCCAAATAAAATAAGCGTAGCATTTCTTGGTGCAGCAGCGGCAATGCTTTGATGCTACTCAGCATCTTTCCTACAGCATCATCATTCCCAGAATCACCCTCGGTATCAAGTTCTTTCTGAGCGTTTTCCGCAGCTTGTCTTTCTCTTTGTTGCTTTTTAATGAAATCAGCAGAACGTCTCTGAACGATCCGATAAGACCAAAAACGAAAAAGTGCAGGGTCCTTTAGTTTATGAATACTCTTGAAAATCGAAATCCAACTTTCCTGTGCAATTTCATAGGCTTCTTCTTGATCTCTCAAAAAAGAAAAGGACCATTTTATTACTCTAGGGTTCCATCGCTTCCATAGTAGTCCGGTGGCCTCTTGATCTCCCTCTTGACACCGAATGACGAGTAACTCATCGAATATTTGATCTGAACTGCGTCCCATTTGCTTACATCCTAGAGTCTGCAAAATTCTGAATAGGTTCAACGAAAATTGAATTAATTCAATCTACAACATCAAAACCGTCCTTGAAAAGGCCACGCCATCTTCCTTTTCAGGTTTTGTTCAGAAATAAAAGTTTATGAAATTTTGAGTATCCTATTCTCACCCAAGAATGGGACTAGGGTATCGATCAGCTCTTTATAGCCTACAGGTTTAGCTAAATAGCCATTCATGCCGACGGCCATACATTTTTCCTTCTCCCCGTCCATGGCCGCCGCTGTTAACGCAATGATTGGGATATTAGATTTAGAACTGTTGCCTTGCCTTATTTGTCTTGTGGCCTCATATCCATCCATCAAAGGCATCATTAAATCCATGAGGATAATATCAAAGTTGGCACTCTCTAAAAGAGCAATGGCTGTTTGTCCGTCCTCGGCACAGATAACACTAAGCCCTTTTCGTTCGAGCATTTTTACGGCTACTTTCTGATTGATAAGGTTATCTTCTACTAGGAGTACATTTCCTGTCAATTGTAAATCTTGTTCTATCGTTTTCTCCTCAGACTCAGAATCGCTAGTTATCATATCAAATGCCTTGACTTTGACGTCAAACTTAAAAATTGATCCTTTGTCTAGTTCGCTTTCTACCCAAAGCTCCCCACCCATCTTTTTCACATACTCACGGCTGATACTTAGGCCTAATCCAGTGCCTCCATACTGTCTGTTCCTCTCCAAGTCTACTTGACTGAAACTCTCAAATATTTTCTCTTGATCAGATTTGGCAATACCTATACCGGTGTCTTCGACTGTAAACCACAACTCTAAATCGGCTTGCCCTGCTGTTCTTAAACACTCTACAAAAATTGTTACGCCTCCTTTATGGGTAAACTTGACAGCATTCGAAACTAAGTTCACCAAGACTTGTCTTATCAATTTAGCGTCACCCATAACAAAGGCAGGGACATCTGTAAGCACCCAATGCTGCAGTTTAATGCCCTTTTTCTGAATCTCAGGTGTGAAAGTTGAGATCACCTCACGAAGTAAATCTTGTACACTAAATGGCTCGGAAACTAGGGTCAAATTGCCCGACTCAATTTTAGCAATATCCAAAATGTCGTCAACGATCATTTTGAGTGATCCGGCGGAACTAGATATAGTTTTTAATAAATCTTCTTGCTCATCATTTAACTTACTGTCCAAAGCTAATTCGGTAAGTCCCATGATGCCATTGAGCGGTGTCCTAATCTCATGACTCATATTGGCTAGAAACTTATCTTTTATTTCATTGGCATCTTTAGCCGAGTCCAATGCTTCGGTCAATTGTTTCTCTGTATCCTTGCGTTGTTTTATCTCCTCCTTCAATGTGAAAGATCGTTCTTCAACGAGTCTCTCTAGTTCTTGATGCTTTTGTTCGGCTCGTTTCTCCCGCAACCAAAAGATTAGGTAAATACCGGCCAAGATTAAAACACATACGAGAAATCTGAACCAAGTCAATTGATAAAAATACGGCACCACATAAACTTTAATGCGCTGCTCATCTGACCATTCTGGTGAAAGGCGACCTTTAGATTGAAACACAAAATCGAAAGTTTTTCCGACGGGTATATTTTGATAGGACGCCTCTCCATAACTCTCTTTTTCGATCCAATCTTTATCATAACCTTCCAGCTTATAACGATAAACAACATCATCCGGTCGAACGTAGTCCAAGGCATCAAAAAGGATCACAAAATCGTTTTGATTTGGTTTAAGTTTGATGCCATTCATTAAGGTAATATCTTTCTCTAAAGGGGAATCGGCTTCAGCGATTTTCATCTTTTCTCCCCTAACTGTTAGTCCTGTGAAGTTTGGGCGCTGACTTGTCCTGAAAACTTCAAGATCATCTGGTCGAAAAGCCGTAAGTCCATTCAGACCACCAAATAATAAACGGCCATCTGTTGTAATGGCTCCTGAGCGCGCTATAAATTGTTCACCTTGTAGGCCATCGGTACTATCATAGTTATTAACCTCCGCTTTTTTGATCGAGTCTTTCTTTAATACAAGTTTACTGATACCACTATTAGTAGATAGCCAAATATCACCTTTCTCATCTTCCAGAATTGACCTGATATCGTTGTTTGCTATCCCAACTGATTTATCGGAATAATCGGCGATCACCGAAAGGCTATCTGAAAGCAACAATGCGCCATCCTGTTTGGTACCTAACCAGATCCTCGACTGTGAATCTTGATATAAATCGTTAATGATGATATCATCTGGCAGATCATTAAATCCACTCAATGACACCTTTGAGAGTATCAGGTCATTCAGTTGATACAAGCCTTCATCTGTTCCTACAAAAATCTTGTCTTCAAGTTTCTTGATCACATTTACTTTAGGTGTGTATTCTAGCGGCGAGCCTTCAAGTTCAAAAGCAACTTCTCTAAAGACTTTGCTCACACTGGCGTAAAGAAAAACACCTCTCTCACTGGTACCGATCAGAATATTGTCATCTTCATCGGCCATTACGGTTTCAATATTTAACCCACGCAATTTGTCAGGCATAATGTATTCAAAAGGGCGGCCGACTCCTCGCCATTTTATCAATCCATCATTCGTTCCCATCCAGATATATTCCGCACTGCACTGCGCAATAGAGGAAACGTTCATAACAATTTCACTAATTTTTTTAGAAAAAGGGAAGTGGCGAAAACTATTACTTTTTGGATCAAATTGTGAAACACCTTTTCTGGAACCGACCCATGTTGACCCATCTTTAGCCGTTAAGAGAGAGGATACACTGTAGTCCATTAAGTCTTTAACAGTTCCTTCTTCCTCACTCTGCCCAAAATAATTGAACAAGTTATCTGCTTCGTGGTAGTAGCTGATACCAGATGCAGGGGTTGTTATCCAAATTGCGCCTTGACTATCTTGGTAAATTCTACGGAGGACTTTATCACTCAGAGAAAAGCCATTATTAAAGTCATATTGATAGACCTTTTGTTTAGTAGCACCAGTTAATGATATCACACTTATCCCATCGTTTGTGGCAATCCACATTTCAGCTTCATCAACAAGTCGTATATCATTCACAAAATCGTTGATGAGTGTCGTTTCCGTAGAGTTTTTAGTGTAGTGCTTCACAAGGTTCAAATCGCCATCGTATCGCCAAACACCATTCCCATTTGTACCTGCCCATATTTCATCTTGGACTTTCGCCAGGGCAGTCACATTCAGTCCGCTTGCCATATTAATCGGAACAAATTTGTTTTCCTGAACTCTTAAAACTCCTTGAGAAGTGGCGACCCAAATTTCATTTTGTGCATATAGAATTCTATTCATTTGCACTCGGAATATTCCATTCGGCGGCAATTCGATGTAGATATCTTCCTCAAGGGAAGCTCCATTAAGTTTGACCAAACGGTGTTCACAAAGAACCCAAATTGCTCCACTTGAATCTTCTATAACGTCAACAATCGCATCACTTGCCGCATCTGTCGGATCTTTAGAAAGTAGTATTTCCTCAAATTTGTGAGTGCTCCTATTAAAGAGGTTGAGGCCATTTGCCGTACCGATCCATAGTCTTTTTTTAGAATCTTCGAAAAGCGCAGTTACGTGGTCGTTTGAAAGGCTGATGCTATCTTCTCGATTATTTCTGAAAATTTCGAAATCTGAATACGCGATCATCCGGTTCAATCCCTCTTCAGAACCAAACCACATAAAACCTAAATAGTCTTGCAATGCCACCGTTGTCTTGTCGCTTGACAGGCCATAGTCGGCATACATTCGATAAAATAGTTCGCTTCCTGCTTGCGCCTTTAAAGACAGAGAGAGACAGCTTAGTATAAATACAAGCAGGTATTTTGGCATTTTGGTTCTTAGTAGGATCAATAAATTTAACCCTATTTTAATTAACTCAAAAGTCCTACTCGATCTAAGAAACTGGCAAATGATAACGATGGATTATAAACCCGAAACGAAGCCTTCTTCTTTGTATTTTGGGTTAGGGTAAGTGTAAAATCCTTCACCTGTCTTCACTCCTAATTTTCCAGCATCGATATAAGTCTTGAGCAATGCTGCAAAACTTTGACTTTTCTTATCTGGTTGGTTACTGGTAATGTGCCATGCTGTGTCTAAACCTACAGTATCTAAAACACCGAAGGGACCCATATCCATTTTAAAATTTCCCATCCAACTTCTGTCTATATCTTCAATCGAGCCTATATCCATAGTTTTTAGTGCGCCTGCCGCTCCAATTAAAGCCATGAGCATATAGTTGAAGATATAGCCTGTGTTTTCTTTCTTCACATACACTGGAGTTTGTTGTAAAACCCTACCCATTTCCATCAAAAAGTCGACTATCCACGTTGCGGTGCCCTCATGCGGCATAACGTCAACGACATTGGCATAAAAAACATCGTGAAAATGAAAACAACAGAAGCGACTTGGTCTGCCAGTGCTTTCCGCTATTTGTGATGGCAAAAGGTATGATGTATTTGAGGTAAAGATTGTCTTTTCAGGACATAGCTCACCGAATTGTCTCCAAACATCTCGTTTTAAATCTAATTGTTCTGTAACTGACTCATTTAGGAAGTCTGCATCATCAGCCGCTGCTTGCGCATCGGTTGTAAAAGTTAGGCGAGCCTTTACTTGTTCTACTGCTTCCTCATTTAGCTTTCCATTCCTTACCAGCATCTTCAGTATGCTATCTTGGGTTTTAATGGCTGCCTTAAAAGCCTGCTCATTGATATCGTAGATCGTAGTTTCAAAACCACTTATTGCAGATTGTAAACCAACTCGTAGACCTAGCGTACCTGCTCCTAGAATTAATACTTTTTTAATTTCTGAGATTTGTAACGTCATAATTCTGCTCTTCTTCAATTAAATTTTATCCCGATCTATTGCCTTACGCGCATTCTCAGCACATGCCATTACCGCATAAATGAGCTGTGCAAATCGCGGATCATTGGTTAAACCCTTTTTATATCTCGCATAAATTTGCTGTATAATTACCCCAATCTTAAATGCTCCAAAAACGTAATAGAATACTTTATCCGTTAGGTCAAATCCAGTTTGGGTGGCATAGCGATCGACAAACTCTGAACGGTTTAAATTTCCGGGTAGCCAGGTTAGGCTGAAAGGTTTCAATGCGTCGGCATCATCGGCTTGTGCCCAATACGCTAGCGATGTACCTAAATCCATCAACGGGTTACCAACAGTCGACATTTCCCAATCCAGCACCGCCGTGATTTCACTAAGTTTTTCGGGATTTAACACCAGGTTGTCGTACTTATAGTCATTGTGGAGAAAGCTAATATGGTTTTGTACTGGCATATTGGATTTCATCCAGTTGGCTACTTCATCCATGGCAGCTATCTTATCCGTTTCAGATTTATAATATCTTTTAATCCACCCTTCCACCTGCCGATCGGTATACCCATCTGGTTTTCCAAATTCACTTAGTCCAACCTCTTTCAAATCCATTGTGTGTAGGGCAGCCAGATTGTCGATACATGCTTCTGAAATAGATTTCATAAGCTCTTCGGACAAGTGAATACCTTTTGGCGGTTTCCCTCTAAGAATCACTCCTTTCACGCGCTCCATTATATAAAATTCAGCGCCTAAAATGGATTCATCTTCACAAAATAGAATTGGTTTAGGTACGTTGGCGTAGTTCGGTTTTAAAAGGGATAATACTTTGAATTCCCTGCCCATATCGTGTCCGCTTTTTATATTCGCTCCAAAGGGCGGTCTGCGGAGTACGTACTCTTCTTTTTCTGTTTTTATGAGGTAGGTCAGATTGGAAAATCCGCTTGGGAATTGTGATACTTCGATAGCCCCGTTAAAACCTTCGATTTGATTAGACAAATATTCCTTCAGCTTGACTACATCAAGTTCTTCCCCTTCTCGAATATCTCTTGGTTGATCTATCATGATTAAATTCCATAACCTTTAAGAATGCTCCTCGCCAGGCTCGATTTATGAACTTCATCTGGTCCATCATAGATCCTCGCTCCTCTTTCATGACGGTACCAAAAAGAAAGCAGGGTGTCATCCGTAATACCCAAAGCACCATGCACTTGCACCGCTCTGTCTAATACTTTCATCAGGACATCGGCGACATAGAACTTAATGGTGGAAATTTCCATTCTGGCCGCTTTACTTCCATGTAAATCCATTTTTTGTGCCGCGTGTAAGACCATATATCTCGATGCATCAATCTCTGCTCTACTTTCGGCAATCCAATTTTGAATAGTTTGTTGATGACCGAGTTTTTTACCGTCTCTTAATTCTCTTGTCGCAGCGCGTTTGCACATTAAATCAAAGGCTCTTTCGCAAATACCAATCCAGCGCATGCAATGGTGTATTCTACCCGGACCTAGACGTTGTTGTGCCAACATAAAACCAGTTCCAGCTTCACCGATCAGGTTTGATTTAGGAACGTGGCAATCTTTAAAGCGAACTTCAGAGTGGCTCATATAACCACCACCTTCCTCGCCCATGATCGAAATATTGCGGATGTTTTCAAAGCCAGGATTATCAAGTGGCACAACGATCATGCTGGCTCTTTCATAAGGGCTTGCATCAGGGTTTGTAACCGCCATTACAATTGTAAATGCTGCACCGTCAGCCGCAGTAGTAAACCATTTGTGTCCATTAATCACATAATTATCTCCATCCAAAACGGCCGTTGTTCCTAAATTCACTGGGTTCGATCCTGCAAATTCTGGCTCTGTCATGGCAAAACAGCTTCGAATTTCTCCCTTGATCAAAGGCGCTAAGTAGTCTTCTTTGAGTTGAGCGGATGCATACTGATGCATCAACTCAATATTTCCTATATCTGGTGCTTGACAGTTAAGGGCATAATGTCCCAGAGGCGTCCTTCCCAAAAGCTCCGAGATTTGACCAAACTCGGTCATACTAAGGCCAAGGCCTCCTTCTTTTTCAGAAAGGTATGGGGTCCATAGACCTGCCGACTTAGCTTTTGCTCGAATCACGTCGAGCATTGCTTTTGTTTCTTCCCATGGTCCGTTGACCATTTTTAACTCCAAAGGATATAGCTCCTCTTCTACGAATTCCTTCACCTTTGGGTAAAGCGATTTGAGTTTTTCGGTCGCAAATAATTCAATCATAAATTCGGCTTATTGAGTGTTTGTTTTCAGGGTTTGAATTTTGCTGAAAGCTAAACCGTAAATCCACCATCAGCAGTTATAGCGGCACCCGTAATAAATTTAGACGCATCTGAAGCTAAAAACAGGGCCAATCCCGCAATATCTTCAGGTTGGGCTAACATTGGCAATGCTTGCTTCATCATTACCATTTTCAATATTTTTTCATTCGATGTCAAGGCTTCACTGAACTTGGTATCTATGAGCCCTGGGCAAATTGCATTTGCACGAATGTTATCTGGACCCCACTCACGGGCTAACACTTTTGTCAATTGAATCAGTGCTGCTTTACTCACTGAATACAAACCGAGTCCTTGTCCTGGAGTAATGCCTTCTATACTACTTATATTGATCACTGAGCCACCACCTCTTGATTTCATGGAATCGTAAGCATACTTGGCTAAGTTTAAAGGTCCTTTGACATTGACATCCATAATCTTATCAAAAGCATCATCACCAGCATCTTGGACTGGCCCAAAAACTGGATTCGCAGCTGCATTGTTGACAATAATATCAATCCCACCGAACTGCTCAACCGTCGAATCAACCAAAGCTTTAATTTGAGCATCATCACCCATATGGCAAGCTATTCCAATCGCTTTAAGCTCCATAGCAACAAATTCATCAGCCACTGAAGAGACTGCTTCAAGCTTTCGACTAGAAACAATTACTTGAGCTCCTTGCTGGGCCAATGCCATAGCCATGAACTTACCAATACCTTTACTTGCCCCCGTTACAATGGCCACCTTACCCTCCAACCTAAATTTTTCCGATATCTCCATGTGATCTAATTTTTACTACTTCATTGAAAGATAAATAATTAACTTGTTATGCATGACGAGTATGTAGGATTAAAATAAACCTTTCATATAGTTAGTTGTAAAGAGTCCAAGACTTTGGCAATTCTATAGTATCTTGTCAGATAGCATTCAACACTTTCGCCGTTGTCATCCTTAAGAAAACCTATGAAAGCAGTACAGTTCAAGAAAACCGGAGTCCCTACTGATGTTTTAACAGTTGTTGACCTTCCCATTCCATCTCCAGCACCAGGAGAAATTCGTGTAAAAGTATCTAAGGCCAATATTATCCCGGCAGACATTATGTTCATTCAGGGCATGTATGGAATACAACCAGAATTGCCTCAAATCGGCGGTTTTGAAGCTACTGGCACTGTCGATGCTTGTGGTGAAGGCGTTGAAATGCCAGAAGGAGCTGGTGTAATTTTTACGGCAACTGGCACATGGACAGAGTACGTTTGCGTTGCGGCGAATAGTGTTATCCCTAAACCACCGACCATGTCTGACGAGGTCGCTTGTCAAGCCTTTGTCAATCCGTTGACGGCTTATGGTATGCTGATCGAAGCCGATTTAGAGGAAGGTGACTACTTATTAATTACAGCTGCTGCATCCGCTTTCAGCAAGTTTGTAATTCAAATTGCCGCTAGCCGAGGCATAAACGTAATCGGTACTGTTCGTAGAGATGAACAAAAGCAGGCGCTATTAGATCTTGGTGCAACCGCAATTATTAATGAAAAAACAGAAAGTATCTATAAATCGGTGAAAGCGGCAACGAATGGTGAAATGGTGAAAGCGGCTTTCGATGCCGTCGGCGGAGACCTTGGCGACAAAGTTATCAACGCACTTCAAATCAACGGAAAGATGCTAGTGTATGGATTACTCAGTCTGAAACCAATTCCATTAAACAGTGGACTGTTGATCTTTAAAAATATTACAGTAAAAGGTTTTTGGCTAACGACATGGTTCACAAGTTTATCGGGTGATGAACGTAGAAGTATTGTGCCTAAAATCCTCGGAATGCTTACGAGCGAAACGTTGAAAGCCGATGTGGAAGCCACATATACTCTCGACCAAATTATTGATGCCATTAAGCACATGGAGGCACCAGGTAGAAGTGGGAAAATCCTATTAGATATAAACGCTTAACTTTTTTTGATCCTAAATCCTTAACCAAAATCATCTGATGAAGCTTAAAATCCTATCCCTTCTCTTATTCTTATCTATTGCCGCTTATGCGCAGACGAACCCTTTGACCAAGGGGAAGCCCAAAAAGGTGGGCATGTCGAGCAAAACATTGTCGCAGATTGATGAACATGTGAAGCAATATATGGAAGACAAAAAACTTCCAGGCGGATCATTTCTCATCGCTAAAGAAGGTAAAATTGTCTACAATAAGAGCTTTGGTTATCGTAGCTCTAAAAATGAGCAGGCCTATGGAACTGGTGATATCTGGCGATTAGCTTCTATGACAAAAGCAGTGACGTCAGTCTCAATTATGCAACTCTATGAGCGAGGTGAGATTGGACTTGATGACCCTGTACATAAATATATTCCCGCCTTTAAAAATCAAGTCGTGCTTGATGAATTTAATCCAGCTGACTCAAGCTATACAACCGTTCCGGTCGAAAAAGATGTTACGATTAGGAACCTCTTAACTCATACTTCTGGAATAGTTTACGGCAGTTTTAATCCCGGCAAGTTGATGGCTGTCTATGAGAAGTTCGATATGAACGTTGGATTCTCACATGAAACATGGAGCACGGAAGAGTGGATTAATAGACTGGCTAAAGTACCACTAGCGCATCAACCAGGGGCAAAATTTTCCTATGGACTTAGTATGGATGTATTAGGCCGAATCGTGGAAGTAGTCTCTGGTACTACACTAGACAAATATTTCAAAGCCAATATTTTCGATCCACTAGGCATGAAAGACACTTACTTCTATTTGCCAAAAGAGAAATTCGATCGCTTAGTCGGTGTATATACGAATGCGACAGGCAAGTGGCAAACAGTGGAAGAACTTGGTATGACGGCGGGTACGGATTACCCTAAACAGGGACCGAGAAATGTATTTGCAGGGGGCGCAGGGTTATCCTCTACTATGATGGACTATGCGATTTTTATACACACCTTAGTTTCTGGCGGAGGAGAAATTATTGGCAAGAAGACGCTCGCCGAAATGAGCAAAGACCAAATGCCGGAGGTAGTTACCGACTACAATCCACAAAGAAGTGAGCGGATCGGTAGTAGTTTTGCCTTGGGCTTTACGGTTTATCTTGACTCTCCAACCAAGCGAAGCCCTAAAAGTCCTGGCACATATGAGTGGGGCGGATACTTCAACACGAAGTTTTTCATCGACCCTGAGGAACAAATGGTGTTTGTAGGAATGACACAGATAGCAGGTTTCAATAACAATGCCTTTTGGGAAGATATGTATAAGATAATTTATGAGGCGCTCGAAGACTAAACCCGTATAAACGCTTATACAGATTTTTATATCCTTTCAACTGTTTTCTGAGGGAATAAAAGTTTTTTTAGATTTTTTTATTCAATTATATATCATTGACTATCAATAACTTAATTTCTATTTTAAGCCTGATAAATTTAATTCATTAAAAATAGTTTTTGGATTTTAGAAAACGATTTCAATACATTTGTGACACAGAAAACGAAATGACAAAAAGTTATATACATACCGAATTTACAGCTCCAGCCAGCCAACTGGAGTGTCAAAATTCATTTGTATCCCGGTTCGGGGAAAGTTAATTTTCAATGAAAGAAATTGACAACCCGATCCATTTGGTTCGGGTTTTTTTGTGCTTAAAATTTGACAAAATGCTACAACATATGAAGCAAATACAATCAGAGAATTTAAACCAATGCTATCAGAGTCAATATGATTTTGAATTTGGGGGACTACATATTATTCAAAAGGTCGATGAAATGATGACTTGACAAAACTGATAATTCGGTTTTGAAAAGCCCGGCCTTCTGAAGGTCGGGCTTTTTTTTGATCAATCGAGTTCGTCTAAGAGGTGAGGACACTATTCTCATAAGGTAGAAATAGAGGTTCGAATCCTCTACTGGATACACAAGTCAGGGTGGCCGAGTGACTAGGCACTGGTCTGCAAAACCAGTTAGGAGGGCCTGTCTGCCGACAAAGGCAGGTTTGATCCCCTCCCCTGACTCAAAGATGCCGGGTGGCCGCCCCAAAGTCTCGGAAGCGAAGACGCCAGCATTTGGTTAAGGATTCGACTTGCCTGCAAGCAGGATTCAAATCCTGGTAGAATGATTTAAACATACATCTCCGCCCGTTAGGGAAGTGCTCGAAGAGCGGAGCGGATAAAACGTTAAGTCGTTTAACCAGATAAAACTAAGAAGCTAAAGGAGAGGCAGAACGGGTGTCTCCTGATTTAGAGAGGGGTTAAAGGCCCTAAACAACCTCCCGAAGTTTCGGGATGTTCGGGTTGTGATGTTTGTAAAAGCTTTAAAGTGAATAGCAGGTTATTCCGACACAAAGCTTGTGGATCTCAAGCCCAATGGAAGGATAGCCTAAATGGAAATATAGCTCAACGGTAGAGCTACTCCCTGTTAAGGAGAAGGTTGTTGGTTCGAATCCAGCTATTTCCGCATATGGAAATGCGATAACGATGGAGAGTTATATCGGTCTGTAAAACCGATGCCAAAGGCTCAGTAGGTTCGAATCCTACCATTTCCACGGGAATTTAAGTTCAGGTATAAGGCCTGATGAGGGCTTCAAAAGCCCCATAGTATTCTTGCCAATAGGCATGGATATGCTTCTTGTGAGTGGACTAATCTCCCACCATAAATTACGCTTAAGACGGAGGTTCGAATCCTCCCCTCGACAAGGTCGGGGTAACTCAGCCCGGTTAGAGTAAAGCACCTCTTAAGATGAGGAATGGACTGTTAATCCATCAGAAGTACTGGCTTCTATAAAACCAGTGACACCAGGATGTGGTGTTAAATCGACCCCTCAAACTCTCGGGAATGAGGAACATTTTGAAGAAACCAGGGCAATCAGGATACCGACTGATGCAATGATTGACTTCAAGTATAAAACTGAAAAGAGAATTGGATATCAGCCAATTCATACTGATCACGCTTGTGCTAGAACTCAACCATGAATTCAGACTCAATGAAAGCTCCGTCTATGAAAGATGGTCGGTTTACACCGCTCCTATTGAATGAAATTATTTGGCCAATAGTGATAATGAATAATTAACCGAGGCACTGCCTCACAAATTTTTAAAAGATGAAAAGGATACGAATTAACCAAGGCAAAGTAGGGCTTGTTTTCAGAAAAGGAGACTACCGAAATGTGCTTACCGCAGGTACGCATTGGGTATCTCTTTTAGACGCTGTAGTTGAATATGACATGGTCAAGCCATTCTACGCTCCAAAGACAATTGACTTGTTTTTGAATGACGAAAAGCTTGTCGCTATGCTAAATATAGTACGGGTTGGTGATCATAAAATTGCCCTCAAGTACAAGAGAGGAAACTTCAAAGAAGTACTCACTCCTGGGACGTACGCGTTTTGGAAAGGCCTCATTGACTACTCCTTTGTTAAGGTAGATCTTACCAAAATTGAGATCACCGAAGACATTGATTTGAGTGTAAAAAAAGACAGAGCGCTTATTCCATACATCAGAGTATGCAAAGTAGAAAGCTATGAAAAAGCCATTTTAATGGTAAATGGATCATTCTACAAAGAATTAGATCCTGGAGATTACTACTTCTGGAAAAATGAAATAGCCTTGAATATGTTGAAAGCCGACATGAGACAAGTGCAAATGGAAGTTACAGGTCAAGAAATCTTGACTAAAGACAAAGCTGCTTTAAGAATTAATTTTTACGGTCAATACAAGGTAATGGACATTGTCAAAGCCTTAATAGACAATAAAGATTTTGAGAAGCAACTCTATGTGTTGATGCAGATCGCATTGAGAGAATTTGTTGGAAAGTTCACCTTGGATGAGTTGCTAGAAGAGAAAGACTCACTTGCCGACTACGTCAAAAAAGTGCTCCAGGTGAAAGCCAAAGATTTGGGAATTGAGATCAGGGACTGTGGTGTCAAGGACATCATTTTGCCCGGTGAAGTAAAAAACATCATGAACCAGGTTTTGGTAGCACAGAAACAAGCACAAGCTAATGTAGTAGCCAGAAGGGAAGAAACTGCCTCTACTAGAAACTTGCTCAACACCGCAAAATTGATGGAAGACAACGAGATGTTGTTCAAATTGAAGGAGATGGAATATGTTGAAAAAATCGCTGATAAGGTGAGCAACATTTCTCTCTCAGGTGGACACAAGGTTGTAGACCAGTTGAAAGAAGTATTCACTGGCTTTAAATAACGGCTTCCGGGCAAAGTCCCGGAAGCATAATCAAAAGAAAAATGAAAAATGCAGATACACTTAAACCATCCTTAAGGAAGCGCCAAAAGCGTAGAGACAAGCGTATGCATGAGGAATTAATCGAATGCTACCGTGTGGGTGGTAGATGGCAGGGAAACAAACGCAAAGGTTATGATAAAAGCCATGCAAACAATCCCGACAACTACCGAAAGAAAGAAGGCATAAAACTAAGAAGTGGTGGCACAAAGTGCCAAACAGACAACTTACAACCGCTCCTTAGATTCCTTGCTAAAAATGAAGGCAAGTTTTGGAACAAAGTCTATCAGCAATTATGCCAAAGAATGGATAAAAACAGTGTTCTAGGCCAACATGTTTTTGACCACATTTCTGACTTCGTCCACACAAAAGTATCTATCGAAAACGGCAAAATTTTGTCAGTTGGAAAATGGGGTGGACAAAATGAATTAACCTCCTTTTGGCATCCCGTTTTTTATGTACACCCTAAAAGTGGGCAATTACTAAAAGTGAAAAATAAACGAATTATAATCTGAGGGCACGCTGCCCTCTGAATATTAGAAAAATGGACATCTACGAAGAATATATCGAGGGTCTGATTCAGATGGCAGAAGATGCTTTATATGATGATAAATACGATGAGGCTAGAAAGTGGCTAGAGTGTGGCTTACATGAAGAACCTGGTTATCCCAGACTACATATTAAGCTTGGTGAACTCTACCATTATCACATCAAAAACTGTGAGAAAGCCGAATTTCAGTATCAACTAGCGATCAAGTTCAACCCAAAAGAACAAGAGTTCTATGAAAACTTAGTTCAGCTCTATTATGAGGAGAACAAGTATCAAGGGATAAGAATTTGGTTAAACAAAGCTATTCCATACGAGAATATTAACAGAGTATTTATCTATGGAAACCTCGGCCAAGTAGCTGAAGCGGAAACCAATTACAATATGGCTATCACTTTCTATAAGAAGGCACGTTTGGCATCACTAAACAACTATGTGACCGACGAATTGAAAGGGCATATTAAGAGAAATAAGTATAAACGTTTGAAACGCTTGCTTGGTAAGGCTAAGCATAATGCTGAGGCTCAAGCAAGCACAAACACAAATAACTGAGTTATGGCATCTAAAAAACTAATAGGTAAAGACCTTAAAAAGTTAGGTTTTCCTGAAGGAAGAGCTATTGGCGAAGCCATGCGCGTAATGGAATCGGCCTATAAAGGCAAATCGATTCTTCATAAGAAATCAATGCTAAAAAAGGTATTAGAAAACCCAGCACTTTATGCAAAACATGAGACACTCGGGCCTATTGCTACCGCATTGATGATTAGTAAGATATCGAACAAACCATTGGAAATGCGTCAAAAACGAATCCCTTACTCCATTTATGGTGTTGAAGGCATCGAACCCGGCGCAATTAACCAAATGGAGATCGCGATGAGGCTACCAGTCACCAAATCGGGTGCTCTCATGCCAGACGCACATCAAGGCTATGGCTTACCAATTGGTGGTGTTTTGGCCACTGAAAATGCGGTAATCCCTTATGGAGTTGGTGTTGATATAGGTTGTAGAATGTGTATGACTTTATACGATATTCCTCCTGCTTATGTGCATCAAAACACGGAGGAATTAGAGAAAATGTTACTAGACAATACACGATTTGGTCAAAGCGCTTTTAAGCGTCCAAAAGATCATGCCGTGTTGGATAACAGTCTTTTTGGCGAAATCAATATTGTAAAGTCTCTGAAGGACAAGGCGTGGAAACAGATTGGGTCTTCGGGTGGTGGAAATCATTTTGTCGAATTTGGTATTGGAGAAATCCTGACCGAAGACAACGAAATGGGACTATCCCCGGGCAAATATCTGTCGGTACTCTCCCACTCGGGATCGAGAGGGCTTGGTGCAAATATCGCGAGACATTACACCAAGTTGGCCATGGATATGACCAAGTTACCGAGCGAAGCCAAGCACTTGGCCTGGTTGGATCTTGATTCAGAAGCAGGTCAAGAATATTGGTTAGCCATGAATTTGGCTGGTGACTATGCTTCGGCATGTCATCACCAAATTCACGAAAGGCTTGCTAAAGCACTTGGAGAAAGACCTTTAGCCATGGTAGAAAACCATCATAATTTTGCCTGGAAAGAGCAAGACGCTGATGGAAATGAGATCATTGTTCATAGAAAAGGAGCCACTCCTGCGGGTGACGGGGTAATGGGTATTATTCCTGGCTCTATGACTTCCCCCGGATTTATTGTCAAAGGGAAAGGCGTCAATGAATCCATAAATTCTGCAGCCCATGGTGCGGGTAGATTAATGTCTAGAACTAAAGCCAAACAGAGCCTTTCTAAAAAGGAGGTAAAACAGCACATTAAAAAGGCTGGTATCACATTAATTGGCTCTGGACTAGACGAAGCCCCACAGGTTTATAAAGACATTTATGAGGTAATGGATCGTCAAAAAGACCTGGTGGATGTAGTTGGCACTTTCCAACCTAAAGTAGTGAGGATGTGTGGCGCCAATGAGGCAAAAGGTAAATATCAGGAGGTTGATTAAATGAAAAGAGACATCAAATTGGTGTCTCTTTTTTCTTTCCTTAATGCACAGCTAACTTTAGCGCTATTCAAGTATCACTTACTCTTTTTAATCCCTAACTCCTTTTCGTACCAAGCCATAATAGGTTGAAAAGGTCCATACTTATGTTGGTCTGGTGAAAATTCATCTACCCACGGGCCATAGGGTGTAGAAACAGGCTTCAATTTTTTATCTGGGAAATCCACCTCAGGGTTTGCCTTTTGCGGTCTTTGGAAACTATTGATATAGGCAGCTACATGATAGGCCTCCTCATCTGTGAGTACGGGATTATCCAAGGTTGCTTCTAAATACGGCATGTTGCCCTTAATAAACTGAGCGGCAGTAATCACGCGATGCATTCCTGCTCCATGATTATAGCTATCTTTTCCCCAAAGTGGTGGATATAAATATTTATCATTTTCAGATGGCCTTTGCCCCTGACCGTTATCCATGTGGCAAGTTTGACAATGTTTAATATAGAGTGCCTTCCCAGTATTGACATCCGCTTTTTTATTCGGAATCTCTAGCTTCGCAAACCCCTTATACTGCGCTTCTTTGTCCTTCGGAACATTTTCACTCAGCCATTCCATATAGGCTATAATTGCCTGCATTTCTAAGCTGTTGTCTGGCAGTACCTTACCATTCATGCTACGTTCCATGCACCCATTGACCCGCTCAATGAGGTTTCCCATCTTATTCTCCCTTCCTCTGAATTGAGGAAAACGATTGGCCACGCCGACAAATGAAGCAGAACCCGTTTTTCTACCTGCCTCTAGATGGCAACTCTGGCAACTCAAGTTATTACCCGCGTATCTCACATTCACCTTTGGAGCCATTGGACCAATATGCTTGCTGGTTTCAGTAATGATCTCGTATCCATATTTGACCAAATTATCTCTAGGGCTGGTACCCAAATCTGTCTTTGCGTCTCTTGGTCGCCAATCCTCTGGGGAAACGCGATTACTTGAAATCAAAGCTGGATTGACCCACAGGACAATTAGGAGCATTAAAACTAGTATGGCAAGGCCAAAAACAGCATAAACAGCCTGAGCTACTAGTCTTATTACTTTAGGAAAATCCATTTATGTGAAATATGAGTGATCAGAAGGTGAAAGTCAAGAGAATGTCTGAATGAAAGAAATCTACTCTATTGATTCTGTAAGCTTCATTACCACCTATGTCATCATCGAGAAACCGATAAGCCAAATACCACTCAAGGCTTAGTCCATTCAACCCTTTTGTTTTAGGACTATACTTTATAGAAGTATCCCAATGTATATGCGATGGTACACCTAACTTGTTGGTGACAAATTCAGCAGGATCATTGAGCCTATTCGTACCAATGCTCGTGAAAAATCTCATATCACGTTTCTCACTTTCAAATTCTCGTTGCCACTTAACCATAAACGAAGTCACATCACTTAAGCCCTCAACCCGTGTCCGGCGTTGAAAAGTATAGAATGGCTCAAGCCCCCACTCTCTGGGCAAAAGCATACGTCCAGATGCTCCAATTCTCGAAAAATTAAACTGGAATAAATTTTGGTCTTTTCGCTTCTCGAGCCTTAAACCAAAAGCCGATGCTTTATGTCCATCTGGCAGAAAAGAGAGAGCTGGATTTATGTTGCCTCCCTCACCTACTTTAAATTGATGGATGAACATTGCTTTTAGGCTATATCCACCTTCAAAGGTTAACTCAGGTTCTATCAAAGTGGTGTTATAGACATTATCGGCATAGTAATTCCAAAATTTAAGAGCCAATTGGTCGGTTACTTGTAGTTCGGCATTAGCTATTCCTAAAAAATTAGAATTAACATTTCCAGGATAACCTGCGGCATTACCATTTTCGTCTAAACCGACGGCTATAAGACCAATAGTCTCCCCAATACTAGCAAACTCTCCAGTAAATCGTGGTGAAATCTCATGGATTGCCCCGAGTTGAACTTTTAACCCAGACGATGCTTCATATTTATACCACAATCCCTGTACGGCATTCGGAAATGGCCATGGTTCAGAATTTATCGATGGTGTTTCTATTAGAAATCGACCCACGGTAATTTGATGCTTACTCAGATTAAAACGTGCATAAAGCTGCGGTAAAGCAAATGAGGAACTACCCGAAAGATAATTGGGATGCCAGAGGTTAGCTTCGTAAATAGGTCCAGATCCAGTCAGAGCATCCCTTTTGGTGATGTTGTCAATGCCAAAATGAAAGAGGGTATTACCCTGAGCACCCAAGGTGAGCCAATCTTTCACATCGTAATTATACCTTAAATATGCATGGGCTACAGTACCAGAAAAGTCCTCCAAGTCACCCTTATTAAAGGTGTCCATATGGCGAAATTGTATTCGCCCACTCAACTGATCTTGCTTTTGTGCCTTGGCGATGAACGTGCAAAACAACGCTATCGAAAAAATTAGGGTTCGTTTCAAGCTAAAAATTTACCACAATTAATGCGGTAATTTGTTGCGAAGCAAACCATAAACGTAAGTTCCCAATAATCCTGACGCAATGGCCACCAACATAACCAAGTACCCATTGCCGACTTGAACAAAGAGCGGACCCGGGCAAGCACCTGTTAATGCCCATCCTAAACCGAAGATTGTACCACCGATAAGGTAGCGAGGATAAGAGAATTTTTTCGGGGCTATTTCGATTGGATCACCAGAAAGTGACTTTATTTTTCGCGCTTTGATGAAACGCGTAATAATTATGCCAACAACGACAGCCGAGCCAATGACACCATACATGTGAAACGCTTGAAACTTAAACATTTCGAAGATTCTAAACCATGAGATTAATTCTGCTTTAGTCAGTACAATACCGAAAACAGTCCCCAACACTAAGTATTTGATATATTTCATCTGGCTGGTTTTAAAGGGCTAAAATTGATGGTAATATGAACCAAGTCATCAGCAGACCACCGGCAAAAAAACCAATGACTGCTAATAATGAAGCAGGCTGTAGATCGCTTAATCCACTAATAGCATGGCCTGAAGTACAACCTCCGGCATATCGTGTACCGAAGCCAACTAGAAATCCACCGACCACAATCATGATAATTCCTTTTGCTGTCAGAAGTGACTCCAGATTAAAAATGGATTCGGGCATCATGCCTTCACCCGGGTTTTCAACGCCTAGTGCCGATAAGTCTGAAATGGTTTGCGTGCTAATATCAATCACTTCGGTTTTCATTAGGAATTGACTGGCAATGATCCCGCCTAAAATATTACCCGTAACAAAGACTAGGTTCCAAGTTTGCTTTCTCCAATCAAAATCAAAAAACTCACATGATTTACCAGCTCCAAATACTGAGCAGAGGTTTCTAAAGTTTGCAGACAAACCGAAACTGTTTCCGAAATATATTAACCCGAACATCACGAAGGCGATGATCGGCCCTGCCACATACCATGGCCATGGTTGACTAATGAATTCTATCATATTGATACTTTAGATTTGGCGTAGACAACAACCTTAGAAGATTATTACCTACTATTAATGAGCTCTAAAATGGTGAGTTTTTCTATTGCTTAGTCGAGCGTACTAGGACACACAAAATCAGTAACTGGAATCCCTTCCTTGACGATGGCGGCGAAACCACCAGCTACATCAACTATTTTATCGTAACCGCGGGATTTTAAAATAGAGGCAAAAATCACTGATCGGTAACCACCTGCACAATGCACGTGATACTCTTTATCTTTATCGATTCGGCCCATTTCATTGCTGATAAAATCAAGCGGAATACTTTTAGCCTTTTCGATGTGCTCAGCAGAATACTCACCAGGCTTTCTTACGTCTAAAATATTGATATCATCAGCCGCCATACGTTCTTTTAAAGTAGCCGCACTAATGGATTCAAGTGTATCTATTTCCTTTCCAGCATTCTTCCATGCCTCAAAACCACCTTTTAAGTAGCCCAAAGTGTTGTCATAACCAACTCTAGATAATCGCGTAATGATTTCTTCCTCTCTTCCTTCGTCCGCCACTAAAATAATTGGCTGTTGTAGGTCGGTAATTAGCGCCCCTACCCATGGTGCAAAGCCACCGTCAATTCCTATAAAAATCGAATTCGGAATAAATCCGTTGACAAAGTTCTTCTGATGTCTTGTATCTAAAACCATGGCGCCTTCGTGATTTGCCATAGCCTCAAATGTTTCCACATCTAGTGCAACATTGCCTTTCGCTATCACATTATCTAAACTGTCAACACCAGTTTTATTAAGCATGGCATTTTTAGCAAAGTATTGTGGCGGTGGTAAAATACCTTCGGTAACTTCTTTGATAAATTCTTCCCTTGTCATATCTGCACGTAGGGCGTAATTGACTTTTTTCTGATTCCCGAGAAGATCTGTCGTTTCTTTGCTCATATTTTTACCACATGCCGAACCAGCTCCGTGTGCTGGATATACAATGACATCATCCGGTAAATTCATGATTTTATTTCTAAGGCTATCGAAAAGCATTCCAGCCAAATCCTCTTGTGTTAGATCAGATTTTACTGCTAAATCAGGTCGACCTACATCCCCGATAAATAGAGTGTCGCCCGAGAAGATTGCATGCTCTTTACCAATTTCATCGATTAATAAATAGGTAGAACTCTCTGGTGTATGGCCAGGGGTATGAAGTACTTTAATTTTTACATCACCCAATTCAAAAATCTCTTGGTCAGTCGCTTCGTGAATATCGTAAGTAGTTTTGGCTCCTGGTCCATAAACAATCGTAGCACCAGTTTTATTGGCCAAGTCTAAGTGTCCCGAAACAAAATCAGCATGAAAATGCGTTTCGAAAATATATTTTATTGTTGAGTTACTCTTTTCAGCACGTGCCAAATAAGTATCGGTTTCTCTAAGTGGATCAATGATAGCCACCTCTCCTTTGCTTTCTATGTAATAAGCACCTTGCGCTAAACAACCTGTATAAATTTGCTCGATTTTCATTACTCTCTTCTTTAATTTCTCTGTCTTAAAGACATTACTTATTCGAAATACGTTCCAAATCAATTACTACTCTGTAACTCTGGTTACACTACTCATTTGTTTGCAGTGCCATTTGATCTCTTAACTTTTCATAATCTTCTGACAAACAATACTTTACAGCATCATCTGTCGTCAGAAAAAATGACTGATCTTCGTCGTTATTCACTAACCCGTTGATATGCAATGCATCTCTCACTGGGCCGATTACTTCTGCAAATAAAAGCCTTATCCCCTTTTCATTCAAGGTCTCAATCAAATCCCTTACGCCAACGATTCCTGTTGCATCGATATGTACTACGGAAGCTGCATCTAAAATCACATATTTGAGTTTACCCTCACCTTTCAGAGCAGCTTGAATCATTCTTTCTTTGATCGTCTGAATGTTTACAAATACAAATGGGACATCTACTCGAACAACAATTAGATTCTCCCACGTTTCTAAGTCTTTAAAACGTTTTAAATTTCTGTATTCCGTAAACCCTTTTACCCTTCCAAGAAACGCTATATGCGGATTAGCCGCTTTGAAAAGCAGTAGTAGAATTGATAAAATAATCCCCGAGACTATGCCTTGAACCATGCCGAAGGTAAGGGTTACGACTCCTGTAGCTAGAAGAAGTACCAATTCTAGTTTATTCGTTTTCCAAAGGGTGAAAATGTACTTAATGTCTATCAACCCCGATACAGCAACCATAATAATGGACGCGAGAATGGCATGAGGCAAATGATAAAACAAGGGAGTTAAAAACAGTAAGGTTAAAGCCACTAATCCAGCACTGATCACTGATGCTAGAGGTGTCTGTGCACCTGATTGTTCATTCACGGCCGATCGCGAAAAACCTCCCGTTACTGGATAGCTTTGAAATAGTGATCCTACGATATTGGCAGCACCTAGCGCTATTAACTCTTGATTGGGAATTACTTTGTAATTACGGCGCTTTGCCTCAATTGCTTTTGCCACCGAAAACGCCTCCATATAAGCCACAACAGCTATTGTTAACGACAGCGGTAAGAGTTTTTCAATCATTTCCAGTGATAAATCGGGTAAGATAAAGGCTGGCAATCCTTGTGGAATTTCTCTCACTACACTCACTCCTTTTTCATCAAGTCCTAAACCCATTACGACTAAAATGCCGGCTACAACAACAATGAGCGCACCTGGTATTTTCTTATTCCACCGCTTAGATAACTTGATAAATACAATTCCTGAAATACCCAATATCAATGTGGCCCAATGCACATCTCCTAACTTTTCTATGGTGCTGGCCAATACGACATGAATTTCATTCGCTCTGGCTACTTCTATGCCCAAAAGATATTTCAATTGGCTTAAACCGATGATTAAGGCAGCTGCTGAAGTAAAACCACTAATTACTGGTTTTGATAAAAGGTTTGTGATAAAGCCCATTCTAATCACACCGAGCGTAAACTGTGCAACACCCATAAAAAAGGCCAACAGAATGGCAAAAGTGATATAAGCTTCGGAGCCTTCGGTAGCCAAAACGGAAATACCCGTCGCTACGAGCAAAGAGTCCATAGCTACAGGAGCAACCGACAACTGTCTAGACGTACCAAAAATCGCATAAATAATTTGTGGCACCACCGAAGCATATAAACCATAAACCGGTGGTAGGCCTGCAATTAAAGCGTAGGCCATGCCCTGTGGAATAAGCATAATACCAACCGTAAGCCCGGCAAATAAATCATTGCTGAGATAGGCTTTCTTATAATTAGGCAGCCAAGAAAGAATCGGGAAAAATTGCTTCAATCGCCAGTTAGTTTGAATGATTGCTCAAAAGTAAAGCAATGCATATCATTTAAAAGTAACCAAAGTTACTAAACCTCTAGTACAGCGAATTGGTAGGATATATCGACTGGTTATTTATCGTAGATGATATGACTCGCTTAGATTACCTAGGAACCGATCATTAAGTCCATTATTGATAATTCAAAATCGAATAAACATCTTCTTTAATGACACTCGAACGCGGATTTCTGAGACCTAAAATCATCTTAGATAAGTATACTATTGCTACTGGAATAATGGCGGGTTTCTTATTCTCAATTAGTTTTTATGGCCTCTTATACATTGCCCGCGAAGCGTTTCGTATCATGACAAGCTGGTACGGTGGAACGACTCTACTTGAACTCTCTCCCAGAGAGAACCTCCTATACAACCTCTTTTTTGCTTCCATCGCGGTGATCTTTGGATTACAAGTTTGTTTCAAGTTTATCATTGAGAATAATTTAAATCATCAAAGTAAAAAACTGAGATTTAGGCAAAGACAGGCTATCAATGATATTACTTCTTTAAGTTCCATATTTCTTTTCTTCTTTGCCAAAACAGGTACCACGTTAGGGATTATGTTTATAACGATTCCGCTACAGTATGATATAGATTTGATGGGCGAATTCCCACTTTTCTTTATTCTTATCCCTCTATCACTCTTCATGAATTTATGGATGACAATGTCGAGAACTTTAGGAAGATTTGGCCTCAAGTGGATGGCAATAACATTTGGTATTGTGTGCTTCACTTCCATCAGTCTAGCTCAAATCAACCTATTAGACTATAAAACGATAAACGATAACATCAAATCTAAATCAGTTGAATTGTCCAATAAACTAGTTGTGCCAAGAACATTCTATTACCAGCGTTTGATAGAAAGGCAATCAAGAACTATTAATATTTATTTAGTACTTGAAGACTCTGCCTCTAACAAACCGAGAATGTATTGGAATGATGCTCAAACCGAAGTTCAATTCACGGAAGTAAAACAACAATACAATATTGAAATAGAAAATTTTCATGAAACTGAACGCGCCTCTGTCAATATCAACCTACATATCGACAAAAACGTAAAAATGAAATATGTTGGAAACTTAAAAGAAGAACTTAGGCGGTTAGGCATTAGGAAAATATTTTACTCTACTGCAGTCAAGAATTCAAAGTACCCAAGCCAATATCCATATTTTAAGAGATTAGGTATCCCTGACCTTTTATACCCTTACTATCCGAAGTTTGAGAACTTCTTAGATTCAGCAAAGAATATTGATTATTCCAAGCACTCCATTTTCCTGCCTGAATCAGAATACTATCGGTTAAACGAAGTCAAACAATCGAATCGAATACAGATTGACCTAACTTATAGTAGCATTCGGGTCAATAATGAAACTATCAATTGGAATAAGGCAAAAGACCTAATCAAAGCCTTGCGAATGAGGTATAACTCAAATTTTTTAATCATCCTTAATTCAACAGAACAAACCCTCTACAATGACTATATAAAAATTCTTGATCTAATCTTTTCTATCGACTTAGAGCTTAAAAATGAGTTTATGATGTTAAACTTTGATATCCCTTATAGAAACAAAGAGTCACGCTGGGATCGTTATGAAATGGACAGCGCATATCGAGCCGCCGACCAGAAATACCCATTTCACATCATTCAATGGACTAATGAAGAGAAAAGACTTGTTGAATTAATTAAAAGATCAAAAGCCGCTAAAAATTTGAACTAGAGCAAGCCTCTATACTCAGGGTATTTCTCGAACATACGCTGAGTAAAGTTACATCGAGGCACCACCAAAAGCCCATTTTTGGTGGCATAATCGATCATTTGATCGAAAAGCAACTTCCCTAGCCCTTTTCCTTTTTGGGATTGATCTACCTGTGTGTGTTGAATTATAATTCGATCAGCAAACGGTTTGGAGAACATCATATATGCGACTTTAGCCTCTCCTTCCCATACTTGGAATTCTCCACCCAAATCATCTGATTTCAAACGACTTTCCATTCAATTAGTAGGCCTCCGGGTTAAAGCTTCTATGCTCAAAGCAATAAGACCATTTTTCGCCTGGCTCTGCAGATATAATGACACTATGGCCAGTATGTGATTCTGCATGTTTCCGGGCATGCTGATTTGGCGAGGAATCGCAGCAAAGCGTTACGCCGCAGGTTTGACATTTTCTCAAATGCACCCAAGTATCTCCAGTTTTGATACATTCCTCACATTCGTATTTATCAGGCGGGTTGACTTCTAAAGTTTCTAAGTGTTGACAGAGTTTAGGTTTTATGGCCATTTCTAAAAGTTCAGGAGAGAACCTTCAAGTTAATCAAAATTTGAACGAAGTGTGCCTCAAGATTCGGTCATAAGCACATTAAAGCCCTGCTCATGGTGCTACCCAAGTGACTGTTATAATCGTTATATTTCACCCTTTAATTCAACCTTGCCATGAAACTAATTTCAACTCAATTATGGGGTACAAAAGACCTCTCCATTTTCAAAAAATCTCTACTTCAATTGCTGATAATATGGCTAGTGGGAGGACTAATGAGTTGCGAGTATTCCTCCGCAAATCCTGCGGCATCAAAATCTTACGGCGATTTAGTGATCCTTTTTAAAGATTGGCGGGCGTTTGAGCATCCTCCCCTTTTGAATGGCGCACCTGATTACACAGCGGCAACTTTCGAGAAGCGACATACTGAGTTCAAAACTTTGCAATCGCGATTAGTCTCCATGGACACTGCGGGTTGGTCTACTGCCGAACAAGTGGACTATCATGTGATTTGGGCTGAAATGAACGGCTATGACTTTAACTATCGTGTGCTCAAGCCATGGGTTCGCGATCCAGCCTTTTACAAGTCATTGTGGATGGCCAGAAGTGATGTACCAGCACATGAAGGCCCAACACATCACGGCACAACAGAAATCTGGACTTATGACTTTCCTTTGACCAGCGAGACAAAAACTAAGCTTTTAAAAGAGCTAGAAGTGATCCCTTCCCTTAACGAACAGGCAAAAGGAAACTTAACTGGTAATGCACGTGATTTGTGGATTACTGGCATCAGAGATATCAAAGCACAATCGGCTAACTTGAAAACCATACGAGCATGGGATGGGATTGCAAGTCATGAAGAGTTAACCCAAGCCATAGATAAAGCGATCGCCTCAACGGATGACTTCTCCGAATGGTTGGAAGAAGAAGGCAAATCTAAAACAGGCCCATCTGGTATAGGTAGGGACAATTATACCTGGTATTTACAAAATGTACACCTGGTACCGCTGACATGGGAAGACGAGGTAATGATATTAAAAAGGGAGCTCGCCAGAGCATGGTCTGCATTAAAACTAGAGGAGCATAGAAATAGAGCCTTACCTGAACTTAAAGATGCCAATTCGCCTACCGCCTATGATGCCATGGCGGAAAAATCTGCCAAAAGCTTCCTTAATTTTTTGGAGAAAGAGGATATCGTTACCGTAGAACCATATTGGGAACCTGCGCTTCGAGCACACCTTGGTTCTTATGTACCGCGCGAGAAACGTAACTTCTTCTTGATTGGCATGCACTATGATGCTCGACCGCTGTATTCTCACTTTTACCATTGGTTTGAATTGGCCAGAATGGATAATGAACCTCATAAAAGTGAAGTAAGAAGAGGCCCGCTTCTCTATAATATCTTTGACTCAAGAAACGAAGGAACGGCCACGGCAGTTGAAGAAATGTTTATGGACTCAGGCCTTTATGATGATGACCCAAGGGTTAGAGAGATTGTCTACATCATGATCGCCCAACGTGCAGCAAGAGGCTTAGGCTCTTTATACGCTCATGCCAATGAGATGACCATGGAGGAAGCAGGCGGAATTCATTCTGAATACACACCAAGAGGCTGGATGAAAACTGAAAAGGAACTACTCATTTTTGAACAGCATTTGTATTTGCGCCAACCAGGCTATGGCACGAGTTACATTACGGGTAAATATCTATTGGAAGCTGCCATGGCAGATTATGCTAGAATTCAAGAGTTAAACGGGCAGGAATTTAAGTTGAAGTCGTTCTTCGATCAGTTGAATAGCATTGGGAACATACCTATTGCATTAGGACATTGGGAAATGACAGGAGTCAAAGATCAAGTGAAATACATTGCTGAGCAGAAGTAATGATTAAGTTCTTTAGAAAAATCAGGCAACAGCTTATGGCAGAAAAGAAGATCGGCAAGTATTTACTTTATGCTATAGGTGAAATTGTTTTGGTGGTTATAGGGATTTTGATAGCCGTAGCCATCAATAATAACAATCAAATCAAAAAAATGAAGGTAGAGGAGCAACAATACCTAATAGCGCTAAAGGAAGAATTTGAATTCAATAAAGAACGGCTAGCTACAATGATTGTAAGAGACTCTATGAATATTGAGGCGACTAAAAGGCTTTTAGCCTATACATCACCAAAACCACCAATAATTTCAGAAACGGAGTTTCACGGCATGATAAACAAAGTAGTCATGAACGAGACACAGTTTAGTCCTAGTCCCGGCGTACTAGCCGAAATCATAAATGCAGGTAAACTCGGTACCTTCAGTGACCCAGAATTAAAAAAAGCGCTCGGTGCTTGGGAGGCTCAATTGGTGAGAGTAAAGTTTCAAGAACAAGAAGAGGTTCACCGGGCAAGAATGACGCTGATAAATTTTCTAAACACAAATAGCAATGTTAGACGTGCTTTTTATACAAACCTGGGAAAAAAGCTTGTCATCGGCGACTCTAAGTTCAAAGGACAAAACCAAAGCATTTTGCAATTGGAGCAATTCGAAAACTTTTTAGTCGATTACCTCATTGTCTCTTACTTTCTTAATCGTACATATTATAAGCCCTTAGCCGAGCAGATTGAGGAACTTATTCAGGTTATTAATGACAACATTTTAGAGAACAACAACAACGCAATTCTTGCCGAAAACTAGATTCAAACTAATGACTTATAAGACAGTAGGATTTTTAATACTCATAGTTATCAGTTTCTTAAGCTGCGACTCTAGCAATAAAAATAACTCCTATGATTACGGTACACAAAACGACTCTGCCAGATACTACTTTCAAAAAGGCTGGGAAGAAATCTTAGATAACGGAAGGTGGACAGAATCAGAAATAGCGTTTAGAAAAGCTATCGAATTCGATCCTGATTGGTTGCTTGGAAAAAGTATGGTAGGACGAATCACGCGCAATTTAGCGGAAAGGCAAAAGTTGTTAAGCGATTTAGAAGCATCAAAACATTTGGCAACCTTAGATGAAAGATCGTTGCTAGATGTCAATATGTTGAGTATGAAAGCGGCTAACAACCGAGGTATGGGCATTCCAAATACGAAAGAAAGTACGCGAGCTAGAATGCTTTTGGCTGAGAAAAACTTTGGTGCTTTTGCCCGCAAATACCCTCAAGACGATTACCTCAAAGCCGAATATATCGAGTTCTTACATGCCAATCATGGTGCGCAGGTGGCCTTGGATTCACTTAAGTTATTAGCCACCGCCAATCAACTGACAAAAGGCTTTTATTTAAGCTACGCAGCGGATTTAGAATTGGAGTTAGGTCATATGGATAGAGCAATGGCTTATGCCATGATTTTAAACGAAAATTTGACCGATCCTTCTTTTTTGAGTCCCAAAATGGTTCAGGCGAATATTTATATCTCCATGGACAGCTTACAAAAAGCTAGTGACCTTGTTGATCAAGTGGTTGCTGCTGATTCCAATCACATGATAGCCTTGGGCATGCAGTCAAGGTTAAAAGAAGCCCTAAAAAACCAATGATAAAATTTTTCTGAAAGACAAGACTTGACTCAATGATGAAAAGCAACTAGGTAAGTAACCCCTTTACGCTGCAGGAGAAATAAGACTTGTGGTCATCGGTATTATGATCGCTCTGCAGATAAACAATGCTAACCTCAAACGGATAGAGCGTGATGCCCTTTTCCTTGCTAAAAATTAAAGGTTTGTAAAAACACCAGAAGGATCAGTATAGGGCAAACTACTTTTAGAAAAATAGGCCAAATCTTATAGAAAAACGTCTTTTCAATCTCAGGCTGTCCTTTCTTTAGTTCGTTCAACAATACATTTTTACGAATAATCCAACCAGCAAATACCACTATCGCTAGTCCCAAAAATGGTTGTGCATACTCTGTGGCAGCTGTCACAACTAAACCAAAAAGAGCTTCATAGTTGAACACGATCACAACGGCGATCACCCAGAACACACCACCAGTGTACCAAGTAGCTCGCTTTCTCGGGACTTGAGTTCGATCGACCACATAGGCTACTACTGCTTCGAGCATAGACATGGAGGAAGTCAGAGCGGCTATACTCATCAACAAAAAGAAGACAAAAGCCACAAAAACGCCAATTGGCCCCATGGAATCGAACAAACTAGGTAAAACTTGAAAAATCAAATTCGGTCCTGATATCAGAGCACCATTTGCGTCAAAAATCTCGGTACCTAAACTAGAGGCGGCATACATGGCTGGGATAATCAGAAAGCCGGCAATAATAGCCACTCCTATATCGCAAAGCGTAACCAACCAGCCCAAGCGGGTAAGATTAGCTTTGTCACTGGTATAAGAGCCGTAAACAAGCATACCACCAACACCCAACGACAGCGAGAAAAAGGCTTGTCCCATGGCACTAGTCAATAATTGAGGATCGAATACCTTGTCAAAATCTGGTAGCAGGTAAACCCTTGCTCCTTCCATTGCACCATCTAAGGTGAGTACGTAAACCACTAGAACGATGAATAGCATAAACAACAAAGGCATAAATCGCTTCGACCATTTTTCAATTCCTTTACTCACCCCTCCAGAAACTATAAGGAGGGTAAAAAGAAAAAAGATGGTCATGAAGACGAAGTTGCTAGTGGTATTTTGGGAAACCACCCAATCTGCTACACCATCTAAGCCAAGTATTCGTCCAATAGGTTCTACGAAATAGGCAACCATTCCACCTGCTATGATGGAGTAAAAACTGAGGATTATGCCTACTGTGACCAATCCTAAAAGCCCGATAATAAAATAAGATTGCCCTCCACCTAGTTTTTTATAGGCATCAGGGGGTGCCATTCTAGTGTGCCTGCCAATTGTAAATTCTGCCATCAACACCGGATACCCAACTAAAAAAGCTAACAGAATGTAAACCAATACGAAGGCGGCACCACCATTTTCAGCAGTTTGAGTAGGAAAACCCCAAATATTACCAAGCCCTACAGCCGATCCAGCGGCAGCCATAACAAAACCAAATGAAGAACTGAATTCATCGCGAGATGAGGATGCCATAGGCTTTTGTTTTAATTGAGATTACAACTTGTTCAAATTAATTAAATGATTCAATATTTATTCAAATTATACAGGCCATAAGTAACTATCAGTTTCCATAAAGCAGAGTGTGCTAGGTTTAGTTAAATTTAGACCCAGTTCTGCTTAATAGATTCAAATGTCTGCGCTTTTCTTATTTGCTAGTCTTGGTGTGATCAATGGATTTATCCTAAGTATTTATCTTTTTGTCAAGAAAGTAAAACGAGTAGCCGATATATATTTTGGCGGTTTGATTCTAGCACTTTGTATTAGAATTGGAAAATCTGTTTTAGTCCACTTTAATGATAATCTAGACAAACTGATCTTACAAATAGGCCTCTCTGCTTGTGTTTTTATTGGGCCGCTTTTCTACCTGTACTCAAAAGCCATACAGAACAATTCAGAAGCTCATAAGAGGTCTGACATGTTGATATTAGCGCTTTTTGGGTTAGCTACACTTGTATTGGGTATATTATACCCCTACCGTGTTGAACCAGAATTTTGGAACGCTTACATGGTCAGAGCTATCTATTTAGTCTGGGCCATTTTCCTTTTTTTAGGGCTATATGAAAACAGGGCAGTTTTTAGCAAGCTATGGCGATCGCCTAGGCAATTATCTGAAGAAGAACGATACGTTATAGGCATCGCTATCTCGATCATTTTTATCACCATAACTTATCAAACAGCTCTATACGTTAGAGGATTTACATACATCTGGGGTTCCATTATTTTCTCTATCAGTTTCTACTATCTAGCGGGGAGAAAACTCCTAGCTAAAAAATCCATCACACCAAAAAATGGTACTCCGCCCCCACTAGAAAATGGTAAGAAATTATTAGCCGATGTTGAGCACTACATGGAGTCGGACAAACCGTTTCTAGATCCAAAACTGAAATTGGATGACCTGGCCAAGCAAGTTAACATGTCTCGACATATTTTATCAAGAATTCTTAACGAAGAGTATGAGCATGGCTTTTCCCATTTTATCCGAAATTATAGAGTAAATGAAGCCAAACGATTAATAGAAGTGAGAGATGAATTGTCGCTTGAAGGCATCGGTTTTGAAGCAGGTTTCAACTCAAAGTCAGCATTTTTCGAAGCCTTTAAAAAAGTAACATCTGTTACGCCAGCCGCTTACAAGAAGTCTATTCAGGCTTAATTTTTGGCGAAATAACTCCAGATTGATCATCAAAGACCTCTACAGACCCAAATAATGGCACAAATGAATAGAGATCAGCGTAATTCGATTGAACTCAAAAATTTCATTCATGAAACGTCATTTACTTTTTACTTTTTTCTTATTCATCATTAGTAGCTCGATCAAAGGTCAGTCTGAACAGGAAGCCGTTCGGGCAGTACTTGACAACTTTATTGAAGGCACGAGCTATAACTATCCCGATAAAATTTTAAGTGCATTCTATCCTGGCACACCGATGTTTTTACACAACGACGCAGACACAGTTATGATTTACTCGGCAGAACGCTATGCCTCATTGTATACCAGACGACCTCCTGGCACCAGAAATAAAAGGTACGGAAAGATACTGACCATCGACATTGAAAAGGACATAGCTTCCGCCAAAATAGAAACCCTAATCCCCTCTTTCGATAAGCGATTTATAGACCTGGTTTTATTAAAAAAAATTGATGGTGAGTGGAAAATAATTTCAAAAGCGGCGACAGCTGAACCAATACCAAAAACAATTCTTCAGTCTACCCCAAAACCAGTAAAGAAGACCGTGATGTCGGGCTTAAAAAAGCCTTGGAGCATGGCTTTTATCAATGAAAGTGAGGCCTTGGTCGCGGAAAAAGATGGTACTGTTTTACGCGTTAATCTTGAGACAAAGTCTCAAAAGGCAATAAGCGGTTTACCGAAAGATGTTGGCCGTGAAATCTTAATTGACACGGTAAAACATACCAATGGTATTTTTCCAGCAGGCGCGCATGGCAAGAAATTTAGTTTTAACGCTGGTTGGTTTCAAGTACTACTCGATCCAGATTTTCAAAACAATCAGTACATCTACATTTCTTATGCCGCCGAAAATGAAGAAAAAGCCAGTGCATTAAAAGTGATACGCGGGCAGCTAAATGAGAATCAGCTAACTGCGGTCGAAACTCTATTTTTAGCTGGACCCTATACACACGGGCTTTATCATTATGGTGGTGGTATGGCATTTGGTAATGATGGAAAACTCTACATTTCCACTGGTGAGAGAAACTTTTACGAACACCTGAACCCAAAAATTCCAGTGGCACAAAACATTGAAGACCCAAGAGGCAAAATCATAAGAATTAACCCTGATGGATCTATCCCAACAGACAATCCGAATTTTGGAAAAAAGGCAGTCCCTGGCCTATTTGCTACGGGGATTCGAGCCGCGCAAGGCATTACACTAGATGCTAATTCGGGCAAACTTTGGTTTAGCGAACACGGCACCATGCAGGGCGATGAATTAAATATCATCAGCCCTCAAGCCAATTACGGTTGGCCGAACAGAACAACAGGAGGATACAGGACTAAAAACTACAAGCCGTATGAAATTTCGGGCACTACCTATACCATGCCCAAACACTTTTGGCAACATACAATTGCACCTACTGGACTGACTTTTTATTATGGTAATGAGTTTCCTCAATGGAAAAATAACCTGATCGTACCAGGTTTGAGTAAAGGCAACCTTTGGCGCATGGTGATCGAAAATGATGAACTAGTCAGCACAGAAGAGTTATTCATTAATGATCGCGTAAGACTAAGAAAAGCGGTCACTTCCCCCGCTGGTGAACTTTATTTATTGACAGATGAAGCTGATGGAAAGATCATTAAGTTAGAAAATGGAAATAAATAAATTTGACACAAGACTTTGCCTGTTTGTCAAGAACATCAGGCAAAGTAGTTTTCTCTTGTAAGGAATTAGCCTTGGTTATACTGGAAATAATAGCCACCTTCAAAAGCAATGAAGGCGAAAAAGTTAGTCTTACTTTTTACATTAATGCTAGTGGGAGAAAGCATTTTTCTACTCCCTTTTGTCGTTACTCGGGTATTCCGACCAACTTTTTTAAAGGTCTTTGACATCACGAACCTAGAACTTGGTACTGCCTTTTCTTTGTATGGCACGGTTGCCATGATTTCTTACTTCGCAGGTGGCCCAATAGCCGATCGTTACTCCCCTAAGAAACTACTTATTTGTTCTCTCATAGTAACAGCTCTCGCTGGAATTGTCATGGCTTTCATTCCTTCATTGGCCACACTGACCTTACTCTACGGCTTTTGGGGTGTGAGCACAATTCTCCTTTTCTGGGCGGGCTACATTAAAGCCATCCGACAATTTGGCGGGGAAGATGCACAAGGAAGATCATATGGCTCAGTAGACGGTGGCCGCGGGTTAGTGGCAGCCGCAATCGCCTCAGCGTCTGTATTTCTGTTAGCCGCATTTTTGCCAGGTCCTGTAGAACAAGCCACTAATGCAGAACTCTCAACGGCATTGGGAAATATCATTTATGTTTTCTCAGGGGTTGTTCTAGCAAGCGCTATTCTGGTATGGTTTGTCTTCCCCAATGACGCTATGGACAAATCGTCTGCCCATAAACTGACCTTAAATGGTTTGAAGGAAGTGTTAAAAAGAAGATCGGTATGGTATCAAGCTATTATTCTTCTCTGTGGCTATGTCGGTTATAAGTGTACCGATGACTTCGGCCTGTATGCCAGTGATGCTTTTGGATACAATGATATAGATGCCGCACATATCGCAACAATTTCCTTTTGGACAAGACCATTCGCAGCTGTTCTGGCAGGAGTTTTAGGCGATCGGTATGGGCATTCCAAAATGACTATACTGAGTTTTCTCATACTAATTTTTGGTAGTAGCATCATCAGTTTAGGGCTGCTCAAACCTGGAATGGAGATTATGATCGCCATTACCATTGCCAGTACTAGCTTAGGAATTTATGGTTTAAGGGGCCTTTACTATGCTCTATTTCAAGAATCAAAAATCCCACTTTCGATTACTGGTAGTGCGATTGGCTTTATATCCGTTATTGGGTACACACCTGATGTATTCATGGGGCCTCTCATGGGGGTAATTTTAGATAATAACCCTGGAGCTCTTGGTCATCAATATCTATTTGGTGTATTAATCATTTTTGCTTTCGTAGGATTAGTGGCAGCTAAATTATTTCAGAAAAGTACTGCTTAAAGTTCTTACAATTTGTCCCCTAAGACTGGCATGCAACGTCAAACTCCAAACTGACAAGCAATGCACTATTTACTCGTACTTCCATTTAAGATTTTAGAATTCGTTTACAGGCTTCTGATGAAAATAATCAGGCGTTATTTCCCAAAGTTAATCGAACCCTAAGGCCATCAAAACAGACTAAATACGGTTTAGCTTCGGAAATCGACAATTCAACCAACTCAACCGATTCTTCAGTAAAAGAAGCAAATAACCATTCAGAAACATCGTATACATTACCTACCAAATAACCAATAATATGAAGCTCCTAATATTTAAAACGGACATTGAAAATATTTTCAAAGCCAAAAAAGTCAACGCAGTTTTAGCCTATTCTACAAAAATTTTTGACTGGTCCATTGATATGGAAGACATTGACAATGTACTCAGAATTGAGGCAGACGATCGGTATACAGAATCAGATATCATAGAGCTAGTCAGTAAATGCGGCCTTCATTGTGAATCACTTCCGGATTAGTTATCAAGCGTTATTCAATTTGATTAACACAGGCACCAATTCATTTTAGGATTCATATTTGCTACCTTTTGGCAGAATTCCTAAAGTGTCTATGAAGAAACTAAAGCTGATTTGCATCGGTGTGCTTTTCCACTCCTGCCTATTCGGAAATGATATCGAGAAATACCTCATTAATACACCGCAAGAAATCTCATATACTGATGGATGTGATTCCAAAATATTTGAACAGGCTTGGCAACTCAAAAATTTTGTTCAAGTTCTGGAAGACAATGAATTTAAAGGAGATATCTCGATCGCTCAGCCCGTACCGATCGGCATACATTTTAGCTTTAAACTAGACACTGTTAACCTCCCTAACCAAGGTTATACCCTCAGCATAGCCGATGATTCGGTAATTGTAGTTGGCCAGAATACGGCTGCACTTTACTATGCCAAACAAACGCTATTACAGCTTTTAGAATATTCTATTTCAGAAGAAAAGCCTATCCCCTGCTTAAAAATTAAAGATTGGCCGGACTTTGAGCGAAGGGGCTACATGTTAGACATCAGCCGGGATAAGGTGCCTACCATGGAAAGTCTTTATCAACTGATTGATCAGCTGGCAGACTGGAAAATCAACGAGTTGCAACTCTACACAGAACACACTTTTGCTTACAAGGATCATGAAACCGTATGGGAAAATTCAAGCCCACTAACAGCAGAAGAAATTCAACTTTTAGATGCCTACAGCAAAAAACATCATATCGATTTGGTGCCTAACCAAAACTCTTTTGGCCATATGGAAAACTGGCTCAAGCACGATGAATATCTAGACATGGCCGAATGCCCAGACGACTGCCAAACCGTTTGGGGTAAAAGAAAACGGACCAGCTTGGCTCCTACAGTGCCTGGCTCGTTTGAATTGATGAAATCTTTATACCAAGAAGTGCTTCCGAACTTCTCTAGTCAATTTTTTAACATTGGTGGAGACGAAACTGTCGAGCTTTGTGAGGGAAAATCAAAAGCCGAGTGTGACAAATTGGGGAAAGGTCAGGTATACTTAAACTACTTGAAAAAGCTAAATACAGAAGCCAATACCCTGGGTTTTAAAACGCAATTTTGGGGAGACATTATCCTCAATCACCCGGAACTGATCAGTGAATTACCAAGTGACATGACGGCTTTGGTTTGGGGCTATGCAGATGATCATCCGTTCGATAAAGAGTTACCCAAATTCAAAGCTGCAGGTATTGATTTTTATGTATGCCCGGGTACTTCTTCATGGCGATCGCTTATTGGAAGAAACAAGAATGCTTTCGGTAATCTCAAAAATGCTGCAATTACTGGCAAAGCCAACGGAGCAAAAGGATACTTAAATACCAATTGGGGAGATTATGGGCACTGGCAGCCGCTATCGGTAGTTTATCCGAGTATGCTCATTGGCGCTAGCTATGCATGGCACTATGACGATAAGGCAATCGACCACCTTGAATTCCAACTCAACAAGTATGTTTTCAAAGATAAAACAGGAAATACTGGAAAAGCCGTGTTAGCCCTTGGAAATGCTTATTTAGACACCAAGATTCCAAAAGGAAATGCCAATGCCTTCCACCTTTTGCTCAGAAGGTACTTATGGACGATGCAAGGCAACTACCAAACTAAACTACTTACAGTCGATAACTTAGAAGCATCCAGAAAGTCCATTCTCAATGCTTTGGAAGTTTTGGCCCTCGGCGAACCGCAATCCGAGGATGCCGATTACTTACTTCCAGAGTTAAACCAGGCCGCGGCTTTAGCCATGCATGCTATCGATTTAGGGATAGCCAGACTTGGCACTAAAGACATGCAAACAAAAAGCATTCCTGCCGAGCAAAGGGCCAAATTGAAATCTGAGCTCCTCCTTCTTATAGAAAAACACAAAGAATTGTGGGTAATGAGAAACAGAATTGGAGGACTCTCCGATTCTGCTTCAAAATTAGAAGACATCTTGTCTTTTTATGATTATTAAGGAATAAACAAGATTGCCACCCTGCTTCTGGATTATAGCATTTCCGCTACTACTTTTGCTTCACAGTCCAATCGTAGTTTATCTTTCGTTTGAGATAAACTGCAAGTGGTTCCAAGCCAATGGCCAATCTTCTTTTATCTACCGTTTCAGGGTCTTTGATTGGGAAAGGCTCTAAATCACCCTTCTGATTAAATCTAAATTGCATTCCATAAGTTTGAGGCTGATTTGTATTGACTAGAATTCGATCATGAATTTTTGCATATTCCATACAACTTCCTTGTTTGGCCATACACGCTGCCTTTATCTGATCTAGGTACTGCTTACGGATTTCTTCGCTTTCATGATGATTGATAACCAGTAATGGTGCATCGGCGGCCAATTCGCCAACATCATCATATAATGGCCATCCATACTTTTCCAAAAGCTCATTCATTTTGGTAAAGTTTTCAGCGTTTAATCTCGCTTTCGTCTTGGTGATCGTGAAGAACCAATGCGGGGCATATTTGTTTTTCGCGTACTCATTCCTGCCCATATCTAGATGATAATCCAGCGCCTGATCTTTCATAATCATACGAATCAATTGTCGTGCATATTCCGGTTTCTTAAGCTCGCCATTTTTCTCTTGGAACTTTCTGAACTGTTTATCTTCAACCTCTCGCCATCTAGGGTCTGTAAAGAGATTATACAAATCACTATCTGCCAATGGCATCAATTTGTAATTGTCCTCGAGCGCCACATCTAAGAAGAAAAATGCAGTATCGACAAGATTCGATAAGGACAATGTTTGCGCGAGTTTATAGGCCACTTCTTTATTTGTTGGGTTTTGATAAAACTCACCACCATAGGCCATAAAAGCGGCCTCCAATGCCCCCGCATTGCGCAAAGAATCTCCTTTTGATTGCCCAATGGCCAAATGAATACACAAGAAGAACGATAGGCTTAGCATTATTTTTTTCATAGGAATTAGTTTTTAGCATTTGATTTATATCCCAAGTCTAAAGATTAAAACAAGGCCATAATTCAAAATGAGACGGATGACATCTGAAGCACGGGATAAAGCACATTATTACATCCAGCCCTTGTTTTTCAGGGTAATTCTGGCGGTTTTCGTCAGTTATTCTGCCAAGTATCTCGCAAAACATGTCAAACATCGCATTTAATTTATTGGTGGCTTTTTATTCACTTATTTCGGCACTATGGATTTGATACTTTCAGCTAAACACAGCAAGAACAGGCAACTGATTCTAATTTTTGGAGTTAGCTTTTGCTTCCAGTTTCTATTACGCTATGGATCGGTTAACAGTGATTATATCATGGCTTTCACCATCGGCTTAATGCCCATCACGATCCTTACGTGTCACGTGTTTATCTACAAACTCATCCCCTCATTTTTACTTGAGAATAAGCTCATGCAGTTTGTGATCTGGTCTATTACCACATTGCTGGGTAGTGCTATGCTCACAATCGGTTTTCTGATGGCCGTAGTGGCTTATCTTCCAAATTTCAGAGCGGAGCAATTGCCACCATCAACGAAAAACTATCCTTTCCTTCTAGCGGCAATGTGGATAATAGTTGCCGCTACTAGCTTCCTAAGCCTATGGAAACAGAGGCAAATAACACAAGTAGAAAACCTCAATTTGGAAAAACTGCTGGCCGAGAAAGAAGTGGCGATGAAAAATCAAGAGCTCAGCTTATTAAAGAGTCAGTTGCATCCACATTTTCTATTCAACAGCCTCAATACCATTTATAGTCTAGCGCTAACTAATGCTAAGGAAACTCCAGAGACCGTACTTAAACTGTCAGATTTACTCGACTACACGCTCTATCAAGTCAATCAGCCCACGGTGAAGTTACCCAAGGAGCTACACTATATAGCTGATTATATCGCCCTAGAAAAAACCAGATTCGATGATAGTCTTAAAGTGACATTTAATCACCAATTGGATCGTGAAGACTACCTTTTAGCCCCCATGATTTTGATGCCTTTTATTGAAAATGCCTTCAAACATGGTAAGGCAATGCAACATCATCAAGTGATAGAAATAACGTTGATTGTTGCGAATGACACACTCAAATTTAACATACGCAACTCGTTTGAAGGGCAAACGGAGCATAGTGGTATTGGGCTTCAAAACATACAAACGAGGCTTAATATGCTGTATCCAGAGCGTCATACATTAAGCATTGAACAAAATGATAATATCTTTGATGTAAACCTCCACATCAAAGGTTTAAAACCTGTCGAACATGTCTAAAATCAATTGCCTTATAGTCGATGATGAGCCAAGAGCTCGCGAGGTGTTAGATGTGTATATAAAAGACGAGCCGGAACTCTTTTTAGTGGGGCATTGTAAGAACGCGATCGAAGCCATTAACCTGATGGCAGATCGGCCAATAGATCTTATTTTCTTGGATATAGAAATGCCTGAGATTACTGGTTTGGCTCTGGCAAAAACGATAAAGGATAACACGAGCATTATTTTCACGACGGCTCATCGTGATTTCGCTGTCGATGCATTTGACTTGAAAGCGATAGATTATTTGCTAAAACCTATTCGGCCTGCAAGGTTTAAAGAAGCTGTTGAAAAGTACAAACAAAAGCAAAGTCTAGCTGGCGATAAAGTAAGAGAAAATGAGATTGATCAATACATTTTGGTACGTGCCGATCGTAAGACCGTAAAGCTATCGGTTAGCGACATTTTGTATATCGAAAGTTTTAGCGATTACTTGAAAATTCATTCGAAAAAAGGTCTAATCGTAACACGAGAGACTTTGTCGAAGGTGCAAGAACGTTTACCCGAAAACCAGTTCTTAAGAATTCATCGCTCTTTTCTAGTTCATTTAAAAGCGATCTCTTCATTTACCAAAGAGAGTATTGAAATTGATGGTTTGGAACTCCCTATAAGCCGATCGTTTAGAGCCGTTACTGCCGAAAAACTGGCTAACATTTAGGTTTATTAAAGTACCTCTATCCTATTTCTGTAGAGTTCTACCTTATCTTCTTTTTCTAGCTTTTTGAGTAGTCTAGATATTACTACTCGCGATGTATTTAATTCTTGAGCGATCTGTTCGTGCGTTTTTTCGATTACAAATGATCCTTGACTCTGTTTTTTATCCAGTAAATACTTCATCAAGCGCTCATCCATATTCATGAAGGCTATGCTATCTATGGTATTCATGAGCTCATCAAATCGATCTTGATAGGAATTAATTACGAATTTTCTGAAAGACGAATAGTTTGCCATCCACCCATCAATCATCGACAAGGGCACCATCCATAGCGTTGTATCGGTTTCGGAAATGGCTTTAAATGGACTGGATAAATTGCCCATGCAACAACTGATTGACATAGCACAGGCATCACCACCCTCGAGATAATAGAGAAAAACCTCGTTGCCTTCCTCATCCTCTCGCATAATTCGGAGCGTCCCGGTAATCACCATCGGCATGGCGTTGGCTGGCGTACCGGGATTAATCAGAGATGTTTCTGCAGTTACTGTTTTTGACTTCCCAAAGCGTAAAATTTCCTGAATCAACTCATGCTCAAAACCCAGTTGACTCAGATTTTCTTCTAACGCTTCTAACATGATCAGGAATAGGAATCGAAACTGATTATGCGATTATTCTGCATCACCTTCACCACCAATTAGGTTCAGGATTTCTTTGTCGATTGTCCATAAACCAACACCGTCTTCACCGATTAAATCGAACAATTCAACGGCTCTTCTGGCTAGCGTCTCTTCTTCTCTTTGCTCTTCCACAAACCAGTTTAAAAAGTTCATGGTGGTGAAATCTTTAATTTCGTAACAGTGATTAACGATTTCATTGATCGAGTTAGTCACGGCGATTTCGTGATCGAGGATAGTTTCAAAAACTTCTCTTAACGAGCTATAGTGATGCTTGATATCTTTAATTTCTGGCTGGATTGAGTGTCCACCAGCCTCATTTACATAATGGAAAATTTTCAACATGTGTTGACGCTCTTCATCAGAGTGTAGGTATAAAAATTTGGCTGAATTCTCATATCCAGTCATTTCACACCATGAAGCCATTGAAAGGTAAGAAGCAGAAGATGACCCTTCCATCATGATCTGACGGTTCAATAAATCTTCTGTAGCTTTTGTTAATGATCGCTTGGCTGTTACTTGTTGTCTTTCCATTTTATGTCTTGTCTTTCGCGTTGATCAAAGTTAATGAATATCGTAGGATTAGCATAGAATGACAGATGAGAAAAGTCTATCTAGGACTATCCTTGTTGAAATTGAGATAAGGAAGCCCAGCCGACCAATATAGAATCACTCTCGCTTTCTCCATGTCCGTTCTCATCTTTATCAGCTTAGTTTGAGCTTCAAGCAGTTTATCTAATTGGAAATTGATTTTGAAGAGATCATTTTCTCCAAGATCAAGATTAAGCAGTTCTAACTCAAAGATGCGCTTAAATAAATCGACTGACTCATTCTGACTAACCAAAGCCTGTTGCGTGGTTTCTAGTTCGAAATATGAAGCTTGGATTTCATTCACAATCTCCCGCTCTTGCAAATTCAACTCATAACCCGTTTGCTTAATCTTGATTTGAGTCTGTCTCAGTTTTGATCGTTCTTTCCTCAAAAACAGTGGAATGCCAAAATTGACTCCAAACTTGTAGTTATTTCTGAGTCGAATATCCACAAAATCCCCTTGTGCGTTGATAGGAGAATTGATGAGGTTGTAATTCAAATCCAGTGTCGGCTTCAAATTCTCTTTGGCCAATCGCCTATCTATATCCAGCTGTTCCAACTTAAGACTAGTTTTCACTAATTCCGGATGATTTTCTAGTGCCGTGGCTACTAAACTATCCAAAGGAATATCTGTGGTCAGCAGGTTGGTCGTTAAATCAAGTTGTGGCACCATGTCATCCTGTAGAACCAGTGGCGACTCGTCGGCCGACCAGATATAGTTCGACAATATAAGGCCCGCTCTTTGAAAATTGACAAGTGCAGTTTGCCTATCCACTTGGCGTTGAACTAAGGACGTAGCTGCTCGAACAGTATCAATTGCCGCAACATCCCCAAATTCAAAGTTTTGTTTAACCAGATTATATATAGTTTCTGAAATGGACAAACTCTCTTCGATCAAGAGATAGTTGTAAAAAGCAAAGTACCACTCCCAATAATCCTTTGAAGCGGACAGTAGCACTTTATTGATCATTTTCAAACGCTCCGCATCGCTGATTTTGCTAAACACTTCTGCTTGTTTTACTGTCGCTCGTCGTTGATCAATCAATAAGCCTCTACCAATTGGCAAACTGATTCCAGCCGTTACTTGTCTAAAGTTATCGGGCTCAGGAATTGAATTTTCGGCATTGACAAATTCTCCAAAATTTCTATCAAACGAAAACTTCGGATCTATCGGTATCCAAGTAGGTATCTTCAGCGTAGTGTTGACAAAATCATAGTAGTCCTTATCGTCGAAGTTCTTAACATCCCAACTAGCTTCTAGTTTTGGATCAAAAGCACCACGTGCCAATCGAATTTCCTGCTTCGCATTTTCAGGCAAGAGATCGGCTTGTTTTACCACTGGATGGTTTCTAAGCACCAAACCGATAAATGATTCCAAAGGCATTACTCGTGCCGTATCCGCAGCATTGGCCTCGATTAATTGATCCAAGGACTTTACTTTGAAATCCTGCGCATGAGCAGCACTGGTCACCAATGTGAAAAGCGTCAAAAGCGATAAAAAAATAGGAAGCCTCTTCATATCACTTCTTTTCTTCAGTGTTTTCAACCTTACCCTTGGTATCCTTAGGTGCTTCATATAAGCTCGGTGGGAAGCCATTGAGTTGACGCCAGATTTCATACCATACCGCTACATTATCTAACATTACCCAACCTTTGGTTCCAGACCCGATACGTAATTGCTCTGGCCAAGGCTCATCCTCAGGATCCGGCGTTACCAAAATCCTGTAAAGACCTCCAGTGCTATTTACACGGTCGATAACTCTCACTACTCCACCAAAAGTACCTACCGAAACATTTGGCCAGCCTGAAAACTGAAGTGCAGGCCATCCATCAAATTGAATTCTCACTTTCCTATCCTCTCCGATAAGCGGAACATCCATAGCCTTTACATACATTTCCACCGCCAAATCTGGGTTTTCTGGCATAATCTGCGCCACGGACTCCCCTTCTTTTATTGTTTCACCAATACCAGCCTTCATCGTTTTCACTAAAAAACCATCTTGCGGTGCCGTAAGTTGGTACTGATCGTTTCTTATGGTAAGGTTGGCCAACTCATTTCTCAATTTCGCTAAGTCACCCTCACCATCGTAAATTTCGGCTTGCGTGTTGTTTCTATCTGATTCAGCCTTGTTGATTTTATCCAAGAGTTCAGATTGAACCGCATCGATGTTAACTTTTGCGTTCATTACTTCTTGTCGACTATCAGCCAACTTGTTTTCTGCACTATTGATTTTATTCCTAGCCTCCTCATACTTGGACTCCGACTCCTGTAGTTTAGTCAAAGAAAGAATTCCAGCTTCCTCCCTTTTTTGGTTTCGTCGGAATATGCTTTCTTGGTTGGCATACTGAATCTTCTCAGTCTCGTAGTCTACGCTGTCTATTTTTAATTTTAATTTGGCTTGTTTGAGCTTATTCTCAGCCAATTCTTTCTTAAAAACTAAGAGCTCTCGCAATGACGTGATTTGACCTTCTAATGAGGTTACTTTGTCTTTCTTCGATTCAATACTTGAAGTTTTTGCCTCTAGTCTTTCTTTGGTCCTGTCTAATAATTCAGGGTCAAAAAATTTGTCTTTGATCTCTGAAAGGGTAAGAATAGTATCTCCTCTTTTGACAAACTGTCCTTCTCGAACTTTCCAACTTTCGATTCGACCTGCAATAGCCGTTTCGACAGACTGTGGTCTCTGCGCTGGATTAAAAGCGGTGAGCTTACCATTTCCTCGAATGTTTTGCTGCCAAGGAAAGAACAGTAATATGAAGAATAAAAATGTCACGGATATCAATATCCTAGCCACTTTACGCCCCGATCTGGGTGAGCCTAGCGTTTTGAACAACACACTTTCCTGATGCTGTATCTCTTGATTTTTGTTATCTGATAGATTCAACATGACTTAAACTTTTATGATTTTGTTCAAATATCCTGCGGATAATAATTCGGTGAATGTGCCTTCCGCTTTTATAGTACCACCTTCCATAACGATAACTCTATCACAAGCAGCCATCACCATTGGGTCATTGGATACTGCCAAGAGCGTACATTCAGCGGCAGAAGTAACGACATCGATTAAATGCTCTTTCTCAGACCTCTGGAAGGAGGCGAAGAAGTCATTCAAAATAAGTAGCCTTGGCTTTTTCACCAGACATCTGGCCAAGATCAGTTTATGGACAAAACTGCTCGAAAAGCCCTTGCCTCCACTAATCACTTGGGTATTGTAGCCATCAGGCAACATATTAATTTTATCAGCAAGACCAACTTTAGTAACCGCCTCTACCGCGTCACGTGTGGATACATCAGGTTTACCTACCACGATGTTATCCAAGATAGTACCCTCAAAAATATCATCTGCCGATACGTTTTTTGCCAGTTTATCCCGAAGATTCGTAAGGTCTAAATCTCTTAGACTGTACTCATTGATCGTTATGGCGCCACTATAATTCTGGTTGATACCAGAAATGGTATTAGTCAGCGTGGTTTTTCCATATTCATTCCCTCCAGAGATACAAATCTTCTCACCGCAAGCAAATCCCGTGGTTATGCTATGAATAGCAGGATTCTTTACGTCGGGATAGGTGTAACTAAGGTCTTTCAGGCGAATTGAGAAGCCTTTATCCAACTCTTTCTCATCGAGATCAATACCGCCTACTTTTTCTAATGGTAAATCGGTCACCTGACTGATTTTATCTACTGCGGTCAGCATATCATAGACTACGTCCATATAGGTTATAATCTTCTCAACCGAGCTAAGTATCAAAATGATAATTACTTCAGCAGCCACAAACTGGCCTAAAGTGATTTCTCTATTGATGACCAACGATGTACCGATGATCAATAGTCCACCCGTGATAACTGCCTTAAACAAAACGATGTAGAAGTACTGACTAACCAGCACTTTGAAATGTACTTTACGGTTAATCAGGTAATTGTTCACGTTATACTCGGTCTTCTTAACTGGCAAACTTGTGTTACCAGAAATCTTAAATGAGTTCAGCGTTCTGGCGATTTCTTCCAACCAGTAAACCACCTTGTACTTATACTTGGACTCCTTGATCGATGATTGCAATCCTTTTGGACCAGTCAACCTAAAGATTAACAGTAAAGTCAGTATGAGCACTAAGCCAAAGAACACGAAGAATGGGTGATAAAAAGAGAGTAATACCAATCCGAATAGAATTTGGATCACACCTGACACCAAATCTCCCAGTAACTTTGGCAATCCTTTTTGAATGGTCAGTACATCGAAAAACCTATTGATTAATTCTGGCGCATGAAAGTTATTTAAGGACTCTATCTTCATGCGAGGTATCCTAAAGGTAAACTCCAAAGCTGCCTTGGTGAAAATTCTTCTCTGCAAGTATTCCACCAGGGTTATTTGCATAATCTGCAAACCTCCAGAAGCTAGAATTCCCAATAGCACTAAGCCTATCAATAGATAAATAGAACTGAATACTACACCACCCGAGACTAGTTCTACCGTTGCCTGAATACCAAGTGGCAATGTTAAGGATACAATCCCCACAAATGCTGCATAAACGAAAATGTAGAAGATATCTCTCTTCTCTTCGCTCAGTAATCTGATGAGTCTTTTGACGGGGCTCAAAGGTTTAGGCAGCTCACCTTCTTCATGCTCCGATACTAGACTTCGGTAACTGAAGGCCCCTAAAAGCATGACCTCCCCTTGTGCATCTTTGATTAATTGCCCCTCAATATCTTCATAGGTTAAATCCTGCGTGCCATCTCCATCAATTTGAACGACTTTTATTCCTTTTCTAGCCTTTGTAAGAATGACCGGAGCAAATCCATCTTCTAATTGTCTTAGGGCGATCAAAGGAATATTGACATCTCTTAGAAATACCGCGAGGCTTTCACCTGAAAGGGATTGATCCAAGAGGACCACCCTAATCTTGTTGGCAGTTTCTATCAAGTCTCTTTTAAACTCAAAAGCCTCATCTATGGCATACCGCTTAGAATTGGCCTGCATATCTTGAAGCAGAGCATCCTCAAGACTTGCATTCAAAAGAACGGAAACCTCCTTTATCGTATTAGCAATGTGTTGGTTGGTCATGGAATTAAGCTTTATACCTTAATGGCCTTTTGAATAAGTTCTAGTAAAAACACATAATTATCTTCGTGAACCTTCCCTAAATCAGCTTTATGATTAGTTAGGGATGGTAAATGTTCTGCAAAAAATACTTGCTGGTGTGCCGCTTGGAGCACTGTTGAAACCAGTGAATGAGCGTAAGGATAATCCGGGTTGATTTCTAAAATAATCTCCGCTAAACGACCACAAAGTGATTTAAACCCTCTAAAAAGTCCTTCTTTATTATCACTGTCAACTTGCTTTGTCAAATAAGTCTTATCCGACTCATTTGTAATTATTCTTTGTAAAGCTAGTTCGTCTACTGACGGAAATGACTTATCGTATTTACGCTGTTCAGTGACTAATCGAAGTGCAATGGCTAAACGCTCTTCGGGCGTTTTAACATTGTGCGTTTCAAAATCGATTCGATATTCTAACCAATTCCAATACCAAGCGATTAGATAGACGAGCAGTTTGTGCTTGTTTTCAAAGTATCGATAAATCGAAGCCTCTGTGGAATCAATCGCCTTGGATAACTTCTTGAATGTGAAGGCTTCTAGTCCAAGTTCATCAATCATTCGAATTGACTGATCAATAATCTTTCTACCTAGATCTGTTTCTTGAGGGTCTCTCAAAAACAGGTTCGCATTCATTTCTAGCCTTAAAAGTGCCATAAATTGAAAAAATGTGATAATTAACTTTTACAGATAATAGTAATACTATTATCGAAACTAGTAACACAACGAACAACTAAGAAAAAAGTTCAGAAAAGCTGAAATAAAAAAAGAGACCGCTCCCCAGCGGTCTCTTCCCGTATTTTTTCAAATACCCCCAAATAACAAAGTGGGGACGATTACTCGCCCCCTCTTCATTAAGAAATGGTTAACACCATTTCTTAATGCCAAGGTACTGTTTAGAACTTTGCTCATTCTTAACGACCGAAACCATTAAGTGTAAGCGCTGCCTCTTCACGGCTTCACCTATATTTCCATGCACAGCACAGAACAGGTTAAATGAAGCTTTTGTAGTCTTTTGTTTCATCCTTTCGGGTGAAATGTCAACGTTCTTTGTCTAAATCATCCCAAGAAGATCTGACATATTCCACTCAGCCGAGGCTTTGTGTCAATTACTGTCGCCAGTAATCGCTGACCGTGATTAGATATAACCTAGGTTTAATCTGATTTACACTTTTACCGATTACTCGATAAAATTGTTCACCAACTGTTATGAAGTGTTGCTCTAGCACCTTTCATAGAAAGATTTTTGAACGTCTCATGATTACTCCCTTTCAAAGTAGTGATCACAAACACTTTAGTCGTCGCCACAAAGGACGATTTCCACCGTATCATTCGTCACTTACGTTCCCAATGATACAAACAGCTCACTCTGACTATTTCAGACTGACATTTTCATGTACAGCCCATTCACGACATTTTTTCGGGCTTCCCCCGAAGAGAGACTGAAGCTAGGCTTCTGTTCTTTATCCCTCACTTGGTATATCTAAGGTACCTTTAATAACTTTACACGCAAGACTGATAACTACCTAGTTTTCAACAAGTTTCCCACTCTTTTACCCACACAGTTATCCACAGGGTTATAAACATGGTTATCCACAATCAGCCATCTCTTTGTCAATTACTGTATCGTAATGCCCATTTGCGCCACCTCGCTGGCCTCGAAGAAACCCAATGGGTAAAGACTATCATCTGTCAAATTTCTAACATTACCCCTTAACGTTGCCGGCACCACATCTCCAAATCCTGGTGAGATACCAACTGCCTGCTCGTAGAAATTTCTATAGTAGTCATAAGCGGCTTCAGACAAAGCGTATTGTCGAACCAGCGCTACATCTCCTACTTGAAAGGTAAAATCATTGGCCAACTCAAAACCTTGTACCTGAAGACCATTATAGAACTCATCTGAAGAAACTAAATTGAACTGATTACCAACATCGGCTTTTACCAGTAAAGTATCATTACGGAAAGTTTGCCAATGGTAATAATTCACTTCGTCGGTAGGGTCTTCATAGTCTAACTCCAGACCTATTCCTTCGTCCGTAAAGATTGTCTCTTCCTTGAAAAACTGTGCTAATCGATCGATGTCAGCGACGGGCAACATCCTGTCTGTTGCCTGGTATGTATTTCCCTCATATTCAATTTCTAGTTGATATTCATTGCCAACAATCGGCACTAAACCTTGTGTTTCATAAATGCCGGGTTCGGTGTTAGATTCCGTAAACTGATAGATTTGTTGAGTTCCTAAATCTCTTACTAACACCGATGCTCCAGTAGCCGCAGGGACTTGTTCATTTTGGAAATAAGGAGCCGTAGTCGTTAGCCTTATGGATTGGTAACCGCTTCCCGAACCATCTTTGAACAGCTCTAGGCGCCCTTCTACCACCAATCTGACAGTCCCCTCCTCTAAATCGACATCGAGCGTATCAGTACATGAAAACGTGAAAAGCACGATAGAAAATATTATTAGAATACGTTTCATCTCTTAGAATTTTAGATTGTATGTAATGTTTGGAAACATGCCGATGTAGGTTTGTGTGGCCTGCGTGCTATACCTATCAATAAAGAATCTAGATATATCGGCACCCCTATCAGCTCCCGTCGGGCTGAAGGTGACGTCATAGGCATTTTGGTTATTGTAAAGGTTATAGATGCTGAAAGTCCAACTGCCATCCCATTTTGGCTTTTTCTTAGTGTTCATGGTTATGGAAATGTCAAGTCTGTGATTGTCTGTTATCCTTGACTGGTTTCGTGATTCAAAATTCGCCCCAACGATGCCCCCAAATTCATATCTACTTTCTGGATAATTGATCGGCATACCCGTTTGGTAAATAAAATTGGCACTTAGCATAAGGTTCTCGTTCAACTTATACATACCTGTCAAACTCAGGTCATGTGTTTTATCGAAGTTACTGGCGTAATACTCTCCATTGTTAATTCCTGGTCCACCAGTCCCAGCTCCGTCTACTTGTCTCTCACTTCTCGAAAGTGTATAACTCATCCATCCTGTAAATCGTCCCTTATTCTTTTTGACATAAAGCTCCAGCCCATAAGCTCTACCTCGACCTGAAAGCAGCTCTGTTTCTAGGTTATTATTTAATTGTATATCTGCCCCATCTACATAGTCGACCTGATTTTGCATGTCTTTATAGTAAGCCTCTACAGATGCCTCGTACATGTTGTTTTTAAAGTTCCTGAAGTAGCCTAAAGCCACCTGATCGGACAGTTGAGGCTCTAGAAAAGGACCGCTAGGTGTCCAGATATTCAGTGCTGTGGGTGACGTACTATTCGATATTAAATGGATGTATTGGGTTGTTCGATTATAACTCGCCTTCAAAGAGCTTTCACCGTCAAGTTGGTATGTCAGCGCCAAACGAGGTTCGAGGTTATAGAAATCAGCAATTACTTCTCCAGACTCATACTGTTTTGTACCCACAACAGTACCTTGCTCATATCTTCCGAGGGCAGCATTATACACCACAGGTTGATCGTTGGCATACTGCCTAATCTCTTCTTCACCCAATCGAAAAAATGACGAAAACCTTAACCCTGCCTCTATTGAAAATTTTGGACCAATTGTTCTCTTCGCATTAATGTATAAAGCGGGTTCCAAGGCATACTTTGGATCTAAAGTGGTGCCGAGCGTGGCAGATTCTTCGTTAGGCGATATATCGCCTGGATTGAAATCATAATAGAGCAGACTAGCGCCAAAATCTATCTGGTTTTCACCTTCTTGAAATAGCGTAAAGTCAGACTTTAAATTAAAGTTCTCGATGTGTGCCTCCCAAGAGTATCCATCGGACCGGAGAATATCAAAATTGTATCTGTAATCACTATAGATGAAAGAGAAGTTAGAGAAGAGCTTGTCGTTTAGCACCTTATTATAGCGCATGTTAAAGGCTAGATTTCCCCAGTCATTGTTTACGAAATCATCGACACTTAAATTATCTCGGCCAAAATATCCAGAAAGGAAAAGCCGATTATCAGCATTAAACGTATAGTTAGCCTTTAAATTTAGATCGTAGAAATAAACCGTTGGTGCATCATCTAGGATTGAGGGTAAGAATAAATCTACGTAAGACCTTCTGCCCGCTACCAGAAATGATCCATTCCCATTATCAATTGGGCCTTCTAGATTCAGCCGACTGGACAGCAGCCCTATTCCAGCACTTCCCGACAGCTCTTTGCTATTACCATCTTTCTGCCGAACATCTAGCACGGATGAAAGCCGACCGCCGTAAATCGATGGAATTCCTCCTTTATATAGGGTTACATCTTTAATAGCATCTGCGTTAAAAACTGAGACTAAACCAAATAAGTGACTGGTATTGAAGATTGTTGCTTCATCCAGTAAAACCAGATTTTGATCGGCAGCACCACCTCTAACATTAAAGCCTCCAGATGTTTCGCCATTACTACTTACGCCAGGCAAGAGCTGGATTGACTTGATCACATCTGCTTCTCCGAAAACGGTTGGTAATTGCTTAATTGTACCAGCATCTATCTTAGCGATACTCATTTTGGTACTTTTCACGTTCTCATCTTCACTTTCTGCATAGACGACTACTTCTTCAAGCTCATCTATTTGCTCCTTCATATCGAAATTGAGCTCCAAATCCTCTTTTACTTCGACTTGTTTGACTATGGTTTCAAAGCCGATGAAACTCACCTTAAAAGTGTATTTACCAGGCCGAAGGACCACCGAATAAAAACCATATGGATTAGAAACCACTCCGGTGCCCATTTCTTGAACATAAACCGTAGCACTAATCAGATCTTCGCCACTACTAGCCTCTCTAATCCTTCCTTTGACTGTTACCTTCTGGGTTTGACCACTTAAAGAACTGGCCGACAACCCAAATAAGATAACAATGCCTACAAGTTTGAGCATACCACAGCGCACACCATTGCCTAAAAAAGCAACATTTACCACCTCGTCTTTCATTGTATTAAGCATCTATTGTTTGTTTTCACTAATGACACTCATTTCGCTTGGTTCTGTTATCAGCGAATACTCGGCATTCAGCGGAGGGCATGAATTATTCAGTAAAGGAGACGCTAAAAGGAGAAAAACTGGTTTGGGAAGTTTAATTTTGAAGCGTGAGAGTATCTAAAGAATATATTAAGTGGCTCCATATCGGATTTTGGCTTGTGCTCTTTCTGTTTCCTTTCTCTTTAGGCTTGCAACAGGAGAGTGTGCTACCTGTGCTCAACAGAATTCTATTACCCTATTTTTTACAAATAGCGATTGCCTATTTGAATATATATGTACTGGTTCCAACTTTCTTTAAGACCAAAAAGTACGGCTTTTTCTTATTGAGCGTATTAGCGATTTTGTTATTAATGAGTCAGTTTATTATTGGCTGGTTCAACTTTACAGAAACCGACTTACTCAGGGCCAGAACTGTACCTGGCAGCGATTTGACGATTCAAGAATTACCAGGAGTGATTAGGGCCTTCCCCCCGATGCTCTTTACCTTACTGATCGTATTTATCAGTACCATTTATGCCTTAGGGAAAGATCAACTTGAGAAAGAACAAACCAATACGCTCTTAGAAAAAGAAAAGGCACAAGCTGAACTAAAATTCTTAAGATCACAGATCAACCCTCATTTCTTTTTAAATGCCTTGAACAATTTATATAGTGTTTTAAAGCTGAAACCAGAAAAGACTGACCAATTCATTCGTCGGTTGAGCGAAATGCTGCACTATGTAACTTATGAGAGCAACAAAGGAAAAATAAAGCTTTCTCGCGAAATTGAAATCATAGATAGCTACGTGTTTTTTCAGTTGATTAAAGATGAAGAAAGTATTGATGTAGACTTAGACCTGAAAATTGCCGATGATAGTGTCGAGATTGAACCCATGATCGTATTACCCCTACTTGAAAATGCTTTTAAACATGGCTACTCCGTTACGGGCGAAAATTTATCGGTAAAAATTAGCGTGGTTAACCAAGATCAGTCAACCGAAATTACCATCACTAACAGTATTCCTTCTTCTCAATCTAGACCTAATACAAACCCGTCAGAGTCAGGAATCGGGTTAACAAATATTGAGCAACGTTTAAAATATTGCTATGGTGAAAAACACAGTTTCACCACCCAGAAAACAGCCACTGAGTTCATAGCCAAACTAAGCTTAACCCATGGAATATAAAGGCCTTAAACTAAAGTGCATTGTCGTCGATGATGAACAATATGCCCGGGATTTGTTAGCGCATCATATTGGTAAAACCAAAACCTTACAACTTGTCGCCAAATGTAAAAATGCGTTTGAGGCAGAAAGCTTGCTTAAAAGAGAGCGTATTGATTTAATTTTCTTAGATATTCAGATGCCTCACAAAACTGGGCTCGACTTTTTACAGGACTATACCAAGGAAGCCAAAGTAGTTTTGACAACGGCCTATAGAGAATATGCTTTGAAGGGATTTGAATTTGAAGTTCTAGACTATTTACTCAAACCGATCCTAGAAGATAGGTTTCTGAAGTGCGTCCAAAAAATTGAATCCATATTTAGCGTGGAAGCGAAAGCCGCCAAGTATGAATCTATCTTAAATGACGATGACAAAAGTCTAGTTATTAAATCTGGTTACGAAAGCCATCGAATTCAACTATCTGATATACTATATATAGAATCCGTGGGCGAATATATTAGGTATCACACAGCCGAATCGAAATACCTTGTTTTGCAGTCACTCTCCAAATTGGCCAAAGAATTACCCGACAGTTTTCTACAAGTTCACCGATCATTTATTATCCCTAAACTTATGGTCAAAAGTAAAGTTGGACACACTTTACACTTGAAAAACGGTCAAGACATACCCATTGGAAAAACCTATAGATCGAAGATTAATAGTGCCAACCTTTTTGAGTAATAACACTCTTGTTCCATTGGCTGAGTGAGAAGTTCCTTTCACAAAATTTAGCATTTCTCTTTACCATTTTTAACACACCTCTCCAGATTTCTTGGTGATTAAGATTGTCTATTTGACATAGAAACCAAGATTCATGGACAAGAAAACAACACAATTATTAGCACTGATTTCTATAATCTTCATGCTTTCGTGTGAAGAAAAAGGTGAAATCAGTATTACTGACGAAAGTAGTTTCGACTTCTTTTTTATAGACACATTATCACTCGATATGTCAACTATACATATCGACTCGATTGTAACCGGCGACGCAAATTCATTGCTTTTGGGCAGGTACGAAAACCCTGTTTTAGGGACGATAAATGCCAACCCGTTCTTTCAACTTTCACTCGGCCTTACCCCTACTTTCGATGCTGATGACACTTTCGATTCGTTGGGTATTATTCTATACCCCTACAGAAATACGTATGGAACGGGTGAAACGCAAGAGGTATCAGTTTTTAGAATAAATGAGTCATTTGAGCCCCCGGAAGACTTTTTCTATCAATTTGATGCGCTTTCGCTAGATAGTCAGCCAATTGCTCAATTCGTTCTGGATAAAAACGAGGATGAAACTGATTCCATTTTCATCAAACTACCTAATTCTCTGGGTGAAGAAATCTTTCAGAAGGTAATTGATGGTGATGAGGAACTCCAGTCGGACGATGATTTCAGAGAATTCCTTGGGGGCTTTGCTTTCCAAGTCAATGACAATTCAGACTTTGTCAGCACGATTCCATTCGATAGTGCCAATCTTAAAATGGCACTTTATTACAGAAGACCTGCAGAAGATGATGTCCAAGAATTGACCTACACATTTCCTGCAAACGAATCGGCAGAAAGGTTTAATCAAATAAGCGGAACCGATCCGGATGACTTGCTGCAAGAGATCATTGACCTAAATGAGATTTCTACCAGCAAAACCGCCGACATGGGTTTTATTCAAGGCGTAAGTAGTTTGGCAACGAAAATTAGCGTTCCGCACATCGCTCAGATTGAAGAAGCCTTTGATGTATTTGCCATAAATAATGCGGTGCTGGAGGTGACTATTTTCGACAAGACTGCCAATGATGATACGCCTTTCCCTGCCCAGTTATCACTGCACTATTTATCAAAATTTGAAAACATAGATCAGGCCATATCCAGTCCAATAGAAGGAAGAACCATTACCGCTAGCCTAATCAGTGATGATGAATTAGAGCAAGTGGCCAAATATGAGTTCGCAGTGGGAGCCTATGTCGAAAACTTGATTAACACCCAAGGTTTAGACGAAGAGAGCTTTTACCTGACTATACCATCCACCGAGATCAATACAAACATTAGAACAGTAGCGATTGACGCTACTCAACTGGAAACGAAATTGAAAATCTACATATCTAAATACAATGATTGACATGAAAAACAGACGAACTATATTAAACGCATTTTGGGCGCTGACTGCCTGTATTTGCTTATCGTGCAACAACTCTACTTCATCTAGTCCCGACGAAGGGAACTGGGTTGAAGAAAGTGACTTTGAAGGGGCAACCAGAAGTGGTGCAGTGGCTTTTGTAATTGATGATTTTGCCTTTGTAGGTACTGGCTACGACGGCGATGATCGCTTGGTCGATTTTTGGAGATACGAACCCGACCGTAATACTTGGTTCAGAATCGCTGACTTTCCCGGAGTGGCCAGAAACTCAGCGGTAGCTTTCGCCGCAAACGGTAAAGGCTATGTCGGTACGGGCTACGATGGAGATGTAGAATTGAATGATTTCTGGGAATATGACCCCGCCTTAGATAGCTGGACTCAAATAGCAGATTTCCCAGGGGCAGCTAGGTTTGGAGCTTTGAGTTTCACCCTTAATGATGAGGGTTATGTGGGCACTGGAAACGATGGAGACAATAACTTAAAAGACTTCTACAAATACTCCCCTAGTTCAAACACCTGGGTGCAAATTTCGAGTATGGGTGGATCAAAAAGGCAGGGAGCTTTCAACTTTGTTATCGATGGCCTGGCTTACGTGGGCGGTGGCTTACACAACGGCATTCACCAAGAAGATTTCTGGATGTATGATCCGGCAACTGATCTCTGGACTGAGAAAAACGACCTGGACGATGATGATACTGGCGATCCGGAGGTGCTAAGAGAATATGCGGCATCATTCAGTATAGGCTCTTTTGGTTATATCTCGGTGGGTAAAAGACTGTCTAATCTTATTGACACTTGGCGGTATAACCCTGACGCTGATGAATGGGAAGAGTTGACCGAATTTGAAGGTTCAGCCAGAGAGCAAGCGGTAAGTTTTACCATCTTAGATTTTGCCTATGTAGCCACTGGAAGAAATATTAATGCCCGCTACGATGACATATGGGCTTTCCGTCCATTAGAGGAATTTGACGAAGAAGACTAATTCACTAATGCGGAAAGCAAACCAAATCACATTCCTTTGCTGTTTTTTTTCCTTTTTATTTAATGTAGACCTGCTCGCCCAAGAGCAGATTTACTTTAAAGAGATTGGGGGGACTTCATCAACAAACAATGCCTATCACATTCTTTTTCTGCCTCTTAACAAACAGGAGAATCACGAACTTGTAAGGGCCTCTTTATTTGCTAATGGCCGAGGAGTGGAAATTGTCTACACAAAGGATGAGCAAGCACTGGAACGGTTAAAAGTTTTAGTGACCGACGGCGTTCAGTTTGGTACTATCGACCCAAAGAGGCTTTTCGTAGTAGACTTAACTAAACAGTCTGAGGCTACGCTTGCTTTGTTGGAAACCGACGATATACAGCCAGCAAAAACCATCATATTTGATAAGTATAACCCACTTTTATTCAACAGACTTTTAGGGGATGTGAAGTTTATTCCACCAGTAAAGATGAATGATCGGCTGTTTTTAGATCAAACTTTCAAGTTCATCAAAAAACAGCGTAAATGGGGTTCCGAAGTAGATAAAAGTCAGTTAAGAAGTAGTCGAAAAATCGATTCTCTCGTCCAAAGGAAAAATACCAATCTTTTTAATGTAGAATTTCAGTTTGGCTCGTGGTTTCTTCTCAGCGAGCAGAATTTAGGCAATGAACGATTCAATATCGCCAATAGTGGCAACAACTATCGGCTCAATTTCGGATACGGATTGTCACAGCGTCTAGTTCTTCAGGGAAGTTTTGGTATCTCATTTAAATTACCAGACGAGGATGCTCAAAGGGCAGCGGTTAATAATGCCGGCACGGGGGTTAGTTTCTCTAATGAAACTAGGAATCAGTTTGTGATGACTACAGGTTTAGGGTTAAAATATTACGTTAAACAAGGCAGCGTTAATTTTTATGGGCTTCTGGGAGTCGAACGGGTTAATATGGAGCTTATTAATTTCAAGGCATTTTCCAATAATAATGGGGAAATCCGGGACCGTTATTCGACAACCGATCTAAGGTTCAACGCCGTGCGATATGGGGTAGGTATGGAAACTAGCTTAGCGTCTAGGTTATACTTCAATTTCCAATTAGAAGGTACTAAGAGTGAGACATTTCAGGAACCTATCAATGGTGTTTCAAACTTTGACAATGTGGGCTTCAGTTTCGGCCTAGGCTTTAAACTTGGCTCGCCGAAAACGGGAAGGTGATGATTTAACCCCCATTGACTGATTTAAACCAACCGTTCTTTGAAGAAGTTTGGGTGTAGAAAACGCATACGATACCTTCGCTAAGGTTCAATTATTCTTGAGCATTATTATTTATAATCTCTAATGCCTCGGCTTATACAAGTCGGGGTTTTTTATTGACCAATCTTATTTGGTCTAATCCTCGTTCATCTGGCAGGCTTTTAGTAAAATTGCATCCAATTTAGAATTAAGAGGAAATGTCTGAAAACGAGAACCGAGAGTCGCTCAACTTCATTGAGCAAATGATAGAAGAAGATCTAGAATCAGGAAAGAATTCTATGGTCCAGACACGGTTTCCTCCTGAACCGAATGGCTACCTTCACATCGGTCATGCCAAATCTATTGTTCTAAACTTTGGTCTCGCAGAGAAGTACAACGGTAAATGTAATTTACGCTTCGACGATACCAACCCAGCCAAGGAAAGTACTGAATATGTCGACGCTATTATTGAGGACATAAAATGGCTTGGCTATGAGTATGGTGATGAGCCCCTATTTACCTCTGATTACTTCGAAACACTTTACCAATATGCTTTAAAACTGATCCAAAAAGGCAAAGCCTACATCGACGATCAGTCTGCGGAAGAGATTAGCGCAGGAAAAACGAACCCATCGACACCTGGAATTCCAAGCCCATTCAGAACTCGTTCTATAGAAGAAAACCTTGCTCTTTTCGAGGAAATGAAAAGTGGCAATTGTGAGGAAGGTAGCAGAGTATTGCGGGCAAAAATAGATATGGATTCACCGAACATGCACATGCGTGATCCGATTATCTACAGGATTAAAAAAGTCGATCATCACCGAACTGGTGACAAATGGTGTATCTATCCAAATTATGATTTCGCTCATGGTCAATCTGATTCTATTGAGCATGTAACTTACAGCCTTTGTACACTTGAATTTAGAGACCATAAACCGCTCTATGATTGGTTTATTAAAGAATTAGAGATTTTTCCTTCAGAGCAAACCGAATTTGCAAGACTAAACCTTGGCTATACTATTGTGAGTAAGCGGAAGCTTTTACAGCTCGTAGAAGAGGGTAAAGTAACGGGATGGGATGACCCACGCATGCCTACAATTTCTGGCCTAAGAAGAAGAGGTTACACGCCGAATTCCATCAAGAATTTCGCCCATAAAATAGGCGTAGCTCGGCGAGATGGCATTACGGATATTGCCTTACTAGAACATAGTATCAGGGAGGATTTGAACAAAACGGCTAACAGAGTTTTTGGAATTCTGGACCCGCTCAAGGTGGTCATTACTAATTGGCCGGAGGATAAGGTAGAAATGATGCCGGCGGTGAATAATCCAGGCGATGAAACTGCTGGTACTCGCGAAATGCCATTGACTCGTGAAATTTATATAGAACAAGGAGATTTCTTGGAAAACCCTCCCTCTCCGAAGAAATGGTATAGACTTGGACCCGATCGAGAAGTCCGCTTGAAGTACGGCTATATTGTAAAATGTGTTGACTTTGTGAAAGATGCTGACGGAAATATTACCGAATTACATTGCGAGTATGACCCTGAGACTAGAAGTGGCCATGACACTAGCGGTAAAAAAGTAAAAGGAACACTCGGCTGGGTATCTGCCGACCATGCCGTAAGCGCAGAAATCAGACAATACGATCGCCTATTCAAAACTGAGAATTTAAACACCATTGAAGATGATTTTCTAAATCATCTGAATCCAGATTCGTTGACGGTGAACAAAAGCGTTTTGCTTGAACCTTCACTAGCCTCGGCTCAAGTTGGAGACCAATTTCAATTTGAAAGACAAGGCTATTTTATTGTGGACGGGGATACTACCGAAGGTAATTTAGTCTTTAATAGAACTGTAACACTCCGCGATAACTGGAAAAAGTAATGGGAATTATCAAAGGATCGATAAGCAATTTGGCTTCTAGTGATATCGCTTTAATTGGGATTCCTTTTGATGAAAACTCTTCCTATTTAAGAGGTCCGGCAGAAGCTCCTGAATTCATCATTGAGGCTATTGAATCGAATTCTGCCAACTTCTTCACGGAGAACTTAACTAACCTTCATGAACACCCGAAGGTGAAATGGTGTGGAAATACTTCAATTACAGATTATTTGAGCATTCAAAAGCCAATAGAAAGTATTTTAAGTAAGGAGGCTATACCTTTTTCTTTAGGAGGTGATCATTCCATGACTTTCCCGATCATGAAAGCTATGGCGAAAAAATACCCGAACCTCCAAATAATTCAGTTCGATGCCCATGGCGATTTGTACGACGAGCTAGATGGGAACAAGCATTCGCATGCCTGCCCATTTGCCAGAATTATGGAGAGTGGGTTAGCAAAAAATCTAACTCAGATTGGGGTTCGTACCATGACCCAACACCAAAAAGAACAAGCCGATCGCTTTGGCGTAAATGTTATTGAAATGAAAGATTGGACTTCCTCAATCGCATTAAATTTCAATGATCCCGTCTATGTCACTTTTGACATGGATGTGCTAGATCCAGCATTTGCCCCCGGTGTTTCTCACCATGAGCCCGGTGGCCTAAGTACGCGTGAAGCGATTAGTATGATTCAGAAGCTCGATGCAAATATTGTTGGCTGTGACGTGGTCGAATACAACCCTACGCGAGACATTAATGGAATGACAGCTATGGTGGCTGCTAAAATCGTTAAGGAGCTCCTCGCCAAATTGATTTAAAGTACCTAGGGATTTTTTTCAATCTGTTAGCTTCTGGATTGCAGCAAGAAACGTTTCAATTTCTTCTTCAGTATTGTAGTAGTGCACAGAAGCCCGGATGACCTCTTTCAGCCCGCGTGCGGTCATATCCAAAAAGGTATTTGGCACGCCGTTCCAAGATACATTTATGTTTTGTGCTAAAAGCAGAGTTTTCACTTCATCAGCTGATTTACCGTCAACCGTAAATGAGACAATGCCGCTTCTAACTGTACCAATATCATGAATCCTCACACCTTCGATTTTGGACAACCCTTCTCTTACTTGTTGCGCTAAAAACTGAACGCGGTGCCAAATCTTATCTATCCCTATTTCCAAAATATATTCGACAGCCACTTTAAGCCCTAAAAGTGCAGCACGATTGCCTTCCCAGTTTTCAAACTTCCGAGCATCACTCCTTATTTCATAGGTTTCTGGGCCTGTCCAATTCGCAGCATGTAAATCCAAGGTCAGTGGTCTAAGTTTCGGCATTGTAGATTTTCGAACGTAAAGAAATCCTGTACCCCTGGGTGCTCGAATATATTTACGACCTGTAACAGATAAAAAGTCGCAGCCAATCGCCTCTACATCAATTGGATATTGCCCTACCGATTGACACGCGTCGAGCAAGTATAGGATTTGATGCCGTCTACAGATTTCCCCAATTGCCTCTGCTGGAGAGACTAGGCCACCATTTGTAGGCATATGCGTGATGGAGACGAGTTTAGTGTTTTCACCAATAAGCGTTTCGAAAGCTTCTAGATCAGGATCACCATTATCCAAATTAGGAATGACCTTTACCGTCAAATCCTTTCGGTGATGCAGGTAAGCGATATAATTGCTAGCATAATCCGATTGATTAGTAATAATTTCATCCCCATCCTCAAAGTCAATCGACTGAAAAGCGGCATTCCAAGCAACTGTGGCGTTTTCAACGATCGCTATTTCTTCTTTATCGGCTTTAATGAGTTTTGCGATCGCCTCATATGTTGCTTCCAACACATCAAAATGCTTGGTATGCGTTTCATAACCACCATAAGTTGCTTCCTCTATGGTGTAGTCTACCACAGCATCTCGTACCTGATTTACAGGCAAAGCACTCCCCGCATTATTGAAATGAATAACTTTTTGAACTCCGTCAGTATCTTCCCTGAAGCGTTCTATGTCTTTGGCACTAAACATGATTGAAAGATAGAAAACAAATCAAGATAATATGATCGTATTTCAAAGAACCGCTTTGTGGTTTACGATCGTATTCTATATTTGAAATACATAGTTCACGCCCATGCAAAAGACTTTAGTAACGCTACTCCTAATTCTCCTGAGCCTCCCCTCTTTTTCACAGATCGATAAGGCCGACGTCGAAGCATTTGCTTCGGAATTCGTAAAAAAGGAAACTCAGTTTTCGAAGGACGAAGTGATGGCTATTTTGAATCAAGCCGAATACCAAAGTGAAATTATCGAGAAAATCACTCGACCTGCCGAAGGCACCATGACATGGGAACGATACCGAAAAATTTTCATTAAACAAGGGCGAATCGACGCTGGAGTAGCTTTCTACAAAACGCATAAGACAGCACTAGAAAAGGTAAGTGCTGATACGGGTGTACCTGCTGAAATCATATTAGGAATTATTGGTGTAGAGACTTATTTCGGTAAAATCAAAGGCTCTTACAAAGTGCTGGATGCGCTATATACGCTGGGCTTTGGTTACCCGAAAAGAGCCAAGTTCTTTAAATCTGAATTGGGTAAATTCTTAATACTCTCAAAGCTCGAAAACTTAGAAGCTACTGAGATTTTAGGGTCTTACGCGGGCGCCATGGGTTATAGCCAATTTATGCCAAGTAGTTATATCGCCTACGCCAAAAGTTTTGAGGAAAATGGTACACGAGACTTAATGGAAAGTCCTGAAGATGCCATAGCCAGTGTAGCTAATTATCTAAAGGTTCACAGATGGAAAAAAGGTCAGCCGATTACCTCGAAGGCCGAAATGACCAGAAAAATTACTGGTCTAAGAAAGCAATCGACGAAACCAAAGAATAAAGTTTCCGATTACACCGCGATTGGCTTCAAACCAGCTGAAAACCTGAATGCCGATTTACCTGCTACCATGCTCATTTTCGATAAGGATGGAAATACCGAACACTGGTTTGGTCTTTACAATTTCTACGTAATCACTCGGTATAATCGCAGTCACCTTTACGCTATGGCTGTCTATCAACTGGCCGAGGAGATCAAGAAAAGTATCTAAGCGATCACTTCTAGTGAAGAGACAATAAACAGGCCCAACCTAAACTGATCCAGCATTTGAAGGTTATTGTACAAGAGGACATAAAAAGATTAAGACAGTATCGACCAAAAAGAGACAAATGAACGATAAACAAAAGAGTAGTGCCAACGTTGGGTTGGTCATCGGCATCATGGGCTTTATCGCCGGGGTGATATTAACCTTTAGCGATAATTGGCAAATTGGATTGTTTGGAGGTATTGCCAGTTTAGGAATAGCCATTAAAGGTTACCAAGATATAAAGGCCAGTAAAAAAGTTGATGAACGGTAGTTTTAAGACCGTTACTTGGCGCAACTTTTGATGCTTGAAAGGGTAAAACAACTCACAATGAAAATCTTCAAACACACCCTATTTTTTTTCGCCATTCTCATTTTTACATCTTGCGATAATGAAGACTCCGATGTTGACATTAACACCATAAGCGGTTTTTACTCCATCGAATCAATGACCTCAGCTGTCGCTGTTGATCTTAATGGAGATGATGAGAAATCGACAGATTTGAAATCAGAAATCGTCGATTATTTCAACGACCAATCTTATGACCTTGAGATTAGGCCGAACGCCACCAATGACACAGAGTTTAAACTCATTTCCATTTATTTTCCAGAGCCAAATCTTTCATTTGATTACCCCAGCCAACCGGATGGTTATGTTGAATACGCTAAGAATAGCGTGGGATACCAGTACGAATTCGATAACAGTGAATTTAAACTCATGCCATCGGATAATGAGTTTATCGAAGTTTTAAGCTTAGAACTTGTCGACCAAGGCAAGATTCAATCTACCATTTCAAAAGATTACTATGACTTTGAAATCCAAGATTGGCGTACACTTAAGATAAACATCATTTTCAGCAGACTCAATTAATCTTCCAACTGATACCACTTTTCTACTTTTAAGCCCACCCTACGGCCTTGGTCTTGCGGTGCATAGTGAGTCGATAAATATTGGAGGATCTTTTCTTCATTTTCACCCAGATCCCAAAGGTTCTGGGTTTCTTGCATCCATCGGATCATATTCTTCCAGCCTTCTTTAGAAGCGCGGTTTTGGGTTACTAATTTGGCGGAGTGACACGCCGTACAATTGGCTACGACGAGCATCTTAAAATCCCCCTCAACAAACCCCGTCTCATCCGTTCCTTCCGCCAATATTTCTGATAACTCGGTATTCCGTTCTTCAAAGAAATTTGGATCATAGATCAGTAAACCCACGAACCCTAAAACCATAGTAAATACCACAATGAGTGCGGTAATCATCAATTTTAAACTTCTAAACCTTTCTTTAAAGTCTTCTGGCGTCATACGGCTTTCACGGCTATTCGGTGGCAAGCATTATTCAAATATCCTTTCGGGTTCCACCCCGGTACTACCATAGGCTGAGATGTTCCTTCACTGTCGGTAGCCTTCGCCCAGACTTCATAATATCCCTTTTTAGGAAGCTCAACGTTCACGGACCATGGTTGCCATGCCAATCGATTGGCTGGTGGACTTAACTTAGCTTTTTGCCAAGTCGCACCAAAATCTATCGATATGTGCACTTCTTTTACGCTGAGCTCACCAGCCCAAGCTTTCCCTCTTACTTCAAAACTATTGCCCAATTTGATGAGTGCTCCAGATTTAGGGTAAGTCACCAAAGATTTTACTGGCATAGACTCAATGATACACATCTGATCTTCTGGGACTTCAGTTCCTGGGGCAACTGCTTCGCATGGAACGCGATAAGCTGTACCAGTCATTTTGGGTCCATCATGAACGATATTACGGACTACTAGTCGATCGATCCATTTTCCCGAAGCCGAAGCGGGGTAACCTCCAGCGATTAGTCGCAATGGATAACCGTGAGCTAACGGTATATCTTTACCATTCATTTGATAGGCAATGAGGGTTTCGTCTTGCATGGCTTTAGCAATCGGTACGCCTCTAGAAATCACTACTTTACTAGGATCACCACTCAGGTGTGTGTCTTTTCCATAATAGCCAATGTAAACCGCATCCGCTTTCACGCCAACGTCCGTTAACAAGTCTTTTAAACGAACTCCAGTCCATTTCGCACTCGAAACCGCTCCAACAGTCCATTGGTTTCCTTTAGCTGGAGGGTTAAATTCACTGCGACCATTACCCCCACATTCGAGCGTCAACTGATAAGTATGGGATTTGAAGTTGTTCTTAAGATCAGATAGCGTGTATGTTTTGGTGGCTTTCGCCGATTCTCCCTCAATAGTAAGTTTCCAGTTATTGGCATCGATATTTTTGGGAATAACTCCATTGTTACGAATAAACATTCGGTCTTCAGGGGTTACTAAGTCGTCCAACAAATGCGCTTTTGCTTCAATATTCCAGGGCCGATCGTTCAGCGTGGTCATTTCCTTATGCTTATTGAATAGGGTCTGTGGGTCGTTCTGTTCCAGAAATATGGGCGAATACTTGGCCAGCATTTTCTCACCGAAAACTATTTCTGTTCCGATGATTGAGGTTAATGAAGCTAATGCTGACTTCTTAATGAATTCCCTTCTTTTGGTCATAAGCTAATCCAATAGTTTATAGTGCTCAATTAAAGAACTATTCTCGTTTTCTCAATATAAATAGCTCACCAACGGTCATATTATAGATAAAACCAATTATTTAATTAGCGTAATCGAGAATTGCCTTCCCTATCTAGCAAAAAAAGATCCCGACAAACCTTTGTCGGGACCTGGATAGAAAACACCTGTTTTAATTACCTCAAACCAATTAATCAGGTTACCTTAAATTTCTTGTTCTTTCTATAAAGTGGACTACCTCTTTATTTGATATGATCTGCTTACCCTCTTCTTTCAATTCATCTAATAATAATTCGGCCATCCTTTCATCTACCGCCTCACTCTTAGCCCTCGAGCTATTCCGATAAATTATGTTTAAATGATCTGTCAATAGTTTGCGGCATTCTGATTCAATATAGAAAACGACACCGCTGATGGTAATCTTGTGTTGGCCGTCCATGGTTCCGAGGTAAAGTGTGGGTTGGGTAAACATCTTGTTCTTCTTTTTCTTATTAGACTTCAGCTTTTGTAAAAGGTTACTGAAGTTTCGCTTGCTCTATATTACAGATGCGTTCTAATCGAAAAATGTTGCATATCACCCTCAGAATTAACAGACATTAAGGGTAATTAACAGTTTTCACGCTTTATTCACCCCTTTTTCAAGTAGATGTTACTCGTAACTGTTTCAAGTCTAAGGTAACTTTCGCCTGATTTATGGGTAGTCGAGATTTTATGGCTACTTATCATCGGCAAGCCTCTATCTTGAATAGCACTTAAATCGAAGTTCGTGTAAATGTCACCGTTTACCGTCTTTAGTTCTATCTCTGCGCCTTTCTTCTCGGGCCATGTAATATTGATATCGCCCGTGACCGTTTTCACATCCATTTCTTCAAAGACTCCCCTTATTTCAACATCGGCAATAACCGTTTCTATTTCTACCTCCGTTTTCTGAGGCAAAAGCACTTCAACGACGATGTCTGAGCAAATTTTATTGTTGTTTCTATTACCCCAAGTGTGCGAATTATCACCTTCACAGCTCTCATAATCAGAATCATTGATCATGTCCATATCAATTTCAAGGTCAAGCTCAATACGACTCTTTAATTCTTCCAGATCTATTTGAACTGCCTTGTTCAGCGCTCCTCCATTTATTTCATAAGTAACCTTGACCTGTACCTCATCCTTATCCCACGTACCGATCGTCACATTAGTGGCTAAATCAACATCAATCCGTACTCGACGGCCATCTAGTGGCAACGTTTTCTCTAAATGATCTACTTGAGCAATAAGAGCGCTACTCATAATCATTAGTAAAAGCACAATTATATTTCTCATCGCTTAATTTTTACGGAGAAACACATTACCAAACCGCGTTTCGACATTTACCTTATTGCCATTTTTCTTAGTCGATAACTCAGCGATCATTTTCTTACCAGGCATATCGTTGCCCTTGATATTAAAATCACTATTCAAGTCAGAAAATAATTGCCCCCATGAAGAAGACACCGTGAGAAAACCGATGTTATTTTCTTTGATGGTGAGGTCAGCCCCACCAAAATGTGCATCGACAAAAAGTTCAATGGGTAAATCGACAACTTCGACCAATCCATATTTTGCTGTGATAGTAAGCGGACGGTTTTTCGGAACAGTCACTTCAACCACAATAAATATTTCTACTCCTTTATTTCTATTACCATTGCCTTGATCTACTCTTTTTCCATTTTTGAAAACCTTCTGCTTATGATCTTCATAATCATCGCTACTACTCATATAGACACCATCATACTTACTCAGACCTGTAAGTTTTGAAGAAATAGTAAGCCGGCCTCCTTCTGACGTCGACCGCAGTGTAAAATTGTCATTATCCTTTCCCTCATTTATATCAAGTTTTGAAATGACTTGTACCTCATCTTTATCCCAAGTCTTAATCTTTACTATTTGAGGGTATTCGAAGTCTAAAGAGACCTCTTTAGCGCTTTTAAGCGGAAAGGATTTTGTGGACTGCTCTTGTGCCTGACCAATGATCACAAAGAGCATAAAAAGTGTTGTTATGATTGACCTTTTCATATGATTTGAGTTTTGTAAAACATGCCCCGAGTTTGATTTCTCTAGCTACTCAAGGCATGCTTATCATTAGTTTACTTCTTTCTCAAGTAGGCATTTCCGTGGTTGGATTTAATCTCTAGTCCAACACCACCACCATTGATTGAACCTTTCACTGTGGAGCTCACTTTGCGCATATCTTCCGTTTTATCAAATGCTATTTCCAAATCAGAATAAGCCTCACCGTAAGGAGTTCTGATGGTAATGTCTGCCTTTGATTTGCTCGGGAGTGTCACATCCACTGAGGAGTAAACTGAGACTAAAGAAGTTGGACCAGACTGGCTAAATTCTGAGAAAATTGCCGTTACAGCGCCGTGCACTGTATTGACTAATGCAGGACCTGTTACGTTTTCTAGGTGTACAGCATTGTGCCTTCCCGAAACTTCAACTTCACCAGAAACTCCATACACTTCAATTTTACCACCTTCCCAGTTTCCTGTATGCTGGATTTTAACCTTTACATCTTTGGGCACTTTAATGGTATATTTTCCTTCCACTCTCCGAGCAGCTTGTATGATCGTAACTTCATTTCCGCTTTTTTGGACATTGAGACCAATATTAGTGTTGTCTTCACCTCTAGCGCTCAAGGCTTTGAGACCTTCCGCCCTTTTGGGACGCGAAGTACCTTTACTGTTCATCATCACAATAGATTTCCCATCATAAGCTTCAACAGTTACTCTATTGACTTCTTTTATGATCACCGTTGTGGCCGATGAATTGCCTATCTCAACTTCATATTCTTGTGCCAGTAATCCAGTTGATAGGATCAATGCGAATGCGATTAAGCTTAGTTTTATGTTTAACTTTTTCATTTTCGTTTGTTTAATCTTCTTTAATATTTTGAGTTAAGTTTTGTGGAGATCAATCCACTTGTTGTTTATAATTCTTTGAGTCGGAATATGCCCAGATAAGCCTCTTCTTTTACTTCTTTTAGTACTTTTTCATCATTACTCAGTTGCTGAAAAGTTTCTATCGATGACTTTTCTTTTAATGAAACCAGACAGTCTATTAGCGTGATTTGAACAGCTGGTTCGAGTTCTTGTAACAAGGCATCTCTGAGTGCTTCCCTTGCTTTCTTATTTGAGCCAAACTTGGTCAATGCACTGGCTGCCTTAGAGCGAACATGCATACTCTCATCATTTTTGAGAGTGGCAATTAGCACGTCAACCGTTTCTTCATCGGCTTCTTCAAAAGCCATTGAACTACTTACAGCCTGTAACCTACCACTCGCTGAACTACTTTCTAACTGGCTGAACATAAGCGACTTCATTTCGTCCAGTTGTGCTTGCATTTTCTCCATTCCATCATTTGGCCGTAACTGATTGCCAAACCAAACACCAGATAAAACAAGTGCTACACCTGCCGCTATTCGGTAGAACCAAATACGGTTTGAGGGTTTCATCGCTACAACTGGAGTATCATTTTCCAGTTTTGCAAAAAGGTCGTCTTCGCTCAACTCACTTTTTACACTGTTCATATAGGTCATTGCCAAGAATTGATCTTGATATGACTTTAAATGGTCGGGAATATCCTCTCCTTCAAAGAAAGTTTGGAGTTGCAATTCTTCTTCAAGAGAAGTATCCCCGTTATAATATTGCTCAATGAGCTTTTCTATGTCCTTATATCCCTTCATAACTCGTCTCTTTTAAATAAGCTTGCCTTGCGGCTTTTCTTGCTCTGGAGAGTCCTACTCTTATATTATTCACTGCCAATCCAGTCTGTAATGCAATCTCATCGTATTCATACCCTTCAACATCTCTCAGGGTAATCAGTAACCGCTGTTGTTCTGGCAAGCCTTCAAACGCTTTCATCATGAGTTGCATGCTTTCGCTCAATTCAATTTTCCGCTGAGGACTTATAAAACCAGAGTCAAATTCCATTTCCTGAATGTCCAACTGATGTTTATGCTTTATAGACTTCAGTTTATCCAAACATTGGTTTTTTATAATTGTCACTGCAAGAGCATCGATACTATTATATCCGGCCAGCCGATCACGCTTCGCCCAAAGCTTAGCCATAACATCCTGTAAAGCATCCTCGGCTTCTTCCGTAGACTTAAGCATACTTAAGGCAATTCTAAACAGCCGATCCTTTAGAGGTAGAACCTTTGTTTTAAACTCTTGCAACTCCATTCATTAGGGTAGACGAGCATGTGAAAAAGACATTACACTCAAACATGATTATTTTTTGAACACCAATAGACCGATGTATATCATGCTGATTTTCAGTACTTAAGGAATATAGAAAAGTTAAGATTAATTTCGTCAAGTAGATTTTATGTTTTTTGTTCTATCTAAAATACTAGCCTTTTTTGTACTTCCTATCACCTGGGTTATAGGGCTCTTTGTCTATTCCGTATGGACAAAAAACACGAAGTGGAAAAAACGTTGTTTTTGGACTGGTTTAATTTTGCTACTATTCTTCTCTAACAGATATATCAGCAATCGCGCGATGTTGATTTGGGAATACGATCCCGTACCTATGGAGGAAGTCGGGAATTATGATGTGGCAATTGTATTCTCTGGGGTTACTAAAGGCAGTAAAACACCGCGAGACAGGGTCTACTTTAACCACGGTGCCGATCGTATTACTCATGCTTTGCAGCTTTACAACGATGGGAAGATAAAACACATAGTGGTGAGTGGTGGCCTTGGTTTTCAACAGATTAGCAACAGTTTTGCTGCCAACAGATTAGCTTCTTTTTTGAAAATGGCGGGTGTGCCAGAAAAAGATATTACCGTAGAACCGAATGCGGCAAATACCTATGAAAATGCCGTAGAAACTGCTGAAATT